>NZ_JBAZRC010000005.1:0-72756 GCF_041663085.1 Mucilaginibacter sp.
TGTATCGCCAGTTTACCGGAAGACCGACGCGGAAATCGCTGAGGCGGTTTTCAATGCCCTTAAATGGCATTCAGCCGTTCCGGAAGAAAAGATCAAGATCAAAGTGGAGGACGGCATTGTCACCCTTGAAGGCGAACTGGAATGGGAATACCAGCGGGTGAATGCCAGAACGGCTATTCAAAATCTTTCGGGTGTGCGTTCCGTAACAAACCTGATCACGATCAAACCAAAGGTGAACCCGTTCGAACTCGAACAAAAGATCATGGCAGCTTTCAAGCGGAATGCAACCGTTGATGCCCTCAAAGTGAATGTCAGCACCATTGGTAACAAAGTCATTTTAAACGGTAAAGTAAGGTCGCTTGCTGAAAGCGAAGATGCCGAGGATGTGGCTTGGGAAGCGCCGGGCGTTTACCAGGTAGAAAACAAACTGACCATCGAAGAACCGGAATTGGTGTATTAACCCTTAAATATTAAAATCATGAAAAAGTTAAAATCATTGCTTCTGCCGGCTTTGCTTATTGCAGGCTTTGCAACGCCGTCATCAGCGCAAATCAATCTCCCTGAAGTGAAAATCGTCGCCTCGCGGTTCAAGTATATCAATGCTGCCGACAACCGGGAAATGGCACAGCCAGTCAGGATGTTGGAGATGCAGGCAGCGGTTTATAGCGTAAAAAAGTCGGAGTATTATGACGACCAATACGATGGCTACTACATTTCCTTCTATATTCCGGATGGAGAGATCCTGGCGGTTTATGATGCAGATGGTAAATTGTTGCGTACGGCGGAAAAGTTCAAGAATACCAAATTGCCCGCAGCGGTAAGGGAAGCGGTCACACAGCGGTTCCCGAACTGGCAAATTTCCCAGGACGTCTACCAGGTGCATTATTATGACCATAAGGAAGCTGCAGATAAAACTTTCAAACTGCTGCTGGAGAACGGCGATAAGCGGATGAAAGTAAAACTGAACGAAGAAGGTAAATTTATGTAAGCAGTGACCGATGAACGATCTGCAATCTCCGCTGCTACTGGTCGCCTACGGCTTCTCCAACCTGGTCGGGTTGCTGATTCTGTGGGCGGCCTTCCGGAGACCACGCCTGGCGCGGCTGGCCTTCCTTCTTTTATTCGCCTGGGCAGCCTGGACCAATTATACGACGAGTCACGACCATCCTGACTGGTATTTAAGTTACAGCCGCTGGGCATGGGCCGGGTATAATGATTTTATCAGCGGCTGGTTTAGCCGGCATATCACTGTAACGGTCAGCGCCATCGCCATCGCGCAGGGGCTAATCGCATTAAGCATGGGCTATCGCGGCGTTTGGCTAAAGACAGCCTGCCTGGGAGCGATCATTTTCCTGTTGGCCATCGCCCCCCTGGGTTATGGTGCCGCCTTTCCCTTTCCGCTGGTCTTCGCGTTCGCTGCCTGGAAGATGCTACGGCGGGACGAATGCCGGCCGTTGTGGGAACGTCAGCAATTGAGGCATTCACACGTTAACAATAGCAAATCATGAAAAATATTTTATTTGCCCTGGACGCGGAACACATCAGGCCCGAAACTATCGATTTGGCTGTTACCCGGCCCGTCTAACCCATTCTGGTCTGACGGCGATCTTTCTTGAAAATCTGTCGCCCGAAAACACCACCGGTGTAAAATTTGCCAACGGCAGCGTATTCGTCCAGCCGATCGCCCCACTGTATTTGTGATCAAACAGATGCCAATCTATTTTCGGAACTGAAAGATGCGCAGGTTGTTGTTTTGCAAGCTACTGAAGAGGCGATCTTCCCGGAAGATCAAAAAGAAAAGCTATATAACTACCTGAAAAATCACTACAGTCGGATCGACTTTAAGGATCTGCGCGACTGTTGGAATGCTTGATTAGGAAATGCATTATGCCATGAATAAAAGTTATATGATCATTACAAACCCACTATCGGTTAGGGCTAAATATTGTCATCCGATATGTCAGGTTGATGAAAGGTCTATCAGTTTTAGCCGTGAAACTTACCAAGAAAACTGTTATGATACGTCTTTCCCGCTTAAATGAATGAAACTTGCGAGCTGTCCGGATAGAAATGACGATAAATTAAGCAAAAAACACAATGGCTTTTACACACGAATAGGATTTAAAAATCTGTTATAATTGAAAGGGAACTGCTAAAATCCATTATGTACTATAGTTAATGGATATACAATAGTGTAAAAAAAACTGTGCTAGGACACAAGTTGCGAACAACTGCCATTGCGATCATATAATGGAACAATTAATGGATACCTTTGAAAACACGGACTGGCCAGGTTTGATTTATTTTTCCTTGATTAGATTAATCATCTCATGTAACTGATTTGGCGGAGCGCTGTTTTCTCGCTTTATCCCCATTAAAATTCGCTTAATCTTTTTGATTAATGTTGCGGTACGCTAGCGCATAAAAACAACTAAATTATTTGAAAATGAAAGTGAATGAAGATGTAATGGTAAGTATTTGTTGTATCACATACAACCATAGGCGGTTTATTACCCAAACGATTGACAGCTTTTTGATGCAAAAGACTAATTTCAAGTTTGAAATCGTAATTGGCGACGACTGTTCAACCGATGGGGCTACGACGATAATTAATGAAATGAAGGCCAGGCACCCCGATATTATTAAATTGACATCTCATCCAAAAAATGTTGGCGCTCATCAAAACATGCGTAATGTTCTGAATATCTGCAAAGGTAAATATATTGCCCTTTGCGATGGGGACGACTATTGGACAGATCCGGAAAAGCTGCAAAAACAAGTTGATTTTTTGGAACAAAACTTAGCCTATGTTATATGTTGTCATTATACACGGGTAATTGATTCTGATTCTCTTACCCTCCATGTTGATACTTCGCCTAAGCCGCTGGTGCATACATATCAAGACCTGCTTATTGGGAAACAGGTAGAAACTAAAACAGCGAGTGTAGTTTACCGAAATATCCCCGAAACGAACATATTTTTCAATATGCCCTGGTATCAGCAAATCTTTGCTGTAGATAAACTTTTAAAACTTTCGGCAACATATTACTCCGGAGGGAAAATATACGTTTTGCCGGAAGTAATGAGCTGTTACCGCACGCATACAGGTGGGGTTTGGAGTATGATTGAAGATGATACCCGGAAGGAAATGGTAATCAGTGATTTTAACATGATTATAAGAAAATTTGAATATAGCGGCTTTCTCAAATATCGCTTGTTAATGCTGTACCTGAAAAGAGATGCATTATTTGAACTCAGCAGAAAAAGGTTTAAAAAAGTGTTCAATACACTGAGTTATCTTTCTTAGTTATTCCTCTTAAACGATTTTATCAACACCTATTTTCCTTAGCGCTAACTATTACTATATGCGATTCGGATTAGTAATCATCGCACTTAGTGTAATAAATATGCCCATATTACAAATCAGTTTATGAACTTTGAAAATTTTACCATTCGGGACCGGGAAAGGTGGGATAATTACGTGAGCAGATCACTTACTTACGAAACATTTCATTCCTGGCAGTATCACAATTTAAATTGTGAAGGTGAACCTATTTTGTTTGTACACCAGCGTGATTTCTACTTTATTGCATTACCGGTAATAAAAAGACCTGTCGAGAACTCCTCCTTTTTTGATATGACGTCCGTTTATGGTTATAGCGGCCCTATATCTGATGTAGATATATCAAATATTCCTGATTACGCCATCGCAGATTTCATTGATTCCTTTGAGGGCTTTATGGCGCGGGAGAAATCGGTTTGTATATTTTCAAGACTCCATCCCTTTGGCGGACAGCGTCGACTATTAAATGCCTTTGGTGGCCTTAAAAACAATGGAACAACTTTATACATAGATTTAAGACAACCTATTGACAAGCAACGTGATGGTTACGATAAACGACTTTTTCGACAGATCAAAAAATTGCGTACCCTTGGTTATGAACTGCGCGAGTGCAGCTGTGCTGAAAGTATAAAAGCTTTCGCTGATATGTATCACGAAAATATGAATAGGTTAAAAGCTTCATCCCGTTATTACTTTAATGAGCAATATTTTGCAAGCTTACTAAGTATGGAGGGGTATGATAACAAGCTTTTGTTACTTTATGATGGCACCAAACTAATATGTGGTGCCATCGTACTCATGTCACAGCATATCATCAGGAACCACCTTTCAGCTACATCTGCCGATTATCTTAAAGAATCGCCCAGCAAACTGATTACTGATGAGATAAGTGAACTAGGGCGAAGAGCAGGTAAAGCAATTTTTCATCTCGGCGGTGGCGTTAACGGTAAACAAGACTCCTTATTTGATTTTAAAAAACGCTTCTCAAGCCTGCAGGTTAATGATGAGATATGGTGTTATATAAATGATAAGGGCCGATATGACCAATTGGCATTACAGGCAGCCAGTGCTGATTGCACTTCTTGTTATTTCCCAATATATCGGCAACCAAAAGCACAAACAACGATATCGTTTGCCAGCGCGGAGCAAACCGGAAAATAAATTCACTCAAATAAAAAAATATGGAAAATAAATTTAAATACGCAGATGCGGACCTGGAAGTTTTTGATGAAATTATGGGCCGCTATGGTTGGATAGTTTATGAAGACGCTGTTAAACCTGATTTTTTAGAAGAGATTTTAAATTCACTGGTCAAGGCCTATCCCGTAAGACGTGAAATACAGCTATCCAACGGTATAGGCGACAACATGAGTGGCACACTGCACCATCTTGTTGAAAAGGAATTATTCACAATACCGTTCCTGCAACACCAATATTGTGCAGAACAAATCAAGCATTTTTTAAAAGGTAATTACATCCTAAATTCGTTAGGGGCGGTAATTAACACCAAGGATTCTGGTCGTTATGTACAAAACATCCACCGCGATATCAGGAGCTATACCGGCGATTACAAGGTAATGATACAGCTTATGGTGATTCTTGACGATTTTACGCTCGAAAACGGGGCAACCTATTTCCTTTCCGGATCGCATAAAAATGAGGCACGGCCCGATGATGACTTCTTTTTTAAAAACGCAGATCGCGCAGTGGTAAAGAAGGGTAGTATAATTGCCTTTGATTCCAACCTATGGCATGCTACCGGGAAAAACCTCACCGACAAACCGAGGCGAACATTAACTATGGCCTTTACACGACCTTTTTTTAAGCCTCAGCTTGATTACCCGAGGTTTTTGGGCTACGATTGGGGCGATAGCCTGGATAACAATTTGCGGCAGGTATTAGGCTACAAATCGCGGATACCCCAAAACCTCAATGAATATTATCAACCCGTTGAAAACAGGATGTATCAACCAGATCAAGGATAGAGATTCCCCAATGTTGAGCGTATCAAAAAGGATAGCAAAAAAATAAAATAGCGAAATTAGTTATCAAAAAAACGGGTTCACCGCGCTTGCCTCCAAAGCTATACCCCCAAAACGTTTATGATGCACATAAAAAACTGATGTAAAGTTAAGACGCTTATTTTGCAAACACATCAAATAATTTACCGGGACGTAAGCTGAATGCTTATCAGTTTAGTTCGCGCTAAAAACTTCGATCAGTAGTAATAGTCACTATTATAATCAACGGTCATAAGAACAGGTTTTCATTTGGATAAAGGTAACTAAAGTAAAGATAGGTGCGGTGTAAATAGATTACACTATAAGCATCAATAGATTGCAAGCTTAAAACAAATCCTATTTCTACTGGAAATGGAACCTTCAACCATTGAAAAACCCCATCGGCCTTCCTGATAGTTAATTATAAAACTCCCCCTTTTCGTCAATACCCCGCGTGTATCAAACCATCAGATAACATAACCTCAGGCATTATACGCACCATTCTTTGAAGATATTTACTTTGTGTCAATTTAAAACATCAATACTATGAAAAAGCAACATTTGATTTTAGGGGCGGCCTTCCTGTTGGTGGGGACAGCCTGCATCAAAGATTGGCATAAGCCATCTCCTACGGTTGTAACGGTAAGCACGTTTGCTGGTAGTTTACAACAGGGCGCAGCTGATGGTACAGGCGTGGCGGCTTTATTTACAAAGCCAATAAGTGTGGCATTCGATGCTTCAGGTAACTTATACGTATCGGATCAGCTAAATTGCACCATACGTAAGATAACCCCATCGGCCGTTGTAACAACGCTTGCGGGCAGTGGTCTTCTGGGTTTGGCTGATGGCCAGGGTACTTCGGCTGAATTCTATTACCCATCAGGTATAGCTGTAAATGCTCTCGGTTATCTATATGTTGCAGATCACAACAGGATACGAAAGGTGAGCCCGACAGGTGTAGTAACGACATTGGCCGGCAGCGGAGCGGCAGGGGCGGCCGATGGCAAGGGTACTGAAGCCACATTTTGGGAACCAACCGATGTGGCTTTAGATCTATCAGGAAATCTTTATGTAACAGATTTCCTTAATTTCAAAATTCGCAAGATAACTCCGGATGGTGCAGTAAGCACATTTGCCGGGAGCGGAGTTCACGGAACAGTAAATGGCAAGGGTACTTCGGCTTCATTTGACAGCCCAAATGGCGTGGCAGTAGACGCAGCGGGAAATGTATATGTATCGGAGGAAATTACCAATCTGATCCGCAAAATTACTCCGGACGGCGTAGTTACAACCCTCGCCGGCTCCACTGCACGTGGTTCAAAAGATGGCAATGGCACGTCAGCATCGTTTTATTATCCACTAGGCATGTGCCTAGATGCTTCAGGTAATTTGTACGTGGCTGACAATGGTGGCAATAAAATACGAAAGGTAAACGCAAAGGGTGAGGTGACCACAATTGCAGGCAACGGCGTTGAGGGATTTGTAAATGGCCCTGCTGCATCAGCATCGTTTAACCGACCAGCAGATGTTGCGGTTGATGCTTTAGGAAATATATATGTAGCGGATTGGCAAAACAACATGATACGAAAAATTGATACAGGTAAATAAATGTCTGCAAATTTATAGAGACCTTCTTACTTCTTCAATCATTACACCACGCGCGCAATGTATTTTTTAAAAGGAATATCAAGACGAGGAATAGGTTAATTAATGCACCATGAAAAGTAATGAATGATGCATTTAGGAAGAATTGCCATTTGAGCTCATCCACAATGTCTTTCTGAATTTGAACGTCTGATTTTTAGTTTTAAAAAAGTCTTTATTTAAAGCAAATAAAGAACGGGAAAGAAAGGAATGCTGCTATGATAAGCATCGGCACTTCGTATAACAGCAATCATAATGATGGTTGCTAATATGATGCATACATTTTTATCTGAGAATTAAATAGGAAATGAAACCAGAAATGGTAGTAATTAAATGGTATCCCATGCCGGTCGATTGCACCTTACGTATCCGCGGAGGAGCTTTAAAAGCCAGCATTAGATCTTTTATTTAGGCGAACAAATGAGATAGCACTGCAAATGATGAAATGTCAGGCCTTGCTAACTGAAATAGACGGCACTCTATACCCTTCTCGTTGTTTTCCAGCTCCAGGAATAATATGGCAGCGGCCTCCAGTGCTAACGCGTTTGCGAAAGTTGCAGCTACGCCGTATTTACTCATTTTACACCGGTTGATGTGTTGTAAACCCGCAAGCATGCATGCATCTCTTTCAGACAGAGCAGTATTTATTAATTTTTCATTCGTTTCCTCGATATATTTTGCCATCAGGCCATTCGCCAAGCTTACCGGGATCATCTTCTCGTCATCAAAAAATTTTCTGATTTTATTTAAATGCTGCTGAACCACATTTAGGTATTTGGACATAATCAGCCGGAGCTCTAATGAGGAGGTATGTTCGATCCAGGCCGGAATACTGTTTTTGAGCTGCATTTCCGCGCTCAGATAACGGCAAAAATCATAATCAAGCAGATTATGTAATACAGTAATATTCTCCTTATTTTCCATAACGGGATATTTTTGATAAATATAGGATTGTAGGAAACTCTGTTTAATGACAAAAGACATGATCTTTTCTGATACTCATCAAATTGCTGTCTGACCTGAAAGCTGCCAAGTTCTTGGGATGGGCTGCATCTGTGGACGAGGAAGTAAAGTTTTTTATCCCAAGATCCGTGAAGTAACACCCGGAGCGAGCTTGACTGGCATTTTAGAAACCCAGCTTTATTCTATGATCTTTTAGTTACATTTCAGGTTGATGACCTCAGCCTTCCGCAGAAAATACAAAGCCCAGTAATCAAATATTACAGGGCTTTTTTACTTTTAATTGCTAAAAACTAAAAATGCTCATAAGTTAAATGCTGTTTTTACTGCTCCAAAGTTACTACTACTTGAACCTCGGTTAAACAAGTTTACACCAGGCAATTTTTTTAATCGTAAGTGGCTGTTTTCGTCTCCGGTCATTTCAAATACTGACACAGATCATTTATTAATCAATACATTCTTCCAACATTTGATCAAATAAAAAGCAGGCTTAATACATCACTGTTAAAAACATCATTATGAAACAAATTTTGGTTCTTACAGATTTTTCGGACAACGCCGAACATGCCGCCAAAAATGCGGTACAGCTCAGTAAAAAACTCCATACTGGTTTGCTGCTTTACCACGCTTATGAAATGATGCCTATTGATCCCTATTATGCAAGTTTACCTTATTCCCCTCCCCTGTATGCTTCAGAGGAAGAAAAACGACTTAAACTATTAACTGAAACATTAAAAAACAATGATGTAGAACTTGAAGCGGACAGCCCGGTAAACATTCAGTGTATGATAGGAGAAGGCCATTTAGGCGAAAACGTAAAAGAGATAATCAATGAAAAAAATATAGCATTTGTTGTAATGGGGGCTAGTTCAGGCAGTGCGTTCGACCACTTGTTAGAAGGTCAGGAAACACTTAAAGTTATCAATAAATCGAACCTGCCGGTGCTAATTATACCTTCACATACCGATCTGAAAGAGGTAAAAAAAGTCGTTTTCGCTACAAACTATGAAAAAAATGACATTAATGCACTTACCTACCTGGCAGATCTGGCGCGAACAATTGGATTTACAATTGATATCATACACATTGATGTATACAAATCAAAAGAACCCGACCTGTTAAGTGAAATTGTATTTAAACGATATGTAAATGGCCTAAATTTTAACGGAATCAGTTATCACGATATTAAAGGCAAGGATGTAGTGACCCGTCTAAACGGCTTTTGCAAAACTTCGGATGCAGATATTTTGGCTATGGTACATTATCACCAGGGTTTCTTTTCACAGCTTTTTGGCACATCCAATGCTAAAAAAGAGCTTGCCCATCAACAAAAAGCCCTGTTCATTTTCCCTCCCAATTTTGTTTCAGAGTAGAT
Source organism: Mucilaginibacter sp. (assembly GCF_041663085.1). Taxonomy (GTDB): domain Bacteria; phylum Bacteroidota; class Bacteroidia; order Sphingobacteriales; family Sphingobacteriaceae; genus Mucilaginibacter. Next base: position 9,323 of record NZ_JBAZRC010000005.1, read on the forward strand.
TGTTTATGAATGGCCCTGTCGCCAATATAAATTATGCAATTAGTAATTAATTGAACATAAAAAACGGAACCGGTGTTTCCGGTTCCGTAATGTCGCCATCACCGGCATAAAGCCCATGCTGCGAACATTTACCGAAACAGGAATAAATTCCATCCATCGGTTAACCCAAAAATACACTCCCATACATTGGATCATAGGCATTCGGATCAGTTATTTTAGTGATTCTGGTCATTATTGGCCTATAGTAAACAAAAACTCCCTTTGAAATTCCTTCATTAAAATCACCTTTAACTTCAATTCATCCTGTATCTTTATTCGTAAGGATTCTTGGGCGCAGGGTTCGCCATGCACCAGGAATACCCGGGGCCGCGATTTTGCAAACTGCCCCACCCAACCCAGCAGTTCAGTCTGATCCGCATGGGCAGATAACCCCTCTATTTCTCTGATCTGAGCCTTCACAGGGTAGTATTGACCATGTATCTTGATTTCGTGCCCCTGGTTGAGCAGAGCCCTGCCGCGGGTACCCTCTGCCTGAAACCCGATAAGCAGAATCGTATTACGGGTATCGCCTAAATAATGTTTGAGGTACTCCAGCACCCGGCCGCCGGTGAGCATACCACTGGCTGCCATGATGATCTTGCTGCCACCCCGGCGGATAATTTTCTCTGTGTTTTTATAATCATGGTTAATGGTTACTCCGCTGAACATCCGCGCACATTCCTTCTCGTCAATAGTAAACCATTCCGGATAATGCTGTAATACCTTGCCCGCTGATGCAGCCATCGGGCTATCCAAATATTCGGGGATGCGTGCCGGTATTTGTTTCTGTTGTTTCAGATGATAGATCAGGTGCATAACCTCCTGTGCCCGGCCAACGGCAAAACAGGGAATCAATATGTTGCCCTTATTAAAAACAGTATCATTAATTACCAGCGCCAGTTCCTGGCCTGTGTTGGTTTGCGCATGCAACCGGTCGCCGTAAGTTGATTCCATCACAACAAAATCAGCATCCTGCAAAGCCTCGGGCGCCGGTAGTAATTCAGAATGCTGGCGGCCAATATCCCCTGAAAAAACAATCTTTTTCCCATAACAGTTAATCTTAACCGAGCATGCTCCGGCTATATGACCGCTCGGATGTAAACTGAAGCTAATTTGCTCGTTTAAACTTATCAGGGTACGTATTTCGGAAACTTTAAAATAAGGTAGTGCTGTTTCCACATCCTTTACTGTATAAAGCGCCTCGGCAGGATGGTGCCTGGTATAACCATGCCTGTTGGCTTTTTCGGCATCTTCTTCCTGTAGTTTGGCACAGTCACGCAATATCAATTCGGTCAAATCCCGGGTTGGCTGGCTCATGTAAATGTTTTTACGGTAACCATTTTTTACCAGTAAAGGAATATAACCACAATGATCCAGATGCGCATGCGTCAGTATCATTGCATCAATTTCGCCCGGGTTAACCGGTGGCCTTTCCCAGTTCTTTTCCCGCAAGGCTTTTACACCCTGGAACAAGCCGCAATCAACCAAGATATTTAGGCCGGGGGTAATCAGCAAATGTTTTGAACCTGTTACGGTGCCCGCCGCGCCGAGAGATTGCAAGTAAACAGCCGTTTTGTTAAAATCTTCGGGCTTTGGGGTTGGCACCAGGTTATCAGTGAGATCTTCCATAAGTTTGTTGTTTGATATTTTTAAAGATAACCTCTTGTGGTGTCAGACTAACTGACCAGTATCACTATCACCAGTGATGAGGATCATAACCCTGTTGTGTCATTGTACCGAGATTTGAATTATTCATTAACCAATAAAATTAAGCTATGGCAACTTTAGTTAAATCTCATCACACTCCGTCTTTAAGATCAATGATGGAAGACTTTCGGAACAAAGACCGCTTTTTTGATAAACTTTCTGTGAACGGCGAATTGCTGCCGGCGGTAAATATCCGTGAAACAAAAAACCACTACAAACTGGAAGTAGCTGTTCCCGGCTTTAAAAAGAACGATTTTAATATTACCACTGAAGATGGTATGCTCACTATAAGCGCCGAAACCAGCAAGGAAGAGAAAGAAGAAAAAGAAAATTATACCCGCCGGGAATTTTCATGCTCTTCTTTTACCCGCAGTTTTAAATTACCTGACAATGTGGAAGAAGATCATATCAGTGCCAATTATCAGAACGGCCTGCTTGAGCTTGAGCTTAAAAAATCAGGCAAAAACACCAGTTCTAAAAAACAAATAAAGGTAGACTAACACAGCGCCGAGCTGCCGGCCCGCAAGGCGGATAACCTATAAACGATCAATAATGGAAAATTTCATAAAAAAATTCAGCGAAACCGGTATCAGCGACATTGCTGAAGTAGGCGGTAAAAACGCCTCTTTAGGTGAAATGTTTACTTGTCTTGCCGGTAAAGGGATCGGCATACCCGACGGGTTTTCTATCACCGTAAGCGGCTTTCGGTATTTTACCCGCCTCAACGGGCTGGATGTATCATTAAGAAAATTGATGGGCGGGCTGGATAGGGAAAAATTCTCAAACCTGGCCAAGACAGGCGCTAAAGCAAGAAAACTGATTATGGATGGTGTAATGCCAGTCGACTTACAAATGGCCATTATTGATGCCTACGATTATCTTTTTGACCGATCGGAACAAGAGGTTGCCGTGCGGAGCAGCGCTACAGCCGAAGACTTGCCCGGCGCAAGTTTTGCGGGGCAGCATGAGTCTTATCTGAATATTAAAGGCCATGAGGCGCTTGTTTTCGCGGTCAAACAATGTTTTGCCTCGCTATACACCGATAGGGCAATCAAATACCGCGAAGATATGGGGTTTGACCACAATAAGGTTTTCCTGTCCGTAGGCGTCCAGCGAATGGTGCGTTCAGATATCGGCTGCTCGGGCGTAGGCTTTACCCTTGAACCGGAATCCGGCTTTCGGGATATAGTACATATTGCCGGTGTTTGGGGATTGGGGGAAAATATTGTTCAGGGCACTGTAACACCCGATGAATTCCTGGTATTTAAACCCTCCTTAAAAAAGAAATTAAGATCAATCGTCCAAAAAAATCTGGGCAGCAAAAGTAAAACGATGATTTATGGTGATGCAGCTGACAAGATGCACCCTACTGTAAATAAAGACACCCCCTGGGAACTTCGGGAAAAATTTGTTTTGAGTGATAAAGAGATTGAACAATTAGCCAATTGGGCATTGATCATTGAAGAGCATTATGGCAAACCAATGGATTTTGAATGGGCCAAAGACGGGAACGACCACCAGCTATATATCACACAGGCCCGGCCCGAAACAGTGCACAGCCAGGAAAAAAAGATATTTGTAAAAACATGTGCAATCGTCGAAAAAGGTCAGGTAATTACAACCGGCGAAGCGATTGGCAGCATGATCACTACAGGAATTGCCCGGCTGTTAAGTTCTCCGGAACAGGCAGACAGGCTGAATGAAGGCGATATACTGGTTACCGATATGACCAGCCCGGACTGGGATCCGATTTTGAAAAAGGTTGCGGGTATTGTAACCAATAAAGGTGGAAGAACCAGCCATGCCGCGATCATTGCCCGCGAACTGGGCGTGGTGGCCATTGTAGGTACCGAAAAAGCCACCTCATCAATCAAAGAAGGAGAACAAATTACCATCAGTTGTGCTGAGGGTAAAAACGGCTATGTGTATCGCGGAAAGTTAAACTGGAAAGAAACGGTTACAGATGTAAGCCACATCCATTTACCTGAAACCGTTAAAGCACAGCTAATCATCGGCGAGCCTGAAAAAGCATTTCAACTCTCTTTCTTTCCTAATAACGGCGTTGGTTTAATGCGACTGGAGTTTATCATCAATAACTATGTTCGGATCCACCCCATGGCCCTGGTTAAATTCCGGGATGTTACAGATGAAATGGATCGGATCAGGATAGAAAACCTCACACGCTCCTACCTAAAAAAGGAACAATATTTTATAGATAAACTGGCTGAAGGTGTGGCTACTATAGCCGCCGCCTTTTATCCGAAAGAAGTGATTGTTCGGATGAGCGATTTCAAGACAAATGAATATGCCAACCTGATAGGCGGAAAATATTTCGAACCGGAGGAAGAGAACCCAATGATCGGCTTCAGAGGCGCTTCCAGGTATTATAATGATCGTTACCGTGATGGGTTCAGGCTGGAATGCGAAGCAATGAAAGTAGTAAGAAATGAAATGGGCCTAACCAATGTAAAGCTGATGATCCCATTTTGCCGTACGGTAGCTGAAGGGAAAAAAGTAGTCGATCTGATGGAAACTTATGGCCTTAAACGCGGGGAAAATGGCCTTCAAATTTTTGTCATGGCAGAAATACCCAGTAACGTATTACTGGCTGAAGAATTTGCCGGGATATTTGATGGATTTTCGATTGGCTCAAACGACCTTACCCAGTTAACACTGGGTATCGATCGCGACTCCGCGCTGATTGCTGACTTGTTTGACGAACAAAATGCAGCCAGCAAGCAGCTAATCGTAATGATGATAGAAAAAGCTAACAGGCTCCATAAAAAGGTTGGTTTATGCGGCCAGGCGGCAAGTGACTCTGAGAGCTTTACCCGATTATTGGTAGAAACCGGCATTGATAGTATATCCTTCAATCCCGACGCACTAATTGCAGGGATTAAACAAATCAACCTTGCTTTAGCATCAGGAAAAACAGCCGGGGAAACTACCTGCTCTATAGCAAATTAATGTTTAAAAAATGGCATATTCAGCACAAAACAAACCCGGGCCAATGGAAACCATAGTTTTTAAAACAATAGGCCACACTACTGGCTACTGGTGGTTGTTACTGGCAGCAGGTATGCTGCTTATTACAGTTGGTATCTGGGTAATTAATGATCCTTTTCAATCCTACCTGGCATTGAGCTGGGTATTTGCATGGGGAATGATCGGAACAGGCCTGGTGGATATCCTTTTCGGCTTGCTCAATCGCCATACCAGGCGCTGGATATGGTGGCTTTTAGCTGGTATTGCCGATATTGTAGTAGGTACTTTTTTATTTAACAATACCCTAATCACCATTCTCCTTTTACCTGTTGTGATTGGGTTATGGACGCTTTATAAGGGGTTAATGGCAATTGGAGATGCCTTTCACATCCGGTCGTATAAGTTTGGAAGCTGGCTGCGCTTGTTATTTACAGCGCTGGCTGTAGTGCTTATGGCTCTGTTCCTATTACTCTGCCCCGTCATCGGTATTGAAAATATATTCCTGATCAGTGGGTGTGCTTTTGTTGCAGCGGGCGTTTTCCGTGTTTATATGTCATTTAAGCTACGTAGCTTAAAGCGCACCACAAAAAAATTTAAAACAATAACTTAAAGCAGAGCAAACAATGAATTGCTAATAATTAAGATTAGTGCTATTCCTTATTATCACTATATACTACTCTACCTGACCTTCATCAACAATTTAGATGAGCGGCGTCATTAAATCCCCCTACCCACCCAATTATCTTTACAGGATCGAATAGTATTCAATAAAATAACAGGTTAAAAACCCTATCCATATTAGCATGGCCATAACAACAAACATTAAGGTTTTTTTTGGAGAAACCGGTAATATCGCCCGGTTTACAGGCCGCTTTTTCTCAACCGGGCTCAAACCCAGGTTCGAGATTCGTGAATTATTGAGCCAGTGCTATATCATCGGTTACAAATCACTACCCCTGATCGCCCTCACGGGCTTTATTATGGGCTTGGTACTAACCATGCAGCTGCGGCCCTCGCTGGTTGACTACGGAGTAGAGTCTCAGTTGCCGGTGATGGTAGGTATTGCCATTGTACGGGAGATTGGACCAGTTATTACTGCATTGATATTCGCAGGGAAGATTGCCAGTAGTATTGGTGCTGAACTTGGTTCTATGAAAGTAACCGAACAGATTGACGCCATGGAAGTAAGCGGCACCAACCCGTTTAAATACCTGGTTGCAACAAGAGTGTTGGCTACTACGCTAATGTTGCCTGTTTTAACCGTTATGGGCGACGCGATCTCATTGTTTGGCGCTTACCTCGGCGTCAATATCAAATCAGTAACCAGCTTTAAATTGTTTTTTACCCAGGTATTCCATAGCCTTAGTTTCGGCGATGTTTCACCAGCCTTTTTTAAAACATTTTTCTTTGGTTTTGCCGTAGGCGTCATCGGCTGTTATAAAGGTTATAATTCCAGCAAGGGCACACGCGGGGTCGGCAGTTCTGCCAATTCAGCCGTAGTGCTATCGTCGGTATTGATCTTTATCATCGACCTGTTGGCTGTTCAGTTAACAGACCTGCTTGGTTTAAATTAGCCCCCCGATGAAAACAGAAAAGCATTTTACAACAGCCGATGAAAAAAACAAAACTCCGGTCATTATCATCGAACACCTTTATAAAAAATTCGGGACTAATGTGGTGTTGAAGGACTTTAGCCTGACTGTTCAAAAGGAAGAAAATGTGGTGGTTTTGGGTAAATCAGGATCAGGAAAGTCGGTATTGATAAAATGTATTATTGGGCTTTTAAAGCCCGATAGCGGACGTATAGAGGTTTTTGGCAAAAACACACCTGAATTAGACCATGATGAGCTGGACAAGATCAGGGCAAAAATAGGTTTCCTGTTTCAGGGAAACGCCTTATATGATTCGATGACCGTTCGCGAGAACCTGGAGTTTCCGCTACGAAGGCATTGGATCGATTTTTCGCAAAAAGAAGTGGATGCCCTGGTGATAGAAGCTTTAGAAAATGTAAGCCTGGCTCATACGGTAGATATGATGCCCGAAGAGCTATCAGGCGGCATGCTTAAACGCGTAGCCCTTGCCCGGACTATGATATTAAAGCCGGATGTGATTTTATATGACGAACCAACAACCGGGCTTGACCCCGTTACTGCAAGAGAAATAGACAACCTGATATTAAAACTCCAAAAGAAGTATCATACCTCCTCTATCATTATTACACACGATATGAATTGTGTTAAAAACACCGCAGACCGGGTTGCCTTATTATTAGATGGAAAATGCTATGCACAGGGTAAATACGAAGAATTTGAACAATCAGCAGATAAAAATATTAAACAGTTTTTTGAATAAATAATATGGCAAACCAAGGAGAAAATAATATAAGGCTTGGCGTATTCGTACTTACAGGATTGTTTGTACTGATACTTTCCTTCTATATGATAGGCAAAAATCATAACCTATTTGGAAGCGATTTTAAGATAAAGGCCCGCTTTGCAAACCTAAACGGACTTTCGGAAGGCAATAATGTTTTGTTTTCAGGGATACAGGCCGGTACCGTAAAAACAATCGAGATGATCAATGACACCACAATTGAGGTGACCTTACTAATTGATAACAAGGTACGCTCTTACATCCATAAAAATGCTATAGCCGCTATTGGTACCGAAGGTTTAATGGGGAATAAAATTGTTAATATCCTTCCTTCGAGAGCAGCGAGCCCGGCAGTAGCTGAAGGCGATCTGCTGGCCGCTCAAAAAATAGTTAATACAGATGAGATGCTGCAAACCCTGTCTAAAACCAATAACAACATTGCCATAATATCTGATGCGATAAAAGGAACAGTACTCAAAATTAACGGCAGCACCCTGATGGAGTTGTTGAACGATAAAGATATAGGCACCAGCCTGAAGTCCTCATTACAACATATTAATAAAGCAACCGCTAATGCCACCGAAATAACAACGGGGCTTAACGGCCTTGTGGCCGGGCTTAAAAAAGGCAAAGGCAGCGCAGGTGTACTGCTTTCTGATACCGCTATGGCCGGCAACCTCCAAACCGCGGTTCTAAAGATCAGGAACGCAAGCGATAACGCGGATCATTTAACGGTGCAACTGAATAATCTGGTGCGCACTCTGGATGAGCATTTGAATCAGGGCAACGGATCACTCCAGGTTCTTTTGCGCGATACAACTTTTGCCCAAAACCTTAAAGCAACCATGGATAACCTTCAGAAAGGAACAGACGGATTTAACCAGAATATGGAAGCGCTTAAACATAATTTCCTTTTCAGGGGCTATTTTAAAAACCAGGAAAAAGCCAAGCAAAAACAAACAAATGCAAAACCATAAGGGTCATCCGGATCTTTTCCGGTAATTCAGGATTGCCCACCCGTTAAAAAAGACGGCAAAACCAATCAACGCCAAAATCTGGTATCTGATGTCGGCAAGCCCGCTTCCCTTCAGCATAACCATACGCATTACTTCAATAAAATAGGAAACAGGGTTAAACCTTGTGATCAACTGCGCCCAGGCGGGCATACTTTCAATTGGCGTGTACAAACCGCTAAGCAGGTTAAATATCATAGTAACAAAAAAGGAAACCAACATAGATTGCTGCTGGGTTTGCGCATAAGTGGATAAGAGTAACCCCAACCCCAGTATGGCCAGCAGGTAAATAGTGGCAAAAACATAAATGGTACTGTAATTGCCCAGCGGCACAATACCATAAACCAACCGGGCTATCAGCAGTCCTATCGTTAACACCAGTAGCGCCAGCAGCCAGAACGGGATGAGCTTACCCAAAATAAACTGCATCTTTTTGATCGGGCTCACATTGATCTGCTCAATAGTACCCATTTCTTTTTCCCTAACAATATTATTAGCCGCAAAGGATGAACCGATCATGGTTACCAGCATCACTAAAATACCAGGGACCATAAAAACACGATAGTTCATATGAGGGTTATACCAGTCGGCAGAAGCGATTTCTATCGTCGGCTGTGGGTCAAAGCGCTGAGCCTGTATCCACTGCGTACGAATATCATGGTTATAATTCTGTATAATACCCTGTAGGTAAGCCCCGCCAAGCCCCGCCTTCACCCCGTTAACAGCATCTACGGCAACAAAAAGCGAAGACCGGTTGTCTTTGATAATATCCCTTTCAAAATGGGTTGGTATCTCCAGGATCAGGTCCGTCCGGCCCGATTCAATAGCCTTTAGCCCTTGCGGAAAGGTGGCGCTATAATCCCTAAGCCTGAAATAGCCAGATGAAACGATCTTATTTACCAATTGACGCGAATATTCACTGTGGTCATGGTCTACCACGCCAAGATTAATGTTCTTGATCTCGTAATCAGCGGCCAACGGCAGAATCAATAACTGGATCATCGGCATGATAAATAATATCCTGATAATGGCCGGGTCGCGGTATATCTGGAGCAATTCCTTCCATAATAAAATCTTCAACATTCTCATGCCAGCCTTATCTTAAATTTGTAAATACTAAAGCCCAGCAAGGCAGCGGTCATAGCTACCAGGATCAATGTTTCGCGCCATACTGCGGTAAATCCCAAACCTTTGATCATGACGTCTTTCACGATAATAAAATACCATTTGGCCGGCACCACATTTGATATTACCTGCAATGGAACCGGCATATTTTCTATAGGGAACATAAAACCACTGAACAACAACGTAGGGAGGAACAAACTCATCATGGAGGTAAACATGGCCGTTTGTTGCGTTTTTGCGGTATTGGATATCAATATCCCCACGGAAAGCGAGGTGATGGTAAATAAAACACTCTCGGCGATCAGTAAACCCAGATTACCTGCTATAGGCACCTTAAGCGCATAAACACTGAGCAATAGAATACTGGCAATATTCACCATTGAAACCAGCAGGTATGGAATGGTCTTGGCAATGATAATACGGAATGGTTTTAAAGGCGATACCAGGATCACTTCCATTGTACCCATCTCCTTTTCTTTGACAATAGCGATCGAGGTCATCATTGCGCAAACCAGCATAAGCACCAGTGCCATAACACCCGGAACAAAATTGTAAGCACCTTTCAGTTCCGGATTATACAACATACGTACCTGAGTATTAATGGCATAGGGTAAGGATTCGGTTGGCCTGAGCGTTTGCTGGTAATCATTAATAATTGCTGAAGCGTAGTTAGTAAGCGTGTTGGCCGTATTGGGGTCAGAAGCATCGGCAATAAGTTGTATCTGGGCATGGTTGCTATGTAACAGATCGTAGCGAAAGCCCTGCGGAAACACTATAGCCATCCTGATCTGGCCTTTACGAAAAGTGGCTTCGATATCCTGGTAGGAATATAAATTTTCAACTAGGTTAAAATACCAGCTGGCCGCTATTTTGGTTGATATCGCCCGGGTCGCTTCATCCCGCGATTGATCAAACACGGCAATTTTAGCATTCTTTACTTCATTGGTCAGCGCAAAACCATAAAGTATTATTTGTATGATAGGCATAAACACCAGAATGAACAGTGTCCTGCGGTCGCGCCAGATGTGGAGCCATTCCTTTTTCACAAAAATCAAAAACTGTTTCATATCTAATATTATTAATCTCCGGATCGCTTTGCTTTCCTGGCCAATTGTAAAAACACACCGTCCATCGATGCCGAAGCATATTGCTGCATCAGGTTGGCCGGCGAGTCCAACGCATCTATCCTGCCATCTACCATGATAGATACCCTGTTGCAATATTCAGCCTCGTCCATATAATGCGTAGTAACAAAAATGGTGATTCCCCTGCCCGCAGCTTCGTAGATCAGGCTCCAGAATTCCCTCCGGGTAATCGGATCAACACCGCCGGTCGGTTCATCCAAAAAAACAATGGCAGGGTCATGTACAATGGCGATAGAGAACGCCAGCTTTTGTTTCCAGCCCAGGGGAAGGGCACGCACAAGCGTTCCCTCCGCCCCTTTCATATGCAACTGCTGTAACAGCAGGTCAGTCTTTTCCCTGATACGTTCGTCCCGCAGGCCATAGATACCCGCATAAAAGCGGATATTCTCGCGAATGGTGAGGTCTTCATAAAGGGAAAATTTCTGGCTCATATAGCCAATATGCTTTTTGATTTGTTCGTTTTGTTTATACACATCAAAGCCGGCGACCGTAGCGGTGCCGGAACTTGGCAGGGATAAGCCGCATAGCATCCGCATAGCCGTGGTCTTGCCTGCGCCGTTAGCGCCGATAAACCCGAATATCTCGCCCTTTTGCACGGCAAAACTCACATTGTCCACCGCCGTAAAATCCCCGAAACGCTTGGTTAGTTCATGGGTTACAATCACGTTCTCCTTTTCCATCAGTCCTGCATTAATGCCATAAAACAATCCTCTATATTGGGTTCAATAACTTTTATCGCTACTTTATTGTAGTTGTTTTGCACCGCAATTTGTTGCAGCCGCGCCTCACTGTTCTCTTCCGTTTTGAATACTACATGGTGTACCTGCCCAAATGGGTAACAGCTTTCAACGCCAGGATCTTTTTTGATTGCCTTCATCAAACCAAACATATCATCTGCACTTACAGACCATAAAGGTTTTTTAAACTCACTAATAATGCCTTTAGGTGTATTGACCGATAGTAATTCCCCCTTTTGGATGAGCGCCACCCGGTCGCAAAGGCTGGCTTCGTCCATATAAGGTGTTGATACCAATATGGTGATCCCCTGTACTTTTAGCCGGTGAAGCATTTCCCAAAATTCTCTGCGGGATACCGCGTCCACGCCGGTTGTAGGCTCATCCAGAAACAGTACCGTTGGCTTATGGATCAAGGCGCAGCAAAGCGCCAGTTTTTGCTTCATCCCGCCGGATAATTGCCCGGCCTTACGTGTTTTAAACGGCTCTATCTGCTCATCTATTTCTTTAATAAGCCCGTAGTTTTGCCGGATACTGGTATTAAATATGGTGGCGAAGAATTCCAGGTTCTCCTGTACGGACAGGTCCTGGTATAAGGAAAATTTCCCCGGCATATAGCCAATGCGGTTACGAATAGATTTATAATCCTTTACCACATCGAAACCATCTACCGTAGCGCTGCCGCTATCGGCCAACAGCAAAGTGGTGAGTATCCGGAAAAGAGATGTTTTGCCGGCGCCATCCGGGCCAATCAGCCCGAACACTTCGCCCTGGTCTATCTCAAAAGAGATGCCTTTTAAAGCTTCAACCGTGCCATGCTCTGCCGGATAGGTTTTAACGATATGCTCTACCGTTACCGTTTTCATTTGTCGTCAAATTTCACCTCGCCATACATGCCGATCTTGAGGTATCCATCATTTTTAACACGGATCTTGACCGCATAAACCAGGTTGGCCCGTTCGTCTTTGGTCTGGATCGTTTTGGGCGTAAACTCCGCTTTATCCGATATCCAGCTGATCAACCCGGTATAATTTCTGTAGGCGGCAGAACCGTTGTCGACCATTACATGCACCCGCTGGTTTAATTTAATCTGCGCCAACTGGTCACTGGTGATGTAGGCACGTAAGGTAACGATGGAAAGGTCAGCAATTTTATACAAAGCTTTCCCGGCGGTGGTTATCTCTCCCGACATTGCATACTTGGTTAGCACCGTTCCATTTACAGGGTTAGTAATATGCGTACGCTTTAACTGGTCGTCAATTTGGGCAACTGATCGGCGCAACGGTTGGTATTCACTTAATACGGTACTATTTTGAGTGCCTGTTGTGGATTGTTGAACTTTTATTTGTTGCCGGTTAACGGTTATCTGCCTTTGGATCACTTCGATCTGAGTATTCCAATCATCCAATTGCTTGGTGGTAGCTGCATCGGCTTTGATCAGTTTTTCCGTACGAAGCTTTTCCTTTAATGCGTTTGCCAATTGTGTATTCAATATGGCCAACTGATCTTTAAGTAATTGTACCTGGGGCCTTACATCCATAGTTTTTTTATGTAATGAACGCATCGTAGCCTCCACCTGCGCCTTCTGTAGTTCGAGCGGAACAGCATCAATAAAACCTACAACACTATCTTTTTTCAAAACATCTCCTTCATCAATATTTAGGGCAAGGATCTTTCCGGGTACTTCTGCAGAAACGATAACCTCATCTACTTCAAAGGTTCCGGATGCATCCGATAACTGGTCCTTTAAATGGCATCCGGCAAAACCGGCGGTTAAAAAGATGATGGCATATAGATATAGCGGCGTTTTCATTATGGGTTGGCTTGTTTTTGAAGATTTCCGGTAGTATTTTGATAATTATATGCTTCTTGTAAAAGTTGTATTTGGTGCAGGATAAGATTTTGGCGTGCCTGATCCTCAGCATTTACCTGGCTGATGTAATCATGTGCGCTGAGTATGCCGTTCTCCAGTTGCGCGGCAGCGGCTTTTTTGACCGACTCTCGCAGTGCAATAATGGACTGATCATTTTTAAAAAGTTCCCTGTACTTTTCAATGTCTGCCAGCTGTTGCTTCCGGGTAATTTCCGTATTAAAAAGAAAAGTTTCTTTCTGGATATCCAGCGTCTTTTGATGAATCATTAAAAGCTCCTTTTGATTTTTAAAGGTGTACCAGCCGCCAAGGTTCCAGCTTAATTTCACCCCACCGATGTAGTACCACGCAAAGGCATTGCTTAGGGGGTTTAGCCCGGGGCGGCCATAGCCTTCCTGCGCGAATAATCCCAGCCTTGGCCGCAGTTGTGCCTTTAGCAACCCCACCTGTAGGTCATCCATCTTTTTCTGATCCTCGTAAAGCTGAATCTCAGGCCGGCTAATTTCAACGGAAAGCATGGGTGAAGCCGGTTTTTCTAAAATAGTATTTTCATCTACCGGAACACCGATCAGCAAACCCAACATTCCGAGGTAAGCTTTTCGCTCCGCGCTGAGATCGATGCGTGCCTGTTCTGCCTGCAAAAGCTGGGCAGTTAATTCATCCACGCTGCTCCTGTAAGCGATCCCGCCCGCTACCAGCGCCTTTGCCTTGTCTATTCCATTTTGAATATCCATTTTTAACAGGTCATTCTGGCGTAGTTGTTCCGTAATCAACAGCACACCAAAATATAACTGGTTCACCCGGTCATATAGGGTATACAGGCTTACTTCCAGGCTTTGTTGCTGTTCAGCCTCGGTCGCCCGGGCAGTTTGGCGCTGATTACTGATCAGGCCCCCGTCATAGATCACCTGGTCAACCTGTACGTTTATTTTATATTGGTCACGACTGTATTTCAGAAGGGTAAAACCCGGTATGGGAATGCTGAAAGGAAAACTGGTGACGGTTGACTGGTAAGTAGCCTGCCCGTTGATAGATAGCACCGGCAAATACCCTCTGGATGCGTTGATAACAGAGTAAGAACCAGACCGCGCGATCAGATCACGCTGCCGTATAAGCGGATAATTTTGTCTTGCCTGTTGGTAAGCCGCTGTGATAGTAAGCCGCTTGCCCGCCTGCCCGTAAGCACCAGGCAAGGCTAACAGCATAACCAACCCGGCGAAAGCCAGCCCCCGTCTGACCAATCCCCTATTTAACCGCTGTAATTTCATATGCGTAAAGGTGTGGGTATAGAAATATTTAAGGAATGATGGCCGTCATCCCTCAGGGATGATTCAAGGTTTATTGTGTGTTGTTCATCATAAATTTTAGTATCCGGCATCATTCTTTATAGCGCCATTATAAAGCATGTTTGTTAGATAATTAATGTAAACCGTTTATGAACCTATTAACACAAAAGGTAGCACTGGTAACAGGAGCCGGGTCGGGAATCGGGAAAGCAATCGCCGAGTTGTTTGCCGAACAGGGTGCAAAAGTTGTACTAACCGATATCCATCAATCCAACATCGAAGCGGTTACGTCTGAGATTACCGCAAAAGGAGGAACGGCATGCTGCATTGCAGCAGATATTGCCAGCAATGCAGATGTACGCCTGGTGATGCAATATGCACTCAACGCCTACCAAACCCTGGATATCCTGATCAATAATGCCGGGGTAATGGACAATTTTACACCCGTTGCGGAAGTGAGTGATGAGTTATGGGAAAAAGTGATTGGTACTAATCTTAACGGCCCTTTCTTTACCTGCCGTGAAGCTATACCGCTTTTCCTTGAAAAAGGTTTCGGGACGATCATCAATATCGCATCTATCGGTGGGCTTTTCGGCGGTCGCGCGGGTGCTGCTTACACCGCATCCAAACATGCGCTCGTTGGCTTAACCAAAAATATCGGATACCAGTACGCCGAAAAAAATATCCGCTGCAATGCTATAGCGCCTGGCGGCGTTAATACCAATATTGTTTATGGCATGGAGCCCAGTCCTTTTGGTTTTGAAAGAATGAGCGCGGGAACAGGAAATGCCCCGCCACCTGCAAACCCTGAAGCCATTGCAGAGCTTGCATTGTTCCTTGCTTCCGAAAAATCGGGTTTTATAAATGGCGCAGTATTAACAGCTGATGGTGGCTGGACAGCTTATTAGGTGACCGCTAAAGATTAACAGAACATAAGCCCGGGAATGAATTTCCGGTCAGCCATGATTTTGCGATCTGCTAACCAAATTACACAACATGAAAAAGACATTTAGCGCCTTCCGTTTAAATTTGCAAATCGTGGTAAAACAGAACCCATGAAATTTCCTGATCAAATGCAAGCCATGATACTGGAAAAGGCGGGTGGGCGATTGGTTTACAAACAGGTACCGATCCCACAACCTGATGACCGGCAGGTACTAATCAAAATACTGGCCTGCGGCATTTGCCGTACCGACCTGCATATCCTGGATGGTGAACTGGCCCGGCCTAAACTGCCGCTGATACTTGGTCACGAGATAGTGGGTACAATAGTTAAAACAGGCAGCGCGGTAAAAGGCCTGAACCCCGGTCAGCTGGTGGGCATACCCTGGCTGGGCCAAACCTGCGGTTGCTGCAAATTCTGCGTGGAAGGCAAGGAGAATCTTTGCGATAATCCTTTATTTACCGGTTATACAATCGATGGCGGATATGCTGAATATACAGTGGCAGATGCCCGCTTTTGCTTTATACTTAATGAAAATCAACATCAACCCGCATCAGCGCCTTTACTTTGTGCAGGCCTTATCGGTTTCCGTTCCTATTGTATGATTGCCCCCGCTTCTCAAAATATCGGTTTATATGGTTTTGGGGTAGCGGCACATATTCTGATCCAGATCGCCACAACTCAGGGTAAAAAAGTATTTGCTTTTACTAAGGACGGGGATACCAGCGGCCAGGAGTTCGCTCGGAAGATGGGCGCCTGCTGGGCCGGCGGGAGTTCAGACAGCCCGCCGGAAGTGCTGGATGCGGCCATTATTTTCGCGGCAGCCGGAGAACTGATCCCCAAGGCTTTAAATGATGTAGGCAAGGGAGGGCAGGTAATTTGCGGCGGTATTCACATGAGTGAAATACCCGCATTTTCTTATGATCTGTTATGGGGTGAACGGTCGCTAAAGTCAGTAGCCAACCTTACCCGTCAGGACGGGATCGATTTCTTTTTGTTGCTGAGAAATATAGCCATACAAACACAGACCGAACTTTTCCAACTGCATGAGGCTAACGAAGCGATCAGCAAATTCAGGTCGGGACAAATTAAGGGCGCCGCAGTTTTGGTTATGGGCGGGTTTTAGACAGTTTACAAGTTGTTTTTGGCTTTTATCCGGTTCGATAATTTCTATTGAATGTACGCACCAGTCTTACCAATCGCGGCGGAAACCATATCATGAACATAAATGGCTCAAACAGCGCCCCTAACGGTGCTCAAAGCGCCCGGTTTTATTCACCAGTACTATCTTATAAACAATAAGGTCCAACCGGGTGCCAATATCCGCTTCTTGTGTTGCCAGGCCATGCGAAGCATGATCTGGCGGTTGCTCGGCAAAAGGCATAAGCCGATGGGTAAGCGCCATCATGGCTTGCTCCTTTTCTGCCATATCGGTAATCTCTTCAAAACGGCCCCAGGCTACCACGCTTTGCCAGTTGAATATACTGTTAATTTCATCTACCTGGAAACAAACCCGGGGGTTCTTCCGCATCATATCAATCTTTTTGCCGGGTATACTATGGCTAATTACCTCCCTGCCATTGTAAACGTAATTTACTGGCACAATATAGGGAAGGTCATGATCCGTACAGGCAACCCGACCGGTGATCTGTTTGTTAAGTAAATGCTCTACCTGTTTATCGTTCAGTTCTCCTAACATAATGCGGCCTCCTTTACCGAATGCTTCACCGCAGCAATCAAGCGGGTAAGGTTTTTCTGATCCATATAGTCAAACCCCTGGTTCATCACAACTTTCTTTTGTGGATCCTTTTGCAGCCATGCCCCTATCTTAAGTACTATACGGTCTTTCCATGACAGGTTTGCGATAACGCACCTGCCTGGTAAAAAAAATGTCTCTATAGACCTGCTGAGCGCCCTGCCGAGATTGTTACGGATAAGTTCTTGCTGCTGACCGGCATCATCTGCAGTTGTTCCACAAACTATAAAGAGCAAAACTTTCTTTCGGGCAAGTAAACCGGCATTTTGGTCGAGCCATTTGGCGACAAGCAGTTTTCCCACATACACAGAACTACCTAAGATGATGATGTCATAACCGGCCAGTATTGCCGGTGTTGCGCGATCTAAGCTGAGCATAGGCAGCCGTGTCGCTTCAGCTAACCAACGGGCGTATTGTTCCGTTGCACCATACCTGCCCTGATAGATAATTATCCCTTTCATGGTGTATATTAATTTTATACAAGTTTAACCTTTGCGATTGTTTAAGGGAATGACTCCTGTCATGTCATACTTTGACGGGGATCACCCGGATACTTTAGTTTTTCATCTTTTCCAAACGTTTCAGGTCGAGCACTGTAATCAAGCTACCATCTTTATCAATAAGTCCCTCCGTTTTAAAGTCGGATAAGGTACGGCTAACTGTTTCGGTAGCCATGCCAGCCAGCGCGGCTAGATCGTCTCGTGATATCCGGATAACTTTATCCGTGGTTTCCTCCTGGCGATGCAGACGTAAAAGACCGTTGGCCAGTTTTTTCCGTACTGAGTAATAAGCCAGTTGTAATAAATGTTCCTCATTCTCGCGAATTTGAGCTGCCAGCAGTTTAATAAATTGTCGGGAAACATCAGGATAATCCGTTAACAATTCCTCAATTTGCTCTTTAGGAATTATACAGATCTGGCTGTCCTCCACCGCGGTTGCTGTATCGGTATATGCTTCATCAGCCAACATAGCCGCGATGCCCAGGTAACGGTCAGCAGCATGCAAGCCGGTGATCAGTTCACGGCCATCTTCGGCCATCTTGCTTGTCTTGATCCTCCCGCTAAGCACTATATAAAAGCCGCTTCCCTTGTCTCCTTCGTAATAAATAACCTGGTTCTTTTTAAACTGCCTCACCTTGCGTTCGCGGATGATATTTTGCAGTTCCGCAAGGCCATTATTGTGGGAGACCAGGTGACCTAGCTGATCGAGTGTCTTGCTGTAAAATTCTTTTTGCTGCTGCTTTTTTTTCATCCTGCTCTCAACCGCGTTCAGCAATTCAACATCGTCGAATGGTTTAGTCAGGTAATCGTCGGCACCCATCTCCATCGCCTTGCGCAGATCCACGCGATCGGCCTTAGCCGTCAAAAAGATAAATGGAATAGCGGCCGTTTCCGGCGAGTTATGCAGGAGATAGAGCACGCCATAACCATCTAGTTCTGGCATCATGATATCGCAGAGAATAATATCCGGCAAATGGCGCTTGGCCAGTTCAACGCCTTCCTTCCCGTTTGCAGCTGCATAAACGGTGTGGCCGGCCAATTCTAGTATTTCCACCACACCCTCGCGGATATCAGCCGTATCTTCTATAATTAATATTTCAATACTCATATCCGGGCATATTTTGATTTTGTAGTGGCGGTTTGTAAGCTATCGGTCTCTTAAACTGACTTAACTTTCAGTATACAGTAGTATTGGTAGATAGGCAAGCAAAACTAAGCAGCATAGTCTCCGAAAAATATGACCGCAGACACTTATAGAAATGACTATGGTCAACAATCATAATTAAAAAACATTGAAAAGTTCCGACAGAAATGACCAAAATCCCGCTTCGGCTTGTCGGCAATCATATACGTTCCTAATACGAAAAGCGAAATTAGTGCAATAAAAAAGCATATGAGGAATAGAGAATTAGCAGCTAAAACCGCCAAAAAGAAACAGATGCCCTACGGGGTTTATCAGGTATCCGGACGTCAGGTTTACGGCGTATTATATCGTTTCCGCTTGTTATTCTACACTGGTGGCGCGGTTTCTGTGCTGTTGGTTGCCTTACTGGGGATCCTCTCATACAACGCACTCAGTCAGCAACCGCATAACGGGGGCCACGTCAGAGTCATTGTGGCCAGCGGCACTGCCGTTGTGCTGGGTATTGTGGGCTTTTTAGTTTATATAGTACTTAACGAGCTTAATACCCGGTTTCGTGCTTACCAGCAGGAGCACGAACTAAACCAACTGAAAAGCAGTTTTGTTACCCTGGCTTCACATGAATTTCGCACCCCGCTAAGCTCCATATTACTTTCCGCTTCATTGATAGAAAAATATGCCGGCCAACTGGAGCAAGAGAAAATAACCAAACATAGCCTTAAGATCAAACAAACTGTGCATAATTTGGAAGGCATACTGGAAGATTTCTTATCGCTCGAAAAGCTGGATGCCGGACGAGTCAGCGCACAATATGAGTGGTTTGATCTGCCAGCATTATGCCGGGATATTTTAGCCGATACCCAAATTATGGCCAAAAGCGGTCAGGAGTTAAAGTATGAACCAATTGGTAGCGCCACTATGGTTAAGCTAGACCAGCGACTGATCAGAAACGCGCTCATCAACTTACTGCACAACGCTGTTAAATACGCCGGCGACCAGGCACGGATCTGCCTCATCACTAGTATTAGCGATGGATACGTAAGTATCAGCGTTAAAGACAACGGCGCCGGAATAGCCGAAAAGGACCATGAAAAACTTTTTACTGCTTTCTACCGGGTTAATGAGTCAGGCAATATCCCGGGAACCGGGCTGGGATTGGCAATAGTAAAACGCTATGTACAACTCATGAACGGAATGTTTCGTTTTTATAGTAAACCCGGGATAGAAACCTGTTTTGAAATGGAATTTCCGTTGGTTGACTAAGTTTACCGGCTAATACCTGCGAAGATTTTGGTAGAGCAGCAGCCCCGCCGGGATAGGCAACCAAAATGAGAAGAAGCGGAAAAGCAGCTGCCATAAAATTAATAATAGTATCGATGGGTTTACTGATATACCCGATTTTAAGAGAAAGTTTTTCATACTCTTGCCCATAAGTATCAATAAAAGCATGTATCAGCCCTCCGCTGCTTTAACAGCTACCAATACCTGCCCTTTTCCCGGCACCGCGCGTCTGGTCTCGGCAGTATAAAGCACAGCTTGTACCGCAATATCTATCAAACCTTACTGCTTTCATAACTTTTTTAAGATAATTCAAAATAAAATCTACGTGTTAAGACTGTACATGATCAATATCATCTAAAAAATAAGCCGTTCACTCCGGTCAAAGAGGGATACTGTACCGGACAGACAGACGGAAATAAGGATACGTTTTATCAATATCCGCCTCCTTTTTGTAATGCCCTTTTAACGTAAAATAACCAGGTTCCGCACATAGCGAAAAGGTGCCTGCAAATTTATACCTGAACTCACTGGTCACCGCTTGTAAAAAATATTCGGATGAATTACCGCTGAGTGTTTTAAGCCAGCCGCCCCGGTAACTTAAACTGTAAAACAAGCGCTGGCCAAAACTAATTTCTCCACTGAAGTTGAAGCCTATACCCGTACAATAATCGTAGGGCCTGCCTTGATAAAAATAAGGATCGGGTACCGCAGCCAAGATAACTGGCCCTGCACCCAATACAGTATGTACTTTAAATTTGCCTGGGAGCCGAAACTCCGAAAAAAGATTAAATTTAACGCTTTCTGCGCTATAGGAAAACGCTTCATTGTCAATATAATCAAAGTTGGCTGTTAGCAGGCCGATATGACGGGAACTATCGGCTAAAGCAACCCGCCAGCCGGCCAACGATCCGTAAATGCTTACAACGTTAACAAGCGTACTGTCATCCTTGCCAAATTCCCCGTTTAGGTAAATATAACCGAAAGCCGTTTTGTAATTCTCAAATGGCGTACCATAAACCAGTTTTACATGGCTGTACCAACCAAAGTTTCCATCCTGGTTATTTACTTTGAACCTGCGTATCCCCACATCAAACTCTGCAGATATCTTTGTGGAATCGTGTGTAGCATTAGCCGGTGCTTTACCCCATTTGCCATCCATTAACCTGTTTAAACCACCTGCCGGATTGATTATTAAAGCAAGCACCTCACTGACTTGCCGTTTAAACCCAATACTGCGGTTATCGATAAGCCTGTTAGAAAAGCGGTGAAAGGTTTCTCCGATCACGACACCCCCAAAGCTGGTATTGATAAAATCATTTACAGAAGGAGACTGCGTTTCGCCTGCTGTTTCCCATATATAGCTGCCTGCAAATGCAGCAGGTACCGATTGCCAAAAGCTATAGCCATTGGAGCGATAAGCGTTAAAAAATACGCTTCCGTGTGATGGATGCGCAAACTGATTGGTGGTAAAGCCATCATTGTCCCAGGCCCAGCTGCCCGGGCGGATATTATACTTCAATGTTTTTAAAGTAATGTGCGCCCAGTCTGCGTTTACAATATATTGATCATAGCTCCAGGGAATAATTTGGGCTGAAGACCATAACAGGGCGGCACGGCCAAAGCGTTTTTTACCCAGGCTGTCTTCAGCAGATACTTGGGCAGCCGCATTCAGCTGCACACAGCAAAGCAGCAACAGCACCCAAGGTTGCCAGGCGGCAATAGCCAATCTAACAATCGTCTGGTTTCTCATCAGTACAGGTGATAATCGCTCGCATGGCCGAACTGATCAACGCAGGTGCACATAGGCTTTCGCGCTCAAAAAAGGCCGTCAGCTTTTGCAAGTGTTGCTGAACGATATTCAAATAGCTAAGCAGCGACCGTTGGACGCTTGCAAAGCCGGCCCAGCCTACCCAAGGCGGGTATTTTTTTGGCTGCATTTCTGCAGATAGGTACCTACCGGCATTATGGTCAAGCAACTTGTACAGGATGCGCAGTTTTTGATCATTTTCCATTAGATAATCCTTTAGCCACAAAGCTACCCAACCGGGTCCTGGCGAATAATGACGACCATCAGCCAATGACCTGACAGATATCATCAATCAAAATCCGAAAATACCGGTACTTAGATATATGAAGACAATTTTGACATTGACAGATTTTTCTGAAAATGCCGCCTGCGCGGCAAAGGCCGGATTAGTGCTAAGCGCCAAACTAAAAACCGACCTGCTACTATTCAATACCTATATCGACTATGCCACCCTGCCCTACGAAAGCGGGGGTGGATGGGATGTTGATGATTTCTCCCTGCGCAAGCAGCACAGCGTACAGGGTCTAGAATCGTTAACTGAAGGGCTGGAATCCATAGCCGTAAAACTGCTGGAGCCTGCCGGGCACAAACCTACTGTGCAATTCCAATCCTCGAACTGCGACCTTGGAATGAAAGTAGCGGAAATCATCAAAGCACAAAATATTGAACTGGTTGTTATGGGCGCCCGTTCCAAACATCCTGATGATCCGTTGCCCGGCGCTGATACCAGTGCAGTGATCAAAAATACCAGCCGCCCGGTATTGGTTGTCCCCACTAAAACAGATCTCTATCAGATTCGTAAAATAATTTTTGCCACGAACTTCGACGAGTCGGACCTGAAGGCTATTCGTTACCTAATGAAGCTCGGCAAATTAATGAACTATCAACTACACATTACCCACGTGAGCAAGCCAGGTGAGGATAAGATTACGGCTAAAGAGCAGGCCTTTAAAGAGCAGCTTGAACTGCTCAATTACCAAGGTCTCAACTATCGGAAAGTAAATGGCAAAGACCTGGTTGCCCGATTAAATGAGCTTACCGCCGAAGATGGGCCTGCTATTTTAGCATTTTTGCATCACCAACTCTCGTTTATGATCAGGTTATTTTCGCGCAGCAAAACAAAAGCCGCATTAGCCAGGCAACGCACACCATTGTTGATCTTCCCGTCAAAAATGAGTAATTGAACTATTACTGGTTATCAATGTCCATTTCTGTGCCTGCAAAATTTTCTTACAAATAACAAGCCAGGGGCTGTTTAAGTCACTCCGGTAGTAATACGGCTGATTCTGTACAATAAAGCTGATAGAAAGGCAAGTAAAATGAAAGTCGATAAGTATTGCCATCATAAAAAATAAACGACGTCAGATCGATTTTAATAAAGTATAGCAATAGTGATATAAACAGATCCGCGTGTAACGGATCTGTTTATAGAAGTGGTTTAATAAGCGCTTTCAGCTGTCGTCACCCTGATTAGTTTGGCGTTAACAAACTCGTAGATTGCTGCCGGTGACTGTTCCCGGCCATATCCAGAATGTTTAGTGCCGCCAAAAGGCAGTTCAGGTGCAATACCGGTCACATGGTTAATGTACACCATGCCGGTTTCAATCTGACGGGCCACCTTAACCGCCCTTTCGTTATTTGAACTGAATACGCTGCCGCCCAGACCATAGTCGGTGGCATTAGCCAGGTTAATGGCAGCCTGCTCATCTTTTACCTTGTAAAACATAAACACCGGGCCAAATATCTCTTCCTGATAGGCTGCCGTTCCTGGTTGGATGCCGGTCAGGATAGTGGGTTCCATAAAAGCACCGGGACGATCGATACGATGCCCGCCGGCAATCACCGTTGCTCCTTCTTCAACCGCCTTTTGAACCTGTTTAATTACATCTTCCACCGCTTTTTCGCTGCTTAAAGGGGCCAGATCGGTTTGTTCATCCATTGGGTCGCCTACTTTTAATGCAGCAAATTTAGTTTTCACTTTTTCCATAAACAGGTCGGCTATGCCTTCCTCTACAATCACTCTTTTAGGCGATACGCAAACCTGTCCGGCGTTCCACATCCGGCCACGTACAGCGGCCTCGGCAGCCTGTTCTGCATCAGCATCATCCAACACAACAAAGGCATCGCTGCCGCCCAGTTCAAGGGTAGATTTTTTTATATATTTACCGGCCGCCGCGGCAATGGAAGAACCAGCGGGTTCACTCCCTGTAAACGTTACCGCTTTGATCCTTTTGTCTGCCAATAAAACATCAATTTTGTTTCCCGGAATAAATAAGTTCTGGTAAACACCTTCAGGAAACCCTGCTTCCAAGAAAATTTCTTCCATGACCTGCGCACATTGTGGTACATTGGAGGCATGTTTAAGCAGCATGGTATTTCCTGCCATCAGATGGGGTGCTGCCGAACGGGTGATTTGGTAGAACGGGAAATTCCAGGGTTGGATGCTGAGTAAAACCCCAATCGGCTCATAACACAGAAAGGCTGAGCCTTCCGGCGTCTCAAGCGGCTTGTCCGCTAAAAACTTTTCGCCGTTGTCAGCATAATAATCGAAAATATTGGCACAAAGTTCCACTTCGGCGCGGCTTTCCTTTACCAGCTTTCCCATCTCCAGTGTGGCCAGTTCTTCCAATTGTGATTTTCGTACACGCATCAGGTGGGCTACTCTGCGCAAGAGCTGCGCACGCTCCGCTTTTGGCATATTTTTCCAGTTTTGAAAGGCTTTATCGGCAAGAGCAAGCTTCGCATTGATTTGCTCATCCGTCATTACTTCGAAAGATTTAATAAGTTGATTATTAAATGGGTTTACCGTTTTTATCGGTGATACCTTAGCTACTGTTTCCATTTTATTGATTTTAAAAGTTAATCAAATTTAAGAACCGCTTAGCCTGTAGGAATGACACGGAACAGCCATGTAAATGCGCCTGCTCACTTTTTTCTTTTTGAATTTGAACTTATAAAATAACAGATCAAGGGTGGAAATTGAAAGATATTCAGGAGCGAATAGCCCCCGGTCAGGAAACCAAGCGAAAGGCTCAACGCAGCAAGGCGCCTCACGGCCTTAAGTTTCCTTTTTGCAAATTATTCCTTTAAACCTGATCAAAAGCAGCTAATGCCGCCGGCAGACAGTTAGCTACCCCATTCAATCCGCAAACAGTTAGCGCGATTAGTATAGTGTCTCTGATCTCTTCTCGGGTAGCGCCAAGGGTTTTGGCCATAACAACATGATAAGATATCGCTTTCGAATCACCCAGGGCCGACTTAATCCCGATATAAACCAGTTGTTTTGTTTTTGGATCCAGGCCGGTAGTTTGTTTTAAAGCATCAATTAGTTGATCAAATGCTCTGGCCACTTCCGGGGCCTCCTTTTCAAATATCTCCAGAGGGTTTGTTTGCTCGTTCATATGCTTTTTTAAATTGCTGTTTGTTAACTTTAACGGCTACCATGCAGCCTATCTGTAATGCGTAATAAATAGTGGCACAGCCAGCTGTGAGATAAGTTTATCTGCCATACTGCTCCTAAACCACCTGGAAACAACGCCACGCTGGTAAGCCCCAAGCACCACCAGGGGATTTAGTTTTTCATTTTTGAGATAGGCAACAATTTGTTCATCAGGGTCGCCCGATAGAATGATATATTTTGCCAGGGGGCAGTGGCAGCGTATAAACTCGCGTATCAGTTTATTTTCGGGTAAATCCTTAGGATTATCTTCACCCGAAACATAAATCACCTCTGTTTCAAGATCCCGAAGCAACGGAAGTAAATAATTAAACATCTTGACAGCAAAAACGGAAGAAGGACTGCCATCATAAAGTAATACCACTTTTTGTATATCCTGGTATTTAGATGGCACCACCATCACCGGGCACTGCGTTTGGGAAAGCAAGTTATCAATAAACGTGGTAGGGGCTGCCTCATTGATATTGTTCATTGTTTCATGGGCACCAATCATTAACAGATCGCTGTAAATACTTTCTTTGATCAGGTCTTCAAGCGGAAATGTTTTATCGTTGTGAATAACACAATCAACTTCCATCCTTTTGCACTGTTCTTTAAAAATTGCAATGGCGTTATGGCGGGTTGCCTGATCTTTTTCCAACAAGTGTTTTAGTTTTACCTTGGAGATGCCCTGGTTGCCAACCATATCAAAAAGATGAAAGCTGTGGTATAAATAACTTTCCGGGAAAACACCTGTAAGCAGCGCGTTTGTGTCTGCCGCCATACGGATGGCATACTTCATCGTTGCTTCCGAAAATTTTAATCCGTCTAATACTGCGCTTATCTTTTTCATCACTTTTAATTTAGTGTAAAGTTTTTAATAGAACCGAATTGTGAGTTTTCAATCTGCTTTTTGAAATGTTAGTAACGGAACTTTACCATAAAAGCAGTATTCTTCAGCATTCCCCGGGAATAGTATCCTATCTATCAATGATCGGTTTTGATGGGTAAAGAAAACCACTACTGATGGCTTCTGATCTTTGACCACTTCGTCAATGCCCTCTACCACCGTATTTTCAATATTGATCTTTTTGTATTCAACATGCACTTTATGATTAAACTCTTTTCCCAATGTAATTTCATGGATGTGTTCGTCATTCCGGATGAGATGGAGCATATCTACCCGGGCGTTTATCGGGCCGGCAAAAGCAATCACTTTCCTAAGCTCGCGGGTGTACCCTTTAAAATCGGCTGCATACAGTACTTTTTTTATAGGTTTTAACCGCCAGGTTTTAGGTACAGCTATCACCGGTAGGTCGGAACGCCTGATCAGGTCGCTGGTATTGGTCCCGAAAAGTTTTTTGATCATACCAGCACCGCGCGTGCTAATACAGATATAAGTGATGGCTTCCTTTTCTGCATAAGCCAAAATACTTTCTACGGTATCTAAACCATGTGTTAACTGTACCCTAAAGGCAACTTTGGGTATGTTGGGTGCGCGCACAATAGTCTTCATAAACGAGGACAGGTTTTGTTGAATGTTCTTTTCTGCCCTTTGAAAATAAGTTTTGTATGTTTTATCACTCCAGGATGTGGCTTTTAGCACATAAAAAACATGCAGGATAATCAACTCCGCATTTCGCTGTTTAGCCAGTTGCATAGCGAACCTGATGCCCGGCTTTGAATTTGCAGAAAGGTCAGTTGTAACCAGTATTTTTTCCATAATTGTTAGTTATCGCATGCTTAGTGGCCTTGCTGCTGGAAACATGATCGACTGCAGGCTTCGGTCCAGATCATATATATCTGTGTAACTAACAAGCTTTCCATTCAAAACATCGCTGGTTAGGTAAACTACTTTAACAGGCATTACTTTATTAAGTGTAAACGTTTTCTTTTTATACGATATAATTGCTTCCTGCATTTCTTTTAGCCGGCTAGCGGTACCGCTATTCTTTAATAATAATGCTGCCAGGCTATCAGCATTTGCTATGCTAATACCGCCTTTACTTAAAGCCCGATCGGCCTGTTCAAATACAGTTTTATCTGGCGCATCATGCATCGATACTTCATATATATTTGGAAAGCTAAATAAGATAGCCCCGGAAGCATTATCACAACCGGCAGCCTGCCTGGCGTAATACCCGGATGGATCTTTGATGATAGACGTAAGTACGCGGCGGTCTGCTTTTACAAATGCACCCTTCTTGTCATAAATAGTGATCTGATTATTCTCAAGATAATGGTGATCTTTAAGGGCATTGGGCAGTACTTGTTTAATAAATACACTGGCCGCAACCTTACGATCGGGGCCCGTTGTAATATATTCTATCTGGCTTTGCAGCTGCGGTGTAGGTGTTGAAGGCCGCCCTACAATCACTTTAAATTCGTTAACTGTATCAGCATAATAATACTTCAGGCTAAAGGCCGGGATATTGACAAGTATGTAATTATCTTCTTCAATTGCTGCCCAGCGCAGCCGTTCCATGTTCATGGCAACATTCTGCAATTCGCCTTCTGGAATTTCATAACAATTATCTGAATACCTGATAGATGAGCTAAGATACTCCTGTAAGCGTTCATACTCTTTAGATTTAGGTTGCACACCCGCCAATACTTTCATCAATTTTCCCTGATCCATCACATTTGCCATGACAGTTTCCGCACGAAATTCATTATCTGTGCTATCAATAAAACCCGGTGTAAACGATGGATTCAGAACTCCGAAATGCAGCTGGTTAACAAAGGTGATCATATCATCCGTCAGCATGATCTCGAAACGCGCCTGCTGGGTCAGGGATACGTGGTTTGGCTTTTCAAAAATATCATGAAGTGTGCTTGGCAAATGCTCGTTATAACGGTAATCGTTATAGGACAGCCCAAACTGCAAAACGCAATCTAACAATAGCATGGATGCCCAGGCCTTATCCTGGCGCGAAACGGTAAGCCATTGCGGAGTATAACTCTTCTGCTCATAAAAACGCTTGGTTGATACCGGGTAATTGAGCCATAATTTATGCCCTTCCAGCAGTACCCGGATCTCGCCTGCCAGATCTTTCTCCTCGGTTTGCTGAAGACGCGGCACAGCATACAGGGGCTGGGCAAATAGCAGAACCAGCAGTAAACCCGCCAGGGAAAAAGCCACTTTTAACGGTAAACGCAATAATTTTTTAATCTCCATTTCACTTCAATTGATACCGTATTGATAGGTACAAAGTTGCATGGATCTATAGATGGGGACAATGACGGCGGTCACGTCAGATTTTGATAACGCGCACATCAGTAATTTACTGACCGCGGATTACAGTAAAGACTTATGGTGATGCTGATTGGGAGTTTTAAGAAGTCTACGGCAGATGGGGCCAAACGGCTATAAGTTACAAAGT
This sequence comes from Mucilaginibacter sp., assembly GCF_041663085.1. Lineage (GTDB taxonomy): Bacteria > Bacteroidota > Bacteroidia > Sphingobacteriales > Sphingobacteriaceae > Mucilaginibacter. The sequence goes on from NZ_JBAZRC010000005.1 coordinate 37,847, forward strand.
GGCATCATTAAAACATTTTGTTATCGCGTCAAAAAGCTCCTTGGGGTCAAAAGGCTTACGAATATAGCCGCTGGCACCCATTTCCAGCCCTACATTTACTTCCTTTTTTTCTGCACTGGCTGTCAAAAAAATGAAGGGTATAAACCGGGTAGAAACATTCGCCTGCAATTCGTTAAGTACCTCGTAGCCGTTTGCTTCTGGCATCATAATATCACACAGCACCAGGTCGGGTAAATACTCCCGGGCTAATGCCAGCCCACTTTTGCCATTTAATGCCAGGATGACTTTATAGCCTTCCAGCTCAAGCAGTTCACAAGTATTTTCCCTTATGTCGTTATTATCTTCTATGAGTAAGATCGTTTTCATACATACTGATTTAATGGAATATTAATCGTAAAAGTCGTTCCCTCATTTGCTTTACTGAAAAAGCTGATTTTTCCGCCTAATAACTCTATATATTGTTTGACAATGGCAAGCCCGAGCCCGGTGCCCTGTATATTTATCGCATTTTTAGCCCTGTAAAATTTATTAAACAAATTCTTTTGCTCTTCTTCAGGGATACCGATTCCTTCATCCCTCACTTTAATGACCACAAATTGATCACTATTATCTATGTCAAAATGAACTGTTTGGTGCTCTTGAGAATATTTGATGGAATTAGACAATACGTTGAGGAAAATATTTCTTAATATATGTTTATCCTGTAAAATATCCCGCTGCCCATTATAAGAGAAGCAGATCTGTTGCCCTTGCTTAAGCATACCATCAACTTCTTCCATCAAATCATTGGCGAATACAAACAAATCGAAATGTTCTTTTTCAAGTTCAACCTTCCCCTGTTCTACTTTTTCCAGCGAAAGAAACTCGTCCAAAATGCCCGTCAGATTTTTTACTGATGATTTGATTCGTTCGATATGTCTTTTCCTTTTATCTTCCTGTTCTGTTCTGATATAGGACTCCGAAAGGGACAGGCTGGACAGTATAGCGCTCAATGGGGTACGGAATTCATGCGATGCCATCGCCACAAAGCGTGACTTTAGTTCATTCAATTCCTTTTCACGTTCCAACGATTGTGTAAGTTCAAGGGTTCGCTCTTTAACTTTTGCCTCCAGCTCTTCGCTGGTACGTTTACGTTCGGTAATATCTGTGATAAAAGCAACAGCCAGCTGCTTATTGTCCAGCTGGTAATGCCCTAAGCTGATCTCAACAGGAAATTCCGTCCCTACCTTTCGGCGTGCAAATAAATTGAGTCCATACCCCATGGGCCTGGCTTTGGGTTCGTGGAAATAACCCTCCCGGTGATGAACATGATTTTTCCTAAAGTTTGCAGGTATTAAAATCTCTACAGGCTGACCGGCAAGTTCCTGCTTTGTATACCCAAACAATTTTTCAGCACAAGGGTTAGACAGTTCTATTATTCCCTCGCCGTTTATTACAAGGATACCTATAGTAGCATATTTGAATAAAGCTTTAAATCCGGCTTCGCTTTCGAGGGATAGTACATTTAGCTCGTTCATCATAACGTAATTTTAAATTCATGTTCATGATCAGCTAAAAAAAGAAGGAAGCCTGTATTAGATTATAAATTAAAGATATGTAATAATAAATTGCATACCAAACAAATTACAACTTTTAAGAGTATTATATACTACTTTTTAGAGAATACCTTTAACAGTATTGACCGATACTTAGTTTTTACCCTCATTGTCTGTCTTTTAAATAGCCTAAAATTTCTAGGTCCAGGCAATTCTGCAATCAGTTGAAATTCAAAAGAAGCTTTCGCAAACTATATTCACGAAAGCTTCTTATTGTTGTGAGTTGGATTCAGTAAAATAATCAAATAAATTGTCCTTTAGCTTATAGCTTAGGAAGTAACTAATTCCACCCACTTTAAAGCTAACTGTTATGAAAAATTCTTTTCCCTGCTCTTTTATGTAAAGGGCATCTAAGATCAGTACCGACGGCAACTTCGTTATTTAGGGTGTTAAATAAATGTAATTAAAATAACACTTAAAGGTCAACCCATGGTTTCAAAACCGCTCTCCGGGTTCCTTTTTATTAACAAGATGTTATGCTTTTATTAACGTCTTGTAAGTGGGTTAAAGTTCAGTTTTAAAACAGATTTCCAGGGGTTTATTTGCAAGAAAAACAACCCCGATATGAAATACATTTACTTGTACAACAAGTTTTTATTGTTCCTTTTCTTTGGCCTTCTTTGTTCATTGGCCTCATATTCTCAATCGATAAGAGGTAAAGTAACGGATGCCACCTCCAAAGAAACACTGATAGGTGCCAGTGTATTGATAAAAGAAACCGGCAGAAGCCAGCCTGTACAGCTCGACGGTTATTTTACATTTAAGAATCTTAACCCTGGTGTTTATAACCTCCAATTCCGGTTCATGTCCTACAAAACAAAAGAATTGAAAGTAATGGTTGAGACAGGGAAGCAAACTTCGTTAAACGTTGCCATGGAACCGGAATCCCGGCAAATGAATGACGTGAACATTATAGCAAATGGCGAATCTACGGACAAACGCGCACGTACGCTTGAGCGAAATGCAAACCAGGTGGTAAATATTGTTTCGGCCCACAATATCGAGATCTCGCCGGATATTACTGTGGCCAACGTCATACAAAGGGTTTCGGGCGTAACAATCGAAAGAAGCAACTCGGGCGAAGGGCGTTATCCTATCATTCGAGGCATGGAAAAACGTTATATCAATACTTTGGTAAATGGCATCAAGATCCCAAGCCCTGATAATAAGAACCGTTTTATTCCACTGGATCTGTTCCCGGCAGAATTGCTGGAACGATTGGAAGTAAGCAAAACCCTTACACCATCTATGGAAGGCGATGCTATTGGTGGCACCCTCAACCTCGTGATGAAAGATGCCCCCGCCACAACCCTATTCCAGGCAAATTTTGCAGCCGGCTACAATGCCGTATTTAGCGGCAGCCGGGATTTTCAACAATTCGACCGATCGTCCATTAATAAACGTTCGCCTGCAGAAATTAATGGCAACAGCTATGCCGCAAATCCCGCAGATTTCCCAGTTAAGAACTTGAATTTTACGCCTAAAAGCGCACCAATAAATACTAATTTCGGTATAACATTTGGCGATCGTTTTGGTAAGGATGGTAAGTTAGGTTTTTTAGTTTCTGGCAGTTTCCAAAATACCTATACAGGTAATAACTCTACCTTCTTTTTGCCAAATGCACAGCCGGGCTTAAATAATATCCCGCAATTTATTGAGCTACAATCGCGTAGTTATTCACAACAAAGCAGGCGAATCGGCGTCAACAACAAATTCGATTACAAATTCAACAACAGGAATAAAATCTCGCTGATCAATATCTTCGTTCGCCTAGATGATTATCAAAGCCGTTTGATTAGTGACACCATAGCCCTAAACTCACTGGTTGATGCTCAGGCACGGTCCAGATGGCAGTATCAGTCTATTTACAATTCTACCTTGCAAGGCGTGCACCAGTTGAATGACGCGTTAAAGTTTGACTGGTCCCTGGCTTACTCCACCGCTAATAATCATATCCCTGACCAGGCCGATTTTAGTCACGAGTACCCTGTTACCAAAACATCTACCAATACCGATATTTTGCAAGGAATGAACCGTATCTGGACGCGCAATAGCGATAAGGATTATGCGGCTTATTTAAACTTAACTGATAATTTTAACATATTTGGCAAAAAGTTTGAATTGAAATTTGGCGGGGTTGAAAGGAATAAAACCAGAGACGCCTACTACAATTCATATAGCCTAACGCCACTTTTGGGTACAAGTACATCACAGGCTTTTACTGATATAAACAGTGCGCAATATGTATTTAAGAGTACGGGCTCATCGCTTTACGTGCCAGATGGTAATACTTACACCTTTAAAGAAAATGTGGTGGCGGGTTATATTCAAGGTAAACTACAGATAACCGACAAATTGGAGGCATTAGGCGGAATACGTGTAGAACATACCCAACAAAATTATGACACCCAGTTACCGGATGCTGTAGCTTACAAAGCTGGCAAGATCCGCTATACAGACTTTTTGCCAAGCGGCGCTTTGAAATACAAATTAAAAGAAAATCAAAACTTAAGATTATCTTATTACAGGGCCTTGGCAAGACCGGGTTTTGCAGAACTGATTCCCGATGGCCAACAGGGTGAAGTTTTCAAGGAATCTGGTAACCCGGAAGGTCTAAATCACACTACTGCTGATAACATTGATTTCAGATACGAATTATTTCCGCATGATGCTGATGAAGTTTTATTAGGCGCATTTTATAAAAAGATCCAGGACCCGATTGAGTTCTCTGCCGTAAAAACAGGTGTTACCTCGCAAACACTTATTCCGCAGAACTTTGGCGATGCGCGCAACTATGGCTTCGAGGCGGTAGCAACTAAATATTTTGGCCCGGTTGGCGTTGTAGGTAACTACACTTACACCAAATCAAAGATCACTTCAGATAAACTTTTCTCCTATCGTACCGATGCGGGGCAGGTAACCTCTCGTATACAGGCAGAAACCAGGCCGCTTCAGGGGCAGAGTAACCACATTGGCAACATCGCGCTGGTTTATAAAAACCCTAAAATTGGCCTGGATGTGCAAACTGCATTTGTTTACACCGGTGCACGGATAGCCCTGGTAAGCCCCTATTACGGGCTGGATTACTGGCAAGCGCCAACCAAACAGCTGGATGTATCCGTTGAGAAACGTTTTGCTAAAAAATTCTCCTTTTACGGTAAAGTAAATAATCTTACCAATACCCCATACATTTTAGAGTTGCATCAATCCTACACCAATTATTTATCAGCACCTGGGGCAAGGCCACTATCATTACAAACGGATGCAAACAGCAAGATCATCGTACAGAAGGACTTGTTTAAAACCAATTTCTTATTTGGCATACGCTATAAATTATAATCATCATGAAAACCAAATTATATCTTCTCCTTACTTTTATTACAGTTGTAACATTGCTAAACGCTTGCAAGAAAACAGCAGATTACAAAGACCTTTCTAAAGCTGTTATGCTGATAGCGTCACCAATTAGCGATGAAGGGTGTTTAATCCCTACGGGTACTGCCACATCATTGGCTGTAAAAGGAACAATGCTTGCGGGCAAAACTTATAACGTATGCGGCAACCTGATTGTGAATGAAGGCGATACCTTGACTGTGCAGGAAGGTGTTACCGTTAATTTTAAGGGCAATTATGGCATTGGTGTAAAAGGCAGTATGGTAGTATTAGGAACACAAGCCAAGCCCGTTTATTTTACCTCGCCAGATGTTGTAAAAACAGACCAAATTGGCGCCAATCCTGCTTCAGACCCGGCGTTTGTTGGTAAATGGACCGGCATTATAGGCGGCCCTAACTGCAAAATGCTAATCATAAAATGGGCGCACATTGAATTTGGTGGGGGTACACCAAGCGGCGATATTGCCGTTTTGTCAAAAAGCCCTTACCCTATTTATTTCCAGAACCCATTCGGCATATTCGTCCTTGAAGACTCATGGTTATATGGTAGCGTAGATGATCCTATCCGAACCATCGGCGGAAAAATCGCCATCATGAGAAACACTTTTGAAAAATGCGGTTATACCGGCGGCGAAGCATTAAATGCTAAAGCCGGGACCATAGGTGATTTTGCTTATAACGTTTGTATAGGTATTGCTACTAACGGCCCTAAGTTATCTAATTCGGGTGCATTAACCGGGGTGCCCGGATCAAACGTTCGTATGTATAATAATACTATTGTAAACTGTGGTTTCAGGCGTGCAGCTGCCGGCCGCGGCGGTTCTATCAACTTTGAGCAGGATGCTGCCGGTATGGCTTATAATAACCTGATGGTGAACTGCAAGTTTGGCTTACGCGTGGTACAGAACCCGATAGCGGATACGGCAAATTTAAAGTACGGGTATAATTTCACCTATGCCGATTCAATATCTGTTGCCAACCAAATCTATCCTTCTTTGTCAGTTAGCACAGCCATATCAAAGGCACCTGCTACGGATTTTCCGTCGCCATCTACTTTTCTGCCCTCCGGCTGGAAACCCGGCGACGTTTATAACGCTAACCCTGCTATACTTAAAACAAATGATCCGCAATTTATTAATGGCCCGGTACCGTTGCCTTCAGGGGCACGGTTACGAGACATTGCTACAGTTGGCTCCTATAATTTTGCATTAAAATTGACTTCGCCATGCATAGGTAAAGGATATACTGGCTTCACACCAAAAGGCGATGTACCTATTGACCCTAAATTTGGGGCAACAGAGTTAACGCCTCCAGGTAGAGATATAGGGGCTTACCAAGTAAACGGCACTGGTAACCATCATTAATTTATAGAATTAAAGGGGCTGACGTGTAGCGTTAAGCCCCTTACATTATCGACTTATTAACAATTGCTAAAATGAGATCAGTAAAATTGATACGTATCCTGTTATTGCTATTGGTAGCTAAAAGCGCCTGCGTACAAAAAAGCAAGCACAGGGGGGTAAATATATTGTTTACTTCTGATGTACACTATGGGTTAAAAGGCTGTCTTTAGAGGTGATACAGCTGTAACAGGCCATACATTAAATGCCTCAATCATCGCAGCAATGAATTCGGTCCCTAAACTGGACTGAATTTTACGTATATCATGGCCCGGATAATAATATTAATCTCAATGTGTTTCGGGTCGGCTCGCCAATGAAGGGCAAATACTCTGGTAAAGGCGAAACAAAATTATCGTTCCAACATATCTCACTTCATATCGGCGTCGGTTTGCTAAAAAAATAACTTTTTATAAAATTTCGGAATAATTGTTTCCGGTTGGATTATTTGCCGAGAAATACGATGCTTACATAATAAATAAGCATTCTCGATAATTAAACATCTTTCAGGTTACCTAGTCGGCACCCATGGGAAAACAAAATACATAAAAAATTGATTTACAAACAACAAGATAACCATTTTATTCCATAACCCTGCACTAATAACATTATCAAAAAATAGGAAATCCTGTAAATGATTAAATTTGCAGGATTTCTTATTTAAACAATTACCAAAAAACAACCGTTTTTTTGGCAATCACCCCCCCCTTATAAATTTACCAAGGGCATTAGGAATTGTATTAATTTGCTAAAGCTTCCTTCACGTCATCATAAAGCTGCTTGTGAAATTGATTTGTTGAAGCGTCATCAATGTGCACTAAATCAAACAGCATTACGCCTTTGGTTTGCTGCTTTATCATTTTTATAGCATCTTTCATGTTTTGAATATTGCTCCATTGGGTGTTTCCCAGGTCTACCCCGCCATAATAAATATTTGCATTTTTCAACACTTGCTTTGTACCATTTATTGCCCCCTGCACAGTCCACCATCCTGCCCCGGTTAATGTTGGGGTATAATTACCTGTCATAAACATATCCAACAATTCTGCATAACCTGTATTTTTATAATTGGGAGATGCCCAACTATATCCATCGGCAGATGGATCATAAGTATTGCTGGCCCAGTTTACGCCTACACCATAGTAAGAATCATACCACGCGCCCGAATATGAGCATAGGGGCAGGTGTGGTTTTACCGACTTTACCATATCGCGGGTTTTGCTTACAAAATCGCGGATGGTTTGAGCGCGGAACTCAAGCCAGCTTTTATATTGCGGCCCGGTAACTTTTGGTGTTAACACACCGTTAACGGTAGTCCATTCTGCAACAATATCGGTTTTTGAAACAGCAGGGAGTTTAGCCCATTGCCTGAATTTTTCTAACGTAAAATCTGAAAAATCGGCGCTTATGTCATAATAACGGCAGTAATCTAATACAAACCCATCTAAATCGTAGTTAGAGATAACCTCCCTGATAAGAGACGACTCATATTCCTGCGCTAAAGGCTGCAAAGGGTTTAATAACCCATATGTGTACACATCCGTTATTTTTTTAACATCGCCTGATTGTGTAATTACCTGGCTTTGTATATCAGAAAACGAATTATCAGTAAACACCTTGCCAATGCGGTTCCCGCCATAATTCATACCCTCGGCAAAAATGCTCATAGATACAAAAACCTTAAGCCCTTTCTTTTTACCTTCGGTTATAGCATTTTTTAAATAATCAAAATCGGCAGCCTGTGTGCCCCCGTTCCATGATTTTAACTGGGTGGCTATGCCTGAGTTATAACTTACCAAGCCAGGGATACCCTTAACATCAATAACAACGCCTTTTACCCCAATATCAACAAGCTTTTGAAAAATGTTAGCCATCTTTTCTGCAGTGGCCAAACGCGAAAAATTAGCTGCTGCTTCAATCCATACAATAACAGGAGTTTTTTCAAATAGATTAGTAATTGCGGTATCTCCCCGGGTTGTTTCAGGCAGAGGGGCAACCGGTTTGGTAGGCGGTAACAGGTCATCACTGCTACGCTTGCAAGAAAATACAAAAACAGAATAAATTAGCAGGATAAGTAAATAACTAAATTTGGTTTGATCTCTCATCTTTTATTTAATAGGTATGGTTTAAAATGGATAGGATGGCATTTGTAATAACCCATCCTACCCATTACATTCTATACTTTAAAACCCATTCGGGTCAATACAACTAAGTTCATATGCCACAACTCCGCCATTTGTAACCAGGAAATATACGGTCATGGTATACCCATCGGCAGATACGCTTCCAATAGCTATATCACCGGTTACATTCCAGTTAGGCGAAGGCGATGCTATATAATCAGCAGAGCCGTCAAATACATGGAAGGCCGCATAATCACCACTTGAGGTTGATGTTGATATTTTGGCTGGGTCGGTAACATCAAATATATGCATGGCGCTACTGTAAGCGCTTGCATCGTCAACAGCAAAGTATTTAGCATTGTTAAATTCAAAATAAGCTGCGCCTCCAATATTACCACGCGGGTTGTTTATAAAACTGGAATTAAAAGAATACTGTATAGACTTTGACATGCCACTTACATAATTCATAAATGCCGGTGAGTTTGAAACAAAGTAAAAATCACTTGTTGGTAAAGCGCCCGTTGGCACTGCTTTAGCAACATAATCATACGTTTTTGAATAAGTAATTACCTCAGGGTCCTGGGAGATTATCTGACCTCCTTGCACTGTCCATTTCAGTACATTATTTGCGCCGCCAACGTTTTTACCATCAGTAGTTGCCATAATTATGGCATTGGCACTTAAATCGCCATAAACAGCCACTTTACGGCCATAAAATGCACCGGCTACACTACTCCAATCGGTGGTTCGGGCTAAAAGCTTAGGTGCAGCACTTACGTTATCCCAAACATACAGGCACACATTATTACCCGCATACAGGTTATTGATACCTACTATTTTGCCTTTACTATCATTAGCCACTGCATATATGCCGTTTACGCCGGTTACATTTAAATTCCCAGCCGGTGCGCCTGTTTTGCGGTTGTAGTATTTAATACTTGAACCACCAACCCATTCATTAGAATTTGGAAGCACAAAGTAATCGCCGCTTGTAGCGATGGATAACTGCCTGTAATCTTCAAATCCGAGGTCGCCAGATGATTTAGACCAAAGTTTTTTCACAGTACTAAAGCCCTTCGCCAGTTTTACCGGCGTGCCTAATTCTACACTAAATTCTTTGGTGGTTCCATCATCTGCCGTTACGGTGTATTTAACAGGTTTACTGTAATCATGTGCAGCAGATGGATCGGGGGATATTTTAGCGTAATATGATAGTTCAACTATGGCTGTTTGATTGCTTAAGTTGACATCGGTATACGGTATAAACACTTTGTTATTTACCACTACCCCATTTATATCTGCTTCTTTCAGTTTAAATGAAACAATCTCGGCCTTATTGCTTTTCTTTCTTACCGCTGTAATTTTATAAGCCTGCGTTTCTCCGTTTTGCGCCTTTAATGTATATGATTTTGGCGAAGACAGGTTTGTAAGGCCAAATGAAGGCATCATAATTGAACTGTTAGGAATTGTCCCGGTAACAAACAGGCTATCCAAAGATGTTTCTTTGTATGATCCTTCGGGGTAATACCAGGGTATTTCAACAGTTATTTCACTGCCATACGGCTCTGATGTAGTTGGATGAAACCCTCCCGTACCATCCGCAAAATTAACCTGCAGGGATGTTAACGTTTTTGATTCGCTTTTTAAGGCAAACTGAGGATCAATTTTGGCACAAGCCCCTATCAGGAACATACATGCTATTGTAAGTATTGAGTTAAATAATTTTTTCATGCGTTTAGGTCTGTTATTACCATCCTTTAATTTGTGTAATGGCCGGGTTATTTACGAGTTCGGAAGACAGGATTGGGAATGCATAAAGTTTTGCCGGAAATTGGCGTGGAGCATCATCACAAGTGATGTAGTTATACTGATATCCGCTATCCGTATTTATTATCTTAATACCATGGACATATTTGCCTGTAAGGGTGTTTTCGGCGTCCTTCCACCTCCTTAAATCCCAATAATGCTGCCCTTCGCCTGCCAGTTCAATAGTCCTTTCCTTCTTAATCTGAGCAAGCAGCGCAGTCCCGCTTAAGTTAAGCGCTGGTAATCCGGCCCTGTTACGTACAGCATTAATACCCTTATTAGCATCCGGCGCATTGCTCAAATTAAATGCCGCCTCAGCAAAATTCAGGTATACTTCTGCCAGCCTTATCTCAACCAAAGGTTGCGAACTGGAAATATTAACCAGGTCTGTATGATTTTCATCCACATACTTTTTTAAATAATACCCGGTAACAGAAGCTCCTCTGTTACTTCCACCGGCTGGCGGGTAAGCCGTCCAACCGTCTTTACCATCAACAAATGTTTCAATGGTTCGCCCTTTCCATTCTGCACCGTTATATAATACTGTAGCCTTAAAACGTGGTTCAAGGGTTTCCCAGGGTGGTGTGGCAGTTACGTCGCTGGCGTGCCATGCGGCCCAGTTAACAGTACCGCCACCGGCTTTTTCATACATTTCAACCAACTCCTGGGTAGGTTCAACATCACCTCCAAACTGATATAAGGCATCATCTCCACCAGGGCTTACAATAGCATCGTATGAGTGGGCTAATTTAGGATAGCTGTATTTAAATTCAAGGATGGCCTCTTTATTCCCGCTAAAATAAGAGCCAAAAGCGCCCGAATAAGAGTCATTAAGGCCGTATTTACTCATTTTCAACACCTTATCGGCAGCATCATAAGCAGACTGCCACCTCTGGGCATAAAGCATAGCCCTCGATTTCATGGCATAAGCCGAGCCCTTTGTAATACGCCCGGCATCAGCAGCCGTTTCGGGCAAATTTAGTGCAGCATAGTCCAGGTCTGCTTCAACTACGTTCCAGCAATCGTTTGCCGAACTAAGGGGATGGCTGGCTTCTGTTGTTAATTCAGTAATAAGAACCACACTACCATGGTTCCTCATTAATAAGAAGTACAAATACCCCCTAAAAAACCTTGCTTCGGCCGCTAAGTTTACTTTTACACCGGCAGGCAGATTGCTTTTATCCAAACCGGTCATAAATTCATTAATAAGCCTGATATAATAGTAAGCGTTACTCCAGATATCTAATGAATTCTGATCAGATGTGATTAACCCCGGCGAGGTAGCATACAAATTAGCAATAGCGCCGTTTGAGCCTATTGTGCTGCCGGCCGTTTTCATAATGTCTGTTAACCCATCGGTATACATGTTGCCCGATAGGTAAGCACTACCAAACAAACCATAATAATTAAGAATTGGATAAAAAGAGTTTACATACAATTTTGCGTTGGCTTCACTGGAAAAAGCCACACTTTCTGAGTATTTATCGGTGGGCTTAGGTTCCAAAAAGTTTTTACAAGAGGTAACCAATAGTATTACCATTAAACTTGTTATATAGAGAATATTTTTTTTCATTGTCGTATAATTTAGAAGGTTATGGAAACACCCAGGCTGTATGTTTTTTGTTGCGGATAATAACCGTTACTTACGCTTGGCGCTTCAGGATCAAGGTATTTAAACGCAGATGAAGTAAACACATTCATTGCTGCTGCATATATCCGCGCTTCGCCAAGACCAAGTTTTGTTTTTAGCAATTTGGGTAGGTTATATGCCAGCTGAACGTTTTTTAACCGCAAATAAGCACCGTTAACTATCCACATAGATGAAGCCCAATTATTGTTTGACCGCCATTGATTATCAAGCCTTGGATATTTACCTGATGTGTTGGCCGGGGTCCATGAGTTTTCTACTAAATATTTAGGGGTGTTACCGCCATTATAAAATGTGCGGGTAAACTGTGTATCATCCCAACCAATCCCGTCATAATACCCCATTAATGCGTTGTCGCAAATAGCTGCACCCTGTACCAGGAATGAAAGGTCGAAGTTTTTGTAGCTCGAGCTAAAATTAAAGCTGTAATTCAATTCGGGGATGCTGCTTCGCCCAATAACAGTTACATCCTGCTCATACGATATTTTACCATCGCCGTTAATATCCTTAAATTTAATATCACCGGCCTTTGCAGATGTGCTAACTACAGGAGACGACTTAGCCTCGGCATCACTTTGAAACAAGCCTAATGCAACCAAACCAGTTTTAGCCCCGATTGATCTGCCAATGAGGCTTTGATATTCGGGAATATCAGCCGACTGATCCATACTTAGTATACGGTTGTGGGCCCAACTTACACTGCCTGTAATGGCATAAGAAAAATCATTTACCTTGTTTTTATGGTTTATTACCAATTCAAGGCCGCGGTTGTCAACTTTACCCGAGTTAACCGTTGTTGGGTAATATCCGCCAATAGATGGTGGATAGGTGTTGGATACGCTGGTAAGTATATTGGTAGTTAACTTGTAAAAACCATTAAGCTCGGCGCTAAGCAGGCCGTGCCAAAATTCTATGTTTAACCCAATGTTTGAGGTTTTTGCTTTTTCCCAGGTTAAATTTGTATTTGGATAAGATGTTGGCAACATACCATTTACGTTACCCCCGCCAAGGTTTGCAACCGGGCTGCCGGATACATTCATAAATCTCAGGTATTCATATGACCCACTTGTAACATCATTACCCAGTATCCCGAAAGATGCTGTCAGTTTTAAATTTGACACTGCTGTATGCCATTGCTTGAAGAAATTTTCTTCAGAAATACGCCAACCGGCAGACACTGACGGAAAAAAACCATACCTGTTATTGGCAGGGAAGTTAGTTGAAGCATCAACACGGCCCGAAAACTCAGCTAAATAACGGTTATCATAGGTATAATTTACCCTGCCTACATAGCCAAGGCGATTAACGGTAGTATTACTTCCGTACGGTTTATTGGGGTTGTCTTTAGCAAAGCCAAACTGGTCAAGGTCTGTAAGATCAAAATTCTGTGCAGATGCACCTAAACCGGTTGTATTATAGCTAGACTGCTCGGCTACAATCAAAGCGTCGACAGCGTGCTTTTTGTTAAAGGTTTTACTATAGTTTATAAACTCCTGCATTGTCCAGCGGGATGATTGCGTATAGCTCTCGCTCAACATTGCAATGGTACCGTAGGGCGAGGCGGTTTCATATAAAGATGAATTGCCGCTTGCGGGGTCTGCTGTCCATAATGTATAGGGGGTGTAAAATGATTTTGTATGATAAAAGTTTTTATCATAACTCCCTACAACTTTAAATGATAAACCATCTAAAAACGATGGTTTGTATTTTAAAGACAAACTACTTTGTACGCCTGTATTATCATTGTTATTATAACCAGACAGGTCGCGTGCAGCGAGTGGGTTATCGCCCGATAACAGCGACGATGTTAAGTATCTGCCATCGGGTGTTTTTGCATTTAGGTAAGGATGGGCAATAATGATCTGGTTCATCAGATTGGTTGATACTGAACTGCCGTTACCGGTAAAATTAGATACCTGCGGGCTGTTTGCCCCGGCAACATTGCCGGCCACATCAAGCGAAATAGAGAAATCTTTGGTTACGGTAGCATCCAAATTGGTTCTAAGGTTATACCTTTTATAATCAACCCCCTCTATTATTCCTTGTTGATTAAGGTACCCTAACGAAGTAAAATATTTAACAGACTGGTTTCCCCCTCTCAATGTAAGGTTATGCTGCATGGTTGGCGCTGTTGATTTCAGCACTTCTTTCATCCAGTTGGTATTGCCGTAAATCCCGTCAGGATCGCCATTATTTACTTTATCGACAACTGATTGAGAAAATGTATTGCTGCGGCCATTTATTTCATCAGCATAATTATACCAGTTTACAAATTCCTTTCCGTTTAAATACTCGGGCATACGGGTATTTGAGCTTAGCGTATAGGAGGTTGCATACGTAAAAGTAGGCTTACCGTCTTTCCCTCTTTTAGTAGTTACCAGTATAACACCAGTTGCGCCCCTTACACCGTAAACAGCTGCAGATGCTGCATCTTTTAATATAGTTACCGATTCAATTTCTGAGGGATCAAGATTATTAAATGACCTTTCAACACCATCAACCAAAATAAGTGGCGAGTTTTTATTTAACGAGCTAAACCCTCTTACATACAGGTTAACCTGGTCTGAGCCGGGCAACCCGGATGATTGGTTGGTTATTAAGCCCGGCAACCTGCCAACTAATGCCTGCGACAAGTTGGTTACCGGTACCTTGGTTAACTCCTCTGCCTGTACTGATGCAACAGAACCCAGTAGAGAGGCTCGTTTTTGGGTACCATAACCAACAATTACCACCTCGTTTAAATTACTTGATGAAACCTTCATGATCACATTAAGGTTATTATCAGCCGATGTTGTGACCTCTTTTGGGGCAAACCCCATATAAGTAAAAACCAAAGTAGCAGGGGCTTTTGTTGCCTGTACGCTAAATTTGCCATTATCATTTGTTACTGTAATTTGCTTTTCGCCTTTAACAGATACAGTTACACCGGGCAAAGTTTGGTTCTGCTCATCTTTTACAGTACCACTAATACTAACGCTTTGTGCCCAGGCTACACCAACGGGGCACATTAGCATAAGGCAGCAAAAGCTCCAATAGAATAATTTTTGTCGTAAAAAAAACTTCATACACATTAATTTAAAAGGTTTACTTATAAGGACAACTATATAAAAAGGCCGCATTTCCATTCATTTTACTGAAACAGAAACCTATATATCAAAGCACTAGCATCTACAAAACCATTACTGTATTGAATAAAAGCATCGGAGGACAATTATTGAGGCAAGAATAACACTGCTTAAAGATGTTAGTGAACGACCTACCCAATTAATAATTTTTTTTAATAATTAACATAAATCGCTCTTTATAACATCTCCTAAATCAGCCTATTGCTGTTAAAACAAACCAAATCTATCTCTTCAACAATCTCTCTATCACAAATTTATAATATATTTATTAAAAACAAAGAGATAATTAATAAATTTTATTACTAAGTTTAAACCAGCATAAGCCACAGAAAATGAGCTCCGGAACAGCTACCATGTAAAAATAAAAGCCTAAGGATAAGTGAGAAGAAACAAACAGTTTGTTACCTAAGCGCTGCATGCACGCGGAGGCTTATTGATTTTTTTTACTAAGTACTAAAAGATGCCGTAAAAATGAGGATAACTCACGAAATATTGTGGTTAATTGGGCTTGTGCAGCACCCGATGACTACTGATTTGCAAGCATTTGGCTTATACATCAATTACAGCAATATCCTTTGCGCTTCAAAAAATTAGTCCATATAATATAAGCACCCGCTGTGAGGTGGATACCATCATATGTAAATTTAACCGGCATCTGCCCAGTTCCGTCTGCAAGGAGGGAGTGAATATCTACATAGGTAATATTAAACGCAGCTGCCATATTTTTAAGCCGGGCGTTCATTACTTTAATTTCGGCATTAGTACCTGTGTAATACTGCCTGTTAATTAATGTATCATTAATTGGCAATACACTCTGAATGTACAATATCGTATGTGGCAAAGCAGTTTTTAGCTTTGTAATTATTTTTGTGTAATTATTAATAGTATTAGCAAGGGGTATTTTACGGCCAATGTCATTCACCCCTATCATGATAAATATTTTTCGAGGCTTTTCATTTATAAGCTCATCCAGCCTTGCCAATATCCCATAGCTAATATCGCCGGCAATACCCCTGTTTTTTACTGCAGGGCATTGCAAAAGTTCAGCCCAATCACCCCAATGTGTAATACTATTCCCTAAAAATACAATACCACCTTTGGTAACAGGCAATTCTTTAAAATAGGCAACACGCTGATCATACAAGTAATTATGATATACAGAGTCAATAGCTTTATTTTTAGTAGTATTCTGGGCGTATATAATTTGGCTGAAACATACACCTAAAACAAAAAGCAGTGTTATTTTATACATCTTTTTTATTATTTAATATCAACCGGAACCAAAACAAGAGGCACAGGCAAACAGGATGCACCGGGAGGCGAATAAGTAATATGAATGGTTTGCTCCTCTCCATTTTTTGATGAGGTAAAAACCTGTACTACAATAGCTTCTGGCGCAGCTGTGGTAATCAGGCTATCAACAGGCAACTGAATAATACCCTCCTTATACTTTCCATTACTAACCACCATACTGGTACCCATACCACTACACCACTGGCTATTGCCCGAACTGGAATTCCAGATAACCAGGGCAAGGCCTTTACCATTGGTGCTTTTCCATTTAACTTCAATATTATACATCACCCCGTAATTACCAGCCAACTGAACCGGCTCACCCGAAACACCTTCATATCCCGTCACCCATTTGTCTTTTACACCATCGGCCAGCATAATTTGAACAGGGCCACTATCGGTATTATAAACACCATCGGTTGTTATTTGGTAATTACTTACTCCAAATAAGCCACGGCCGGCATTCTGATGGCTACGGGGTATTACATTTTTTATTTTATTTAAAACTGCAGCCCCTTTTAACTTTGGATCTGCCTGCACAACTGAAACCTCACCCGGCTGATCGATAACAAACTCGTATATTCCATGCACCAACTCGTCATATTTAGCAATATAGTTTTCCAGTTTCTCATCAATAGAAATAGCCGCGCCAGGCATTATAACCTTAACCACACCCTCATCTTTTGATGCGAAATAATCAGCAAGGCCCTGCTTACCAATTTTAAAATAATTATTGCTTGGCACCTGAGATGAATATTTTAACATCCGCATATGCATGGGGCTTTTACCTGTATTTTTTAAAATAGCGGTAATCTTTCTGTCCATCTTAAACGGCTGTACCACACCGTTAACATTATATACATACAATCTTACTGTACCTGGCTGCACGCGCTCCTTCGAAGCAATAGCGTCAGGGATACGCACATATTCAGGATCGTCAGAAATAATAAACTGCGGGCCGGGCAGCACTACTTTTTGATAGTCTATAAACGGTATTTTTTGCGTGAGGAAATTTTCCAATTTAACTATCCCACCCTGTTTAGCATGCCATATTGCAGTATTCTGTTCAGCGGTAAGCTGCTGGCCGTAAGCAATTACACCATGAAACAAAAGAGCAGTTAACACCAGCCTTGCGGATACTTTTTTGCTGAGGAATACATTTTTCATATTAAAACGGATAAAGTTTAAACAGTACAATTACAACCCGAGGTAAATTCAGGCATCTAAAAGATAACGATGTGGCATCATGAACACTACGCGCCGGCAACCTATTAAGAGGCTCTGACTTTTGATTTATACCCATTTACACCGTAAAAAACGATGTATAAATAGCAGATAACGGGAATAATAAATGTTATTTTCCAGTCGAAATTATCTTTTATAATACCCATAGCATAAGAGACTATTGCACCACCTGCTATTGCTGTTGACAGCAACCCCGAGCCTTTAGCCGTATGCGAACCCAAACCATCTACCGATAGTGAAAAAATAATGGCAAACATCACTGAATTAAACAGGCCGACAGCTATCATGGCCCAAACCGCCAACAGCCCGGTAGTATTAACTGATATTATAATTAAGCCAACAGCAGCTATACCACAAATAACAAGCACCAACTGTGGCTTCAATGCCTTCAAAACAATTGCGCCCAAAAGGCGACCTACAAGCATGCTACCCCAGTAAAACGCTACATAGTTATTAGCATCATGAACCTCTACAGAAAGCGTTTCGGCAACATAGTTGGTAAGAAATGTACCTACCGAAACCTCGGCACCCACGTAAAAAAAGATTCCTAAAATACCAAAGTTGAGGTTCCGGAACGAAAAAACGCTTCCCCCCTCTTTTTGCTGGGGGCTATTAGCAGATGAGCCAATAACGGGCAGATTTAAACGCGATACAATTACTGCTATTAAAATAAGCAACACCGCAATACCCAAATACGGATACTTCACCGCTTCGCTGCCCATATTTTTATGTTGCAATTGGGAAAGAATAAAATAAGCCCCAAAAATTGGTGCTACAGTAGTACCCAATGAACCTACACCCTGGATAAGTGTTAGTCTGGATGAAGCTGTTTTAGCGGGTCCAAGTATGGTAACATAAGGGTTGGCAGCTACTTGTAACAGCACAATACCAATAGCTATAATAAACAATGCGCCCAGAAACAAAGAATACTGATGGAATACAGATGCCGGATAAAATAACATGGCACCTATTGCCGCTATTGAAAACCCGGTAACCATACCCATTTTATACCCAATACGGTCTACTATTTTACCCGCAGGGATAGATACCAAACCATAGGTTAAAAAGAAATAGAACTGCACAAGTGATGATTGTGAGTAACTTAATGAAAACCCGGCCTTAAAATAAGGAACCAGTGTGTCATTCAAACACGTTATTGCCCCCATCATAAAGTACAGCACCCCTAACGATACCAGCGCCGGTACATAATTTTGCTTGCTGCCCGGATAAGAGTCAATAACCTTGCCCTGAAAAGGTATGTTTGCCATTATGCGTTGATTAATTTGGGGTTTTCCTGCATTTCTGCCAGCGACTGTAAAACATTGCTACATTGCAATAACCCCCGTGGGATATGGAAGCACCCTTTCCATTTGCCGCCCTTTAATTGCATTAATACTTGGCCCTGGCGGTTAAGATAGCCAAACCATTCTCCATTTTCTGCATCCGGAAAATGAGCGAAGGTATAATCGTGCACTTTCTTAAACCATGCTAAACAACGCTCATCATTTGTATGATAATACCCTTTAATAAGCGTTATCAATGTTTCTATATGTACCCACCACAATTTCTGGTCCCACTCCAGTTGAAGTGGCGGATGGCCTTTGACGTCTTTAAAATAAAATATACCGCCAAATTCTTCGTCCCAGCCGTAAACCAATGTATCAATTGCTATATCTACCGCTTTTTTCATCAACTGACTGTCTTTTTTACGATTAGCCAGATCCATAATAAACCACATGGCCTCTAAAGAATGCCCGGGATTAACCAAACGGCCGTCAAATGAATCGGAGAAATCGCCATTAGGGGTAACGCTCTCCAATATTAACCCAAGGTCGGGCTGATAAAAAACATCCATTACTTTTTCAATGCCTTCATTTATAGTCTTGTCAACAATCTTAGCATCGAGCAAAAACTCCATTTCTAACACCAGGTTACACAGTATCATTGGCAACGAGAAACCCTGCAATGGCCGCGTACCGGGAAAAGCTTTGTTATACACCCCTTTCGGGTCATCTTTCTTTTTAAGAATGTTATTAAATGTATCAATAGCAACAGTTTTATACAGCTCATTTTGCGTAGCCTTATAAAGCTGGGCAAATGCCATAGCAGCAAAACAATCTGAAAATATATTGTAAGGCTGGGTTAGCGGCACCCCGCTGCGGTTAAGGGAGAAATACCAGTTGCCATTGGTATCGCGCCCATGTTTAAGTAAAAAAACTGCACCATGTAAAGCAAAATCCAACCACTCCTGCTTTTGCTCTACATTGTTATAAAGCATGGCAAAAGTCCAAACCTGGCGCCCCTGCAACCAAACAAATTTATCAGTATCAAAAACTTCCCCTTTAGTATCCAAACAGGTAAAGTATCCTCCTAGTTCATCATCTGCCGAATTATTAAGCCAAAAAGGTATAACATCATTTAATAAATTATCGCGATAGATCTTCGCGTATTCACTAAACATTATTGCATTATTTATCATATATGATTAAAGTTTGTTTTAAGGATACTAATTAAAAGCTAAGTAATAAATAATTTTATTAAGATACAATATATTTATAATTTTTATTATAAAGTAGAATGAACATTATTTACCCGTAAAATGAGACGCTTTTCCTCAGCGTCTATTTATACCTGTAACCTTCCATTAAGTATGGCGATTATTAAAAAACACTAATTAAATACTGTTATACCCTTGCTCGTACCCAGGTAAATAGCATTCTTGTAAGCAGTGATTGCTTGTATCCGATCATCAATCAGGGCACTATTTTTAACATTAAAAGTTTTCCAATTTTTCCCATCAAAAACATTTACCCCCTTATTGGTACCCGCCCAAATATTACCCTTTGCATCAACACCTAACGAGAGGATCAAATCTGATGACAAACCGGAATTTTCTACATTATAAACTATCCACGTATTACCGCTAAGCCGCGCAAGGCCGCTACAGGTACCTATCCATATATCACCTTTATCATCAGCCAATAAGGCATACACATTATTATCAGGCAGCTTGCTATTTGCCTTGTTATATAAACGCCATAACTTATCATCAAACAAACTAAGCCCATGATAGCTCCCAAACCACATCCTGTTTTTATTATCGGGCAAAATAGCAAGGATAGAATTATCACCAAGCGCAACATTGCCCGCCTTATAATTAATCCATCCATCTTTACCCGATCTTAAAACGCCCGCGCTAAAATCCCCTACCCATATTTCACCTTTATTATCGGCAGTTACTACATTAGCTGAACCTGAGGGCGCGGCTGCTTTAATTGATTCCCATTTTTTCCCGTCCACACTTGCATGCACTCCCCCGCCCCATAGCGCTGTCCATATCTTATCGTGCTTGTCAATAAAAAAAGACTGCATATAAATATTAGCGGCACCACTAAGCAGCCATTCATTTTGCTCCTTTTTATACAAACCATATGATGTGGCCACCCACATTGCGCCCTTACTATCAAATTTAATACCTACAATATCATTAGCAGGCGAAAAATCCTGCTTAATTCTGTAGTTTAAACTATGTTTTTGCGCACTTATATTTAATACAAAACCAAGCATTAAAATTATGACAGGGAATATTTTTTTCATTATGGGATTTGGTGATCGTTAGATTTAGCTAATTAATTTATTGCTGTACTTTAAGCCAGTCCATATAATTCCTATATAATTTTTCAGAATCAGGGTGACCTGCAGCAGCTATCGAACCAGGCTTATTCATCAACCCCATGTACTGGTAAATTAAAATATGCTCAACAAACGGCGAGATATCTTCCATTTGTTTTAAAACCCTGTCGAAACCGGCCGGTACTAACGCACTATTATAAACCTCTCCTTCAAACTCAAATATTTCCATATCAGCCCAAAGCCTTGACCGGCCCGCCTTTTGGTGCGATTTATAAAGGGTTTCGTAATATTTACCTGCAGTACCTACCCTTGTTTTTTTAACACCTATCTCATCCTGGTAAGCTACTATATCAATATCAAGCTTATCAAGCTGGCTTACATACTTATCGTCAAAACGGACAGATTTTGTACCATAAGGAGCAATAAGATTAACTGAACGGGGTGTTAACTTTTTAGCTACCCGGTTGCATTCGTTTACATATTTAATAGTTGTATCATCAACCGTATGCCAAAAACCCGACTCGTTGGGATAATACCAACCATAAAAACTTTTATGATGAGCATACTTGCCGGCTATTTCTTCCATGCCTTTTTCACGAAGACGCGCCAAAGCAGGGTCAGACATCATTTTGCCTGTTTCTGTCCAGTCGGTCCAGAAGTCGTTACTTACAAAAAATTTAACCCCGCATTCGTCTGCTGCTGATAAAACAGCTTCAAGCGGGTCGGTACAAGCATACTCATACCTGGGCTGTAAAGCCGAAGGATAAAAAGTTTTCCCATTATTGGCAACAGACATGAGCACAAGGTACTCCATCCCGGCTTCGCTCATTTCCAGCACTTTTGCCCTCCATTGCGCTTCGGTAAAATTAGGTAAGGCCGGATTCCAGTATTTACCCTCGGCATCAGATCCATGAGCAAATTCAAACCACGATCCAGAAATTGCCTTTATATTAGGATTACGCTTAAACCCTCCAGGCGATGCTGCAAACGTTTGATTTAAAAACGCCAAAGAAGCAGCCGTGAGGCCGCTACTTTTTATAAACTGTCTTCTATCCATGAATTAATGTTTAACTATTAACAAGTTCAAATAAAGTTTTCACCTTATGGCTATCACAAAACTAATTTTTAATTTTAAAAATCAAAAAGAAAATAATTTTTTTTATAATGTATAACTATATTTAATATAATTTTACAAAACTTATAATATGGGAGAATTAACGTGTTCGGATATATTCAGTTTGAGTAAATTTATATATCCAATTAATTGTATTTGACCGTATAGTTAATGAATCGCATTTGTTAATTTTTTTCGTAAGTGTTAACTTTCATATATTTTTTCCACTTTTACAAATGACCTTTTTTAAAGAAATCAACGACGAAACTATTACAGGCGTTGCCTATAAAAATGTTTATCTTAAAAAATCAATCATATCGTATCTTGCCAATAACGGGGTTTGCACTATTCCTGAATTAAGTAAGGAGTTTAATTTAAGTGTACCGAAAGTAACCCACATTATTACAGATCTGATTGCAGACGGGCTATTGAAAGACCATGGCAAATTGGGGTCTAAAGGTGGAAGGCGGCCACATACTTATGGGCTGATACCCGAATCGGGTTTTTTCCTGGGGGTTGATGTTAAGCAAAGCCATATAAACCTGGGGTTAATGAACCTGCAAAAAAACCTGGTTAAAATTTCAGAAAATATCCCTTACGAACTAAACAACAACCAGGAATCGCTTAAATCGTTATGTAAACTCATCAAAACATTTATAAAAGAATCGGCAATTCCTGTAAATAAAATACTGGGGCTTGGCTTAAACCTTACCGGCCGTGTAAACTGCGCTACGGGTTACAGTTATAGCTTTTTCCATTTTAATGAAGAGCCCTTAAGTAAAATAATAGAATCAGAAATTGGCTTAAAAACCTTTTTAGAAAATGATTCGAGGGCGATGGCTTATGGCGAGTTTAACGCAGGCGTGGTTAACGGTGAAAAAAACGTTATCTTTTTAAACCTGGATCATGGCTTAGGCATGGGTGTAATGATTAACAGCCAGCTTTATTACGGAAAATCGGGGTTTGCAGGCGAATTTGGGCATATACCTTTATTTAACAATGAGATAATTTGCCATTGTGGGAAGAAGGGCTGTCTGGAAACTGAAGCTTCGGGCTGGGCACTTACCAAGCTATTCAAAGAAAGCATCGAATCTGGTTCATCCACTACCATAACACAACAAAACCACACATCGTCCACCATTCGTTTAGAAGATATTATTGAGGGAGCCAAAAACGACGATTTTTTATCTATTGACCTTATTGCTCAAATTGGCGAAAAATTGGGTCGGGGTATCGCGCTTTTAATCAATATTTTCAATCCCGAACTGGTGATCCTGGGCGGTAGCCTTGCCTCCACAGGCGATTATATTCGCCTCCCTATCAAGAGTGCTATCAACAAGTATTCCCTTAGCCTCGTAAATAATGATACACAATTAAAAATATCAAAACTGGGTGAAAAAGCCGGAATAATTGGGGCGTGCCTGTTGGTTAGAAACAGGTTGCTTGATTTAAATTGATTTTATTGATTGCTGTTATGAACATTTGCCATTGCATTATTAGTAGAACTTATAAATCCTGCTACTCACAGTGTTAATTTTATTTGACAGATAGCCTAAGTCATGACTATATGAATTTCCGCTTAACTGATAATGTTTTTTGTACCTTTTAAAGTTCATAACTTTATTTTACATCCAATCCGCTGCAAAACGATTGAATTCGTGGCGCAGTTCATTAAATATTTTCTCTTCGTTCAGGTAACGCTCATGTATACGGGTATGTTCGGCGGCAACATTTTCAGAAATGAGGGCACCTGTTATCAACAATTCAGCCTCTATGGCCTCGTCATTGGCATGGATGTCATGTTTTAGTTCATTAAGGTAGTTCTCGTGGATCAGCAACTGGTTCTGAAAATGGTCTACCTTTTCCTGTACCTCGCGGGCAGTATTGTCGCCGGCTATCTCTTGCAGTCTTTCCTGCAATATATCAAGCTCTTGTTTGTAAAATGCAATACCCCTTAAACCATCATTGTTCAGGTTTTTGATATGTTTAATATTGACGTAATTTTTCATAACGCAATATTATGATATGCCCCTACCAACAGGAATGACTTGCGGCAGCCTAAATGGTGATGCTCCTCATATTTTTGTTTAATAGATGTACGAATTATCTCCTTTGGCACTATGAAACAATTTACGGGTTAAAGGCTTCTATAATTGAGCATTATATGTATTGAGTTAGTATCCGGTTTATGACCGTCATCATTTTTTTAACCGGGGCTCATCATTTTAAGCAACCTGCGCCTGTTCTACCTTTACCGCAATACAGAATTACTTTTAATAAATCATTGGAGTGAGCATGGCCAACTTTATAGAAAATTATACCTTATGTATCAATTGCGGCTCTTCCAGTCTGAAATTCAGTTTATACAAAGCAGCCACGTGCACACTGAAATTAAGCGGACAGGTTGACCGGATCGGTCAGGAAAATGCAGCGTTGAAGATCGACGACCATGCCGGCCGGTTACTTAACAGCAAAACCGGGCATTTTCCGGACTTTAAAGCTTCAGCCACCGAGTTTATCAATTGGTTAAAAACTAATAATCCCCACTATAATATACAGGCTATTGGTCACCGCCTGGTTCAGGGCGGCCCTAAGCACCGCCAACCCGAAATTATCACACCCGAACTACTGGATGACTTGCAGCAATATATTTACCTGGCACCTAATCATTTACCAGACGAACTCAATACCATAAAAACCTTTGGTAGTGCTTATCCGGAAGCCACGCCAGTCGCCTGTTTTGACACAGCCTTCCACCGGCATATGCCCGACTTTGCCAAAAACTATCCCCTGCCCCCGCAATACCTAAAAAAAGGCTTATTTAAATATGGTTTTCATGGCCTTTCTTATGGGTTTATTATGCAGCAACTTGCAGCGCAACATTTACCTATAGATGAACAAAAGATAATTATTTGCCATTTAGGCAATGGATCAAGCATGGCTGCGGTAAAAAAGGGAATAAGTGTAGATACTACAATGGGCATCAGCCCTATTGGCGGCCTCGTAATGGCAACACGCTCAGGCGATCTGGATCCCGGAGTCTTGTTGTTCTTGTTAAAACAATATCACATGAACCCTGAGGAACTGGATGACCTGCTAAGTAAACATTCGGGCTTAAAGGCAATAGCGGGTAACAGTGATGTACAGGAACTACTTAAGGCCGAACCTGATGACAAAAGTGCCGAAACAGCACTAAAAGTATTTTGCTACAGCGCCAAAAAGCACATTGGTTCGCTTGCCGCCGCTTTACAAGGGTTGGATATGCTCGTATTTACAGGAGGCATCGGGGAGAACTCGGCTACCATACGAGCACGCATTTGCCTCGGCCTGGATTTCATGGGCATAGACCTTGACGGGCAGAAGAATGCAAAAAACGAAACTATCATATCAAAAATTACAAGCCGCGTAACTGTCCGTGTTATTAAAACCAACGAGGAGTTAATGATGGCCATGATAACCCGCGATCTTTTAAACAGTTTAAATAAACAATAGTAATGGAAAAAGAATTGATGAACAGCACAGCCGAAACATTGCCATATGAGCTTCTGCAAAAAATGAATGCTTACTGGCGTGCCGCCAATTACCTATCTGTGGGCCAGCTTTACTTAAGGCATAACCCATTGTTGAAGGAGCCGTTAAAACTGGAGCACGTTAAAAATATGCTACTGGGCCACTGGGGCACAACGCCCGGGCAAAACTTTATCTATACGCATTTAAACCGCATCATTAAACAATATGATCTCAACATGATATATGTTTCAGGGCCGGGGCATGGTGGCCCGGCTGTTGTAGCGGGCACTTACCTGGAAGGTACTTATACCGAGGTTTACCCCAACATCACTCAGGATGAAGACGGGCTGCGTAAACTATTTACACAGTTTTCTTACCCCGGGGGTATATCCAGCCATGCTTCGCCACAAACACCGGGATCTATCCACGAGGGCGGCGAACTGGGCTATTCGCTAAGTCATTCTTTTGGTGCGGTAATGGATAACCCCGATCTTATTGTGGCTTGCGTAGTAGGCGATGGCGAGGCCGAAACCGGCCCTTTAGCTACCGCATGGCATTCCAATAAGTTTTTGAACCCGCTAACAGATGGAACCGTACTGCCAATCTTACACCTGAATGGTTATAAGATCTCTAACCCTACCGTCCTTGCCCGTATCAGCCATGAAGAACTGGAACAGCTGTTTCGTGGCTATGGCTGGAACCCCATCTTTGTTGAGGGTGATGAACCGGAGCAAATGCACCGGGATATGGCCGCTGCCCTGGATTACGCGGTAGACCGTATAAAACAGGTAAAGTATGATGCAAGGCATCCAAACGGATGCCGCCCACGCTGGCCAATGATCATCCTACGCTCGCCAAAAGGCTGGACCGGCCCTAAAGAGGTTGATGGCTACAAGATAGAGGGTAATTTTAGATCTCATCAGATCCCGCTGTCCGTTTCAGCATCAGCACCGGCCGAACATTTACAAATGCTGGAAAGCTGGATGAAAAGTTACAGGCCGGAAGAACTTTTTGACGAAAACGGAAAGCTAATTGCCGAACTGCAAGCACTGGCACCCGAAGGCGAAAAGCGCATGGGTGCCAACCCACATACCAATGGCGGCAATTTACTACGCAACCTGCGCCTGCCCGATTTCAGGAACTATGCGGTAACAGTTGAGAGCCCGGGCGCGGATGGCGAAGGCGACACCTATGTTAGCGGCCGCTTTTTGCGGGATGTGATAAAAGAAAATCAGGATAAACGCAATTTCCGCATCTTCGGCCCGGATGAAACCGTATCCAACAGGCTAGATGCGGTGTTTGAAACTACAAATCGCCAATGGGATGCTCCAATAGCAGAGCATGATGAGTTTCTTGCTGCTGACGGCAGCGTAATGGAAATGCTGAGCGAACACCAGTGCGAAGGATGGCTGGAAGGCTACTTGCTAACCGGCAGACATGGCTTGTTTAACTGCTATGAAGCCTTTATTCATATTGTAGACTCTATGTTTAACCAACATGCTAAATGGTTAAAAACCACTTCAGAAATATCCTGGCGCAGGCGAATTGCATCACTGAATATATTGCTTACTTCTACCGTATGGCGACAGGACCACAACGGCTTTACGCACCAGGACCCTGGTTTTATAGATCATGTGGTAAATAAAAAGGCAACTATTGTACGCGTTTACTTACCACCCGATGCCAATTGCCTGTTGTCTGTAATGGATCATTGCCTGCGCAGCTATCATTATGTGAATGTAATTGTTGCCGGCAAACACCCGGCACCGCAATGGCTCAATATGGATGAAGCTGTGGCGCATTGCACCCGCGGCATCGGCATTTGGAAATTTGCCAGTAATGACCAGGATGCGGAAGCGGATGTGGTGATGGCCTGCTGCGGCGACGTACCAACGTTAGAAACCTTAGCAGCGGTTTCCATTATCCGTGAACATTTACCCGATATCAGGGTGCGTGTCATCAATGTGGTAGATCTGTTTAAGTTGCAAAAGAGCACCGAGCACACCCACGGGCTAAACGATAAGGACTATAATGAACTGTTTACTACCGATAAGCCGGTGATATTTGCTTTCCATGGCTACCCATGGCTGGTACACCGCCTAACTTATAACAGGGCAAATAATACAGGCATGCATGTGCGCGGCTATAAGGAAGAAGGTACCATCACCACATCTTTCGACATGACCGTGCTAAACGAAATGGACCGCTTCCATCTGGTGATGGACGTAATAGATAGATTACCCCAAACCGGAAGCAAGGGCGTTTACCTGAAACAACTATTACAGGATAAACTGATCGAGCATAAACATTATATCAACATTAACGGCAAGGATATGCCAGAAATACTCAACTGGAAATGGAAACAATAGACCTGGAAATAGAGACCATCGAACTGGACACCAACATTCCGGAAAGATACAACTACTACCGTAGCTATTATGTCAAAAAAGCTGACACTAACATTATTACGGTAAGCGCAAATGATTTTAAGCCATTAAAACACCGCCCAAGCATTACAGCATCTGCAGTTTATACATTGAGGCCTGGTAGCGAAGATTATTACAGCACTACCAATTTGATAAAAGCAATGGAAAAAGCTAAAGCAGGCGCACTTTTATATATAAAAGGCCTGATAGATATGGGGCTGGGAGGCACTACGGCATTATTACAGTACCGTATAGACCATTATGAAGACCTTCATATTAACCTGATAGATGCAAACATACAGTTGGTTGAACAGCGAATGATCAATGACCATAGTTTTAAATGGATACCTTATCGGATTAAAAATTAAAGCATGCTTACAGCAAATGAGTTTTTTGGCTATGAGCCGGATGCTAAGTATAAAACTTCGGTCGCTTATTTCTCTATGGAGTTTGCGATAGATCAATCATTAAAGATCTATAGCGGCGGGTTAGGTTTTTTATCCGGTTCGCACTTGCGGAGCGCTTATCAACTTAAACAAAACTTGCTCGGCATCGGTATTTTATGGAAATATGGTTATTACGACCAGGTTAGGGACAGAAATGCTTTGATGAAAACTGAACTGATCGAAAAAAACTATACGTTTTTACAGGATACCGGCATAATTTTTACAGTTGCCGTTCATGACGCCCCCGTACATGTTAAAGCTTACCTGCTCCGTCCAGATACTTTTGGCACAGCCCCATTATTTTTACTGAGTACAGATATTGCGGAAAATGACGAACTGTCCCGCTCCATCACTCATTGCTTGTATGACCCGAATGAGTCAACACGCATCGCACAAACTATTGTCCTTGGCATCGGAGGCGCTAAGTTGTTGGATATTTTGGGCCTAGCACCCGATATCTATCACATGAATGAAGGCCATTCCGTATCATTGAATTTTTACCTACTTTCAAAATACAAAAGCCTTGAAGAGGTGAAAAAGCGGGTTGTTTTCACCACCCATACCCCGGAAATGGCCGGAAATGAAGCGCATAGCTATGATTTACTCAAACAAATGTCCTTTTTTTATCATTTGCAAGAGGCTGAGGTAAAATCCATGCTCGGTCTGTATGGAGATCAATTCAACTATACCCTTGCAGCGCTCAAATTTTCGGGTAGGGCCAATGGCGTTTCAAAACTTCACGGCGGCGTGGCCCGGCACATGTGGGGCAACAATCCCGGCATCTGTGAGATCACCTCTATTACTAACGCCCAAAATAAAGCTTATTGGAAAGATGCCGCCCTGGAAGCCGCTATTTCAAGCAATGATGACGGAGCAATCATCGCCAGAAAAAAAGAAATGAAACATGATCTGTTTAAAGTAGTGGCCGACCAATGTGGTAAACTTTTTGATGAGAACATACTGACCATTGTTTGGGCCAGGCGCTTTGCCGGATATAAAAGGGCCGACCTGATCATGGACGACTGGGGAAGATTTATCAGTTTACTAAACCATGCCGATTACCCGGTACAACTGATCTGGGCAGGCAAACCCTACCCGGAAGACATGGAAGCTATTGGCCAGTTCAACCAAATCATCACCCGGGCAAAACCACTGGCCCGTTGCGCTGTGCTAACAGGGTACGAACTGGCGCTATCAGCCCTGCTTAAAAAAGGCTCGGATGTTTGGCTAAATAACCCGCGGCTTTACCATGAAGCCTCGGGAACAAGTGGCATGACGGCTGCTATGAATGGCAGCATCAACTTATCTATGCCGGATGGTTGGGTACCGGAATTTGCCCGTGATCGCGAAAATTGCTTTTTGATACAGCCTGGGCTGGATTCTCTTTCAGATGTCGAAAAAGATCTGCATGAAAATAAAAACCTGATGGATGCACTGGAAAATGACGTACTACCTATGTACTACAATAACCCGGTGCAATGGCTTACAATATTAAAAAAGGCCGCTATGGATGTAGTGCCTGCATTTGAATCGGGGCGGATGGCAGATGAATATTACACTAAAATTTATAGCCCCAATATTTGATATATGCATCTGTTTTCTTTAGATCATCCCCCCAGATAACAAATAGATAGTTTTTGTAAATATATATAGCGTGGAATTGATTACAAACAACTGCTTTTGTGACGGCGATCAGGTATTATGCAACTCGTAAAACCCAACTTTACAGTACATCAAAACCGATCCCAATATGGAAAAGATCCTTTTCATCCAAGATGATTCTCCCGGTAACTTTAAAGCCTTAACATTCGCAATTTCACTCGCCGGTAAGATGGATGCACAGCTCCTTCTGGCCCATACCTTTCTACCGGCACAGGTCCGAAGAGAAAAAGTAATTGCCGGTAATACCGACAGCCAGCTTACAGGGTTACCCGATACCAGCCCCGCCTTCCCTGAATCAAACGCAAACACTACCTGCGAAATTGACATTTTGGGCATGAACGCGAAGCAAGCCGCACAACTGATAAATAAAGAAGGTGTGCGAATGATTATTAAGGGTGTTCCTGAATGCCCTACCCCCACCAGTTTGAACCTGGGCATCCTATTGAACCACATATATTGCCCGCTATTGCTGATCCCGGAGAACTGGTCATTAAAAGATATGGAACGAATAGCTTACCTCGCCGACCTG
Organism: Mucilaginibacter sp.; assembly: GCF_041663085.1. Lineage (GTDB taxonomy): Bacteria > Bacteroidota > Bacteroidia > Sphingobacteriales > Sphingobacteriaceae > Mucilaginibacter. Next base: position 68,795 of record NZ_JBAZRC010000005.1, read on the forward strand.
CGTTATTGCCAAACGCATATCGTACGCTACCTGGCCAATCTCGCTGCTGTATGCCGGGCCGATCTTTCTGTTGTGCATCTTACAAAACATGGTATGGTACATATAGATGAAGCATACGCGCATCAGCTATTCGATGAACAAGTACGCCGGAAGGTTAAGTATCAACAGTTGGGCTTTAACTATACCAGGGAAACCAATTTGATTAAGGCTGCCGATGTGCTAACCAACGGCATGCACAACGACCTGCTGGTGATGACCAAAAGCCGATATCACTATAACGAACTTGTAGGGCCTGCTATCAACAGCACCCTTCCGTCACATATTCATGCCCCCTTGCTGATTTTTCCGGGTTGATAAGATGCTTAACCCCAAAGAAACCAAAACAATAATCATTGACAGTTTTCATCAATTAACCCCGGCAGAAGTATTTACCCGGTTAAACTTTAGTAATCAGGGCCTTAGCGCAGGAGAGGCTCGTTCGAGGCTTGCAAAATATGGCCGGAACACGATACGAAAAAATACCGTAAATTCTGCCTACAGGCTATTCTTTTCGCAGTTCAAAAGCCCGGTTACCTTATTGTTGATAATGGCGGCATTATTGTCGGCCGGGTTGGGCGATGTAGCCGATACGGTCATTATCCTGATCATCGTGCTAATCAGCAGTTGCCTGGGTTTCTGGCAAGAAAGAGGTGCAGCCAATGCTGTTTCGGCATTGCTAAAACTGGTTCGCCTGCATTGCGATGTATTACGAGACGGCGCAAAAAAAACCATCCCGGCTGAAGAAGCGGTTCCGGGGGATATTGTGATCCTTACAGCCGGTGACATCATACCTGGAGACAGCCTGATATTAACCTCGCAACAACTGTTTACTGATGAAGCAACGTTTACCGGGGAAACCTACCCTGTAGAAAAAAACGCCGGCGTACTGCCGTTGGACACTTCATTAGCCAACCGAAGCAATACTTTGCTGATGGGGTCTCATGTAATTAGCGGAAAGGCTACAGCATTGATCATCAAAACCGGCGCCGCCACAGAGTTTGGCAAAATATCTGCCGATTTGCAATCTGCTTTGCCCTCGACCGAATTTGAAAGGGGTATCCGCCGATTTGGCTACCTGCTAATGGAGATCACCCTGCTGCTGGTGATCATCATTTTCGCGATCAATGTATTCCTGCATAAACCTGTACTGGATTCGCTCCTGTTTTCCCTTGCGCTATCAGTAGGTTTAACTCCGCAACTGTTACCAGCCATTATCAGTGTAAATTTAGCTACCGGTGCCCGGCGCATGGCTAAACAAAAGGTGATCGTAAAGCGATTGTCGGCGATAGAAAACTTCGGAAGTATGGATATCCTGTGTTCAGATAAAACCGGGACGATCACCGAGGGTAAAGTAATGCTAAAGGACACGCTGGACACATCCGGATACCATAATGACAAGGTGTTGCTTTACAGTTGGCTGAATGCCTCCATGCAACAGGGTTTTCATAACCCTATAGATGCGGCTATTTGTGCCGCTTATAAGGGCGGGGCAAACACTTACCTGGTTCAAACCGAAATACCTTATGATTTTATCCGCAAAAGGCTGACCATACAGGTAAAAAACGACCAAACAAATTTGGCCATTACTAAGGGTGCCCTAAATAGTGTATTGGAGGTTTGTAGCCAGTTAGAGACTGCTGATGGAAAACTGGCTCCTATATCATCTGGTAAAAACAGTATCCTAAAACGTTATGAGGAATTGAGCGGGGCAGGATTCAGAACATTAGGAGTAGCTTACAAAAACGGTAGTTCTGATATAGACTTTACGCGAGAAGATGAAAGGGAGATGACCTTTTTGGGCTTTATTACACTATTCGACCCACCAAAAGCGAATGTGGCCGAAACGATCTCAAAAATGAATGACCTGGGTGTACGGCTCAAGATCATTACCGGCGATAATGCGCTGGTTGCAAAAAGCCTTGCCTTGGCGCTCGGCATGAAAAATCCCCGAATCCTTACAGGGCCCGGTTTACAAAAAATGAGCGATGCCGCGCTTATCCACCAGGCTCCGCTGACACATATTTTTGCTGAAGTAGAGCCCAATCAAAAAGAACGCATAATTTCGGCACTGAAAAAAGCCGGCCATGTGGTGGGTTTTATGGGCGACGGGATAAACGACGCACCCGCACTTCATATTGCCGATGTAGGTATTTCTGTAAATACCGCAGTTGATGTGGCCAAAGAGGCTGCGGATATAGTTTTACTGAACCCGGATCTAAGTATATTAACAGCCGGAATTGTAGAGGGCCGGAAGACGTTTGCCAATACCATGAAGTATATATTTATGGCAACCAGTGCTAATTTCGGTAATATGTTTAGCATGGCAGGTGCATCGCTATTCCTCCCGTTCCTGCCGATGTTACCCAAGCAAATACTATTGACCAACCTGCTGACCGACCTGCCGGAAATGGCCATTGCCACCGACCGTGTCGACGAGTCTGACATCCGGTCACCACAGCGCTGGGACTTGAATTTTATAAAACGTTTCATGCTCATCTTTGGTTTGCTAAGTTCGGTATTTGATTACCTCACCTTCGGCCTGCTACTATTGATTTTCCACGCGGATGAAAAGATGTTTCAAACCGGCTGGCTGGTTGAATCGGTCATTTCTGCCACGCTGGTGGTATTAGTAGTTCGTACCCGGCTCCCCTTTTTCAAAAGCCTGCCCGGGCGTTACTTGAGTGCAGCTACCCTGCTGGTGTTACTACTGGTGCTGATACTTCCGCTTACCCCTTTTACCACATGGTTTGGCTTCACCCGGTTGCCCACGGCTTATTACGGCTGGATACTGCTGATCCTGACGGGATATATATTTTGCGCTGAATTGGCTAAATACTGGTTCTACCAGCGTATTGCAGCCAGGTTAAACCCGAGGGTAACCAAGGTAGTTACTTTTGAACGGTAGCCCGCTGGCAAAACTTATCGGTAAGCGTTGCGATAAATTCTTTTTGCCCGGGATAGCCGTCTTCAGTTTGGCCATTATGACACTCGCTTTGGTGAGCCAATAACTGATCATGCCAATTACCTATCGCCTCCTGTACCTCATCCAGATAGCTGGTATTTACCCCAATGGTGAGTACTTCATGAACCAGTTGTTCATTATAAAGCAGTACTTTGATACGCTTGCGGCATTCATGCAATTGCCTGGCCGATGGCGATAGCGCAAAAGCGCTGGTTATTTCCTTCAGCTCATTTTTATAAAACCAACGGACATTTTTTGGGGGAACAGGTTTTATTATTTGTTTGAGTATACGACGCGCCTTTTTTATTTTCTGCAATTTTTCCCCGGCGTACTGGCGAAAGTTCCGCCCCTCTTTATTACCGGACTGCTGCCGATGTGTTAATTCATTTTTGATAAAGGAATTACGCAGTACTCCAGCCATTTTAAATATTTTTTTTACAGGTTTAAAAAGTTGCTGAAGTTTAGCCGGATGGGCAGCCATCCCTGACAGGATCAAAAAGGCCTCTATTTTTTTTACCTGTACCCGGAATTGGTGCAAGTCTTCCTGATCCCCCTTTTTTAAATAGGACTTCAGACGGGTATTCATAACCTTCCATTGTTTATTAAAATATTTTACCGCTGTGTGCCTATTCATAAATTACTGCTTTATACTTAACGGTGCCATTCAACCGTGCCCGAATTAAGTAAGCGGGATGGCCATAAGCTAAAGATAAGGGTTCGTGAAGCAACAAAAAATGACGCAGATCAGCGGGGGACCGTCCGGTTTCGCAATATTCACCTTTATCAGTTATCAACCCTGTTCATTCAAAAAAAGAAGGCTATCTATATGGTGCCAATGAGCCTGATGACAGCTTTTGCTGATCATCATTATGCCCTACTGATAACATAATGATTGCGATCATGTCGGGAAATGATAGCGATCATACACGGGACGAAAAAAACGCACTTCCTTAGATCATTA
>NZ_JBAZRC010000006.1:0-70507 GCF_041663085.1 Mucilaginibacter sp.
CTATCATCCTTTGTAGCCGTTAAACAGGGTACCATTGCCGTAGTCACCATATTTGGTAAATATCGCCGCATACTTACGCCGGGCTTAAACTTTAAAATACCGCTGGTAGAGCAGATCTACTCAAAAATATCTATCCAGAACCGCTCTGTTGAACTGGAGTTCCAGGCTGTAACTTTTGACCAGGCCAATGTTTACTTCAAGGCCATGCTGTTGTATTCGGTATTAGATCAGCAGGAAGAAAGCATTAAAAACGTAGCCTTTAAGTTTGTTGATGAGCGTAACCTGATGCAGGCGCTTATCCGCACCGTTGAAGGCTCTATCCGCGCCTTTGTAGCCACCAAACGCCAAAGTGAAGTATTGATACTTCGCCGCGACATTGTGGAACACGTAAAAGAACAACTGGACACTATACTGGAAGGCTGGGGCTATCACCTGCAGGATCTGCAACTGAACGATATTACCTTTGATGATATCATCATGAAATCGATGAGCCAGGTGGTGGCATCAAACAACCTTAAGGCTGCTGCCGAGAACGAAGGCCAGGCCCTGCTGATCACCAAAACCAAAGCTGCCGAAGCTGAGGGTAATGCGATAAAAATCTCTGCCGAGGCCGAGCGCCAGGCTGCACAGTTGCGTGGCCAGGGTATCGCCTTATTCCGCGAGGAAGTGGCCAAGGGTATGACGGTTGCCGCCAAAGAGATGCAGGGTGCCAATATGGATACCTCAGTTATCCTTTTCACCATGTGGACAGAATCTATCAAACACTTCGCCGAAAACTCAAAAGGCAACGTTATTTTCCTGGATGGCTCTACCGAGGGCATGCAGCACACCATGAAAGAAATGATGGCTTTAAACCATTTACATAGCGAGGCAGTCAAAAAGTAAAGTTTCACTTTACAAGTTGGCTACATGATATTAAAATACTTACGCGTTTTTTGCGCCTGTGCACTGCTATGCTTTGCGTTAAACCCTGCTTTGGCGCAACCGCACCGTATGTTAACGGTTAATGATTTCCAGGGGGCGCCGCGGGTAAACGGGCGCGGGGTTATTGCATACACCAATTGCACTATCAATTTTACATACCAGGCCAGCCGTAACGATGGTAATTATATTTTGCATGCCAATGTGCGCCTGTACATGAACAACTATAAATCGTGGATGGATAGATCTCGCATTACCGGCGCCGATCAGTTAGCCGAAGTTTTAAAACACGAGCAGGGGCATTATACCATTGCCTATTTAGAGCAGCAGGAAGTTTTAAGGGCTATTGAGCGTACCCGTTTCACGTATAACTACAATGCCGAAGCAATGGCTATATTTAACCGTATTGATGCCAAATACAAACAGCTAAACCAGGATTACGACGAGGATACCGAGCACATGACCAACCGGCAGCAACAACACAGCTGGGATATTTATTTTGCTAAACGCCTGCAGTTTATCCCGCAGGAGAACGCGAGTTTGTAATTGACAAATATTAAAATATGCATCTAGGTTTAACAGGGCGGTTAAAGACGCGAAGTATCGCGTCTCTACATTACTGTACCCGTAGAGACGCGATACTTCGCGTATCCGATAGGCATGTTACCGACCTTTCCTAATCCTTACAACCCGGGCTATGTCATGGTGAGCTTGTCGAACCATTCGCAGACATTGTATGACGTCCAGGTCTTCGACAGGCTCAGACTGACATAATTGTTTAGTGCTTGCGTAAACAAACCTATTTGCCAGCTGCCATTTATTCCCGTACTTTTGAAAATATATGCCAACCGGTAAAAATTTATATTTCGCTTCTGATTTTCATTTGGGTGCCGCTGGGTACGCTTCGTCGCGCGAACGGGAAGACCGTATTATCCGCTGGTTGGATATGATCAAAGATGATGTTGCCGAGCTTTTTTTGATGGGCGATGTATTTGATTTTTGGTTTGAATACAAAACGGTGGTGCCTAAAGGGTACATCCGCTTTTTAGGTAAACTTGCACAGCTAACTGATGCAGGCGTAAAGCTATACCTGTTTAAGGGCAACCACGATATGTGGATGTTTGATTACTTTGTACAGGAACTTGGCGCTACCATCATCACCAACGAACTGGAGATGGAGCGTGGCGGCAAAAAATTCTACCTGCACCACGGCGACGGACTTGGCCCCGGCGATCAGTTTTATAAATTCCTGAAAAAGTTTTTCCGCAGTAAGGTATGCCAGTGGCTTTTTGCCAGGCTGCACCCCAATTTGGGCGTGGGTATTGCCAATGCGTGGTCGCACCAAAGCCGGATAGCCGGTAAACAGGATACCGAAAAAATACAGCATCAACAGGAATGGCTGGAGGCGTATTCGCTTGAAGTACTTAAAAGCCGGCACTTCGATTATTTTGTTTTTGGCCACAGGCACCTGCCTTTGGATATTGCCTTGCCCGATAACAGCCGCTATGTAAACCTTGGCGAATGGGTGAATTATAATACCTATGCGGTTTTTGATGGGGATAATTTGGAATTGAAGTGGTTTGAAAAGGGATAGGAAATAACGAACATCGAATTTTGAATGATGAAGTAATGTCAGATTTTGAAATTCAAGATTCCGCCCTTGTTGGTGTTGTAACCAACAAGCCGCCATGCTTGCTTACTATCTGTCTAAAGGTTGTTGGTGACAACACCAACAACGGCGAAAGCTTAACTCATTTTAGGACGAAGCTAAAAGCTTCGACCAGGTTGCATAGGTATAGTAAACAAAAATGGCCGCCTTTCCGCCCTTGTTGGTGTTGTCACCAACAAGCCGCCATGCTTGCTTACTACCTGTCTAAAGGTTGTTGGTGACAACACCAACAACGGCGAAAGCTTAACTCATTTTAGGACGAAGCTAAAAGCTTCGACCAGGTTGCTAATAAAAATGGCCGCCTTTACAGCAGCCATTAGTTATTTTAGATCTTTGTTTCTTTAACCTCTACCGGGATAGGTTCCGGTTCTTGCGCGGCTTTAAAATCTTTAATGCCCTTGCCAAGGCCTCTCATCATTTCGGGGATTTTTTTGCCGCCGAATAACACTAAAATGGCAATAATGATCAATATAATTTCTGGTGCTCCCATAATAAGTTTATTTAAATTGATAGATACTGTAACTACGGTTAATATACAACAATGGTTTTACACATGGTGCATTAAAGAACGTTTGTTTTGTTATTACAGTATCATTTCGAATTTAAAACTGCGACCATGCTGGAATTATTTGCGATCAGTCGTACCTACGGCACGAAAAACCTTACTTATTATATTTCTACCTACCTGTAACCCCGATGGGGTAATAATAGCATTATAGAAAATACAATATTTCCCTTGCCCCGTAGGAGCAATTGGCCGGTAGTCGTAGTAGCAATCCATTCAGCCCCTAATTTTTTGTGCCGAGGTACGATGATTGGAATGTTTCCCTTGCTCCGTAAGCGCAATTGGCCGGTAGCAATCCATTGATTGGAATATTTCTTTTTCTGTAGGAGCAATTGGTCAATAGTCGCAGTAGCAATCCATTGAGCACGTGATTTTTTGCCGAGGCACGATTGATTAGAATATTTCCCTTGCTCCGTAAGCGCAATTGGTCGATAGTCGTAGTAGCAATCCATTGAGCACGTGATTTTTGTGCCGTAGGTACGGTTGATTGGAATATTTCTTTTTCTGTAGGAATAATCGGTCGATAGTCGTAGTAGCAATCCATTGAGCACGTGATTTTTGTGCCGTAGGCACGGTTGATTGGAATATTTCTTTTTCTGTAGGAATAATCGGCCGGTAGTAGTAGTAGTAGTAGCAATCATTCAGCCCCTACTTTTTTGTGCCGAGGTACGATTGATTGGAATATTTCCCTTGCTCCGTAAGCGCAATTGGTCGATAGTCGTAGTAGCAATCCATTGAGCACGTGATTTTTTGCCGGGGTACGATTGTTTGGAATATTTCCCTTGCCCGTAGGAACAATTGGCCGGGTAGCAATCCATTGAGCCCTTAATTTTTGTGCCGGGGTACGATTGATTGGAATAATTCCCCTTGCTCCGTAGGAGCAACTGGTCGGTAGCATCCCGTTTAATGCCTAAGTTTTCGTGCCGTAGGTACGATTGGTATGCACCCTGCCTACCTCCTAAAATCTCTTTACAATTGGCTGAATTTATTATGTGCCGATAAATGCGTATTTTTGCATGTTTTTTGCTTGCAATAACAACGCTAAACCCGATTGTAACATAAAGCTTTGTGTGATTGATTAGCGGGCAGGCAAAAAGCTTGCCGTGAAAAGCGGGGCTGCAGTACCTATTAAACACTGCAATTGATTTTCAAATAAGAAGATGTTAGAGAAATTAGAATTAATATTTCAACGCTGGAAAACCGTAGAAGGCGACTTAAGCAGTCCTGATGCCATGACTGATATGAAGCGTTTTGCCCAGATGAACAAGGAATATAAAGACCTTGCCAAAATTGTTGATCAGTACAATGTTTACAAAAACATTATGAGCAACATTGAAAGCAACAAAGAAATTTTAGCTACCGAGAAAGATGAAGAATTTCGCGAGATGGCTAAGGCTGAATTAGATGAGTTACTGGTAAAACAGGATGAAATGGAAGAAGTTATCCGTTTGATGCTGATACCAAAAGACCCTGAGGATTCTAAAAACGCCATGATCGAGATACGTGGTGGTACAGGTGGTGATGAGGCCGCGCTTTTTGCAGGCGACCTTTACCGTATGTATATGCGTTATTGCGAACGCCGCGGCTGGAAAACCGAACTGGTTGATTACACCGAAGGTACTGCCGGCGGTTATAAAGAGATCGTATTTAGTGTAAACGCCGAGGATGCTTACGGCAACTTTAAATATGAAAGCGGCGTGCACCGTGTACAGCGTGTGCCCGATACCGAAACCCAGGGCCGTGTGCATACATCTGCTGCATCGGTAGTGGTACTGCCCGAGGTTGATGAGTTTGATATTGATTTACAGGTAAGTGATATCCGCAAGGACTTGTTCTGTGCATCTGGTCCGGGTGGCCAGTCGGTAAATACCACCTATTCTGCCGTACGTTTAACGCACATCCCTACAGGTATAGTGGCACAGTGCCAGGATCAAAAATCGCAGTTAAAAAACTATGATAAAGCTTTAGGCGTATTACGCTCGCGTGTTTACGAAATGGAACTGCAAAAGCACCTGGAAGAAACCTCTAAAAGGCGTAAAACCATGGTTGCCACCGGCGACAGGAGCGCTAAAGTGCGTACCTATAACTATCCGCAAGGCCGCTTAACCGAGCACCGCATAGGGTTAACCATCTATAATTTAACCGGTGTTATGAACGGCGATTTGCAGGAAATTATGGAAGCACTGCAATTTGCAGAGAACGCCGAAAGGTTAAAAGAAGGTACAGCAGCCTAAAAAATTATTATAATTATAAAATTGAAAGCACCTATATGGTGCTTTTTTCATTTATAGAAACCCGCATTTCATGCCAATTTCATAATGCCCCACTATTTTAGCGTTTGTGGAGTTGCGTTTACATATTATGTTACGTAATTGTAAATACAACAACTTAACTGTTTATAACGCTATTACTTATGCTGGCAGTAAAAAATTTAACAGGCACTTCAACCATTTTTAACCGCGAGGTTCGTTTAATGGGCAACAGGTTCGAGATCAGTTTAGTAGCTAATGACCATATTTGGGCGCTGGCACGTATTGATAGCGCTATTAGCGAAATAAACCGGGTTGAAAAATTATTAAGCACGTTTAATGAAGACAGCTCTATAAATGCCATTAACCGTAATGCGGGCGTGCAGCCGGTACGCGTAGATGCAGAAACCTTCAGGATAATTGACAGGGCTATACAAATATCGTCCCTTACTGATGGCTCATTTGATATTACCTACAACACGGTGAATACTGATGCCGACGATATGTATACCCCTGTTGCTGTTGCCCCTGCTAAAAAGTTAAAAAAGAAAATAAGCCTTACCAACTATACCAATGTTGTGCTAAACTTTGATGCACAAACCGTATTTCTTAAAAACAAAGGTATGCGTATAGGTTTTGGCGCCATAAGCCGCGGTTATGCCGCCGACAGGGCAAAATACATATTACAAATGGAAGGCGTTAGCAGCGGTGTTATTAACGCCGGTGGCGACCTGCTTACCTGGGGCCTGCAACCCGACAATACCCCCTGGACCATTGCCACTGCCGATCCCTCACAGGCCAACCAGCCTTATGCTGCGGTAAATATCAGCAACATGGCGGTTGCAACATCTTACAATACAGAAAAATATACCAGTATCAATAACATCAAAGCTAAAACCGATATTAACCCCGAGAACGGTTTTCCGGTTAGTAAAATTGAAAGCGTAAGCGTTATTACACCCGGTGCCGAACTTGCCGATGCCATGGCCACCCCTATTATTGCCATGGGCGTAAACGCCGGTTTATATTTAATAAACAAGCTTAACCAAATAGCGTGCATCATTGTTGATGACCATGCACGTGTATATACATCAAAAAATATAAGTGTGATGATGTAAGCCCAATGCTTACCTTTACCATAAACCTATTATACAATACTTTAACGCGCTAAATAAACAGGGATAAAGCCCCGTGTGTTTAGCGCATTTTTACATACAATAATTTAATACACCTATACGCGGTTGCCTGCGTATCTTTGCAATATTAAAGTGTTTCTCCCCTTCAAATGATAAAGTGGTTTTTGTATATTGTACTTTTACTGATATTCGCACCACGTTTGTCATACGCTAAAAGCAGTGCACGCTTTCACAGTAATCTTTTTCATGCTCACAGTACTGTATCATTTAACACAATTTATTCGTTACAACAAGATACAACTTTAACAAAAGGCAAACAAAAGCAATCAGAAGAAGACAAAAAGAAAATCAAGGAGGTTGCCAAGGCCAAAAAACAGCCGAAGCCCGAAAAGATAGAAACTGTTGACCCGGCAAAACCAAAACCTAAACGGCAGCGCAGGCCCGAAGGGTTGGAACGGCCACCCGAAATACCAAGGAGAAACGACTAATATTACAGCTACATTAATGAGATATTTTGGCGCCCTGTTATTTATTATTACTTGCAATGCATTACATGCCGCTGCAGTAAAGCCGTTTATGGTAAAATACCGCGACGGGTATGCAGTTGCAGATACGGATACCGTTGTGCGTAAAACCTCGGTATCTGCAGGGATAAGCTACGGCAGCGATGCGCTTTTTTTCGGCCGTACGGGCCCCATTAAATACCCGTTCATGTCTACCGATCTTATTATTAATACAAAGCCCGGTTTTTTTGTATATGGTTCGGCTGTAAAAGTATTGGGCTACAAGCCCCTGGTTGATGAGATAGACCTTGGCGGCGGCTATTATTATCGCCTCTCTAAAAAATTCACCGGTACGGTAAGTTATACACGCTTCATATTTAACAAAGAAGCCAATATCATCAAATCATCCGCATCTAACGATATTAACTGGAAGAATAGTTTTGATTGGAAATACCTTAAAACAAGCGCTACGGTTGATTACCTTTTCGGCAAATCGTACGATGTTTTTACGACCATCAGCAACTCCAAATATTTCGAAAGCAGCTTTAATATTTTTAACGATCAGGATTTTATTTCTGTTAACCCAAGCGTTAACCTCATTTTTGGCACACAAAACTTTGTGCAGCGATACGCAGTTGACCATGATACCCGCTTAGAAGTTGACAACATTGCTGTTGTAAATGAAAATGGCCGCCGCGCCAGGGCAAATGCTAAATTTAATATGCTGAATTATAGCTTTAAAATACCCCTGGCTTATAATATGCCGCACTATACGCTGGAGGCTTCCTATAAATATTCTATCCCGGTAAACGTGGAAGGGGTTTTAAAAAATCGCCGCGAATCGTTTTTTAATTTCACCTTTTATTACGTGTTTTATTAGATGAATGTATTGATCATTGAGGACGAAAAGGCACTTGCCCACGAACTGGAATTTTTCCTGGTGAAGAATAACTACATCTGCGAAATTTGCTATGATGGCGCATCAGCGTCAGAAAAAATCGCTGTTAACCTGTATGATTTTATCCTGCTTGACCTTGGCCTGCCGGATTACGAAGGGCTTGATTTGCTAAGAGAGGCAAAAAAGGCAAACCCCGAGGCAGCGTGTATTATCCTTACTGCCCGCGCCGAAGTTACCGACCGCGTAAAGGGCCTTGACCTTGGCGCAGATGATTACCTGGCAAAACCATTTTCGCTTTTAGAGCTGCAGAGCCGCATGCAGGCCATCACCCGCAGAAAATTTGGCATTACCCAAACGGTTATAGATCTGGATGGCTTTTTGGTGAATATTACCGACCGTACCATCCTTTATCATGTTAACCCGGTAAACACCATCACTAAAAAGGAATTTGACCTGATAGCTTATTTACTACTGCATAAAAACCGCACCCTAACCCGCGCCCAGTTAAGCGAGCATATTTGGGGCAGCGTTATTAATGATGACTACGACTCGAACTTTATTGATGCACACATAAAAAATATACGTAAAAAACTAAGTGTATTTGCCCCCGCCGATTGGCTGGAAACCGTACGCGGCCTGGGCTACCGGATTAAAACAAACGTTTAAGTATTTGAAACTCCAAACCAAACTTACACTGTTTAATGCCATATCAAAACTGGTTATTGTAACCCTTTTTATCCTGCTGCTGCCCAATATTATCGAAAAAATAAATAAAAACTATACCGATAACCGCCTGGTAAAGCAAAAGGATAAGTTTTTGCAAAAGGTGAGGGATAACGGCATTAAATACTATATAGAAGACGGAGATAACTATGGCAGTTACCTGCCGTTGAAAGAAGAGTTCATCAGCCTGGAGATAGTAAACTATGATTTAGATACGATTAGGGACGAGCGGCGCATTGTGGAGCGCGACACCATTGACTACCGCATATTAAGCCACACTTTTAAAGCCGGTAAAAAAAATTATTTGCTTGAGATAGGCAAGAGTGCCGAAACCATTGGCGAAACCACCGGGCCGCTGCAAAACATAGCTTTCCAGATATTACTGGGGATGATACTGCTCACCATCCTGGCAGATCAGATCTACTCTAACTACATCCTGCGCCCGTTAAGCATCATTATCCGCACCAAGCTTATTGGCAACAAATTCCCCAAGCTTACGGTTTACAAGGAGGTTAAAACCAGCACCTCTGATTTTCAACACCTTGACCTGAGCATACACAAAATGGTGGAAACCATTGAAACTACCTTCCAGAAAGAACGGGAGTTTATATCCAATGCATCGCACGAACTAATGACCCCTATCTCTATCCTGCAATCAAAAATTGAGAATATGTTTGAGCAGGATGATATTGCCGACGACCTAAAAGTGCGCCTGCTGGAGATGCAAAAAATATTGAACCGGTTAAAAAGTATTACCAAAACCCTGCTGCTGATATCGCAGATAGAGAACGACCAGTTTTTGAAGGAAGATATCATATCTGTGAACGACTTGCTGCAGGATGTTTATGAAGAGATCTCCATCCGCCTGCAGGATAGGAACATTAGCCTGGCCATGCTGGTTATAGATAATGTAGAATTGCTTGGCGTAAATAAATTCCTGTTGTTTAACCTGCTGTTCAATTTGATTAATAACGCTATTAAATATAACCGCCCCGATGGCGAAATAACAGTTACGGGGCAGTGGGTAAGAAACAATTACACCATTAAAATAACAGATACCGGCATTGGTATTGCAGCCGAAGAATTGCCGTATATATTTAACCGTTTTAAAAAAATGAAGCAATCACTTTCCCAGGATAGCTTCGGGCTGGGCCTGCCTATTGTAAAGTCTATAGCGGGGTTTCACCAGATAGGTATAGATGTAGTTTCTGAGAAAGGGGTTGGCAGTACATTTACCTTAACTTTCCCCATAAAACTTACCGGCAATGCGCCCATACTATAATTGTTGTACTAAATAAAAGGCAGCACTGCATAGCTTATTATTTAGCGTATTATTGTTAACGCACCGTTATTTTCTCAAATCTTAAAAATATGTTGTTATAGTATGGATTGGTTTTCAAAATATCCGTAATATTTTAATAATATATAGTTTTGGTCTTTGGCATTCGCTTTGCAAATAATCAATTAATTACACACACCAATTTAAAAATGAAAACACTAAAAATAAAAATTGCTACGTATAGCATTGCATTAGCCTCATTAGGCATATTAGGCTCTGGCTGCGATTCATTAACCAAAACCCAAAAAGGCGCGGCTATAGGCGCAGGTGCCGGTGGTACCATAGGTGCATTTATTGGTAAGGCAGCAGGGAACACTGCATTAGGAGCAATTATTGGTGGTGCCGTTGGTGGTACAGCCGGTGCATTTATTGGCCGTAACATGGACAGGCAGGCTGCCGAAATTAAACAAACCGTACCGGGCGCAACCGTAACCCGCGAAGGTGAAGGTATATTGGTTAAATTTGATTCAGGTATCTTGTTCGATACCAACTCATCAGATTTAAAACCCGCTGCACGTACAAACCTTGCTAACCTGGCAGCATCATTACAAAACAACCCACAAACAAACATCTTAATTGTGGGCCATACAGATAATACCGGTACCGATGAGTATAACCAAAACCTTTCTGTACGCAGGGCCGAATCTGTAAAAGCATATATCTCTGCAAATAGTGTGGCTAACTCACGTTTAAGCACAAGCGGCAAAGGTGAAAGCGAGCCAATTGCAGATAACAATACCGTTGAAGGCCGCAGCCAAAACCGCAGGGTTGAAATTGTGATAGTGGCAAATGATGCCATGAAAAACCAAGCTAAACAAGCAACCAACTAATTTAAGATAAGTTAATAGTTAATCAAAAAAGCCCTTGCTGTGCATAGCAAGGGCTTTTTTATTTTAATAATATTTTCGTTATTACTCACCCCGACTATGCTTCGCTGGTCGACCCTCTCTGCTGCGCAAAGAGGGTGAGAAAACACATACAGTTTTAACCCTCTTTCCGCTTGCGGAGAGAGGGTGGTCGAGCGTAGCAACGACCGGGTGAGTCAATCGCACAAAGACATTTTTACCCTATTTGAAAGAGGCACCATGTAAGGGCAAAGAAGCCTTTATCATTACTTACCTATTGCTTTTGCAACTATCATCGGTTGCAGCGACTTAAAAAAGTGGCTCAGATCTGCAGGCAATACCCCATTCACTACACTATTGCTGTGGCAGGTAAAGCACGATTTGCTGGATGTTTGGAAATAGGTTTCCATAGTACTGTTGGCCAAAACGTTGGTACCTACTGCCGATCCTGGTGCAGAAAATTCGGCGCTGTAACTTTTCCCGTTTGGTGCCGCACCTTTTTCTGTCCAGGTAGCGCCTATCAGCAGGTAATTTGCCCGCACATCACCCGGCGAAAGTAATGCCTCAACTGTTTTGTTGATCGATATCAATTCGGTATTAGAGGCCGCCGCAGATTTAGACCTTGGGTTAGCTATCCCGAAAGCACCCCAGGCAAAAACGCGCTGCGTGTTACTTGCACTGATAGTTTGGCCGGTCTCAGCAGTGATGTAAGGCACCGTTTTGCGTTGCGCATCGCGGTTACCCATGTGCGGAACGTTTACAGTTGTGGCAGACGCATTGCTTGAAAAAACCCATCCGGTACCGGTATCCGCAGGTTGCGTGGCTGTTTTACCATCTTTAGTAATATAGTCATAAGCGGTGTTTGGTGTGATGCCGTTATGCTCATAAGTAGCCCAGATCATCTCCGGGTGGCCGGCGACACTACCCACGATGTGCATACCCACCATCGCCATCATAACCGTTTTTTCACCCTTTGGCGTCCATTTGGTATTACTGGTGGTATCGTAAACCGGGATGGTAGCTTTCACCTGGAAGTATTGAGCTGCATCGGGCAAAGAACTGGCTTCCACCCACGATGTTTTAATCTCCAGCGCAAGCGCGTTAGAATCGGGCAGCGTGTGGCCGGTTTTACGTGCATAGGCCGTAACACTGTCCCGTTCGGCGGCGGTTATGGGGAAGTGGTTGCCGTTCAGTACGCCATTTTTAACGCCGGTCATATAATAAGCATATACGTCATTTACCGACGACAGGTAGTAAACCAGCGAGCCCTGTTTAGACATCAGCACGTGGCCGGTAGCCTGGCCCACTTCTGATTGTGTAAGCTTGCCTTTCGAGTCAAGGAACACAAAATGGTTGCCCACTTTAAAACGCGCCACAAAATTCTCTTTAACCGCATGGCGAATAAGTGCTTTTGGATGGGCTATCTCATTATTTTTACTGTCTTTAAAATGAAGTATCCCCCTGGCATCCTGTTGAACGCTGGCCACTTCCTGCGAGCCGGGTTTATCACTCTTTACTAAGGCGGGTGTATTTTCTTCAGGGCCGGCATTTTCTATCTCCAGCAATCTGCCGGTGCTGTCTTCCATTACAGGCAAACCGTTAGGGCCGGTTTTGTTGATGTTGTTAGTCATGTTTAAAACCCTTTTTGCATCGTGCGGCACCAGCCTGCGCTCGTTATTTACAATGGCCGAAACATCATAAAACAATGACGACTCCAGTACAGACCCGCCCTGTTTTACAGGCGAGGTAAGCCAAAGCAGCATATGTTCAGACCAATCATAAAAATCGCAGTTGCCCTTTGTTACAGAAAAGTCAACACTGTTTGCCGGCGTAACCAATCCGTTAAGAGACACTTTACCATCGGCAAACCAGCCGGCAAATTCCGAATCGGAAATGGCGCAAACGGGGTTTACATCATCGGGCAGCAGGTTTTTGGTTACAGAAGATGCGGTGGCTTCTGTTTTTGGTGCGCTGCAGCGCCATAATACAACAACCAGCAGGCAAAGCAATGCGGTTATCAATACTTGTTTTTTCATTTTGAGTGTGATTTGGTTAAAGGTTGTTAAGTTTGGCTTTCAAGGCTTACAGCCTGCAATTTCAACAATGCTATAAATTACTGATAACCAGTACGTAAATATTAAAAAATACAACTAACGGGAATACCCTCAAAACGTCTTATTAGGCGGGGGTAAAAACGTCTTTTTGTTTTCGCGTACAATTAACTCTGCTACCGCAAGCGTCCCGCTTGTGGGTTTAGGACGGCTTGACTAAGCTAAGTTTACACAATATGCTATGCGTTTACCGGGCATGCGGCCACAAGCGGGACGCTTACGGTAGCGGGTGAAGAGAATGGCAAAACCCCTTTCCGCTTGCGGAGAGAGGGTGGTCGAGCGAAGCAATGACCGGGTGAGTTGACTTGCAAAGCGCCCTTTAAGCTTCTGTGCTTTTTTGTACCTTTGCCGCATGGCATCCATCAAACCATCTGTACCAAAGGGCACCCGCGATTTCTCTCCCGCCGAAATGGCAAAGCGTAACTTTATTTTTGATACCATTAAAGGCGTATTCAGGAAATACGGTTACCAGCAGATAGAAACCCCTTCGATGGAAAACCTCAGCACCCTTACCGGCAAATACGGTGATGAGGGTGATAAATTGATATTTAAGATCTTAAACAGCGGTGATTTTTTAGCCAAGGCAGATGAGCAGGCATTAGCCGCGCGCAACTCAAACCAGGCAACTGCATCTATCTCCGAAAAAGCCCTGCGCTACGACCTTACTGTGCCTTTCGCCCGTTACGTTGTACAGCACCAAAACGAAATCACATTCCCTTTTAAACGTTTCCAGGTGCAGCCGGTATGGCGGGCAGACAGGCCGCAAAAAGGCCGTTACCGCGAGTTTTACCAGTGTGATGCTGATGTAGTTGGCTCGGCATCATTACTGAACGAGGCGGAATTTATCATGATCTATGACGAAGCTTTAAGCCTGCTTGGTTTAAAGGATTTCAGCATCAAAATAAACAATAGAAAAATACTATCGGGCATCGCACAAGTGATAGACAAAAACGATAGCATTATTGACATGACCGTAGCTATCGACAAGCTGGATAAGATAGGTTTCGACGGCGTGGTAAAAGAACTGCTTGAGCGTGGCTTCACCCAGGCAGATATCGATCATATCAAACCTATCATCCTGCTGGAAGGCACAAACGATGAAAAGCTTGCCAGTCTACGCGCCGCTTTACAAAATTCAGAGATCGGCCTGAAAGGTTGTGATGAAATAGAAACCGTATTTAATTACGTAGCAGCCTGCAAACCATTAACCGCCAAACTTGAGCTTGACATCACCCTTGCACGTGGCTTAAACTACTACACCGGCGCTATCTTCGAAGTAAAAACCAACGAGGTGGCCATGGGCAGCATCGGCGGCGGTGGCCGTTATGACGACCTTACCGGCATGTTCGGTTTAAAAGGCCTTACCGGCGCGGGTATCTCTTTTGGTGCCGACCGGATCTACGATGTACTGGAAGAACTGAACCTGTTCCCGCAATCGGCAGAGCAAAGTACGCAGGTACTTATTTGCTGTTTTGATGAGCAGGGCGAAAAATATGGCCTGCCCCTGTTGCAAAACCTGCGCGGCCAAAACATCAATGCCGAACTTTACCCCGCCGGCGCCAAAATTAAAAAGCAAATGGAGTATGCCAATAACAAGCAGATCCCCTACACCGTTTTAATTGGCAGCGACGAAATGCAGAGCGGCCTGCTTACTTTTAAAAATATGGAAAGTGGTGAACAGGAGAAGCTATCGGCAGATGACATTTTGGACAAGCTTCAGCAATAATATTAATTACATGCACAGAGCTTTTATAACACTTCTGCTTATTGTTGTTATTAAAAGCTACGGCTTTGCCCAAATTGAATTACCCGCCAAGGTATATCCGTTTAATTTTAAGTACCTGGGCTATGCGGCTCAAGATTTAATAGTAAACGACACAATTGTTCCAACTTATCAGGCCTCAAAATATTACTATATTAATTCCTATACAGGTAAAAAAATATTGAGCCAGGGCTTTGAAGAAGCCTATCCGTTTTATAATGGGTTTGGGTTAGTTAAAATCAATGGCAAATATGGCATCATCAAAAAAAGCGGACAAATGGCTGTAGAAGCAGTTTACACAAGCTTCCAGGTCTCTTTGCCGCGCCCGAGCATTAGTTTCGGTTTTCAAAAAAATTTCAACCTAATAGAAGGGGTCTTGTCTGATAAAGATTACTTCGATGGTGAACCTGTGATACGGGAGTATCCAGCAATTAAAAAAGGCAGGTATTTCTATTTACTTGACACAAGTCGAACAGACATTCCTTTGATTTATGACGATTTTGCAGCACCAAAAGACTTTTGGAAATACAACGGTTTATACGCGCTTAAAAATGGCTTATTCTGGTATTATTTCAACAAAGGCACATTGTTATTTAAAAACAAAAACAAACCACTTTCATTTACAGATGATGTGTTTATTTATAAAACACGTGGGCTATATAACATCATAAACAATAAAGGAGTTACTGTACTTTCTAAAAACTATAAATGGATAGCGGCCAATGGCCATGTGGCCATAAACCTTAATAATGAGGTGGTACTCTTAAACAGGTTAAAAAGCGAAATCTTATATTTCCCTAAAAACTGATGAAGCTATGATCTTCCATTTCAGAAACAAGTTCCCGCAGCTCAATTTCTTTTGGGACAAGTACCTGCCCTATCAAGAACGGTTGGAGATCCCGGCCAAAACAATTTTGCTGGAAGAAGGCAAGGTGTCACAAAACTACATCTTCATAGAAAAAGGCTGCGTAAGGGCATTCTTTAACAATAACGGCGACGATAAAACCGTCCAGTTCTTTTTCGAGAACGAAGGGCTTACTTCCTTTGATAGTTTTACAAACAACGTCCCCAGTTTAATAACTATCGAAACTATTGAGCCGTCGGTTGTTTATTTACTGCCTAAAAAACACGTCCTCCGGCTGGTAGAAGAGTTAACCCGCGAACCGGAGTTTGTTCAACTAATGCTGCGCATGTTTGCACAGCGGCAAATGCATTACATGAACGAGTTTTTCTCCTTTATCCGCGATACGCCCGAGCAACGCTACCAAAACCTGCTGAACAATCGGCCTCATATCATCCAAAGGGTTCCACAACATTACATCGCCTCATACCTGGGTGTAAGCACCGTACACCTTAGCCGTATAAAAAGTAAAATAGCCAAAGGCAACGCGCATTTCTAAACTTGATAACATATGTTATCGTACAGGGGCTTAGCGCTACCCTACTTTTGTCTTAACAAAAAGACAGAAGAAAATGAAAGCAGCAGTAATATACCAAAAGGGAGGATTACCTCAATATATCGATTTCCCGGAGCCAGCCGTTCAGAACGATGATGAAGTTTTAGTTACCGTAAAGGCAGTGGCTATTAAACACTTTGATAAAGGCGTAGCTGCCGGCAGTCATTACTCAAGCGAAGCACCAAAAGACAATGGCCGTATAATTGGTGGCGATGGCGTTTGCCTGCTTGCCGATGGCACACGAGTTTATGCTATTGGCGTAAGCGGCATGCTGGCCCAAAAAGCAACCATCCGTAAAGGCTATACCGTACCTGTGCCCAATGGGTTGGACGATGCTACAGCGGCCGCCCTGCCAAATGGTGTTATGGGCGCAGCCATGGGGCTAAAATTTAAAGCGGATATACAACCAGGCGATGTAGTACTAATAAACGGCGCTACCGGCTTTACCGGCCGCATTGCGGTACAGATAGCCAAATACTATGGCGCAAAAAAGGTGATAGTAACCGGCCGCAACCAACAATCGCTGGATGACCTGCTATTGCTTGGTGCAGATGAAATTATATCCGTATTGCAGGATGACGAAAGCTTCAAAGCGCAGATCACTGCAATTCATCAAACTACCCCGATTGATATTATAATCGATTACCTGTGGAGCCATACCGCCGAAATGATATTGGCCTGCATAAAAGGAGATGGCTCATTCACCAACAAAATAAGATACGTATCGATAGGTAGCATGGGCGGTGACCTGATCCAGCTATCGGCAGCAAACCTCAGGAGTGTCAATCTGCAATTAACCGGCTCAGGCCTTGGCAGTTGGTCTAAACAGCAGGTTGGGCAGCTTATAAGTGAGATATTACCAGAGATGTTCCGGCTGGCAACACAAGGCGCGCTTAAAATAGAAACTACTCAAGTTAAATTACAGGACATTGCCGAACTATGGAACCTTGACGTACCGGGCGGACAGCGCCTGGTAGTAATCATTTAGATGAGTGATTTTATACCCGGATAGCAAACGATAATTATAGCCCTTTAGTCGGGCTACCATTTATTTTGGTTACAAGCCTGTATAAGGGGTACGATACCAGGAAAAGGGCCACAACAAATATAAAGCTCCTGGTATCGCTTATTGCAAAGCCAACAAACAACACCAGGCTAACCGTAAGCGCAAGAATAGTTAAATAAGGATAGCCCCATGCTTTATACGGGCGATGAAGATCCGGTTCTTTTTTCCGCAGCATTAATAATGATGCAAAAGAAAAAGCGGTAACAACGGTTAACATTACCGCCGCAAGGGAGAAGATTTGCTCAAAAGTATTATACCGTATAAAAATAAGCGTTAATACATAACAAACCAGCAAAGAAACGTATGGGGTGCCCCCCTTGTTTAATAAGGCACCCTGCTTTATAAAAAAGCCTTCGCGGCTTAAGCCAAAAAGTATCCGCGAGGGTATCAGCATGTACGCATTTAATATACTGATGACAGAAAAGATGGCTATTATATTGATGATGACAGAACTCCAGCTGCCAAAAGCAACCTCGGCGGCGGCAGAAGCAGCCAATGGCGATTTAGCGATTGAACTAAGCGGAAGCACATATAAAATGGCCCCGTTAATAAGCAGGTAAAGGGTAATGATGGTAATAGCACCAATAAAATAAGACCGGGCTATATTTTTACCGGGGTTCTCATCTTCTTCTGCAAAAAAGGAAACTGCCATCCAACCGTCGTAAGTACCTAAAATTAGTTGCATGGCTTTAAAAAAGGCAATTATCAGCGCTCCATTAAATACAATAGTTTCTGGAACCAATAAGCCTGATGATTGCTGGGGCTTTGCCAAAAAACAACCGGCAACCAAAAATAAAAGTAAAATAACCTTTAAAATACTTGTTATTTTTTGCGTGGCGCTGCTTGTTTTTATGCCGGGCAAGTTAAGCAATGTAAATGCGGTTAAGTACCCTATACCAACGGCCTTATCATACCCCTGTAATTGCGGGAAAAGCAAGGTGGTATATTCGCCTAAAACAATGCAGAAAAATGCGGGAGCACTTACATTCAATATAAAATCAAACCAGCCGGCGGCAAAGCCAATATATGTACCAAAAGCTTTTTTTATGTAATTGAATGCGCCACCGGCCTTTGGCATCATAGCGGTTAGTTCGGCATATGAACTTGCGCATAATAAAATATACATGCCCGTTAAAAGCCAGCAGCTAAGTATAAGCAGTTTATTGGGCAAAAGCGCGGCAATGCTGCCCGGGGCGCGCAAAATACCGGCGCCAATGGTACTACCCACAACTATTGATACCCCGAATACAATACCTAAAACCTTTTTTAATTTTACTTCACTTTGTTTATTGGTTTTAGCCATGCAATTATCAATAGTTATTAGATGCTTAAAGATATATTCTATTATTAGTACCGGTTTATAATCATATAATACTTACGTTAAATACACTTTAAAAGTTGTGCCTTTGCCTAACTGGCTTTCAACCTCAATTTTACCGCCCAGTGCCTCTACCTGGTTTTTGGTGATAAAAAGGCCCATGCCTTTCGCATCGCGGTTACCGTTAAAGGTTTTGTACATGCCAAAAAGGTCGCTGCCATGCTTTTGCAGGTCAATGCCAATGCCATTGTCAGCAACTATAAACCCCTCCCTGTCACCGGCATCTTTAAAATAGCTCAGGGTTATTTTAGGCCGGGTAGTAGCAGGGCGATATTTTATAGCGTTGCTTATTAAATTAAAGATGATACTTTCTAAATAAGCGGGGCTGTGAATGAGGGAACATTCGGCCGGGATAAGGTTCTCGATATCTACATCCCATGCTTTAATATCATTTGCCAGTAACGCTATAGCCCTATTAAAATAGTTTAGTAAATTAACTTTAGCAGTTTGAATATTGAGGTTGGTTTGTATAGATACTACCTCATTAAGGTTAGTAATAGTTTCGTTTAACTGTTCAGAAACTTTTGCCAGATGATTAGATAGTTCCTGCTTTTCCGTTTCGTTTGTAACCGGGTCGGTTAGTACATCCATCAGCATTTTAAAATTGCTGGCGTGGGTGCGCAGGTTATGCGATACGATGTAGGCAAAATTAAGCAAGCGGTTGTTTTGCCCGCTTACTACTTCTAAAGTTGCGCGCAGGCGCTGTTCCTGCTCTTTTTGCTCGGTAATATCTGTATGGGTGCCAATGATACGCGCAGGCTTGTTATTTGCATCATATTCAATAACCTTGCCCCTGTCAAGCACCCATTTGTAGGTACCGTCTTTACACAAAACCCGGTGCTGGTTCGAGTAAAAATCCGACTTGCCGCTTATATAGGCCCTAACATCTGCCACATATTTATCCCGGTCGTCAGGGTGCACCCTATTTGTCCATTGCCCGGGGATGTTGCTAAACTCATTTTCCTCAAGGCCTATCATACTCAGGCATTGTTTTGAGTGGAAAACAGTATTATTAACCAGGTCAAGGTCCCAAATGCCACCACCCGACCCTTCAGAAGCAAAGATCCACCTTCGCTCGCTTTCTTTTAATTCTGCTTCGGCCTGTTTACGCCCGGTAATATCTTTTATCTGCGAAACAAAATACAGCGGAACTTCAGACTTGTCGCGTACAATACCTACGTTTAACAATGACCAAATAACCCCTCCATCCTTTTTTAAATACCTTTTTTCCAACTGGTACCCGCTTATCTCTTTGTTCAGCGTTCTTTGCAGGAGGGCAAGATCAGCCTCAAGGTCTTCAGGGTACGTTATCTGCTGGAAAGTTTTTGTTATCAGTTCATCGGCCGTATAGCCCAGCATATCGCATACGCTTTTGTTTACTTTTAAAAACTTTCCTTCTACCGATACAAGCACCATCCCAATAGGCGAGTACACAAAAGCGTTCCTGAATGTTTCTTCGCTTATTTCGAGGGTTTGTTCGGTGAGTTTTTTATCGCTGATATCAATATGGCATCCTACCATACGTACCGGCTCATCATTATCCCATTCAATTACACGGCCTGTGCTGTTTATCCAAACTGTCGAGCCGTTTTTGTGGGTGTACCTTACATCAATATTAAATGGTTTTTTACCGTGGCTTTCGTAATGTTGCCGAAGGCAAGCATCCATGCGCGGCCTGTCTTCGGGTATGATCAGGTTTGCCCATGTTTCGGTAGTGTTTGGCAGTTCATCATCCTGGTAGCCAAATATATTTTTAAAGGCACTGCTATAGATCACCTTATCTTCCCGCAGATAACAATCCCAATACCCCGCAAGGGTTTCTTCAAGAATGATCTTATAAATATTCTCCATCAATCAGGGGTATTGGATAATGCTAAACGGTAACCCAATATACGACAATTTAAGAAGATATAAGTTTGATTAATAGGCATTTCTAATTTTACCCATCTGCCTTATTATTAACACTTATACAAAATTAAGCCCGGCAAAGTCCCTGTTTAATATCCGGCTGTTATTTACATTGAGCCATTTATCAAGCAGTGTGGCATAAACATCTCTAAAATCTATCTCATATTTCAGGTCGCCGTTATCTAATTGGGCCAGGTTGGGGGCGTTGTTGTAGATACCCGCCTTTTTAAGCTTACCGCCAAATATCATAACGTTGTTTGCCGTGCCATGGTCGGTGCCATTACTGGCATTTTGCTCTACCCGGCGGCCAAATTCAGAGAAGGTCATTACCAGGGTATCATCAAGCTTACCGGCTTGTTTAAGGTCTTTTACAAAGGCGGCCACCGCATCGCCATAAATTTTAAGCTGGCGCCCTTGCTGGTTTTGCTGCTGGGTATGGGTGTCAAACCCGCTTAATGATACATAGTAAACCCTTGTTTTTAATCCTGAATTTATAAACTTAGCCACGCTTTTTAGCTGTTTTGCAAACGCCGTTTGCGGATATTCTGCAGTAGTATTATATGTTTTTGAGGTTTGCTGTATATAGTTAGCCGATGAATAGGTTTCTATCATGGTTTTGTATAAGTAACCTAAATTATCCTCATTCAGATGTGCGCTGTTGTGTTCATCAACCAGCTCTTTAAAAAAAGGCTCCCGGGTGTTTTGGTATAGCTTCGCCGGGTTTTGCACCGCAATCCCTTTCATTTTAGCTCCCTTCATGGCAAGTGATAAGGTATCATCAACCTCAACGGCGGTGTATGGGTCTTTATTAACAGCGCAATTGGCATCCAGGTACCGGCCTATCCAGCCGGTAGTTAAAAACTGATTAGCTTCACTCCCGGTTTGCCATATATCCATCGAACGGAAATGCGACCTGTCGGGATTGGGATAACCTACAGAATTGATCACACTCATCCAGCCCTGATCGTAAATTTCTTTTAGGGCCGAGAGGTTGGGGTTAAGGCCCTGCATATCATTTAGTGTAACTATCTCCGTTTTTTTTATGGCGATGGTGTTACGTTTCTGGTAATAAATATCGTTGCCATAAGGCACAATGGTATTCAGCCCGTCGTTACCGCCTGATAGCTGTATGATCACCAGGTTTTTATACCCGGTCATATCGGCGGATGCCATAGCCTCTAACGGCTTTAAAAATGATGGTATTAAAAACGCGCCCGATGCCAGCGTTGTGCTTTTTAAAAAATCTCTTCTCTTCATCACTTTATCCAATTAACATAGTTGATACTCGGGTGTCGAAACCAGTTCAATAGCCATTGCCTTTATATTGGTGGCCTTATTGATCATCTGCATTAAGTTGTTACTTATCGGCGTAGCCAACAATACATGTGCAATTGCTGCTTTAGAGGTGCCGGGTGGTATAGCCGCCAAAAAATCATCCCAGTTTGGCTGGCTTTGCGCCGGTGTATTTACATCCTTACGGGCATTAGTGTTTGGTATAGCAGCCAGTACCGCTTCGTCTTCCGGGTCAGTTTTGCCTTTAAAATCAATTACACCATCACTTAAAACCGTTGATGGTATCTTTATCCTGTACATGAGCGATGAGCTATCAATCCAACTTTTGCCACCGGGCCAACCGGCAACATTTGGTGGATTAAACAGCACCTGCCCCAAAGTACGCTGAAACTGCAGCAGCACATCCGGGTTTTTATAATCAACATAAAACTGCCTGCTAAGCCCAACAATAAAATCAACAGGCGATTTAATAATGTTCCCTATATTTTTATCCGCATAAAACCAGTCGGCAGTAAAAATCAATTTCAATACCGGGGTTATCTCATAATTGCTATTGTAAAACACATCGGCCATGGTGTTAATATGCTTAGGGTCGGGGGTGTCATTAACCAGGTATTTATACAACTTAGTACAAATAAAATTTGCCGTTTCCTTTTTTTGCAGCAGGGTATCAATAATATCAGCGCCGGTAAAGTTCCCGGATTTACCCATAAAAGTTTTTGGCCCGGCATCATGCAAAAACTTACGTTCAGCAAATTCGCCGTTATTGTTAAACCCCCATCCGGTAAAAGCCCTGGCCGATTCTTTAATGTCCTGCTCGGTATAATTTCCTCGACCAATGGTAAAAAGCTCCATCAACTCGCGGGCGAAGTTCTCATTAGGGTGGCCCTTTTTATTTTGTTGATTATTTAAAAACTGGAGCATAGCCGGGGCCTGCGAAACCTGCAACAACATGGTGCGGAAATTACCAAGAGCATGCTCTCTGTGTATATTATTCAATTGCTGGGCATACCAGGGGTTTTGTGTACGGCAGGCAAAATGATTATGCCAAAAAAGGGTCATCTTCTCCCGTAACTGGCTATCGCCGCTGCTCATTTGAGTTACCCAGGCAATGTTCAGATCTTTCTCCAGCTGGCGTTGTTGTTGCAAAAACATCTTTTTGGTTAATGCATCATCAGCATCTTTATAGCTACTGTTAGTAGCCACCACATTAAGCTGTCTTATTTCTCCGGAAGCTTTAAAAAGCTGGTCGGTAGTTTGTTTTACAGTGAGGTGCTGCGCTTGTTGCAGATCTGCAAAGCGCAGCCCAAAACCCGCCCTTGCATACAAATGCGCTATTTTTTTTATGCCATCCATTATAGTTATGACAACCATGCCGGGGAGTGGTTTAATCCCTAACGGCAATTTTTTTAATTCACTATTAAAATCATCCCAACAAGTGTTATATTCGTGTCGCCTAACCTTAATTTAAATGAATAAGATTTTTACTGCCCTGGTATTGTGCCTTAGTATTTCATTAGCTAATGCACAAACAAAACCCCTTACCCAGCCCTTCGGTAAAGTTGATGCTGCCGACCTTGAATCAAAAAGCTGCGATTTTGAGAAAGATGCTAACGCTGAGATCCTTTTTGATAAAGCTGAGATATATTATGATGCCAACCTTGACCTTGGGATGGAAAGGCATAAAAGAATAAAAATATATAATACCAATGGAAAAGATAACGCCAATATCCGTATTGAATATTATAGCGGCAACCATGTGGAATATATTACCGGGCTACAGGCACAAACCATTAACTTAGTTAACGGCAAGCCCGAAATAACCAAGCTTGATAAAAAACTGGTGTTTACAGAACGTATTGATAAAATGCGCTCGGCCCTTGTTTTTAGTATGCCCAATGTAAAAGAGGGGTCTATAATTGAATACAAATATATTTGGAACACCAACTCGCTGAGCAATTTCCCCGATTGGTACTTTCAGGACAAACTACCAACACGTTACAGCGAGCTTACCACCTCTATTCCCGACTTTTTGTACTTTAAGCAAAAAGCAAATATAGTACAGCCGCTAATTGTAAACACCCGCAAAGACGAAGGCCGTAGTATGGGCACTGGTACCAACATGGTACCTTACACCCTTGAAAGAAACACAAGGGGAATGGCAAATGTACCATCATTAACGGATGAACCCTACATGACTGCTACTACTGATAATTTGCAGTCTATTATATACCAGTTAACCTCTATCAGGCCAACCATGGGTATCATCAAAAGTTTTTCTGATACCTGGGCAAAGGTTGGGGGCATCCTGGCCGATGATGAAGATTTTGGCCTTCAGCTAAAAAGAAAACTAACCGGCGAGGAAGCCATCATTGCAAAAGCCAAGGCACTTAAAACCGACGACCAAAAGATACAATACATTTTTGGCGAAGTAAAAAACACCATGAAATGGGATGGCGTTGACCGCTGGTACACCAATGACGGCACTTCAAAAGCCTGGGAAAAGAAAACCGGCAACTCGGCCGAAGTTAACCTGATACTATACCATTTATTAAAACAGGCCGGCGTTAAAGCTTACCCAATGGTAGTAAGCACGCGCGAACATGGCAAGGTAGTACCTTACTATACTTTTTTATACCAGTTTAACAGGGCGGTGGTTTATATACCCATAGATAGTACCCGCAACTATGTGCTTGATGCAACAAACAAGTATAATATTTATAATGAACTGCCCGACAACCTGCTGAACTCTGACGCTTTGTATATTGACAAGGAAAAGAAACAGTATGATATGGTTTACCTGGAAAGGAAAGACCCCGTTAGGCAGATAGTGATTGTAAGGGGCGAAGTTAAACCGGATGGAAAAATGAACGGCACGGCACAAATAAGCAGCTTTGGCTATAACCGTATCCATACCCTATCGCGCTACAAAACAGATGGCGAGCAAAAATATACCGACTATTTAAGGGAGAATAACAATAACCTGAAGGTAACATCGCTTAAGTTTGATAACATGGAAATTGATACCCTGCCGTTAACGCAAAACATTAATTTCAACCTCGACCTGACCAGTTCTGATGATAATTACATCTACTTTGTACCAAATATCTTTAGTTCGTTACGCACCAATCCGTTTTTAAGCGAAAACAGGCGCACTGATATTGAATTTGGTTACCGTAATAGCTATTCTATTATAGGCACCTATACATTACCCGCAAATTATAAAATTGATGCGCTGCCAAAAAGCGCTACCATGACCATGCCCGATGGCAGCATTACCTTTAAACGCTATGTGGCCACAGAGAACGGCACTTTAATGGTACGCTATGTTATTGATCATAAAAGCACCCTTTATCCTAAAGATAGCTACCCGGATTTCCGTGAGTTTTATAAAAAGATGTATGAGATGCTGAACGAGCAGGTTGTGTTAAAAAAATCTTAACCTAAAAATGAAACACACCATTCTTAAGCTGCTGGCTTGCGCGGCTACTATCATGTTTTTTAATAGCGGCTATGTTATTGCACAAGATAAACTATCAAAAGACCTTTATATTGCAGCTACTATACCCGATTCTTTAAAGGATAAGGCCAACTCTGTGGTGCGTTATTCATCTGATGAATTATACATCAAAGGCAAGGATAAAATTATCACAAGGCACCACAGCATTATTACCATTTTAAATGAAAAAGGGGATGATGAATCGCGGTTGATCTTGTATTACGACAAAAAATTCAATACCGTAAATAGTGTAGAGGTAGTGGCGTATAACGCTGCGGGTACGCAATTAAAAAAATACCACAAAAGCGATATGTACGATAGGGCAGCTATTGATGGCATGTCTATCATAACTGATTACCGCTTGCTTGCATTATCGCACACTGTAGCGTCATACCCGGCCACCATTGAGGTTACTTACGAAACCAGCAGGAACAGTTATCTTGATTTGGGAGAGTGGCAATACCTGGAACCCGAAAAAGCAGTGCAATATGCCGAATACATTGTACGCACAACTCCCGAAAGCGGCTTTAGATATATCAATAAAAATACCACTATAAAACCGCAAAAAACATACGAAGACGGCTTTGATAAATACATTTGGAAAGTTAGTAGCCTAAAAGCTATAAAACCCGAAAAGGATGCGGTTAACTGGCAGGTATTTCCCCACATTGCTTTTGCTACCAAATATTTTCAGTTTGATGGCCTGCCCGGCGATATAAGCAACTGGCAAAGTTACGGCAAGTGGCAGCAGGCCTTAAATGCCGACGTTTGTACACTTACTCCGCAGCGTGTTGAAGAGATAAAGGCTATGACCGCCGATTTAAAAACCGATAAGGAAAAGGCCCGGTTCCTGTACAATTACATGCAGCAAAACATGCGTTATGTAAGCATACAGCTGGGTATTGGCGGCCTTAAACCCTTCCCCGCTACTTTTGTTGATCAAAAAAAATATGGTGATTGTAAAGCTTTGTCAAATTACATGTCGGCCTTGTTAAAGGCGGTGAACATCCCGTCATACTATGCCATGATCCGCGCCGGCGAAAATGAGGAACCCGCTACAACCTCGTTCCCGTCAGATCCTTTTAACCATGTTATTTTGTGTATCCCCTTTAAGGGCGATACTACCTGGCTGGAATGTACCAGCAACACCAAACCTTTTGGTAAGCTTGGATCGTTTACCGAAAACCGCAACGCCCTGCTTATTACCGAAAACGGCGGTGTATTGATGAATACCCCAAAAAGCACTATGCAGGACAACCAGTTTAACAGCGAGGTGCACCTTACACTTAACCCGGAAGGTGGCGCGAAAGCCGAAGTGAAGATTTTAAGCACTGGCGGCTATCGCGATGATTATATTGGCCTGGCATCTTTAAAAACTGATGAGCAGAAAGAGTATCTGATAAGGGCTTTGAACATGAAGCAACCATCCATAATAGATGTTAAACCCGCTACCGATAAAGACGGCACCAAAGAGATAGGCATTGACCTGGAATACGATAAGTTTTGCGACATAGCCGCAGGCAATAAAATGTTTTACCGCCCCCGCGCGTTCGACCTGTGGGGAACAACCATACCTGTTTTGGAGAAAAGAAGAAACGATTTTTACTTTTCGCACCCTATGCAAAAATCATGCGTAACTACTATTGACCTGCCTGCCGGC
Source organism: Mucilaginibacter sp. (assembly GCF_041663085.1). GTDB lineage: Bacteria > Bacteroidota > Bacteroidia > Sphingobacteriales > Sphingobacteriaceae > Mucilaginibacter. Next base: position 26,983 of record NZ_JBAZRC010000006.1, read on the forward strand.
TTTGAGGTAGAAACCCTGCCTGTTAATCAAAATTTAACTTTTACTTATGGCAGCTATGATGTAAAATACGTTTACGACGCTGTAAAAAACCAGGTAATAAGCACCACTAAATTTAACCTAACAAACCACGTAATACCTGCTGCCAAATACAACGAAATGCAGCAATACATGGATAACATTGCCAAAGCGCAAAATAAAAAGCTGGTGATACGCAAGAAGGCTTAATTTTGCCTGCATGATCTTCCGGCTTGATGACCGTTTACTGTTCCCCAACCCTTCGCTTGCCGAAGAGGATGGGTTGTTGGCAGTAGGCGGAGATCTTTCTACAGAGCGTTTGCTGCTGGCCTATCAGAATGGTATTTTCCCATGGTATAGCGACGACGACCCTATCCTGTGGTATTCGCCGCACGAAAGGTTTGTGCTTTACCCTGCCGAATTGAATGTATCAAAATCAATGAGGCAGGTTTTACGTTCAAATAAATTCACTGTTACTACCGATACCTGTTTTAGCGATGTTGTTGCTGCCTGTTCATCTGCAAAACGCGAAGGACAGGACGGCACCTGGATAACTGATGATATGATGGCCGCTTATGCCAAACTACACCGCGAGGGCTACGCCCATTCGGTTGAGGTTTGGCTTGATGGCAAACTTGTTGGCGGGCTTTATGGCGTACACGCCGGCGATGTATTTTGCGGCGAAAGTATGTTTAGCCTGGTGAGTAACGCCTCAAAAACCGCGCTGATATGGCTTTGCAATACCGGTAAATATAAGCTGATAGATTGCCAGGTTTATACAGAACACCTGGAGAGCATGGGTGCGCGTATGATACCCCGCGAAGATTATCTCAGCATACTGCATAAAACCGTTGCCTAAACATTAGTTTTGTAAACAGATGGAGCAGGCAAATCACAAAGAGCGTATTATTTTAGGGATTGACCCGGGCACAGCAGTAATGGGCTACGGCCTGGTGCTGGAGAAAGGCCCCAAAATTGAACTGATAAGCCTGGGTGTGGTTAAGATGGATAAGATTGACGACCACATGCTGAAACTGCAACGCATTTTTGAAAAAACCGTTGCCCTTATTGATAACTACAAACCCGATTGCCTGGCCATCGAGGCCCCTTTTTACGGCAAAAACATACAAGTAATGCTAAAGCTTGGCCGCGCGCAGGGTGTTTGTATGGCCGCTGCACTATCGCGCAATGTATCTATTACCGAGTATGCACCCCGTAAAATAAAACAGTCCATCACCGGTAATGGCAGCGCCACCAAAGAGCAGGTATCGGCCATGCTGCAAACCCTTTTAAAGTTCTCCGAAACACCCGATTTTTTTGACGCTACCGACGGATTGGCCGTAGCCGTGTGCCACTCATTTCAAAAAATACAGGTATCACGCGGGGGCAAGGTCACCAGTAAAAAAAGCCACTCGGGCTGGGAGGCATTTGTAAAAGATAATGCCGCCAGGGTAAGTATTATCCCCAAAAAATAGTATTGCTATAGTAGCATCTTACGTACATCCGCCCAGTTATCAACGCGTATATCCCACTCCACATCGTGGTTATGGCTGGCGGTAAATAATATGCCCTGCCCAATAAAACGTTTAAAATGCTTTACGTTATCATCAATCAGGTAATCGGCGTTGATGATGCTTTTATCGCCGCAAAAAACGATGTTATTCCACGAAATGTACGGAAAATGCTTGCCCAGCCAATCCAGTTTGGGCAACAGGGAATTAGGGAATTCCATAGCAGCAGTGGTGATAAAGATCTCATACTTTTCATACAGGTCTTTAATTACCTCCTGGCAACCGGGAATAACCTCCAGGTCTTTAAAAAAGTCATCATGATATACATATTCCTGTATCAGGTACCTATGATCATGTGGCAGTAGTTCTGAAAATTTTTTAGAGTTAAGTTCTTCGAGGGTAAATTCGATGTTGTGATCGCGCTTGTACCATTCTGCAAAACGATGGTTAGCGTCAGCTATCACCTCATCCATATCAATAGCTATTCTCTTCATAGTGTGTCATTAGTACACAAATATAAAGTCTTTAAATCAGTAACTTATTTATAATTATTCTAAATAATTTGGATAACAAGTCATTAGAATGTACTTTTGGCCATTATTTATAATTAGTCTTAATAAGAATGAAGATAACGAATACCTGCCTCTTATCAAAATCAGCTTTACTGTTTTTCCTATTCTTTACTATTTCAACCATTACATTGGCACAACAAAATGCTATTGTTAAGGGAACAATAAAAACATCCGACGGTCAACCGGCCCAAGCAGTATCTGTAGGGGTTAAAAGCACTTCGATAGGTGCTATGACCAATATTAATGGCGATTTTCAATTTAAACTAAAACCCGGCACCTACATTATACATGTATCGGCAATAGGTTTGGCAAGTGAAGAAAAATCAGTAACAGTTACTGCAGGCAACACCACTATTGTTAATTTTAGCTTAAGGGAAAACTCCAGTCAGTTAAAAGAAGTTACCATCTCAGATAATAAGCGCAAGTTTAAAATTGATAACCCATCGCCAACGCTGCGCTTAAACGAACCGCTGTTACAAATTCCGCAAAATATACAGGTGGTAAGCGGCGATCAGTTGCAAGAGCAGCAGATCTTTAACATGCTTGAAGGTGTATCGCGCAACGTAAGTGGTTTAACCATGCAGGAGCACTGGGGTAACTACGCCCGTGTTAACGGCCGTGGCGACAGGCTTGCAGCTTTCCGTAACGGGATGAATATTGAGGCAACCTGGGGGCCACTGACAGAAGACATGTCGTTTGTTGACCGTATTGAGTTTGTAAAAGGCCCGGCAGGTTTTATGCTGGCCAACGGCAACCCATCCGGTTTTTACAACGTGGTTACTAAAAAACCTACAGGTTTAACCAGCCAATCGTTCAATTTTACTGCGGGCAGCTTTAACAACTACCGCGCCACGGCCGATTTTGACGGCAAACTGACCAGTGATGGCAAATTACAATACCGCCTAAACCTGATGGGGCAAATGTCAGAATCATGGCGCCCGTACGATTTTACGAACCGCGTTGCCATAGCACCCGTATTGCGTTATAAATTTGATGATAAAAATACTTTAACTGCCGAATACACCTACCAGTTTCAGCGCATGAATGCTTTTGGTTCGGCGTACTTATTCTCTACCGATGGTTACGCAAGTTTGCCCCGTAACTTTACCAATGCCCCATCAAATTCTCCGGCAACCAACATCAAAGACCATAGCGCATTTTTAACTTACGAACATAAATTCAATGATAAATGGAAGGTAACCGCACAAGGCGCTTACTTTAACTATGCACAAAAGGGCTACAGCTATTGGATAAACAGCATTGCCGACAATGGCGATATTGACCGGAACCTTGGTTTATGGGATGCTATTAACAAAAATAAATTTGCCCAGGCATTTGTAAACGGCGAGGTAAAAACCGGTGCTATTAATCACCGTATTTTGGGAGGTGTAGATATTGGCGATAAATACTACATCCCCGATTATATCCAATCAGGCTCGCTTGACCCTGACCCGGCTAATATGTTTAATATTCATAACCCTAATAACGGCCCGGTTACCTTACCTGTATTTGACAGAGATACCCCGCTTAGCGAACGTGGCAAAGATTGGTATACCACAGAGAAATACCAGTCTGTATATGTACAGGACGAATTAGGTTTTTTTAATGATAAACTGCGCTTAACCATTGGCGGACGGTTTACCCATGCTACCACATTTGACGCCAGCGCTGCTGAGGGTTTTAAAAACACTAACGACAAAAAGATAACACCACGTATTGGTATAAGCTATTCTGTTGATTCGGCAACCAGCGTTTATGGTGTTTATGACCAGGCATTTTTACCGCAAAACGGAAATATTGCCGGTGGCGGCAAGGTTAAACCAATTACAGGTAACAATTTCGAATTAGGCGTTAAGCGCGATTGGTTTGATGGTAAATGGAGCACTTCATTATCTGCTTACAGGATACTTAAGAACAACCAGTTAGTTGGCGTGCCGGGCAACACAAATGAAGTTGTACAATTAGGCCAAACTAAAACACAGGGTATTGAGTTTGATGCCCGCGGCGAGATCATTACCGGTTTAAGCTTCATGATCAATTACGCTTACACGGATTCTAAGATCTCTAAAGATGCCGACCCTGCAAACGTAGGCAACCCGGTACCGGGCTTTGCTAAGCAGGTAACCAATGCATGGTTAACCTACCGCATACAACGCGGTGTATTAAAAGGCTTAGGTTTTTCGAGCGGATACCAATGGCAGATAGACCGTTTGCCGTGGAGCCTTGGCACCGGCACTTCAGACCTACCAAACTATTTCCGTTTAGACGCCGGTGCATCTTACCAGCTCAGGAAAATGAGCTTCGCGGTAAATGTAAACAACGTTTTAAATACCTACCTGTACTCCGGCGGTCATGAAGATTACCTGAGCGCTACGGGCAAAACCGTTTACAGCTGGCAGGCCGAAGCACCAACAACAGTACGTTTAAGCGTTGGCTATAAATTTTAATATCCCTAACTCAATTCATATAATGAAGACATCATTCCCTAATTTATTTAAGCTATTCGCGGCAATTGTAGTGCTGCTAACCCTGATAAACCCCGCAAGCCTGTTTGCACAAAACAGGGGCACCTTACAAGGTAAAGTGGTAACCCAAAAAAATGAGCCTGCCGCTAATGTTTCTATAGGCCTAAGCGGCACCCGCATAGGTACCAGCACTTCAGATAATGGCGATTTCTCATTTAAAGCACCTGCCGGTAGTTATACCATTATCATATCATATGTTGGTGTACAAACTGTTGAAGTACCTGTTACTGTTACTGCAAATCAGGCAACCGTTGTGCCTACTATTACCATTAATGCTAACCTGTCGCAGTTAACAGAAGTTAATGTTATCGCAAGCAGGTCAAATCGTTTTGCACGCAAAGTGAGTACCGATGTAGGTAAGATCCCTTTGGATAATCTGGAAAACGCACAAAGCTATACTACCATTAGCAGCGAGCTTATCAAAGAGCAACAAATATTTTCTGTTGATGAGGCTTTAAGAAATGCCCCGGGCATCCAAAAAATGTGGGATGCAACCAACCGCGTAGCCGATGGCGGTGGTTACTTTACTCTACGCGGTTTTGTTACGCAAACACGTTTACGTAATGGCATTGCCGGCTTAGTTACCAGCACCATTGATGCTGTTAACATTGATAAAATTGAAGTGATAAAAGGCCCGTCTGCTACATTATTCGGGAGTACTTTAACATCTTTTGGTGGCCTGATAAACAGGGTTACTAAAAAACCTTATGAAACGTTTGGCCTTGAGGTTGGAGAATCGGTAGGCAGTTATGATCTTAACCGTACTACTATTGACCTCAATACACCAATCGGCTCAAAAGTTGCCTTTCGTTTAAACTCTGCTTACAATTACGAGGGCAGTTTTCAAAATTATGGTAAGAGCCGCACGTATGCAATTGCACCAAGCTTGTCAATTAAAGCTAACGACAAATTATCGTTCTTATTAGAAGCCGAAATGTTTTATGGCCGTAACGCCGCTAAGCCATTCTTCTTTTTCTACGATTCGCCGAAAGCTTTGGGTATAACCAAGGTTAGTCAATTAAACATCGACTATAAAAACGCTTATTCAAACGACGACATTACTTCGTATAGTCGCAGTTTAAATTACTTTGCGCAAGCCAATTACAAAATATCTGATAAGTTTACCTCGCAAACGGTATTCTCAAATTCAAATAGTTTCTCTAACGGGCCAAGCCCATACTACTATTTGGTTACCGATGCAAGGGCAATTGGCATTGCAGCTGCTGATGGCATAACATTACCAGACCCTGCAGGCGAGCATAACTATATTTACCGTAACGACCAATCTACCTCTAACAGTAAATTTGGCGCTACCGAGATACAGGAGAACATTAACGGTGATTTTAACACCGGTTCAATTCGCCACCGTTTTGTATTTGGCTTAGATTATCAACATCAAAACTCTCACCAGATATATTTTGGTAACGCTTATGGTATAGCGCCAATAAATGACCCTAACTATGATTACGGATCGTTTAACAAAGCATTGGTTGATGCTACAAATGCTGCCAACCCGCTTACTGCGGCTAATACCTATCCTTACATTTACAAAACCAACACCTACAGCACATACATGTCTGATGTTGTAAACCTTACCGACAGGTTAATAGCTTCTGTTGGTTTACGTGTCGACCGTTTTGAGAATAAGGGAAATTACCTGCTTGATGGCACACAATCAACCAAGCCATACGGCCAAACTGCTTTCTCGCCAAAATTCGGCCTGATCTTTCAACCGGTTAAGGATGTGATCTCGTTATTTGCCAACTTCCAAAACGGGTTCCAGAACACCCAGGTTTTCTTAGATGCAAACAATCTGCCCGTTACACCTAAAGTGCAAAATGCAACCCAAATTGAAGGAGGTGTTAAAGCAGCCTTATTTAATGGAAAATTGAACGGTACAATTAGTTATTACGATATTAACTTAACCAATATCATCAGGAACGTACCCGGGTCAAATACCGCATTTGTTCAGGATGGCACGCAAAAAAGCAAGGGTTTTGAGTTAGAAGTTGTTGCTAACCCGGTATCTGCAGTAAACATTGTAGCCGGTTTTGCTTACAACAATTCAAAGTTTACCAAAGCCGATGCCGATGTACAAGGCTTACGCCCAAACACCGCAGGTTCGCCTTACCTGGCCAACGTTTATGTTAGTTACCGTTTGCCACAAAGTTTTGTTAAAGGTTTAGGCGTTGGTGTTGGTGGCAATTACGCCAGTAGCAATAAAATAATAAACAGTGTTAGCCAGGGCACTTTTGAGTTACCATCATATACCTTGTTAAATGCTTCGGTATATCTGGACAGGCCTAAGTACCGCTTTGGCTTAAGCGGCAACAACTTAACCGATAAGCATTATTATACCGGTTACACAACCATTAACCCGCAAAGGTTACGTCAGTTTGTGTTAAGCGCATCATATAAACTGTAAGTATGACCCCATTTAAAAAAGTACTGCTTTTTTGCCACCGCTGGCTCGGATTTATCTCCGGGCTTGTGGTGTTTATTGTAAGCATAACCGGTTGTATCTTTTGTTTTCAGGATGAGATACAGGATGCGATACACGATCACCGTTCCGTACAAAATACCGGTAAGCCATACGTACAGCCATCGCAACTGATAAACGAGGTAAAAAAAGCTTACCCTAAGGCAAGCCCCGATTTTATTTATTACTTCGGCACAGAAAGACCTGCAGGCGTATATGCCAACCTGGGTAAGGATGGGTATGAAATTGTATATTTAAATCCTTACACGGGCAAGATAACTTACCACGAAAAACCGCAAACAAACTTTTTCATCATTGTAGAATATATTCACTTGTACCTGCTGTTGCCGCCGGCCATTGGTAAGTGGATAGTTGGTGTATCGGTTATTGTTTTTATGGTGATCATGATCACAGGCCTTATCCTTTGGTGGCCTAAACGCAAAAGCGACCGCAAACGTAGTTTCACCATTAAATGGGGCGGCCGCTGGCGCAGGATTAATTATGACCTGCATAATGTGCTTGGCTTTTATGCAACATCCATCGCCATTATATTGTCTATAACCGGCCTGGCTATAGCTTTTGAGCCGGTAAGTAAAGCCATCTACAACACTGCAAATATTGGCAGAAATATTAAATACGAGGACGAAGTAACCGAGCCGAAGTCCGACTCGCTTAAAAGGGCCGGGATTGCCAATAAGCCGGTTGTTGATATTGCATTTGCATACGCCAGGCAACAAGCCCCCGAGGCTGAAATGTTTTTGATCCATAACGACCCTGCTTTATCAGGTGCTATTGGCGTTGGCGCTTACGCCAAATCGCTGCACTACTCAAATGCCAATGGTTTCGAGTTTGATAAATACAACGGCAAGCTGCTTAAATCATATATATATGATAAAAAAAGCCCCGGCCTGAAGCTGAACGAGATGAACTATGATATCCATGTGGGCCAGATAGGTGGCTTAACCACCAAGATTATCGCGTTTTTAGCCAGCTTAATTTGCGCCAGCTTACCCATAACCGGGTTTATCATCTGGCTGGGCAAACGCAAAAAATCAAAATCGAAAGGTAAGAAAGTGCGGGATGCGGTGCATCATAAAACGCATAAGCGCGTAGTGCAACAAGCCTGATTTTTTCAACCACAGAGGGCACAAAGAAAGAACCACAAAGGCCACGGAGATTTACTCTTTGTGGCCTTTGGTTTATCCCGGCCGTTGTTGGTGTTGTCACCAACAACATTTAGGACGGCTAAAACTTGCAAAACTTGGATGCATGGCGGCTTGTTGGTGACAACACCAACAAGGGCCAAAATTAAATCACTTATTATAAGATACTTATAAAAATTCAAAGTGTTCACGGCAGTGAACGTGAACGGTTAGTATGGCTATCTGTACTCCACTTCCACATCATCCGTCAAAGCATGGCCGGTACAGGTTAAGATCCAGCCTTTGGCGATATCCTCATCGGTTAATACTTCGTTTTTGGCCATCTCTACCTTGCCGGTTTTACAAAAGGCAACACAGGCCGAGCAAATGCCACTACGGCAACTATAAGGTAGCTGAATGTTATTCTGCAAGGCGGCCTGCAATATGGATTGGTTCTCTCCCGCAGCAATATCATGCAGCTCGTTATTAAAATTAATGCGGATATTTTTTGGCGGATAATTAGTTTGACTGCCCGTAACCGGTACGGTCTCCAGCACAAAGTTTTCCTTGTGGATCTGTTGCGCATCAATCCCCATGTAAAGCAATGTAAGCCTGATCATTCGCATATACACAAATGGGCCGCACAGATAAAATTCGGCTTTATCTTTGGAAAATGACAGCTGCTCGTTCACCAGTTGCTCTACTTGGATATTGGTTAGCCTGTTGGCCTCACTACTTAGCAGGTGGGTAATAGTAAACCTGTCGGGATAGCCTGCCAGTAGCTCATTTAGTTCGTTATTAAACAATACCGATTCGGGGCTTTGGCTGCTGTATATCAAATGCAGCTTGCTCTCGCCGGGGCGGTTCAGGATGTATTTGAGTTGGGAGAAAACTGGTGTGATACCACTCCCGGCAGCAAAAAATAAAATGTCTTTTGGTGTTGCATACTCTTTTACTGTAAATACCCCGGCAGGCTCAACAACGTTCAGCACATCGCCTACATTAACTTTGGTGAGCAGGAACCGCGAGATCTCGCCATTGCTGATCCGTTTTACCGTAATAGCCATACGCTCATCATCCGGCGATGAACTTAACGAGTAAGAACGGCGTACCTCCTGGTTATGGTGGTTAAACACCAACGTAATAAATTGCCCTGCTTTATAAGGCACCGTACTGCCAACCGCCCTAACCAGGTAAAAAGTAGCCGTATCCGGCGATTCCCATTTAATTCCGTCAACCCGTAATTGAAGCATGCGCAAATTTACTCTTTCGCCATCCTTTTTCTTAATACACTATTCTTTTTACCGTAGGTATAATAGATGACTAAGCCAATGGCTAACCATATGATCAGCCTTAACCAGGTATCGCCCGGTAAAAATGTCATCATGGCAAAGCAGGTTAATATCCCTAATATAGGCACCAAAGGCACAAACGGTGTTTTAAACGGCCGGTGTACATCGGGCTGCTGTTTGCGTAAAATAAGTACGCTCGCGCATACCATCACAAAGGCAAGCAGGGTGCCAATGCTGGTCATTTCGCCTACTACCTTTATGGGTACAAATGCCGCAAAAATAGCGATGAACGCACAAAGCAGGATGTTCGATTTCCATGGTGTGCGGAATTTGCTGTGCACTTCAGAGAATACTTTTGGCAACAACCCATCTTTAGACATGGAGAAAAATACCCGTGACTGGCCCAGCAGATCAACCAATATAACCGAGGTATAACCTATCAATATAGCCAGTACAATGGCCTTGCTTAACCACTGGTAATGTGTTTTTTCTATAGCGATGGCAACCGGTGCTCCCGAGCCAATGAACTCTTTATAATTAGCCATCCCCGTCATCACATGCGCGAAGATCACAAACAGGATGGTACATACCACCAGCGAACCGATAATCCCGATAGGCATATTACGCTGCGGGTTCTTGGCCTCCTGAGCAGCGGTTGATACGGCATCAAAACCGATAAAAACAAAGAATACCAAACCGGCGCCACGCAGTATGCCCGACCAGCCATAATCGCCCCAAACGCCTGTGTTTTGCGGAATGTAAGGATGATAGTTTGCCGGGTTAATGAACGACCAGCCCACCGCGATGAACACCAGCACCACGCCAACTTTTAAACTTACAATGATGGCATTGATGAGCGCCGAGCCTTTTGTACCCCTAATGATAACGCTGGTAACCAGCACCACAATTAAAGCGGCAGGCAGGTTCATAATGCCACGCACCACATCGCCATTGGCTGCCTTTGAGGTTTCAAACGGCGACAGGATAAGCTGCGGAGGCAGGTATAGATCAAACCACGAAAGAAACTTGGTGAGGTATTGCGACCAGCTAATGGCCACAGTGGCAGCACCAACTGCATATTCCAGCATCAGGTCCCACCCTATTATCCAGGCAAAAAGCTCGCCCATGGTTGCGTATGAGTAGGTGTAGGCACTACCCGCCACAGGTATCATGGCCGAAAACTCGGCATAACACAAGGCTGCAAATGTACAGCCCAAAGCGGCTATTAAAAATGATATGGTTACCGCCGGGCCGGAATGCTGGCCTGCGGCGATGCCGGTTAATGAGAATAAGCCCGCGCCAATAATAATGCCTATACCAATAAGGATAAGGTTAACCGGGCCAAGCGAACGTTTTAATGAGTGCTCCCCTTCTTCTTTCGACTCCCGGAGCAATAGCTCGATAGGTTTTTTGATCATACTACAATTAAGCCTACAAAATTAGTAGATTATTTTTGAAAGCCTAATGAATACTGATTGCAAGGGAGAAACGTGAGGGTTTTATGACTATCTACCATGGCCGTCGCTCGGCTCCCGCCGAGTGACCGTTATTATACGGCGTCCCGCCGCAGTCATAAATTAATTTGGCGGCCGGAGGCCTTATCATAATCATCACTCGGCAGGAGCCGAGCGATTGCAAAAGATTTAATCTACAACGCTATCACAATCTTCCCAAACTGTTTAGCCGCTCCCATCTTATCAAAAGCCTTTTTAGCATCTGTCAGCGGGAAAACCTCGTCAACCACAGGCACTATTTGGTGCAGATTAACAAAGGCAAGCATGGCTTTAAAATCATCCTGCGTACCCATGGTTGTACCCAATATCTGCAGTTGTTTCCAAAAGATAGGCCTTGCGTTCAGCTCGGGGATATTACCTGCTGTGCCACCAAAAAACACGATGCGGCCACCGGGGTTACAAATATCCGGGATCCTGGCAAAATCAGGCCCAAGGGCGCTATCCACCACAATATCAAAACCACCGCCGCTAAAGTGTTTCAGCTCCTGCGCCCAATCCTGCGCTTTGTAGTTTACACCGGCGCAAGCCCCAAGTTGTTTAGCCCGGTCTATCTTTTCGCCCGTGCCCGATGTTACAAAAACCTGCGCCCCGGCGGCTACTGCAAACTGTAAGGTGAACGATCCGGTACCTGCACCAACACCAACCACTAATACCTTGTCGCCTTTTTTGATATGCGCTTTGGTGAACAATGCCCGGTATGCCGTAAGCCCCGCCAAAGGCAATGCCGCTGCCTGTTCCCAGTTTAAATGGGGCGGTTTTGGGTAAAGGTATTCGGCTTTTACCAATACATATTCGGCCATAGTGCCATCCTCGGGCAGCCCTAATATTTTAAACTCTTTTGATTGAAACTCCGGGTGCTCGCCCCAGTTATGCGATGGGTTAATGATCACTTCTTTGTTGAGCCAGTCGCCTGCGCCTTCACCAGCTTCGGCAACAATGCCTGAGCCATCGGCACCAAGGATGGTTGGGTATTTGATACCGGCGTACTTGCCCTGGGTTATCCACCAGTCGCGGCGGTTTAGGGCTGCTGCCTTTATCTGTACCAGTACCTCGCCCGGGCCGGGTGTGGGTTTGGCAACATCTTTTATAACCAAAGGGTTTTCTGCGGATTCAAGGACGATGGCTTTCATGGTGTAATGTTCTAAACCACCATGTCATTGCGAGGAGCGTAGCTACGCGGCAACCTCGTAGCCAATGCATGAACGTATAGCATGCGACGAGATTGCCGCGCTATCGCTCGCAATGACACAGTAGTAATGGTAATTGTAAAAATAAAAAAAGCGACAGATAATTATCTGCCGCTTTTAAAATATATAATGCCTGCTTAAATTAAGCGATAGCTTTTGTATACAATTCTGAAACGTGGTTCCAGTTGATAACATTCCAGATAGCAGCCAGGTAATCAGGGCGGCGGTTCTGGTATTTTAAGTAGTAAGCGTGCTCCCACACATCAATACCTAAAACCGGGGTGCCTTTTACTTCGGCAATATCCATTAAAGGGTTATCCTGGTTTGGGGTTGATGTAATAGCCAGTTTTTTATCGGCAGTAACAATAAGCCAGGCCCAGCCTGATCCAAAGCGGGTTGCACCAGCTTCAGATACTTTGGTTTTAAAATCGGCGAATGAACCGAAAGTGCTTTTAATAGCATCGGCTAACGCACCTGTAGGCTCGCCACCACCGTTTGGTGATAACAGCGTCCAGAATAATGAGTGGTTATAGTGGCCACCACCATTGTTACGTACAGCAGGCGGAAACTTTGAGATATTTTTGATGATGTCTTCAATTTTACCATCAGCCTCTGGTTTACCTTCTAAAGCTTTGTTAAGGTTGGTAACATAAGCCTGGTGGTGCTTACCATGGTGAATTTCCATAGTAAGTTTATCAATGTGTGGTTCCAGAGCATCGGTAGCGTAAGATAACGCCGGTAGTGTAAATGCCATAATATTTAAAATTTAAGGTTAAACTGTTTCGTGTGATGTAGCAAATATAAGGGTTGAAGCAGGTAATTGTTCTATATGAATGTCAAGTTTTTGTTAAGGGGATAGTTCATTGTTGATAGTTCATGGTAGTTTCGTCTATGAACTATTAACCATCTGCTATTTTCTCTTCCCTTTAAAAAAGTCCTTTACCAATTGCGAGCATTCATTCTCATTAATGCCGCCGGTTACCAGCGTTTTTGGGTGAGTGATGCTTTGGTTAAGCCTGCCGAAACCGCGTTGGGTATCATAAGCCCCAAAAACTATCCTCCCTATCTGGAACCAGTAGCTTGCCCCTGCACACATCACACAAGGCTCCATGGTAACATACAAGGTACACTCGGGCAGGTACTTGCCACCCATTGAGTTTACGGCCGCGGTAAGCGCCTGCATTTCGGCATGTGCGGTTACATCGTTCAACCGCTCGGTAAGGTTATGGCCACGACCAATGATCTGCCCTTTGCAAACCACAACGGCGCCAATGGGTATCTCATCCTCTTTCAGTGCCTGGCGGGCTTCTTTAAGGGCCTCGTTCATGAAAAACTCGTCGGGAGAGATGGCGGGCTGTTCATCGCCAAAAGTTATATATCGCATCAGGTGGTTTGGTCAAATGTGTTTTTTAAATGCTTTTCGGTTACCCTAAAAAGTATAATTACTGTGGCAAAAGCACCTACAAGCATTAAAACAATTTTAGTAAGGGTACGTGCTTCGGGGCTTATCGGTAACAGCATAAATAATGCTGTAATAATTATGCCCGTTATCACCAGCACCCATCCGCATTTGATAATAAGTGCGGTAGAGTAGCGGTTGCCTTCGTCCCAGTTTTGCTGGTTTTTCATTGATAGCGTGGTGCGATAACCATAAAGACTGTTGATCTCTTTTGGCGGATAGCGCTTTTGTATAAGCCCCGCCAGCAGGAATATTACACCTATCAGGTGTGGGCCAACTATCCAGTTTGCAAATATCATATCAGTTTGCTGCCATTGGGTACGGGTTTATCTATCGCGGTGAGTACAATATCACCATTTTCGTCGGCAAGACCGGTCACCAAAAACTCCGACATAAATGTAGCTATCTGTTTCTTCGGGAAGTTTACCACGCCCAGGATCTGTTTGCCCGGCAACTCTTCTTTGGTGTAGTGTTTAGTGATTTGCGCGCTGCTTTGCTTAATGCCCAGCGGCCCAAAATCAACTTTCAGTTTATACGCAGGCTTACGCGCCTCGGGAAAGTCGGCCACCTCCAGTATAGTACCGGCACGCAGTTCAACCTTTTCAAAATCGTTCCAAGTAATGGTTTCCATGCGGGCAAAGGTAGGGTGTTGGTTTTAATTATGTTTGTGTCCGTCCGTTTTTTTGTGCGGACATGGGTGGACAATTCTCTCCACGCGTCATTGCGAGGTACGAAGCAATCTCAAGACTATGCATAAACGCCATACATGCGCTACCGTCCATCTGGAGATTGCTTCGTACCTCGCAATGACACTCGGAGAAGGGAAGATCGCCCAAAGCCTACTACTTCCTTATCTTCTTAACCGTTTCTGTTAAATGCGCCAAATGGTGGTTACCGTGCCAGGCGTACAGGGCCAGGTTCTTTTTCAAAGGCGTTACACTGCCACTCTCCGGATGGATGAAGGTGCGGTTCCATTGGTCTTCGCTAAAGGTTTCAAAAAGGGCAACCATGTGCTGGTGGATGCCGTCGAGCATTTTTAGGGATGGCTCAACGGGCAGGCGGTAATCGGGCTGTATGGCCCAGCCGGCCTCGTCGTATGGTTTTATGGTTGGGTTATCTTCGGTAATGGCCAGTTTAAAGCGGCAAAGCGAGTTCATGTGGCTGTCGGCAAGGTGGTGTACAACCTGGCGCAGGGTCCAGCCGCCGGTGCGGTACTGGGTATCCAGCTGCTCGTATGTTAAACCGATAATGGCTTCGCGGATACGGCCCGGCAGGGTGGCTATTTCGTGGATCCAGCGGCGCATATCATCTTCCGTGTATGATACCGGCTGTACGAATTTCCCTATCGGGTAGCGCATTTGTTCGTCTGTCATGGTGCTTAAAATGTTAAATTTTATTGTTCCGTAAGGAATTGGGCTAATTTAGCGTTTTACAGTTATTTTGGTTTACTGATGATTAAAAAGTTACTGCTGATATGCCTGCTGCTTAAATGTACCACAACCTTTGCCGAAACCATCCGCACGGATGTTTTAGTGGTTGGCGGCGGCGCAGGCGGGGTTGCCGCGGCCATACAAAGCGCCCGCAGCAAAATAAAAACCTTACTGGTTGAGCAGGGCCCCTGGCTGGGTGGCAGCGCTACCAGCGGCGGCATGTGCATTATGCCCGAGAACCGCAATTTTGCATCGGGCATCTATGCCGAATTCAGGAACCATATCCGCGAGTTTTACAAACCCCGTTTAGGGTACGATACCACCCGTAATGCCCCTTTGGTGTTTGAGCCTTCCACCGGTGCATCCATCCTCAAAAAAATAACCGATACCGTTAAAAACCTTACTGTAAAACTTAACACGCCTTTTACATCCATCAAAAAAGACGGTACCGACTGGGTAGTTACCGTGATGGACAACGGCAAACCGCTCATCATCAAAGCAAAAATAGTAGTTGATGCTACCGAGCTGGGCGATGTAGCCGCTGCCAGCGGTGTGCTGCTTACCGCGGGGTTTGATAGTCGCGATGATACCAAAGAAACCCTTGCGCCCGGGAACGCTACCAACCAGATACAGGACATCAGCTACCTGGCCATCCTGAAAGATTTTGGTAAAGCTGCCGACCGCACCATTACCAAACCCGAAGGCTATAACGCCACCCTGTACGCCTGCCTGAAGGCTGCCGACGTAAAAAAGTTGCTTGCTGCTGCCGTATTGCCGAATGATAAATACCTGATAAACTGGGAAAACTGCGGCAACCAATACTCCGTTACCGCCGACGACCTGAAACCCGAGAACCGCGAAGCCACTTTCGCTAAGGCAAGACTGCGTACGCTGGGGCTCATCTATTACCTGCAAACCGCCCTGGGCTACAAAAACCTTAGCCTTACCGACGATTTTAAAACCACCCACCACCTGCCGTACCTCCCCTACATCCGCGAGAACCGCCGCGCCGCAGGCATGGTGCGCATGGTGCTTGATGATATTTACACCCCCTACAACCGCCAAAGCAAACTGTACCGCACCAGTATTGGCGTGGCCGATGCACTGCCCGGGCAGCATTACAGCGTAGCCGGTGTGCCGCATATTGCCTACCCGCCCTTCCCGGCGTTTAGTGTGCCGCTGGGTGCCGTGGTGGCTAAAGACCAGGAGAACCTGCTGGTTTTAGAAAAAGCCCTTTCGGTAACGCATTTGGTGAATGGCGCTGTTACCAGCCCCGCCGTACAAATGACCATTGGGCAGGGGGCAGGGGCTGCCGCGGCCTTCTGCATATTTTTTAAGCGCACTACTAAACAGCTTGATGTGCGCACCATACAGGGCGAGATACTGGACCATAAAGGCAGCCTGCTGCCCTTTGCCGATATCCCCCAAACCGACCGCCACTTCCGCGCTATACAGCAGGTGGCCGCTACAGGTATGCTGCAAGGCATACAAAAACCCGACGGCCAGACAGCGCAGGTATTGTTTATGCCCGATAGCGCCATCCGTACAGCCGAGGTGCAGCCGCTTCTTACCGAGCTGTACTCGCGGGCCTTTATATGGTTTGGTAAAGAAAAACCGGGCGATGCCTTTACCCTGGGCAACCTGCTCAGCTACATCAGCGAAATTACCCTGCGCGACCCAACCGAACTACAGGAAGCCACCCGCCGTACATGGAAAACGTATTACCACTTTAACACCCCCTTTAACCCCAAACGCCCCGCCACACGCCGCGAGTTTGCCGTACTGGCCAACCGCTTTTTTAACCCCTTTGCCCGCACGGTTGATATTACCGGCAAGCTGGTTAATTAGGTGTTGGTGAGTGGTTACACAATTCAATTCCCTCCCCACGGGAGGGTTAGGGAGGGGTTTATGCAACATGCTTCACGTATAAACCCCTCCCTGCCACAACACATTACCATCGCACCCCTCCCCAGGGAGGGAATTTAGCTGCCCCATCATATTATGGGTTTGGTTCCCCTTTTGAGAGGGGTTAGGGGTGTGTTTGCCGATGTGCAAAATACCCGCCCTGTAATGGTGAGCCTGTTGAACCACCTTGTCCCATTTTGGAAACGGGACAGATGGGACAAACGGAACGCATTGATAATGAGCGTATTATTACTGACAATATCTTGTCAGTAGTTCAATAAAAGCTTTGCGGTTTTGCTTTTAAATACTCATATACAGCATTTTATAAAATTGGCATTTTGTTCCATTTTTTAGAAATGGGACAAAACGGGGCAGGGCTGAAATTTTGTCCGGCTTTCCCGGGAATAAGCCGGTACAAAGCCAACAAAACAGCATTTTTTTCGCCTTTTTTCGGCCTCAGTTCGGCCTGTTTAGGCGGCAAGGGTAGCCGTAAATAAAAAGGTATTTTTTATATTAAATTACTGATTTATAGCCAATTAAGAATTTCAGGCTTGTTCCGTTTTTTCCCGAATGGAACGAAAATGGAACAGGCTTTTGTAAGCCGGATGCTCAGATTTATGGAGTGGCTTATGTGGTGTTTAATGCTGCTATCGGGTTAGTGAAATTGGCCTGTTTTTATGTGCCTGGAAATGATTGTTTACTAAGTAGAAAGGCACGTTTGCGCCAACTGGGAATATTATACTAAACGTCTTTTTCCGGTTTTTTCGTTTTATACTTAGCCATGAGATTACTCTTATCTTCCTTTGAATAACCTTTCGCTTTTATAAGAATATCGCCTATCATATTTAAATATTTTAAGTCAGAATCTGGATTTTTTGAACGAATGTTGTAATAGTTCATTATTTTAATAAAACTCATATCTAAAATATATTTTTTGGTAGTATTTTTTATATACTCATCCAAAACATCAAAATAATTGTGACCTTTTACATCTGCATATAAAAAAACCGAGAGGAATTTTTCAAAATCTGATATTCTATTATCAGATTTATCCTCTTGAATTTTTCTATAAAGCGTTTGTGATAATTTTTGGGTACCCATGTTATCATTCATTAGTGCTTGGTGATACCAAGGTAAAAACTGTAAAATTTGAATTTGTTCTTCTTTTTCATTATCTGGTATCAATTTATTTTCGATGAGCTGCGAAACAAAGATTTTGTAGAAAATTGCAAAATAGATCGAATTATCTAAAATACTTTTTAATGAATTAAGTTTTAGATTTTGCTCCTCAACTTCTTCACTGTTTTTTAAGACCTTTAAAGACAATATAAAACTTTTAGCTATTGCATCCGGTGCTGTATCTTTTGCTTTTTTTTGAATCCCATTTTCTGTCTTTTGAGATAAAAGTTTTGCATCGTCCATGTTAATAAGATCTTCCTCCGTAGCCTTGTAATCAGAAACAAGACTTGTGACTTCGTTCTTTGGGATTTTTATTTTAGAAACTGATTGTTTAAAAAAATCGTCTACCGAGTGACCGAGAGCCCTAATTTTCTCTTTAATTTCTTTAAATTCAGCACTTGACCTCTCAACTATTAACTTCAATATATCAACATCGTCTCTATTTAACCCCGTAAAATAATCTATTTCGTTTATAAATTTTAGATAATTAGCCTCATCTAATACTTCGCTTTTAAATTTTGGATCAAATCCCATTTTTTTAACTAAAAAGTATTCTAAAAAACAAGTGAATCTAAATCTAATGGAATTATCTTCTTTAATAAAAATTCCGGAGTCAATTAGTTCAGCTAAAATTTTTTCGACGTTATAAGAAAAGTCTTTTTTCTTTAAGTAAGAGTTGATAAATTGAAAAATATTGACGTGAGTATCTGAGTAATTTTCACCATCTTCTTTTAACATTTTATACGCAATTTCTGAAAGTAGCCGTACCTTATTTTGATAATCAAAAGTCTCTGATAAAATACCCGATTTAGAATGTTTATTTAATAACTTTTCTATAAATGTTTCGATTAAAGTAGAGTTATTAATAGGCTTGTAATTTTGTTGTTTTTCGATAATCCAAAGAAACATGGAGACAGTAAAGGGGGTTCTGGGCAAAGACAAAGCCAAAAATCCATTAATTAGAGTTTCTACTTTCTGAGGCTTATCAATTAAATCTTTATCTTTAAACCACTTAGTTGTAAGTTCTCTTATCTGCTTTGATTGAAAATCTTTTATGTTAATATTATTGAATTTAAATTTATCGAGTGAAGTATAATGCTCTGGGATTTCACCAGCATACAAAATATTATAAGTAGCAATTATTTTTAACTTGGGATATTCTGCAGCCAAATCATATAATTGTTTTATTTTTAATAAATCGATAAAATCATTTGATGCTTTTAAATTGTCAATAAGCAATAGGATAGGATGTGTATCTAAAATTGCTTTTGTCGCTTCTTTTGATACAAGTAAATAGTCTCTGATGTTAGAAATTAGATCTGAAGATATTTTTGAAAACTCAACATACACCGGTATATAATTCGCATTATTTAACGGATTTAAGCATTCGTGTATAAGTTTATCCAACAGAATTGTTTTACCCGATTCTTTAGTGCCAAAGAGTAAATAATTTTCTTTGTTTTTTAATAATGTGTTTAGGTCTTCCACAACCTCTTCTTTATCGCTATTAATTGATGCTTTAAGAGCTAATTTTGGTTGAACAAATAATTCTATTAAACTTTTAGGCGCATCAGTATCTGTGCTGTATGTCAACATGTGCATATCCATTTTACAGATGTGCTCTTCATTAATGGTTTTTATTAAACTTTGTCTTTCTATTTCCTTTTCAATTTCTTCGGACTTCGGCAAATCTAAAATCCATAACCCATCTTTTCCCATAGCCGTATTTATACTAAAAGCTGAATTCGGGAAGGTATACTCATAAAATTTTATAAAAATTTTTGATTCCAAAAAATTTAAATCAATAGTTGAAAAGCCATTAGAATATTTTTTGTAGTCTGTATTTATGTTTGCCGTTAAAGTCCCGGGAGCGATTAGTGTTAGCAATTTACCCTGCGGTTCAATTATATACCTATTGCTTGCGCTATGAACATGACCGCAAAGCATCATATCAAATTCGGATTGTAATAATTTCTCACTAATCAATTTATCTGAGTCAAATAATTGATCGGTATAATGGTGCATAACCGCTATTCTGTAATCACAATCCTTCAGATAATCAATCCCATTTATTAATTGATCTTCACCTAACAATAAATTTCCCTTATCTGTGTCACCATAACATCTCCAAGAAGAATTAAAAGATATTATACCAATTTTTTTATTGTCAAACTTGTATTTAAACCCAGATTCAAAAAAAGAGACATATAAATTTTCTGAGGGAGTATATAATACATCTAAAAAGTCTTTGTAAGGCTTCATTCTGAGTGCACCCGACATGTCTCCGCCATTACGTATTTTTTTTATAAAATCATTTACTTTAACAGAACTCTTTAATATATTTAAGCACCCTGCCTCTGTTATTTCTGTATCAAGGTTTCTAACTGCATCGTGATTTCCCGGACAAATAATAAATTTATCATCTCCTATATTTAGTTTACTACATATCTTTCTTATCACATTATCATAAAATGATAGAAACGCTTGTTCTGGAGAGTTAAAAGATTTCCCCCCTTGGTCTATTAAATCCCCCGAAAAAACAACGAGATCGACCTGCTGTTCATTATTTATTTTTTCAATCGAATTTAGGAAAGGTTGAATGGTAAATAACCCATCCTTAATCAGAGTATTATTATCAAGATGAAAATCAGAAAAATGTAGTAATCTCATTATTATGTTTTAAAGAAGTTTTAAAGCATAAATTTATTAATAACAGCCTCTGTTAACAATACGTAAAAATACCTGATTTTCAATTAATTATAGATTAAAACCCGCCTACCAACCCCACCCCAAATAAACCCCGGCAATATAAATACAGCCGAAACCGCATATTGGGGCAAGTCGTGTTCTTCCGTTATAATTAAATATTGCTGCAGTTAAAACATTACCTAAAAGTAGATAATTGCCAAATAGCTGTGTTTCTGCGTATTATTCCGGGTTGGTCCGTTTTTCTTATTTTAATTAGTCTCTCCACCGCTGGCGCACGCGTGCCGCGTGTGCTTAATAAACGGTGTCATTTCGAACGAACAAGGGGTGGGTTGCGACAGGGCGAGAGGAGAAATCCTGTTCATTATGCAAAGTTTGCCGCCTGTCATTCTAACAAGATTTATCTGCGATGAGCTCGCTACGGTCGGTTCTCCCCGTACCTCGTTCGAAATGACAGGGTGGTGAGAATGGTTGCAAACAAAGCCCTCTGTCCACCATGTCCGCACCCCTAAGCGGACGGACAAGGGTTAGTGAGCAGTGAATGGTTGAATTGGTGAGTAGTTGAGCTGCCCCATCAACCCTAAACCCGGTAGCAGCGGATACCGGCCATTGTGCCTAAGGCCTGCGGGCGTATGAGCGGATAACGGGGCTGCCGTGGCCTAAGCACCACCGGCCTTGCTTTACAAATAGGTTAATGGTTCGACAGGCTCACCATAACAGGGCGGTGATGCATGGCGGCTAACACACCCCTAACCCCTCTCAAGAGGGGAATAAAAGCCGCTCTTCGCACCCGCACCACCCCCG
Source organism: Mucilaginibacter sp. (assembly GCF_041663085.1). GTDB lineage: Bacteria > Bacteroidota > Bacteroidia > Sphingobacteriales > Sphingobacteriaceae > Mucilaginibacter. The sequence goes on from NZ_JBAZRC010000006.1 coordinate 48,703, forward strand.
CAAACAACGTGCAGCTATATTTAATTCGCACATTCTACCTTTATACTATTAATTAACCATACCTTGTATATGGTAACAACGTTGTTATTCAAATCCGTTCCTTTATGTTACAGCCTGTAAGTTTTGCCACGCGCAAAAAAATATTCATCGAATATTTAAACCTTGTTTATAGTAACAAAAGCTATTTAAAGTCGGTTTTTTTAGAGATGCGCGAACTGGCCACCAACCCCACCCTGCTATTGGCTATTGACGAAACCGGCGCCGATAACCTGAGCCAGATAGATAACATTTACGCCATGTTTGGCTCAATTAACGAGCATATTACCGAAAGGCATATTATTGCGGCTAAAGCCATGAACCTGGAAGCCTACAGCGCGGCCATAAACGTTACGCGCTTGCCATTGAGCGCGACTGTGCCATACTTTTTTACCTGCAAAGTATAGAAGCCATAGATGCCCTGTACTTTAAAACCCTGCAGGGCATGGCCAAAGGCCTGCATTACGATTATATGAACCTGCAATACCCGTATGATATTGCCATGGATAACCAAAGCCTGCTGTTTGATATCCACACCGAAATGGTGGCGTAGGCTGGTTCATTAGTTCATTAGTTCATTGGTTCATTAGTTTATTGGTGACTGCGGGGGCATTGCGCTTAAGCACACCCCCAACCCCTCTCAAGAGGGGAATAACTTCACGTAGGGCAGGGTTAAATATAAAGCTTCAGCCGGCGCTATTCCCTCCCCCCGGGAGGGTGCAGGGAGGGGTTTAGGCGACTATGCCTCACCAACAACCCCTCCCTGCCACCATACTGCCCATCGCACCCCTCCCAAGGGAGGGATTTGATTTGCCCCGCCACCCAACTAATCACTAATTAACTACTCACCAATTAACTAATTTCTACTAACTTTGATGAGCTTTTAACGCCATTTGCTAAATATGAGCGAGAACCAATTTAACCGCCCTATACGTGTTTTAGTTGCCAAAGTAGGCCTTGACGGGCATGACCGCGGCGCGCGCATTATTGCTACCACCCTGCGTGATGCGGGTATGGAGGTAATATACACCGGCCTGCGCCAAACCCCCGAAATGGTGGTGAACACGGCCCTGCAGGAGGATGTGGACGCTATTGGCATCAGCATCCTATCAGGCGCGCACATGACGGTTTTCCCCAAGGTGATGGCGCTGATCAAAGAGAAAAAGATGGACGATGTACTGCTTACCGGCGGCGGCATTATCCCTGCCGATGATATAGCCGAACTGAAGAAGATAGGCGTGGGCGAGCTTTTTCCGCCGGGTACCAGCACTGCCGATATTGTTACCTATATTACCAACTGGGTACATACCAACCGCAATTTTTAATACTACCGTACAATGAGTTTTCAGAATATACTTATACAGGATAAAGACCGCATTCAATATATCATCATTAACCGCGAAAGCAAGCTTAACGCCCTTAACCAGGCTACCCTTGCCGAGCTGCACACCGCCTTAACACAGGCTTTTAGCAACAACAACGTTGGGGGTATCATTATTACCGGCGCGGGCACCAAGGCCTTTGTAGCCGGGGCTGATATCAGCGAGTTTGCCGGTAAGGATGTTGACAGCGGCCGCAGGATAGCCTACGACGGGCAATCGAACGTGTTTGATGTGATAGCCGGCGGCAATAAGCCGGTAATAGCGGCGGTAAACGGTTTTGCCCTGGGCGGCGGGTTAGAGCTGGCCATGGCCTGCCATATCCGCATAGCATCTGATAACGCTAAAATGGGCCTGCCCGAGGTTACCCTGGGTTTGATACCGGGCTACGGCGGCACGCAAAGGTTAACACAGCTGGTTGGCCGTGGCAAAGCACTGGAGATGATCATGACCGCAGATATGGTTACGGCTGCCGATGCCCTTGCCTTAGGGCTGGTTAACCACGTAGTTACCCAGGATGAATTATTACCAAAAGCCGAAGAGCTGCTAAACAAAATATTAACCCGCGCCCCGCTGGCCCTTGCAGCGGCCATCCGCGCGGTGAATGATGCCCATGCCGATGGCGCTAACGGCTTTGATACCGAGATTGAGGAATTTGCCCGCTGCTTTGGCACAAAAGATTTTAAGGAAGGGGTTTCGGCTTTTTTAGAGAAAAGGAAACCTGAGTTTAAGGGGAAGTAAAATCCAAACGTCATTGCGAGGTACGAAGCAATCTCCCGATAGGCTGTCAAGATGCAACGCGTTTAGGCATAGTCAGGAGATTGCTTCGTACCTCGCAATGACGTCTTATTTAGCGAGGCCGCCAAAAACCCAAAAACCTTCGCTCCCTCTGTGCATTTTTCCTCACTGTGGCCGCTGTGGTAAAAAACCGCATTCTTGCATTTTCATCCAAATTTCATACTACAGGGCACTTTTTAACATATAATTTACACTATCCTGACCATTTGCGCCATCGGGTCAAATTTAATTCGCTATCAATCAACTGATTGAATAATCGTGACAATTGGATGAAAAATAATATATGATTTCATGCTTTACTTTGCCCTGTGCAATACAAAAAAGCACGTTATCTAAATATTATTATATCATGAAAAGATCATTAAAAATCGCAGCTCTTGTTTTAGCATTCGCAGGTTTATCTGTAGCCGCTAAAGCCCAAACAACAACTTCTACTTCTACTACAACTAAAGACGGTATACGTTACAGCATTGGCGTTGAAGCAGGCATCCCTGTAAGCAACCTTAAAAACACCCACACATGGAACCTTGGTGGTTCGGTACAGGCAGATATCCCTGTGGCGTCACAATTATTCGTAACTGTTAACGCAGGTTACAACAACATATTTGGCAAAAAGGATTACGCAGGTGTTGCCGGTGCAGATGTACCAAACATGCAGTTGATCCCGGTAAAAGCAGGTTTAAAATACTTTGTTGTACCAAACTTTTACGTACAGGGCGAAGCCGGTGCAGCTTTCCTGTTAAACAAAAACGATTTAGGATTTAATAAATCAACCGCGTTTGTTTATGCTCCGCAGGTAGGTGTTCAGTTCCCGGTTAGCGCAAGCGGTAACTTTATTGATGCAGGTGTACGCTACGAAGCTACTACCAAATACAGAACTGGTATAGATGATAGCAAAGTAAGCTTTTTAGGTTTACGCGTGGCTTACGGTTTCTAAAACCAAGGCATTTGCCTATTAAAAACATCATTAAAAAAGAGGGGGCTTATGGCCTCCTTTTTTTGTTTATAAGCCATATTTTTACCCGTAGTTAATAATAATTCTGATAAATTAGCAAATATTTGTACCTTAACCTGCTTAATATATTTACCTGTAAACAGTAATTGCTGCTATGAAAAAAATACTCATCATAGATGATGAAGTTAATGTTGGATTGTTGCTATCAAAATTTTTGGTACGTAATGGTTTTGAGGTAAGCACGGCTGCAAATGGTGGCACAGGGATGGATTTTTTGAAAAAAACCGACTTCGACCTGGTACTGTGCGATTTTAGGCTGGAGGATACCGATGGCCGTGAGATGCTTAAAAACATCAAAGCGCTTTATCCAAAAACTGGCGTTATTATTATAACCGGCTACTCGGATATTAAGATGGCCGTTGAACTTATTAAGATGGGGGCTTATGATTATATTACCAAACCCCTATACCCCGACGAGATCCTGAACACCATTAACAAGGCTATTGAAACCCAGTACGCCCTGCAGGAAATGGCCGCAAACGATTATACCACGCTTGATAAACCACCTAAAGAAGGTAAAAAGCAAATACTATCGGGCGAGTTTGTGGTAGGCACCAGCCGGGCATCAAAAGAATTACTGAAACAGATTGAGCTGGTTGCACCAACCAACTACAGCGTTATTATACTGGGCGAAAGCGGTACGGGTAAAGAGTCGGTAGCTAAAAGCATCCACTTAAACAGCCCCCGCCATAACCAGCCCTTTGTAGCTATGGATTGCGGGTCGCTTACCAAAGAGCTGGCCGCAAGTGAGTTCTTCGGGCACGAGAAAGGATCTTTCACCGGGGCGTTATATACCAAGATAGGCCACTTTGAAATGGCTAACGGTGGCACTTTGTTTTTGGATGAGGTGGGTAACCTATCGTACGAGATACAGGCCGCCTTGCTGCGTACTGTGCAGGAACGCAAGGTAAAACGCATAGGCAGTACAAAAGAGATTGACCTGGATGTGCGCATCATTATAGCCACCAATGAGAATTTGCAGGATGGCATCTCAAAAGGCCGTTTCCGCGAAGATCTTTACCACAGGTTTAACGAGTTCAGTATTTACATGCCGCCCCTGCGCGAGCGTGGTAACGATATTATGATGCTGGCAGAGCATTTCCTGAAAATTGCCAATCACGAGCTTGACCGTAACGTAACCAGCTTTGCCCCCGAAGTAGTAGAGTGCTTTATGAACTACCGCTGGCAGGGCAACATCCGCGAGCTGAAGAACGTGGTACGCCGCGCTACTTTGCTTAGCGAGGGTAACGAAATAAGCATGAAAACGCTTCCGCTTGAGATCTCTAATTTTAAAGTGTCCTCATCGTTTGAGCCGGCAAATACTTCTGTTGCAAACGATGCTAAAGAGCCCAAACACGATTTGAAGAACGCCGCTCTTGGCGCCGAACACGAAACTATTTTAAAAGTGCTGCGCGAGGTTAACTTCAATAAAACCAAGGCCGCCGAGATCCTGAACATCGACCGTAAAACGCTTTACAATAAAATGAAAGCCATCAACCTGAAATAATTATGGCGCACCATGATGCAACCAACCCGGCAAACAGCAAGGTTTTTGATTTACTGAAGCACGATATCCGCAACCAGTTATCAAATATACAACTGGCTTTAGAAGGCCTTAAGTATGAGGTTGATGATTCAAAAGGCGATTTGAATTTATACTTTGACAGCCTGGCACAATCGGCCAAAAAAATAGATAAGCTGCTGGATGGGTTTGAATAAATTTTATACAAAAGCGCCAAAACTTATTGGTGCTTTTTTGTTATATATTAGTATCACAATTTAGCTCTTCAAGGGGTAACCAATGTCCATTTTTAATTATAAGCAGCGCAATAATATTATACTGGTAAGCATAGTTGTGCTTGGCTGTTTCTTACTGTATGCCTTAAGCGAGCTGTTCAGCTCTATACTGGGCGCCATCGTGCTGTTCACTATCTTCCGCCCGTTTTATTTGTATATGGTAGAGCGGCGCCGGTTTAACAAGGCGCTTTCGGCGATGATCATAATTCTTATTTCGCTCGTCGTTATTGTTATCCCGTTCCTGTCGTTAAGTATTATGGTGATAGGCAAAATATCAGGCATTAACCGCGAGGAACTTAATATTGATAAATGGACACAAAAAATTGACGCGTTTACCGGCGCCAACCTTAACCAGCCGCACTTTGCCGAAAACACCCTGCAAAAATTAGGGGCCTACGCCGCCGATCTTTTTCCATCAATATTAGGCAGCGCCGCCAACATTATACTTACCCTGCTTGTAATGTACTTTTTGCTGTACTTTATGTTTGTGCAGATGCGCGAGTTTGAAATAGGGTTGCTTAAATATGCGCCTTTCCGCGAGCAGCACGCTTTAAAGTTCGCCACCGAGCTGCGCAATTCTACCTACTCAAACGTACTGGGGCAGGGTATAATAGCATTAGTACAAGGCGCCTTACTGGCCAACGGTTTCTGGATCTTCCACATCCCCGACCCTATCTTTTGGGGCGTTATAGGCGCCTTTATATCGTTTTTGCCGGTAGTGGGCGCGCCAACCCTTTGCATTCCCGCCAGTATTATGCTTTATGCCAATGGCGAAAAGGTACAAGGCGTAATATTATTATTATACGGTATATTATTTATTGGCAATGTTGATAATGTGTTGCGCATGGTCATTAATCGCCGTATTGGCAATACCCACCCCATTATAACCGTTATAGGGGTATTTATTGGGTTACCGCTGTTTGGTATTCTTGGCTTGGTTTTTGGGCCTGTGTTGCTGTCATATTTTTTGCTATTATTGGAGATATATGAAACCAACCGCATGGCCGCCGACAGGTTGGAGCGTATACGAACCGGGCCCGAAACGCAATAAACACACAAGAAATAAACTTATTTAATAATTATAAAAACAAATATTCAACTAATAAATTAATACAATATGAACGATAACACAAAAGTGGTTGTCGCGTTGCTGGCAGGATTAGCGGCAGGAGCGGCATTAGGAATTTTATTTGCACCTGACAAAGGCACCGAAACACGCGACAAGCTTTCAGAATCATTAATTAACCTTGGCGATTCGATAAAAGAAACAGCCGCTGCAGAAATTGATAAACTGGTTGGCTTAAAAGACAAAGTGGTTGATAATATAAAAACCAAAGTTAGAGGCGCCGAAGAAGAATACCAGGACGACCTTGAACACGCATAATTTACCGTTGCAGGTATATATCAATTAACCCGCAACAAACTATAATATATGGAACCCGAAAAAGAAGAACCAACACGCCCGATTATTGACCAGCTAAAAGAGTATGCTGAAACACGCTTTAAACTCTTAAAATACGAAGTTATTGAGCGCAGTACGTCTATCATAGCCGATGTTATAACCGATTTGGCCATTATAGTGGTATTGGTGTTAACCTTTTTATTCGCAAGTTTCACGCTGGCGTTATTCATGGCCGATGTTTTGCATTCATACTGGCAGGGTTTTGCATCAGTTACCGTTTTGTATGCACTTATTGCAACGATAATAGCATTTGCCAAGCGCAGTTTTGAAAGGCCAATTATAAACGCAATGGTCAGAAAATTTTTTAAATAACGTATGGGAACACCTATCAGAAATATATTGGAGTTGCAGGGCGAAATTGGCCGCTTGAAAAATTTAGAAGCCCAGCAGGCTGTGGCCTTAAAAGCCCGGTTTAGCGGGCCATCGGCTATTTTTACAACAGTACTCTCGCTGTTCCCAAAATCGCCAACAGTTGACGGCATAAAAGGCGCAGGCTTTTTTAACCAGGACCTGTTAGGCCTTGTATCGAGGTTTGCGTTGCCGTTGGCCTTAAACAAAACATTGTTCAGGCATTCTAACTTCATTGTTAAAACACTGGTGGGCATATTGTCGCAAAAGGCATCGCATTACATCAGCGAAGACAATGTTAGTGGTATTTGGGGCAAGGCAAAGGGTTTGTTTAACAACCTTTTTAAAAAGAAAGATAAAAAAGATAAAGAAACCGGGATAGTGCTTGAAAAAGATGACGTACCGGCATATCAGCCATATTAAAAATCTTAAAACCCTGTTGCGAAACACAGTTTTAATGGAGAAGGGATAGACCTACAGGGTTTATCCCTTTTTAGTTTAGCCGGGGTTTGGGTTTAACCACAGAGTTAGCAGAGGTTTTCACGCAGAGGCGCAGGGATTTTGCTATGATGTGCCTATTAAACTTATTTTCGATTCCCTCCCTGCACCCTCCCGCTGGGAAGAATCGCACATACCACCCCACATCATAATCAAATTCTAAACCTCTGTGCACTCTGCGCTTTGCCCTCTGTGGTTAAAAAACATTCATGTTATCCGGCAAATACTTATTTTTGCATTTTTATGGGAAAAGATAAGATTAGGCGCTTTGCCGAGATAGAAACATTCAGCAATGTTTTACAGTTAGATGCCGGGAAACCTTTTAAAGGCAACTGGGCTGCAGGTTTTTTTAAGAACAACAACCCTGTTGTATTAGAGCTGGCCTGCGGCAAAGGCGAATACACCGTTAACCTTGCGCAGATGTTTCCCGGTAAAAATTTTATCGGGATAGACTATAAGGGTAACCGCATTTGGCGCGGGGCAAAAACCGCGCTGGAAGAAGGCGTAAACAATGTGGCTTTTTTGCGGATGCAGATAGAGAACCTGGTTGATTACTTTGCCCCCGGCGAGGTCGACGAGATCTGGATCACCTTCCCCGACCCGCAGCCGCAATTAAGCCGCGAAAAGAAACGCCTTACCTCGCCACGCTTTTTAGATATGTACCGCATTGTATTGAAACCCGGCGGCTACATGAACCTGAAAACCGATAACGACGGCCTGCACGCTTATACCGCCGAAAAGATAGCCGAACTTAACCTGCAGCTTTTTGTTAAGACCGAAGACCTTTATCATTCTGAACATGCTGATGAGGTATTATCCATCAAAACCTATTATGAGAAAAAATACCTTCAGCATAATAAGAACATCAACTACCTTAAGTTCTCATTTTAACCACCGCCATGCCCGACTATAACTTTTTCGACAACGTTTATGATGTGGTCAGGCAGATCCCTAAGGGCAGGGTAACATCCTATGGTGCTATAGCGGCTTACCTGGGCTCGAAGCAATCATCGCGCATAGTAGGTTACGCCATGATGGCTTGCGGCACTGCAAACCCACCCGTACCTGCACACCGGGTATTAAACAAACAGGGTTTACTAACCGGTAAATTCCATTTTGGGGGTGATACTATGGAGCAAATGCTGCAAAGCGAAGGTATTGAGGTTATAGATAACCAGGTGCAAAACTTTAAAGATATTTTTTGGGACCCGGCTATAGAATTGGCGCTTTAACCCCATCGCGTTTTTTACTGTAATCGGTAAATATTACCACTATTAGCCAAAATATCCCCAGGCCGGCAAAATATGGTTTGGTGCGCTCATCGTACTGAAAAAGCGTGAACGCGGCAACCATCATCCCTAAACTAATGGCTAACTCTATAAACCGGTGCAGCTTTAAAGGCACCATCCTAAACATCCCCGAACTATAATCGGTAACAACCGTAAGTATTAACTGCGCTGTAGCCAGCAGGTAAACGTAAGTAGCCACATCTTTTTGCATGGCAAAAAACGTTGGCGACGTGTAAAGGAATATGATCAGTATATAATCGATAATGCCGTGCAGCTTTGGCGAGATAAGTTTCATGCGGTTTAAAATTTTTACTACATACACAGAAATCAAGCCAACGATTTTGCAGCGCTTAGATAAGTTGCAACAACTCCATTCGGTTACCAAACGGGTCTATAAAGGCAAAGCGGCGGCGGCCGGGGATAACAGGCTCTTCTACTATCTCCACATTATTATCTTCCAGGTGTTTGCGGGCAGCATCCACGTCGGCAACCTCCATGGCGGTATGGCGGATGCTTCGGGGCAACGCGGGCTCAACACCAATATGCAGCTGTAAATCGCCAATGTTTAGCCAATACCCGGCGGATGAGAAAAGATGGTCAAGCCGGTCAATCAGTTCCAGCCCGAGTACTTTTGTATAAAACGCTTTTGCTTCCTCCAGCCTTTCGGGCGGTACGCAAACATGAAAATGGTCTGCTCGTTTAAAAGTGATCATTCGTGCTCGGCAAAAGTTAACACGTAGTTGTTATTATCCAATATAGAAAATTCGGTAGCGCCGTAAAACGTTTTCTCAAGGCCTTTAAGCACCGTAACCTTATCTTTTATCCCCTCAAAAAAACTTTGGATGTTTGTAAGGTTGATATATAGCAACAGCGAGCCGCCATCGGTACGGTTTATCTCCGGCAGGTCATCAGCCAGGCTCTCAAACGTCTGGAACATCAGGGTAACCTTACCATTGCTCATCATCACCCAAACCAGGTCATCGCCGGTTTCGGGTACGCTCATGGTTATTTCAAAGCCTAATATCCTGTAAAAAGATACCGTGGCTTTCATATCGCTGACAAAAATATTGGGGGATATACTTTCCATTTTGATTTTAATTGTACGGTAAATTTAGGATAAATCGGGCTGTATGAAAATAAACATTTATACCTTTAAAAATAATACGCCTGTGATTGGAATCACTAATTCACTAATTAAATAACTCACTAAATAAATACTCCCCATGGGACAATTAATAAACGACTTTGAAGCCTATCGTACCAAAATGAACGACAGGATAATGGAAACCGCCAACACTAACATTAAACGCTTTTTCGCGCTGGATACCACTACCTATGCCGATGGGGCGCTGGATGTTAAGACCAAAGAAATGCTGGGCCTGGTAGCCTCGATGGTTTTACGCTGCGACGATTGCATTAAATACCACCTGGGCAAATGCCACGAAGCCGGCGTAAAGCACGACGAAATGAACGAGGTATTCATGATAGCCAACCTTGTCGGCGGCTCAATCGTGATCCCGCATTATCGTAGGGCGGTGGAGTATTGGGATGAATTGAACGGGTTATAATTCCCCGCGCGTCATTGCGAGGTACGAAGCAATCTCTTTAGGACAATTGTACACCTTGCATAAACGAATAGCTTAAAGAGATTGCTTCGTACCTCGCAATAACGGACTTTAATAAAAAAACCATAATATGCCAACTAAACTAACCCGTTGCCGCTGGTGCGGAACCGACCCGCTTTACATGGAATACCACGATAAGGAATGGGGTAAAACCACGCATGATGACAAGGTATTATTCGAGTTTTTAACACTGGAAGCTGCACAGGCTGGCTTAAGCTGGATAACCATTTTGCGCAGGCGCGATAATTACCGCAAAGCCTTTGCCGGGTTTGATGTGCAAAAGGTGGCAAAGTTTGATGACAATGATAAGGAGCGCTTGCTGAACGATGCGGGCATCATCCGCAACCGTTTAAAGATCAACTCGGCCATTAATAATGCAAAGCTGTTTATCGACGTGCAAAAGGAGTTTGGCTCGTTTAATAACTACCTGTACAGCTTTATGCCCGGTGGTAAACCTATTACCATTTACACCGGCCCGCACGTAAGCACGCCCGAATCTGACGCGATAAGCAAGGACATGAAAAAGCGGGGCTTTAAATTTTTCGGCACCACCATTTGCTACGCCCACATGCAGGCTACAGGTATGGTTAATGACCATGTGCCGGAGTGCAGTTTCAGGTGATGGCACTGATTTAAAAATGATTTCACCGATTGACTACTCAACATAAATCGTATTTTTGAAATCATAGTTCAATCTGTGAAATCACACCAGTATCGGTGTAATCTCAAAAATATTATGAAGAAGCTTTTTCTATTGGATGGTATGGCCCTGATATACCGGGCGCATTTTGCTTTGAGTAAAAACCCCCGTTTTACCTCGGCGGGACTAAATACTTCGGCGGTTATGGGTTTTACCAACACCCTGCTGGAGGTTCTGCGTAAAGAGAAACCCACCCATATGGCCGTGGTATTTGATACCGATGCCCCAACCGAGCGCCATACCGAATACGAAAAATACAAGGCACACCGCGAGGCCATGCCCGAGGATTTGAGCAAAGCCCTCCCCTATATATTTAAAGTGGTTTTAGGTTTCAACATCCCGCTGATAACCAGCGATGGTTACGAAGCTGATGATATTATAGGTACCCTTGCCAAAAAAGCCGAGCAGAAAGGCTACCAGGTTTACTGCATGACGCCCGATAAGGATTTCGCGCAGCTGGTATCAGAGAATATCCGCATTTACAAACCGGCCCGCATGGGTAACGATATGGAAATACTGGGTGTAAAAGAAGTATTGGAGAAATGGGAGATAGAACGCCCCGAACAGGTAATAGATATCCTGGGCCTTTGGGGCGACGCGGTGGATGGCATACCCGGCATACCCGGTGTTGGCGAAAAAACCGCCAAGACGCTCATTAAACAATATGGGTCGGTTGAAGAAATTATAGCGCATAGTCACGAATTGAAAGGCAAGCTGCGCGAGAACGTAGAGAACTTTGCCGAACAGGGCTTAATGTCGAAAAAACTGGCTACCATTAACCTGAACTCGCCGGTTGAGCTGGACGAGGCCGGGCTGGAAATGTGCGCGCCAAGTAAAGATCTTCTGGAGCCTTTATTTGCCGAACTGGAGTTCCGAACCCTTGGCCGCCGTGTGTTTGGCGATGATTTCAGCATTACCGAAACCCGCGCCGTATCGGTACAAACCGACCTGTTTGGCAACCCCGTTGCTGATGGCCGCACCACCCTATCAGTTGAGGTACAGGATATTTACGAAGCGCCAACCCCTGTTGATATCAAAAACATCAACACCATTGAACACGAATATATTTTGGCCGATACCTTTGAGAAACGAGCCGATCTCATTAACATACTAAAGCAGCAAAAGCATTTTTGCTTTGATACCGAAACCACCGGCACCGATGCCAACCAGTGCGAACTGGTGGGCTTATCCTTCGCGGTAAAGCATAACCAGGCATGGTATGTACCCGTACCGGTTGAGGAGGCTGAGATAGTTAAAATAGTTGCCGAGTTTAAGCCCGTATTTGAGGATGCCGGTATTGGTAAAACAGGTCAGAATTTGAAGTTCGATATCCTGATGCTGAAATGGTACGGCGTAGAAATGAAGGGCGACCTGTTCGACACCATGATGGCGCATTACGTGATAGACCCGGATACCCGTCACAACATGGATATCCTGGCAGAAAACTACCTCCAATATAAACCCGTTTCCATTACCGAACTTATTGGCCCCAAAGGCAAAAACCAGGGCAATATGCGCGATGTGGAGATAGAAAAAATAAAAGAATACGCTGCCGAAGATGCCGACATTACCCTGCAGCTGCGCACCGTTTTTGAGCCCAAAATAAAAGAAGTTGAGGCCGAAGACCTGCTACATAAAATTGAGAACCCGCTGATTTATGTACTGGCCGATATTGAGCACGAAGGTGTAAAGATTGACCACGAAACATTAAAGGATTTCTCCAAATTATTGGAAACCGATATTGCCGCGCTGGAAAAAACCGTGTTTGAAAAAGCGGGTGTAAGGTTCAACGTGGCATCACCAAAGCAACTGGGCGAGGTATTGTTTGAGAAACTGATGCTGGACCCTAAAGCCAAAAAAACCAAGACCGGCCAATACCAAACCGGCGAGGATGTGCTTTTAGCCCTTGCCGCCAAAAGCGATATCGTAAGGGATATACTGGATTTCCGCCAGCTGCAAAAGCTAAAATCTACTTATGTAGATGCTTTGCCAACCATGGTAAACCCAAAAACAGGCAGGGTGCATACCAGCTATAACCAGGCGGTGGCGGCAACTGGGCGTTTAAGCTCTAACAACCCCAACCTGCAAAATATCCCTATCCGTACCGAGCGTGGCCGCGAGGTGAGGAAAGCCTTTATTCCGCGCGATGAGAACCACAGCATTGTATCTGCCGATTATTCGCAGATTGAGCTGCGCATTATTGCCGAGATCAGCAAAGACCCAAACATGCGCCAGGCTTTTATTGATAATATTGATATCCACACCGCTACAGCCGCCAAAGTGTACGGCATAAGCATTGAGGATGTAGACAGCACCCAACGCCGTAATGCCAAAGCGGTAAATTTTGGTATCATCTATGGGCAATCGGCATTTGGGTTATCACAAAATCTGGGTATCCCGCGCAAAGAGGCGGCCGAGATCATCGAAAACTATTTTGCTCAATACCCCGGCATCAAACAATATATGGCCGATACCATGAACTTTGCCCGCGAGAACGGTTACGTAACCACCCTGATGGGTCGCCGCCGTTACCTGCGCGATATCAACAGCGCCAACCAAACCGTGCGTGGCTTTGCCGAACGAAATGCCATCAATGCGCCCATACAAGGTTCGGCTGCAGATATGATCAAGATAGCGATGATCAATATCCATAAGGAGTTTAAAGCACTTAAACTGGATGCCCGTATGACCATGCAGGTGCATGATGAGTTAGTTTTTGATGTACCTAACCACGAGATAGAAATTGTAAAGCCTATCATCCTGGATAAAATGAAAACCGCCATCAAAACCGAAGTGCCGATAATGGTAGAGATTGGTACAGGATTGAACTGGCTGGAAGCGCATTAATACAATGCCATTGTTGTAAAGTACCAAGCAATCTAAGAGTGAAAAGTCGGCGGCATGTCTATTGTAGACGCGGAGTATCGCATCTCTACATTATCGTATCCCGTAGAGACGCGATACTTCGCGTCTCTCGCCATCTTACAAACCTTATTAACAAATTCACAATAAACGCTGCCCTCCAATTCTCATTTATGCCGAAATTGCAATTAACCGCCATTACTGATTAAATAATATCACATTTTTAAACACATTTTTAAAATTATGTGTTTGTTCATTTGGGGAAATGTTTAGTACCTTAAACCAATATATAATCCCGAATGAGAATTTTTCACCTGAGTGCCGAATGCTACCCTATTGCCAAAGTTGGGGGCCTTGCCGATGTGGTTGGCGCGCTGCCAAAATACCAGAACCAGGCAGGGATGCAGGCCGCTGTTGTGATGCCTTTTTATAACCGCAAGTTTGTTCATGAGAATACATTCGATGTTGTTTTTCAGGGCACTACACTATTGGGTACGCGCAGGATATACTTTGAGATACTAAAAGAACAAACCGACAAACTGGGTTTCGAGCTTTATTTGATAAAGATACCGGGCCTGCTGGACAGGGAAAATGTTTACAGTTATCCCGACGAGAGGGAACAGTTCCTGGCCTTCCAGATCTGCTTTCTGGACTGGATAAACTGGAGCGGCCAAACACCCGACCTGGTGCATTGCCACGACCATCACTCGGGTTTGGTGCCTTTCCTGATGTACCACTCAAACTTGTACCGCAGGCTGGCACATATCCCAACCATATTTACTATACACAACGGGCAATATCACGGCGCTTTTGGCTGGGATAATTTGCACTACCTGCCCGAGATTGACTTTTATAAAACCGGCCTGCTTGATTGGAACGGCGGCATCAACCCGCTGGCATCGGCAGTAAAATGCTGTTGGCGGTTCACTACGGTTTCGCCAAGCTATTTGCAGGAGTTGAGCATTAGCTCTAACGGATTGGAATACCTGTTTTATGTAGAGCGGGATAAAGGCATAGGCATCATCAACGGTATTGATACCGATGTTTGGAACCCCGAGACAGACCCTATGCTGCCCGAGCATTTTAATGCTACAACCGTAGCCAAAGGCAAGCAGAAAAATAAAGAGATACTATGCGAGCGGTTCAACCTTTCGCCGGATAAGCCACTGATAGCCTTTATTGGCAGGTTAGTGACCGAAAAAGGATCGGACCAATTGCCTGCTGCTATTGAGCGGAGCATTAAAGAACATGGCGACAAAGTAAACTTCCTGATACTCGGTGCAGGAGAAAGCGCTACAGAAATGTCGCTTAATCTGCTCAAGCAATTGTACCCTCAAAACTGCAATGTATTTATAGGGTATGATGAATCATTGGCACACCTGATATATGCCGGCGCCGATTTTCTGCTGATGCCATCGCGGGTGGAGCCTTGCGGCTTAAACCAAATGTATTCTATGCGGTACGGTACTATGCCAATGGTACGCAGCACCGGAGGTTTAAAAGATACCGTGATTGATTTTGGCGATGAAGGCGGTTACGGCATACGCTTTGAGAATGTAACCGTAGATGATATTTGCGTATCGGTAACCCGCGCAGTTGTGCTGTATAAAGACACCCGCAAAATGCAAACTCTGCGCAAACGCATGATGGCCCTCGATTTTTCGTGGGACCGCTCGGCAAAAGAATATATGAACCTGTATGAAAGTTTAATTCCTAAGATATGACATCGAAAGTAATCAGTATTGTACTTGGAGGCGGCCAGGGCAGCCGTTTGGCACCGCTTACAGAAACCCGTTCAAAACCAGCAGTGCCAATTGCGGGTAAATACCGTTTGGTTGATATTCCCATCTCCAACTGCCTGCACTCAAATATCAGCCGTATATTTGTATTAACGCAGTTTAACTCGGCATCGCTAAACAAGCACATCAAAAACACTTATCACTTTAGTACGTTCAGCACGGCTTTTGTTGATATTTTGGCTGCCGAACAAACCCCTACCAGCGGTGGCTGGTTCCAGGGCACGGCCGATGCGGTAAGGCAAAGCCTGCACCATTTGGCCACGCACGATTTTGATTACGTGCTGATCCTATCGGGCGACCAGCTGTACCAGATGGACTTTGAGGAGATGATACAACAGCATATCGATCGCAATGCCGATATCTCTATCGCTACCATCCCTGTGCATGTAAACGATGTGCCCGGCTTCGGTATTCTTAAAACTGATTCTGACAGCCTGATCACCTCATTTGTTGAGAAACCCAAAAGTGGTTTTGAGGACCTTGTATCGGATGTAAGCGACGAAATGAAAGAGCAAGGCCGTATTTACCTGGCATCAATGGGTATTTACATTTTTAACCGCCAGTTGCTTTACGATTTGCTGGAAGGGAATGATTATACCGATTTTGGTAAAGAGATCATCCCGCAATCAATAGCCGGGCATAAGGTTATCAGCTACCAGTACGAAGGTTACTGGACAGACATCGGTACCATCAAATCATTTTTTGATGCCAACCTTGGCCTTACAGATGACATCCCGCAGTTTAACCTGTTTAACAAAAACCAGATATACACCCGCGCACGCATGTTGCCGCCAACCAAAATATCGGGCACACTGATAGACCGTTCTATCATTGCAGATGGTTGCATCATTAATGCAGCGCATATTATCCATTCCATTATAGGTATCCGTACCCGCATTGGTACGGCCAGCGAAATTGAAAGCTGCTATGTTATGGGGAGCGATAATTATCAAACGTTGGAAGAAATTGCTTTTGCTAAAGAAAACAATCTGCCTATTATGGGCATTGGCGACAGGTGCGCTATCAAAAATGCCATCATCGATAAAAACACTTATATAGGTGATGATGTGAAGATAAACTGTGGTGATCCTCTGCCTGACGGCGACTTCCCGACGCATACCGTTACCGACGGAATTGTGATTGTAAAGAAACGCGCGGTAATACCAAGCGGCACCATAATTTAATTTTAAAGATAGCAGAACAATCAATAGTTAATTTGTTTTATATATAAACTATAAAACTTAAATTAACTTGTTATGAAAAAGACTATCTGTATGATCGCGGTTGCCGCCATCTCTTTCGGTAGTGTAAATGCATTTGCTGCAATGCCGGTGCAAACACAACAGGACACATCTAAAATGAAAAAGAAACCGATGAAAAAGAAGATGAAGCACAAGAAGATGATAAAGGACACATCGATGAAAAAAGACACCGCAATGAAGATGTAATGCTTCGAAAAAACAAAAAGCCTCCCGATACGTCAGGAGGCTTTTTTGTGGTTATACAATTTTACAGTTCTAAACTTTCGCCTATGGCAGGTAGCTTTAAGTTTAGCCCTGCTTTTACAAATTTACCGGTCACCTCTTCTTTGTCTATCTTTATTACCGGGAACGAATCGTAATGCACACCGATAATATTTTTACAGTTTACAAAAGCCGCGGCTTTTATGGCATCGTCGGCCCCCATGGTGTAGTTATCGCCTATTGGGAAAATTGCCCACGCGAGGTTCTCATCTGCCAGCAATTTCATATCATAAGTTAGTGCGGTATCGCCGGCAAAGTAAATCACCTTCCCTTCCGAGTAAATGAGGAAACCTGCGGGATTACCACCGTTACTTCCATCAGGCAATGTGCTGGAGTGTACGGCGTTCACCATTTTAACACGGCCAAAATCAAAATTAAAGCCACCGCCAATGTTCATACCATGCACGTTATCTACTCCTTGTTTGCCCAGCCAGCCGGCTATCTCGGCAATGCAAATAACCTTTGCACCGCTGCTTTTAGCAATGGTCACCAAATCGGCAACGTGGTCGCCGTGCCCGTGCGATACCAAAATATAATCGGGCTTAAGGCTGTTTACATCAATATGTTTAGCCAGCTCGTTTGGCGTAATAAACGGGTCAAATAATAAAGTTTTGCCATCGGCTACCATTTCAACGGTAGATTGGCCATAATACGTCAGTTTCATAGTTTGTGTTTTTAGATGTATTACCGATTATTTGTTAAACAGGTTGCCTAAGCCGCCCATTCCACCAAGCATAGCGCTGGTCATAGCGGCCATCTCGCTCTGGCTAAGGTTTTCGGCTTGTTCTATGGCTTTGTTTATGGCAACAACCAATAGCTCTTCCAGCTCCTCTTTATCGGCATCCTTAAAAAAGTCGAGATCGATGTTAACCGATTGCACTACTTTATTGCCGTTAGCCTGTACGCTTATTTTTCCGCCTTCGGCAGTGCCGGTAACGGTTATAGCATCCAAACGCTTTTTTACTTCACCAGCCTTTTGCTGGGCTTCCATTAATTTATCGAACATAATATGTTATGGTTATTGGTTGATTAGGTGAGTAGTTAAATGGTTGAAGGGAGAACTATTCACCAATCAACTTAATCAACCACTCACCAAAGATTAATCCTCCGCTGTATCGCCGTTACCGGTATAGGCTCCCTTACGTACTACCGGCATACCTGTCATTTTAAACAGGTCATCCAGGTGCAGTAAACTGCCGTTAACCATATTACCTAACAAAACAATGGTAACATCGTTTTTCATATCGCGTAAAAATATATGGCGAAAGCCGTGCCACCAGCCGGTATGGTAAATAACCTTTTGGCCGGGGCTTTCAAATATGCGCCAGCCATAGCCATAGCTAAAGTGCCCGCGTATCATGGGGTTACGTGCGGTATAAGCCGAGTCCTGCGTGGCGGGTTTTATCAATTTACCGGCTTTAAGGGCCTGGTCAAAAACGTACAAGTCGGCAACCGTGCTGTAAATGCCCTTATCGCCCACCGGGCCATCTAAAAAATTTTGCGCAACCGAGTATTTCCAGCTGTTGCGGTCGTGCCCAACAACATCAACAGGTATTTTATCATAAACCGCTTTTGAGTACACGGCAGTATGTGTCATGCCGGCGGGTTTAAAAACATTCTCTTTCATGTAATCGGCATAACTCATACCGGTTACTTTTTCTATAATGGCGCCCAGCACCATAAAGTTGCTGTTGTTATATAAAAAGCTTGCATTTGGTTTGTTAAAACGGGCAGGCTTGTATTTAGCTATCAGGTCCATAGCCTCTTTGTTGGTAAGGCCTTTCTTTTGGTTAAGGTGCTGGCTGCGGTAAATGTTATCAACAAAGTAAACATAGTTCATCATACCACTGCGGTGCGTAAGCAGCAGGCGAATGGTTACGCCATCGTACGGAAAATCCGGAAAGAAATCTTTTACATCCTGGTCAAGCTTAATCTTGCCCTTTTCCCACAGCTGCATAATGGCCGTACCCGTCATGGTTTTGGTAACCGATGCCAGTTCAAATTGCGAAGCCAGGGTAAGGCTGTCGCGGGTTAGGTGGTTGGCCCAGCCGAAAGATCCCTCATAAATTATTTTGCCCTTTTTAGCTACCAGTACATTGCCGTTAAAACCGCTCACCTTATGCAGGTGCTGCATAAACTCCTCAATTTTTTTATCGCCCTTACTGGGGTCATATTTAAGTATTTCGGCAGTGTTAAATGGTTTGCCGTTATCAGCTTCGCCCTTTTTATTGTGGCCGGGAGACGAGCAGGAAGTAAACGCGAGAAGGGAAAACAGAAGGGAAATGACAGTTGTGCACACTTGTCTCATAGATAAAAAGTTCTTTCACTTAAACGAAGGCGAAAATTAGAAATTATATAGGAGGTAAAAGATTAAATTTCAATTAATGTTTCAACAATGTTAAAAACAGGCTAATTTTAGGTATGCGAAATTTACTGCGGATAATTGTATTTACCCTTTTAAACCTTCAATATGCATCGGCACAAGATGTAGTCGCCCTGATAAAAGATGGCCGGCAACTAAGCAGCCAAAAACAATATCCCGAAGCTATTGAAAAATACAAAAGCGCTTTACTAATTGAGCCCGAAAACCCACAGGCAAATTACCAGTTAGCTTTTGCGCTGTTTGCAAGCGGCAAAGGCCCGGATGGGTTACCCTATCTGGATAAGGTTGTAAGCGCCAATAAGAACACTCCGCTAACAGCTGCATCCTACAGTTTAATGGGGAGTATTTATGGCAATGCTAAACAGCTGCCCAAAGCAATTGACGCATATAAGAATGGCATAAAAGCCGATAGCACCAACCAGCGCATTTATTACAACCTGGGCATTGTGCAATACCGCAGCAAGCTGTATACCGATGCCGAACAAAACTTTGCAGATGCAGTTAAGCGGGATTCGGCAGATGCGGGCAGTATACGGATGTTTGCACTAACAACTTTTCACGAAAATAAACGCGCCGAAGCCATACTGGGCTTTTGCCGCTTTTTACAATTAGAACCCAACAGCAAGCGCAGCGCCGAGGCCTTTGGTAACCTGCAAAACATTCTGCAAAGAGGAAGCCTGCAAACCGAAGAGGGCTATCAGCCTACATCCGCCACCAAGGCAGAGGCCTTTACTCAAAACAAGATCATCAACAAGGTGCTGGCCGGTTTCATGACACGCAAGTACGCATCGCCAACGGCCTTGCTTACTGCGCAGTTAAAGGAGCTTTTTGCTGCCTTTGGCGATAAGTACAAATACGCCGCTTATTACAACAAACTTTCGCAGACTGACAATTTTGAAACTTTTGTAAGGGTAATCAGCCAGAGCGGCTTTGCCGAAAATACAAAATGGGCTGTAGAGAATAAGGATAAGATGAGTGCTTATGAGGCCTGGACAAAAAGCACAGCTATTCGTTAAACCACGCCAGACAAGGCAGCTTTTACCTTCTCGCGGTTAAGCTTTGATACCGGGATCTTGGTATTATCTGTTAACAATAAACTGCCGCCATCTTCGCGCAGCCAGCTTTTTATATAACTCATATTTACCAGGTGCGATTGATGCGCACGGATAAACCCATGGCCGGTTAGCATATCGGCATACTCTTTCAATGTTTTTGATACCAGGATGTGTTCGCCGCCGGTAATTACAAATTTGGTGTATGTATTATCAGCCTCACAGCGGACAATATTAGTGATGTTCACGTAGCGGGTTTCGCTGAACATGGGAAGGGCAATACGCGCCGGGGCTTTTTTATCATCCTTTAAATAATCAAGCAGGTGGTTTAACCGTTCATTCTTATGTTTTTGCCCGATAGCTTTGCGGGCTTTATCTACCGCCTGTTTCAGCTCATCAATATCTATGGGTTTCAGCAGGTAATCCAACGCGGCAAATTTGATGGCCTGGATGCCGTACTGGTCGTACGCGGTAACAAAAATGATCTCGAAATCGATATCACCAAGCTGCTTCAACAGGTCGAACCCCGATCTTCCATGCAGTTGTATGTCAAGAAAAATCAATTGCGGCCGGTGCAATATTATCGCCCGCAGGGCATCATCAACGTTTTCGCTTAAGGCGCAAATTTGTACATCGGGCGCATAAACCTGCAGCAGTTGCTGCAGGTTCTCCCGGTTTGATGTTTCATCGTCAATTATAAGCGTTTTTATCATAGCCAGTTTTGCAGCTCAATGGTTATTAATGTCCCGTTGCTGTTTGATGCCGTATGCAGCAATATATTGGTGTTTTTGTAAACCTGGTTTAGCAGGGTAATACGGTCTTCACAAAGCTTAAGCCCCATACCTGTGCCGTTGGTAGCGCCAAAACCCTTACCGTTGTCTTTTACGACAAATACTAATGTACTGCCTGTTTTTGTAATAATGATACTGATGCTGCCCTTTTCTTTTAAAGCCGATACGCCATGTTTAACCGCATTTTCGGCAAATGGCTGTAGCAACATGGCCGGTATTTCAATCTGCTGGTCTATCTCCTGTTCGTTTATTTCAATATTAAACTTAAAGCCAAAGCGCATTTGCTCCATCTGCAAATAATCGTTCAGCAGGCTTACCTCCCGTTCAATGGTAGTAAGCTCTTTGTTCCCATCATCTAATATATTGCGGGTAAGGCGGGCAAATTTGCTGAGGTATTTATTGGCATTCTCTACCTCGTTTTTGTTCATCAGGTTTTGGATCCCCGCCA
>NZ_JBAZRC010000007.1:0-65363 GCF_041663085.1 Mucilaginibacter sp.
GACATCACAAGCTCACTACTGGTTAATTTTTCTACAGTGGCAATATTGGGTTTGCCATCAACAATAAGAGTTATTTTATTGCCGGATAGCGTCCATTGTGCATTGTCATCATCCATGCTGTCGTAAGCTGTACCATCTTCGTTAAGCTGAAAATATTCGCCATCCTCAAAAGTTTCGGTATCTCCGTTTTCAACAAACTTTACATAAAGCCATTTGCCAACCAGTTTGCTTTTTGATATAGATGTTGAAGAGGAACCGTCTTCGTTGTTTTTTTTGCTGCAGCCGACAAATAGGGTAAGCCCGCCAATAAGTAGTAATGCGATAAGTAATAGTTTTTTCATGATCGTGATAATTAATGTTTAAATGATGATTTGTGACTGCTAAATTATTTGCATCGCAGGCGTATTAGCCCCGTGTTTTCACGGTATTTGCACGGCTTAAACACAGGGTAATTTGGGTGATATGCGCGTTGATGTGCGTTGCCGTTAAACAGAGATTTGTATTAAGCAATTGAAGTTAATTGTGGCCGGGAAAGCCGAAAACGGAACAGAGTAGGCAGCATATATTTTTGATATGAATAACCTTAACCTTTCAAAACTTTTATTTATCCCTCTATTGTGTGCCGGCATAACCGCTGGTGCGCAAACTAACAGCCTTACCGGCATTACCCCGCCGGTTACCAACCCAAACGCTACGGTAGTGTTGGTAAACAGGCCGGTTAACTTAAGCCCTATGGCAAACGAAAAACAGCGCTTTGAGCAAAACACACCCCTGAAAAATGTAACAGCGGCTGATGCTTCCTCATCAACCTTCAATTTTGGGCTGGAGCTTGAAGGCTTACTACCGGTAGGCAATTTTAAAAATTCCGTATCGGCAGGGCTTGGTGTTAACGCGGTAGGTTTATACCACATAGGCGATATTGGCGCGGTTACAGGCAGCGTTGGCTATAACTACTTTTTAGCAAAAGATGAAGTTGACCTTAAATATTCGGGTATTCCAATTAAGGTTGGCTTTTTAGCAAAGCTTAACGATATGTTTTTTGTTGAGCCGCAAGTTGGTGTTTATAGCCTGCGTGTATCTGACGATGATGATAACTCCAGCAGCAGTACCAATTTATTGCTGGCCGCTAAGGTTGGCATTAACATAGGCGAAAAATCTCATTTGGGGGTAGGCTATAACTACATCAAAGTAACCGGCGGCTCATACGGTTTTGCCGGCCTTAGCTACCTGTTCACATTCTAACACATTTATATACAATAGATATTAATACATAAACATTATGAAAACTCTAAAAAGAAATTTATTTGTAAAAAGCCTGCTGCTTTTAATGGTGGTGGCCTTTTTGGGCAGCTGTAAAAAGGATGATAGCGGAGACGACGATATTGGCGCAGGCGCAACCGGTACGTTTACCATAAAGGGTACAAAATTTAGCGGGCCCTGCCAGTCAATACCTGCTACAAGCGGGGTGTCGGGTAATATTGATGTGGTTATCGCTTCAAGCACAGGCGCATCTTTTACTGTTTACAATATGCCAACGGGCAGCAGTGGTACAAGCAATGTGGTTAATTTTGATGATAACACAGGCTTTTCTTCGCAGCTATATGCTTTATGTGTACCTAATAACGGTAGCGTGCTTTATTCATCAACCGGAGGAACGGTCACCAAAAAAAGTTCGAGTTCGTATGAGTTTTCAATTAACATGATCGACTTATCTACAAACGAAAGTGTTACGATAACCGGCAGCGGCAAATATTAATTCTTAAACCTTATCACACAATTATCAGCGGCGCATGTTACTCCACACATGCGCCGCTTTTTACAACGCCTGCTTTATAAACCCATATCGCGCCTGGCCGATAAATTCTCATCAAGGCCCGATAAGGCAAGGGTTAATAAGGCCTTAAATGCTTTATACAAAAGCATAATTACTACACCGGGCAAAAATGGATTGGTAATACCATTTGATACCCAAAAGGATAAATTCATCATCTTTTCAGATCAGCATAAGGGCGCCCGTGACGGGGCAGATATATTTGCCCTGTCAGAGAAAAACTATCTCACCGCGCTGGATCATTATAACCGCGAAAAATTTATTTACATAAACCTGGGCGACAGCGAAGAGCTTTGGGAAAACCTGTTTATAACCGTTAAACGGCATAATAAAGCCACGTTTGAGAAAGAGAAGATATTTATGGAGCAGGACAGGTTTGTAAAAATATTTGGCAATCATGACCTGTATTGGGGTAACGACCCGCTTGCAATGGTAAGCCTGTTGCAAATTTACGGCAAAACAATCCGCGTTTATGAAGGAATTGTTTTACAAACCCATGTTAACGGAAGGCGTTTAGAGATATTTATGACCCATGGCCACCAGGGCGATATGCAAAGCGATGGTAACTGGTTCAGTAAATGGTTTGTATCGGATGTGTGGGGGCCATTACAGGGATACCTGCGCATAAACCCCAACACGCCGGCGTATAACAACCAGCTAAAAACAGATCATAACCGCATTATGTACGAATGGAGCAGCCAACGCAAAAATACATTGCTGATAACAGGGCACACGCACCAGCCGGTATTCCGGTCGTTAACCGAGCTGGAGAATCTTTACATACGCCTTGATAAAGCTAAAGCCGCTAATGATGTTTCCAAAACAGCGGAGTTTGAAAATAAAATAACCAGCCTGCAACTACAGGGAAATACCCCGCCCGATTTTAATGGCTACCTGGATACTTACTTTAACACTGGCTGCTGTTGTTTTAATGATGGCGATATCACCGGGATAGAGATTGCAGATGGTTATATCCGTTTGATAAAATGGGCTTATCACAAAAAGGCGAGCGAAAGGGTGGTGCTGGAAGAGTGTAAGTTGGAGGAGTTGAATGTAGGGTTGTAGCGTTTTGTCATGGTGAGCTTGTCGAACCATTGCAAACTTTGCGTAGTTCATTAGTCTTCGACAGGCTCAGACTGACAAATTAGATACTATCCATCCAATAAAAATACAAACAACTCTTTAGGCCCATGGGCGCCTAAAACAAGTGTTTTCTCAATATCGGCAGTACGGCTTGGGCCGGTTACATGGGTTATCATAGATGGGATGCCGGTGCCGTATTTTTCCTTCAGCAGTTTAAACCCATCTTTCAGATCGAGCACCAATTGCGAGGTATAGGCCAACACAATGTGTACCGGCGGGTAAATACTTAAACGCCTGCCTGCCGCATTGCCGTTTGAAAGCAGGATAGTACCGTTACGGGCTATCAAAGCCTCGCAAAGGGTAAAGCCAACTTCGGCCTGGTCAAAATCTTTATCGGTTTCAAAAAATGGGTATTCGTACTGTTTAAGCATGTCCTGCAAAGCGGGTTCCCAGCAGTATATTTTATGCCATTTACGTTCTTCGGCAAGCTCCAGCAGGTTTTCTATAAACTGCACCTCGTCTTCACAAAAAACAAACTGGCCACTAACGGCTGTAAACTCTTCAGCAAAAAGCACCTCCAGCATCTCGTCGTTAGGCGGATACATGGGCAGGTCTTCCATGTTTGGATAGGGGTTATCACGTTTCTCTAAAAGCGCTTTACGCACCTTTTTTAACAGCTTTTCTTTAGATGTAGTAATATCCCTCATTTTGTAGCAAAAAGCAAAAAGCTTAAAGCTAAGACTCATTTTGCTTTGGTCTTTCTGCTTTAAGCTTTTTGCTATATTATTCTTTAGTTGTATCGGTTTCTTCGGGGTTCCTGTCAAAGGTACCAGAGTGGTCGCCAACGCCTTCATGAACCAGGCTTTGTGCAGCCGGGTCCTGGTTTGATTCCGGGCCATTCACAAATTCATCATAAGTGGTGCGGTTATCAAACGGGCGCTTGCCCAATATCTCTTCCAGATCCGACTGGAATAAAATCTCTTTTTCGATCAGCTTATTGGCCAGTTTCTCTAAACCGTCACGTTTTTCGATCAGCAAACGTTTGGTGCTTTGGTAAACATCGCCAATAAGGGCACGTACTTCATTATCTATCAGTTCAGATGTTTTTTCTGAATATGGCTTATTAAACTGATACTCGCCCTGGGTATCGTTAAATGAAACGTTACCTACTTTTTCATTCATACCATATATGGTAACCATGGCGTAAGCCAGTTTGGTAATACGTTCCAAATCGTTTTGCGCACCGGTTGAGATCTTACCGAAAGTAATATCCTCGGCAACACGGCCACCCATTGTCATGCTCATGCCGTCAAGCAATTGCTCAGTAGTATACAGGAATTGTTCTTTCGGCAAATACTGGGCATAACCCAAAGCAGCAACACCACGCGGAACGATAGATACCTTCACCAACGGATCGGCATGCTCCAGGAACCAGCCTGCAATAGCGTGCCCTGCTTCGTGGTAAGCCACAATACGTTTTTCTTCAGGAGAGATGATCTTGTTCTTTTTCTCTAAACCGCCAATAACACGGTCAATAGCATCCTGGAAGTCCTGCATATCCACCGCCTCTTTGTTTTTACGGGCAGCAATCAAAGCAGCTTCGTTACAAACGTTGGCAATTTCTGCACCCGCAAAACCCGGGGTTTGTGCTGATAGTTTTTTAGCATCAACACCTTCTGCCACCTTAACCGGTTTTAAGTGAACTTTAAAGATCTGCTCGCGGCCAATCAAATCGGGTTTGTCGATAGATACCTGCCTGTCAAAACGTCCCGGGCGCATTAATGCGCTATCCAGTACATCAGGGCGGTTAGTAGCAGCAAGTATAATGATACCGCTATCGGTACCGAAACCATCCATTTCAACCAGTAATTGGTTCAGGGTGTTTTCACGTTCGTCATTGCCACCCATCATCGTGTTTTTACCACGGGCACGGCCAATAGCATCAATCTCATCAATAAAGATGATACAAGGAGCTTTATCTTTTGCCTGTTTAAACAAATCACGAACACGTGATGCACCCACACCCACAAACATTTCCACAAAGTCGGAACCCGACAGCGAGAAGAAAGGTACCTGTGCCTCGCCTGCAACGGCTTTGGCCAATAAAGTTTTACCGGTACCCGGCGAACCTACCAGCAATGCGCCTTTTGGTATTTTACCACCCAGGTTGGTATATTTTTTAGGGTTTTTAAGGAAATCTACAATCTCCATAACCTCCTGTTTGGCTTCTTCAAGGCCGGCAACATCATTAAATGTAACCGATACCTGGGCTTCTTTATCAAACAAGGTAGCTTTGGATTTGCCAATGTTAAAGATCTGGCCACCTGCGCCACCACCAGCACCACCGCCCATGCGGCGCATAATAAACAACCATACACCAACAAGCAGTACTGCCATTATAACACATTGCACCAGCCAGTTGCTTAACAGGTTTTCTTTACCTTGTTGGTATTCAATAGCGGTTTTTTGCGCATCAGGTACATCTTTTTGTGCTGCCGCGATAGATTGCTTTAAGCTTTCGTAAGAGGCATCAGTAAAATTATACTGGGGGTCGTTAGATACGCCCAGGCCGCGTTGCCCTTTACCGGCATCAGCGTACTCTGGCTTTGTTAAACTGTCTTTTTTAATAAAAACTTCGGCAGTTACCAGGTCGCCGTTTTTGTAAGCCACAATGTGGTCAACATCGCCGGTGCGCAGCATCCTGGTGCTAAACCTTTGAAAATCTATTGATTTGCCGGTGCCGCCGCTCATGAGTGTAGGCACTACCAATATACCAATAATAGCTATGGCATAAAGCCACATCAGGTTAAACTTTGGTGGTTTTGGCGTAACTTTTTTATTCGGAACCTTGCGTAAAGGTTTTGGGGAATCTGACTTCTTATCTTTAATTTCCATGTTCTACAAGCTCAAGTATCAATCTATTAGTAATTTAAAAGGGCATTAATTGAGCTTTTTTTAAGCGCTTTTATAGCTTTTAATTTCAGCATCACCCCATAGGTCTTCAACACCATAAAACTCTCGTTTGTCGGTCCTGAAGATGTGTATGACAACATCTATATAATCCAGCAGTATCCATTCGCCATACTCAAGCCCTTCTTTTCTCCAGGGTTCCTGTTGTACAGCTTTGTAAATTTCTTCCTCAACACTATGTGCAATTGCTTTTACCTGTGTGGCCGAATCGGCATGGCAAATTACAAAGTAATCTGCTACCGAACTGTTTATATTACGAAGATCAAGCCTTACCAGATCATTCCCCTTTTTTTCCTGCATGCCATGTATGGCAAGTTCAGAAATATAGGCGGATTCATTTATCACTTTACTTTTTACCATTAAAAAGATTTAGTTTTGAACGATTTCGGGTTTAATAATATTATACGTTGCAAAATAACATATTTTCAGGATTATTTGTTGGACAAAATTTAGTGACACTAAAAGAAGTTGACTCTACAAACACATTCCTTAAAAATATCCTGTCAAATTCCAAGCCAGTACCTGATGGAACGGTCATTATGGCAGAACACCAGTACGCGGGGCGGGGCCAGCGCGAAAACACCTGGCATGCAGAGCCGGGCAAAAATTTAACCTTCAGCATATTGTTACGCCCATCTTTTTTATCGGCATCGCAGCAGTTTTACCTTACCTGTGCCGTTAGTATGGGTGTATATGACGCACTGTACCCCCTGTTGCGTGACAGCCTGAAGATAAAATGGCCAAATGATATTTATTTTGGTGATAGCAAACTTGGCGGGATGCTTATTGAAAATATATTGCAGGGCAGCCAGATAAAGCACTCGGTTATTGGTATTGGTATAAACGTAAACCAGGAAATTTTTGCTGCTGATGCGGTTAATGCTACTTCTATAAAGAAGATATTACAGAAGGATTATGAATTAAAAAATATATTAGCAGAAATTTGCAACCATATTGAGGGCTATTACCTGCACCTTAAAGCCGGAAGGCTGGAGTTTGTAAGGAATATGTACTTAAGCCGACTATATTGGTTAAACGAAGTGCGGCAATTTAAGTCGAACGGACATATTTTTGAAGGCACTATAATAAATGTTAAAGAAAATGGTTTGCTTGTAGTAAAGCAGCAAAACGGCGAACAGGAGTATAACTTAAAGGAAATAGAATTTTTAAACAAATAAGATGAAGAGATTATTTTTAGCGGTTACCGCATTATTAATAACTATTGGTGCAAAAGCACAGGTAGAAGCGCACGTAAAATGGTCGTACGCGGCTAAAAAAACCAGCGCGACAGAGGCTGTTGTATTGATAAAGGCCACTATTGACCAGGGCTGGCATATCTATTCACAAAATGTTAAAGAAGGCGGGCCGATTAAGACGAGCTTTACTTTTGCCCCGTCAAAAGAATACGCATTGGTTGGCAAACCCAGCGAACCAACGCCTATAACCAAGTACGAAAAAACTTTCGGTATGAATGTTGGCTACTTTGAAAACTCAGTTGTATTTCAACAAAAAGTAAAACTTAAATCGGCAAAAGCTTCAGCGGTTAAAGGTAAGCTGGAGTTTATGACCTGTAACGATTCAAAATGTCTTCCACCAGACGAAGTAGAGTTTTCTATCCCGTTAGGTAAATAATTATAATGAAGACAACAGCCATTAACCGTACCCTACTGCGCGGCGCATTCTTATTTTTAGTAACCCTTTTTGCTTTTGTGGTTTTAGCACCGCAACAGCTTAAGGCACAGGCCGCTGATACCGTTTCTACAAACGATGTGGAATTTACGGATGTGCCATCGGCCTCCCAACAGGTCATCGCCAACAAAAAAAACGCTGATTCGCTGGCGAAAATAAAGGCAGATTCTGCTGCAAAAGCGGGCGTAAGTAAAACGGATGCCACAACAATTAAAGCAAATACAAACACAACCGATAGCCCAAAAAGCCTTTGGCAATTATTCATTATTGGCTTTTTAGGCGGGTTCGCGGCATTTTTATTGCCCTGTGTTTACCCAATGCTGCCATTAACGGTTAGCTTTTTTACAAAAAGAGGAGGGAGCAGGGCCAGCGCTATCTGGCAATCATGCCTTTATGGCTTCTCCATTATATTTATATATGTAGTTTTTGGCTTGCTGATCACCATTATATTTGGTCCCGCTGCACTGAACGGGCTGGCCACTAATGGCATCTTCAATTTCTTTTTCTTTTTGATGCTGGTAGTGTTCGGTGCTTCATTCCTTGGCGCATTTGAGATAACACTGCCCAGCTCTTTAGCAAACAAGCTCGACGCAAACTCTGATAAAGGCGGCTTTGCGGGGATCTTCTTTATGGCTGCTACGCTGGTAGTGGTGTCGTTTTCATGTACTGGTCCTGCTATTGGCGGGGTGCTTTCAAGCGCCTTTACCAAAGGCGACAGGCTTGCGCCTGCCGTAGTGATGTTTGGTTTCTCGCTGGCTATTGCCTTGCCGTTTACCATATTTGCTACGTTCCCATCGGCTTTGAAAAGCCTGCCAAAATCTGGCGGGTGGTTAAACAGCGTTAAGGTGATCCTGGGTTTTATCGAGATCGCATTCGCCCTGAAGTTTTTATCGAATGTCGACCTGGCTTACCACTGGAACCTGATTGACCGCGAGGTGGTGCTTTCCCTTTGGATAGCCATTGGTGTATTGATGAGCTTATACCTGATAGGTAAGATCAAATTCTCGCACGATAGTGATGTTACACATTTAACGGTTACCCGTACCTTCATTGCCATGGGTATGTTTGCCTTTACTATATATATGGTGCCCGGCCTTTGGGGCGCGCCGTTAAAAGCCATCAGTGCTTTACTGCCACCTTTAAGTACACAGGATTTTGATATCTCCGGTGGAGGGGGCAGTGCTGCTATTGCAACACCCGCAAATACATCAAGCATAAAAGATAAAAAATACGAAGAGCTTTTTAAACGCCTGCCAAAGGTAAAGGGCCTTGATGAATGGTATGATTATGACCAGGCGGTGCAGCTTTCAAAAGAATTGCATAAGCCCGTATTTATTGACTTTACGGGATGGAATTGTGTTAACTGCCGCCAAATGGAGCAAAACGTTTTGCCTGATCCGGAAGTATTGAAAAGGTTACAAAACGACTTTATAATACTGCAGATGGTCATTGATGACAAAACGGAATTGCCTAAAGCAGAACAATATAATTCGCCCGTTCAAAGAAAAGATATAACCACCCTGGGGGGTAAATGGCTCGACCTGGAGATAAGCAAATACGGATCAAATGCGCAACCTTATTATGTTATTACCAATGAAAAGGGTGAGGCCCTTGTTAAGCCAATAGGCGCAACAGACATAAAATCCTTTATTTCCTATCTGGATAGTGGGGTAGCAGCCTATAAAAAATAGGCAGGTAAAAAAATTTAGTGTAAATTCGCGGAACTTTACGAAAACGATGTAGCAACTCTACATCGTCTTTGTAATTTCTTTCTGTTTACACTTACAAAGCGACAGCGCCCTTTTAAAAATGACGCAGATCAAAAATATAGGAGTTTTTACTTCAGGTGGTGATGCACCAGGCATGAATGCCGCCATCCGCGCGGTAGTACGTTCGGCAACTTATTATGGAATTGAGGTAACCGGTATCCGCCGTGGATACGAGGGGATGATTAATGGTGAATTTTTTACCATGGACAGGAAATCTGTTTCCAACATCATTCAGCGTGGGGGTACCATTCTTAAAACAGCCCGCAGCGAACAATTCAAAACAACCGAAGGCCGCAGATTAGCCTACGACCAGCTAATAAAGCATAACGTTGATGCCCTTGTTGCTATTGGTGGTGATGGTACTTTTACCGGTGCACGTATATTCGGTACAGAGTATGACATCCCGGTAGTTGGTTTACCCGGCACTATTGATAACGACCTTTTAGGCACCGACTTTACCATCGGTTACGATACCGCTATTAATACTGTAATTGACGCGGTTGATAAGATCCGCGATACAGCAGAATCTCACGACCGTGTGTTTATTGTTGAGGTAATGGGCCGCGATAGCGGACTGATTGCCCTGCGTACCGGTATTGCATCGGGCGCGGAAGCCATTGTGATCCCCGAAAGTAAAACCAATATTGATGCCCTTTGCGAGCGCCTGGAGAATGGCCGTAAGGATAAGCTGTCAAAAATTGTAATTGTTGCCGAAGGTGACGACGCGGGTGGTGCTTTCGAAATCGGTCGCCACGTAAAAGAACGTTTCCCGCATTACGATACAAGGGTTTCTATATTAGGCCACATCCAGCGTGGTGGCAGGCCATCATGCCAGGACAGGGTGTTGGCAAGTCGCGTGGGCGTTGCCGCTGTTGAGGCTTTAAGGGATGGGCACCGTAACGAAATGATAGGCGTTATCCATAACGAGATCTCATACACCCCGTTTGAGCATGCCTGCAAGCACAATGTTGAAATAAACCCCAACTTTTTAAAGATAGTAGAGATACTGGCTATTTAAGGTTGGTTGAATATAAAAGGGAAAAGCCGCTCAATTTGAGCGGCTTTTCCCTTTTAGCCTATCCGTCATTGTGAGGAGCGATAGCGATGTGGCAATCTTCGACATACGGGTGAAAATTAGAAGTGCAGGCCTTGTGCGATTCCTTCCCTTGGGAAGGAGGAGGAAGGGGTTTAACAAAGTGACTTCATTAAACCCCTCCCTGCCATCACACGTTTCCGACACACCCCTCCCAAGGGAGGGAATTATTGCATTACTCCCCTTTTTGCGTTACATCCACCACTTTAGTATCGCCTTCGCGTTGCAGCTTTTTAAGCATTTCGCTGCCAATTAAAGCATCTATCATGCCGTTGCCTCCGCCGTTTTGGCCGTTAACCAAAATCTCGGGCACCAGTTTTATGCCATTGCTGGCTAAAGCTTCGGCCACGCGGACTATTGCGTATTGCTCCGTACCCATGGCTTCGGTTTTTTGTTTGGTAACCTCGGCTTCGGCCAAACCTATGGCCTTTATTTTACCAGCATCGGCAGCACCATTAACCTCGGTTGCATTGGCATCCGCTTTAGCGTTAATAGTTTTAGCTTCTGCATCGGCTTTGGCGATGATGGTTTTGTTCTCTGCATCAGCTTTAGCGTTAATCACCCTCGATTCGGCATCACCCTTAGCGGCGGCAACTTTTGATGCGGCCATTTGGGTGTTAATCTCTACCTGGCGGGTTGATTTTACCACCTCGGGCTGCATGTCTGCACCGGCTTTTGCGCTTTCAAATTCCTTACGCTCTATTTGGGCGCTTTTTTGAATTTCGTAAGTAACGCGTTCCTGCTCGGCTATTTTACGGTCGGTAAGGGTTTTCATCAGGGCTTCCGGCGGCACAATGTCACCGATCAGGGTGTCTACACCTTCTACGTTATAATCGGCCAGTACTTTGCTGATCTGCGCACGGGCATCTTCCTGCCTTTGCGACCTGTTGGTCAGGAACTCGATCACTCCACTTTTTTGTGCCGAGTTACGGAAGTAGTTGGCAATAGTTGGCTCCAGCACCTGCGATACCAGGTTTTTTGTATTACCGAACCGGGCAATAACCTTTGGCGCATCGTTACGCGGGATGTGGATGATCTGTGATACGTCCAAATTGAATGTAAAACCATCGGATGAACGCACACTAATGGTACACAGGTTTTTATCAAGCTCATGGCTTTCGGTGCGGCTGTTGGCCCAGTTCAACACTATATTAGTAGTAGGAACGATCTCTACCGTGTGGGTGTAAATGTTTACAGGGTGTTTACCGGGGTCTAACGGTTCATCCCAAACCCCCTTGTCGTATTTTTTCACAATGTTACCGTGTGTAAAGCCCACGCCGCTGGTATCCTTACCCTCGGGGCCAACAAATGAGTTAACCACGCCTACGTAACCAATATGTATGTGGATCATCTCTACCTGTTCAACAATGGCAAACCATGGGTTCAGGTAATAGGTACCTGCCAGGATAACGTCCTCCTGCAAACCTTTTTTACCACCGGCTTTTATAAAAGCCATCGGGTCCTGGTAATTGCGGTGGCCGGCAACCGAGCCGCCGGCAATTTCGCCTTTATCCAAAGGCTCACCATCCAGCGTGGTTACAATACCCACCTTGTTTTCGTGGATGCTGGTAGTTGGCACCATCACAATCTCGAACAGGAAGGTGTTGATACGGTAGTTACCCGGCGTTAAGAACGCGGCTTGCGGACCTTTTTGACCGTTATTTTCAAGAAAAGCCTGCGAATCCTGGAACTTGTCGCAATCTACCGGCTTACCCAGCACACGGCCAATATCCATTGGTGCGCCATCCTTAGCTTTTACCAGGCCCAGTTTATCCTGCGGTACAACGGTAAAGGCTTCCATGGTAATTACATACTGCCATGGCCACATGCGCCAGTACAAACCCGGGGCAAGCGGTTTGGCCTGCATACCCGCTTCGCCATTAATGGCTATGATACGGCCATCAGGCAGCCGCTTGCTCCCATAAAGAGTAAATTTTTTAACAACTAAACCAATACGGTCATCAGGAACGATGATCATACCACATAAAACGCGCAATACAAATTTGTACAGCAAAACAGCAGCCACCAGCGGAAATACCCACCAGAACTGGAATAATAAATTTTCAGACATTTTGTTTAAGTGAATTAATTTAACGGAACCCTTAAGGTGCGGGCCCTCACAATAACTTATAGCTTTATAAGACCTTGGCTATATAGTGATATTATGATGCAGGTGAATTATTCTTGTTACAAAAAAACGAGAAAATATTTTTAGGGATCGCTTGGCAATTTTACTCACCCCGCGGCACTACGTGCGCGACCCTCTCTGCTACGCAAAGAGGGTGAAGAGAAAAGCAAAAACCGGGTG
Organism: Mucilaginibacter sp.; assembly: GCF_041663085.1. Taxonomy (GTDB): domain Bacteria; phylum Bacteroidota; class Bacteroidia; order Sphingobacteriales; family Sphingobacteriaceae; genus Mucilaginibacter. The sequence goes on from NZ_JBAZRC010000007.1 coordinate 12,744, forward strand.
AGTGAAATTGCCAATGGGGTAAGTTTGTGAGTTAACTCACAAACTTTGTTTTATTTTTTCCAGCACTATACCCATATTCTTTTCTATCTCTTCATTAGTAAATCGTAGAACAATCAATCCCAGGCTTTTCAATACCGTATCTCTGTTCTTATCGTATTCCTTTTTATAAAGATGCACCGGCCCGTCAGCTTCAATAACCAACTTTGCTTCGTCACAATAAAAGTCCGGGATGTAATATTCGTACTTGACCATTACCGATTTTACGCAAATAGGACGTTGCCTTAAAAACTTTTTGCCCATTAATCCACGGTTTCGTAATATATTCCAAAGTAAGCCTTCGGCGGGCGTTTGTTTTTGCCGTAGTTCACGGCATAGTTCTGTTATAGACGGCATGAGGGAAAAGTACAAAAAATGCGATGTAGTTTACTCACCCCGACATCGCTCCGCTTGTCGACCCTCTCTGCTACGCAAAGAGGGTGAAGAAGTGAGAAGGAAAAAAGGAACCCCCTCTTTGCACATCAGGGAGGGGGCAGGGGGTGAGATAACTAACGAAGCGAACTAAATACCTACCTAATTAATTACAAGCCTTTTATATATAAATAATAATTTATACCTTTGCATCCCCGCAGAAAGAACTCCGGGGACAATGTTGAATACATAAAAATAAAAGAATGGCAACTAAGATCAGACTGCAAAGACACGGTAAAAAAGGAAAACCTTTTTATTACATCGTAGTAGCAGATGCCCGTGCTCCAAGAGACGGTCGTTTTATTGAGCGTGTAGGTTCATATAACCCTAACACCAACCCAGCTACAATCGACATCAATTTCGAAAAAACTCTTGAGTGGGTAAACAATGGCGCACAGCCAACAGACACTTGCCGTGCAATACTGTCATACAAAGGCGTATTATACAAAAAACACTTACAAGGCGGTGTTAAAAAAGGTGCTTTAACCGAAGAACAGGCAGAAACTAAATTTGCTGAGTGGTTAGATCAAAAAGACAGCAAAATAACAGGTAAAAAATCAAATCTTAACGCTGCAAAAGACGAAGCCCGTAAATTGGCTTTAATTGCTGAAGCTAAAAAGAAAGAAGATAAAGCTGCAGCTATCGCTGCTAAAAACGCTCCTGTAGCTGAAGAAGTAGAAGAAGAAGCAACTGAAGCTCCTGCTGAAGAAGCTGCTGCTGATACCGAAACTGAAGCAGAAAGCGCTGAGTAATTATTTGAACGTAAGTTCTAAAGCAAATGGCGAAGTAACCCAACGGTTCTTCGCCATTGTTATTTAAACGTATTATTATGAAAACCGAGGATTGTTTCAGGCTGGGCAGCATTTTAAAAACCAAAGGCCTTAAAGGCGAAATGCAGGTATATATTGATTTTGAAGGTGCGGAAGCCATCAAGATCAAATCGTTATTTGTGGATATTGCCGGCAAGTTGGTGCCTTACTTTGTAAGCTCGATAAAGTTTTTGCAAAAGAACCAGGCTTACCTAAACCTGGAGGATATAGATACCATTGAGAAGGCAACCATGCTGGTAAAAAAGGATATCTATCTGCCTAACAAGGTAAAACCCAAAAAGAAGAAGGAAGAATTTACCCTTAAAGATGTAAAAGGGTTTATTGCGGTTGATGAAAACCACGGCGAGCTGGGCGAAATACTGGATGTGGTTGAATACCCGCAGCAGCTTATAGCATCGGTAAACTTTAAAAACAAAGAGGTGCTGTTCCCGCTGAATGTTGATATTATAAAAGGGATAGACGTAGAAGGCGGCGAAATTTACATCGCCCTGCCAGATGGTTTGTTGGATGTTTATTTGAGCGAGTAAAAAAATCTGATTTTATTTCAGGCAGAGACGCTAAGACGCATATGGTTTGCAGTTTTAGCGTCTTTTTTATTTTATATAGGCCGATTTTTCATTGCCCCTCTGCGAGAAAATCTTAATAGACAAAAATAAAATGTCAAATATATTTGACATTTGTAAAGTTTGTTTTACATTTGGTAAATCAAACTTTACAATTATGAAATCACGATTTTTATTTCCACATTATTATCGAAGAGTAGGCTACTTCTGTTTTATAGCGGTTATTCTATTTGGCATTGTTTTTAAAATTTTGCACCCGCATGGTTTTGCACAGGAGTTGCATCATGATGCACAGCCGGGAATGAAGCTCTCGCATGATACTACCGCATTGCTCTTGCTTTTCGGATTAATCTTTATCGCCTTTTCTAAAGAAAAAATAGAAGATGAGCATATCTCGCTCATCAGGTTGGAATCATTGCAGTGGGCGGTATATTTAAATTATTTTATACTGGCCATTTGTGTTGTATTTACCAATACAATCGAGTTGATGTATATAATCTTAACAGCGGTATGGGCGCCACTGATATTCTTTATTATCCGCTTTCGCTGGATGATCTTCCGCCTTAACAGGGATGCCGCAAAAGAAGTTGACTTATCATAACAATGTGCACCATTAAACTTTACAATTATGAAATCACGATTATTATTTCCACACCGTTTTAGGCTATTAGGATGGCTTTTGGCGGTGCCGGGCTTTGTGCTTGGCTATATGGTTGTTTACAACGACTACAAAATTCCGGGTTTTGGTATGCAGCTTAGAGAACAGAGCCAATTATTTTTACCCGCTTACGAGAATTTCACAAATGAACTTGCCTTAACATTGGTTGTGGGGGGCTTAGTTTTCATCGCATTTAGCAAACAGAAAATTGAAGATGAGCTTACGGCAAATATTCGCCTAAATGCGTTGTATTGGGCCATATTGGCTAATTATGTAATGTACGCGATGTTTTTAATTACAGCAGCCATAAATAATGTTTTGCAATTGCGATTGATAGAGAACGCGATTGAAGTTATTGCCGGTGGCTTTACTTTTATGACGTATAATTTGTTTACGCCGTTGGCTATCTTTATGGCTCGGTTTTATTACCTTTTATATAAACGTAACGATGAGTACGAAATAAAAACCATCAGATTTTTACCCAATAAGCCCTATCGCCTTATTGGGCAAACACTATCTGTTGCTTTTGCTGTGATGATCATAGCTCAAAGCATTAAGCGGGAAGATATCACCTGGTTGTTTTATACGCTGCCTTTACCAATGTTAATATGGGTATTCTCTAAAGAAAAACAGGAAGACGAGTATATTGGCGCTATAAGACTCGATGCGATGCAACTTTCGGTGTATGCAAACTATATCATATTATTGATAGCAAATTTTGCTTTTTACAGCACCGGCTTTTTATTTGTTATGGCCTTCAACTTTGCTACTATCCCTGCCATTTTTTTAATGGTATTTCACTACCGATTATACAAAATCCGTAAATCGGATGTCGCTTCAGCAAAAAGCAACCTAAACCTGTTATAATACACGCATTATGAAAAACACCTTGCGTGTAGAACGCGCTATAAAAAATATAACCCAGGCCGAACTTGCTGAGGCCATAGGTGTATCTCGCCAAACCATTAATACTATTGAGAGTAATAAATACGTGCCATCAACCGTACTTGCTTTAAAAATAGCCCGCGTTTTTAATAAACCGGTCGAAGCTATTTTTGAACTGGAAGAAGGTGATTAATAAACTATTACCTAAATTAGCATATGGCAACACCAATATTTGCACCCATGCTTATCATCCCAAATGGGATAAGCGATGTGAGTTTTTATACAAAGGCCTTTGGTGCGGAAGAAATACGCCGCTTTAGTAATGATGATGGCAGCATCCACGTGGTAGAATTTTCTATAGACGGAGCAACGTTTCATTTACACGAGCAATGGGAAACCAGGTTGATAAGCCCGGCGAAGGCAGGGGCAAGCACTGTATCAGTAAATATCTTTGTTGATGATGTTGATGCTGTGGTTGCCCGGGCTGTTACGGCCGGGGCAAGGATCACCTCACCTGTACAGGATTTTGACTATGGCTATCGCCAGGGCGATATCATAGACATCTTTGGCCATTGCTGGCAAATACAGAAGAAGATATAAAAGAGAACGAGAGGTAAGAATCAAGACATAAGAGAAAAGTCTTGGTTCTTGCCTCTTTACTCTTGCATCTAATAAAAGTATCTTTGCCCCATGCGTTTTGATATCATCTCTGTTTTGCCTGGTTTGTTAGAAAGCCCCTTTGCTCATTCTATTTTACAGCGTGCGCAAAAAAAAGGCGTTGCAGAAATAGTGGTGCATAACCTGCGCGATTACGCCACCGGCAAGCAAAAAAGTGTTGACGATTACCCGTATGGCGGCGGCAGCGGCATGGTGATGACCATACAACCTTTTGCAGCCTGTATAGAAAAGCTGAAAAGCGAGCGCGAGTACGATGAAGTTATTTTCATGAGCCCCGATGGCGAAACGCTGAACCAGAATATAGCTAACCAGCTATCCATCAAACAAAATATTATAATACTTTGCGGCCATTATAAAGGGATTGACCAACGCATCCGCGACATCTACGTTACACGCGAGATCTCGATAGGTGATTATGTGCTCTCGGGCGGCGAACTGCCCGCAGCGGTGCTGGTTGATGCCGTAGTGAGGCTGATACCCGGCGTATTGAACGACGAGACTTCGGCCCTGTCTGATTCTTTCCAGGATGATATGCTGGATGCCCCTGTTTATACGCGCCCTGCCGATTGGAACGGGCATAAAGTGCCCGACATACTGTTAAGCGGCAACACACCTGAAATAGAAAAATGGCGTTTTGAGCAGGCCCTTGAGCGTACCAAACAACGCAGGCCCGATCTGTTGGAATAATTAGAGGGTAGTTAATTGGTTGAATAGTGAAAGGTTTAAAACCACTCTCATAATCAACTCAATCAACCAAAAACCAACACAACTTGTGGACAAAATACAATTTGTGGAAATTTTAAAAATAGGTTTTTATATTTCAAATAATATCCTTATTATTGCACTCCGATTTTTACGGGTTAAAAATCGCTTTAAGAGCTAAAAATCATGGATTTAGTAAAATTTGTAGAAGAACAAACAGTAGTTAAGAATACCTTCCCGTCATTTAAGGCCGGTGATACTGTTAGTGTGCATTATAAAATCAGAGAAGGTAATAAAGAACGTATCCAAGTTTACCAGGGTGTTGTTTTACAACGTAACAGCGTTGGTAACAGCGAAACCTTTACCGTACGTAAAGTTTCTAACGGTATAGGTGTTGAGCGTATCTTCCCTTACAATTCTCCAAATATTGATAAAGTTGAAGTTAACAGCGTTGGTAAAGTACGTCGCGCTAAACTTTACTACCTGCGTGCCCTTACCGGTAAAGCAGCTCGTATCAAATCAAAAAGGGTTTAATTATCTTTCGCCGCAAGGCGGATACATATACAGCTTACAAGAACCTGCACTTTTCAGTGCGGGTTTTTTTGTGTTGAGGCAGATTAAATATTCACTTTGAAAGGCGGTCAGTTTTTTACCACAGCGTACACAAGGGAAGGAGACACAGAGAACACAGCGTTTTAACAGTTAGTTACTTAACTCTTTGTGCCTTCTGTGAAATCTCTGCGCCCTCTGTGGTTAAAAATAATAAGCACAAAAAGCCCCGATGTAAAACATCAGGGCTTTTTAATAACAATAGGCTATTATTTTTTCTTTGCCTCGTCAGCGCATTTCTTGGCGCATTTAGCTTTCGCAGCGGCGCTTAAGCCTTTCATGTCTTTACAACATTCTTTACCCGCTTTACACTTAGGTGCTTTTTTGCCCTTATCAGCAGCAAATGAATTTACGGTAGCTAAAGAGAACGCTACAGCAAGTACTAAGGTTAATTTTTTCATCGTTATTTAGTTTTTTTGGTTTCGTCCTTCTTAACCGCTTTTGGTTTTGCAGCAGTTTTTGCCGCCGGTTTTTTTGCCGGGGTAGCCTTAGCCACAGGCTTTTTTTCAGCTGTGGGTTGCTCTTTCTCTATATCGTGTTCAATAACCAGTGTTTCTTCGCCATGCTCGTCAGTTAAAGGCTCGGTATGGTCAGGGATGGTTTCGTTGATCACATCCGATGTTTCATCGGGCAGCGCTACGTTGTTGGTTAATTGGGCCAGTACAGTGCGCCCGCCTTTAACAACCTGGTTAAGCTCAACGTTTATTTTGGTACCCAGCGGCAGGAATATATCCACTCTCGATCCAAACTTAATAAAGCCAAATTGCTGGCCCTGCTCAACCACGTCGCCTTCTTTTACATACCAAACAATGCGGCGTGCAAGCGCGCCTGCTATCTGGCGGAACAATACCTGTGTGCCCTCGCTGTTTTCGGTTACAATGGTTGTACGCTCGTTCTCGGTTGATGATTTTGGGTGCCATGCCACCAGGTATTTACCCGGGTGATATTTAAAATATTTTACAACGCCGCTTATAGGGTTGCGGTTTACGTGCACATTTACCGGCGACATAAATACCGATAACTGTATACGCCTGTCTTTTAAAAACTCAGGCTCATCGGTTTCTTCAATTACCACCACCTTGCCATCTGCAGGGCATAGTACCTGCGATTCATTTTTGCTGATATGTAGTATGGGGCTGCGGAAAAATTGCACAATGATTAAAAAAAGCAAAAACGACAGGATGTAAACTATCCATTTTACAACATGCGCATCCGGGAAATAAAATGAGATGAGCGCGTTCAATACAAAAATGAACAGCACCGTTAATGCAAGTGATGTATATCCTTCTTTATGAAAAGTCATTATATAGGCTAATAAGTTTTTACAAAATTAAACATTTACAACGAAGTACAAGTATGTATAAACAATAGGTGCGGCTATCAGTAAGCCGTCAAACCTGTCAAGCAACCCGCCATGGCCGGGTAATATGCTGCCGGAGTCCTTGATGTTGATGCTTCGTTTAAACATGGATTCTACCAGGTAGCCAAGGGTGCCAAAGCACGAGATCAGGATCCCTACAGACATCCAGTGCTTCCAGTTCAGCTCCGGGAAGTAAAGGCTAATAATATAACCAACCCCTGCGCTGATAACTACACCGCCAATAAAACCTTCCCAGGTTTTTTTAGGCGAGTGGCGCTCAAACAATTTGGTGCGGCCAATACTCATACCAACCAGGTAGGCACCGGTATCGTTAGCCCAAAGCATCAGCAAAAAGCCAAGAGGGATGTGAACAGTATATGGGCCGCTAACATAAGCCAGTGCATGAAAAAACGTAAAGGGCACTATTACAAACACGATGCCCAAAAGGGTATAGCCAATGTTGGCAAAAGGGGCAACGGATATTTTAAATAACTCGAAAATAAACACCACAATTACAGCAAGGGGAACTAAAAACAGCAACGTATAGCCTATGTGTTTGCTGCTTTCGCCGGCTGGTGCTAAAGATGCGGCATAAGTAATAAATGCAAACGCGGCGTAAATAAGCGCCCCGGTTAATAAGCCTGCAGGTATATTAGGGGAGGCAGTATCTTTCTTAATAAGCGTATAAAACTCATACAGGCAAAAGCCACTCAGTAATAAATAAAATGCCCCGAATACATTATGCCCCAGCAAAAAGGAGCCTATCATCACTATAGTAAAAAAGAAGCCTGTTATGGCGCGTGTCTTCATAAATTAATTTGGTTCAATATCATTATTTCGATAGCGCTGCTAAAGTTTTCCTGGTGCACGTAAACCTCAATATCGCCAAATGCCTGGTGCGATGATGCCTGCCGGTTAAGCAATACGGCATCAATCTGGTACCCGGTAAGTACCTGTTTCACAATTTCTGACTGATAAAAGTTTGACGATGTAAAAATTTTAACCCAGTTCTTCTCCATTTAATGCGGGCTGTTTTTTGCCCAATGCTATCTTTTTATAAACTAACAGCAAAATTATAATAATAATCAGGCTAAATATATACTGCCACCAACTAAATACATTCGTATCATCGGGGTTTAGCTTAATATATCTTTTTTGATACAGGTAAGTTATAACAACCGCCGAGCCATTATTTAAAAAGTGCCCCCAAACCGCCGGCCAGATGCTGCCGCTCCAGGCAACAAAATAGCCAAACAACGCACCCAGCAGCAGGCGGGGTAAAAAGCCGTAAAACTCCATGTGGAAAGCGCTAAAAATTGCCGCTGTAACCCAAATGGCAACGTGCGTGTTTTTAGTCCACTTTTGCATAATGGTTTGCATACCGCCACGAAACAAAAACTCTTCGGCAATTGCCGTTAACAAGCCTATCAGTAATACATTTTTAATACAGTCCCAAAGGGTTTGCATATTCAGTAGAACGGCGGTCATGCGACGCGCGCTTTCCTCACTTTCCTTCATCCATCTTTCAAGTCCGCCTAACCATTCCGGCAAAACCATTTGCTGGTTGATGTTGCTCAAAAACTCTATCAATGGCGATGATATCAGCATCACAAAAAAGGCGACGACAAAAAGCATCCAGGGTATGCGGATGGTTGGTTTTATATATTCTGCCGGGTCTCTTGCAACCCAATAGCCAAAAATAACAGGCGCTAAAAATATGGGGATGGTAGTGGTTACTACTTGCAATATATATAAAGCGGGAATGCTTTGCGGGTTGGTAAAGTTTAGTTGCGCTATCTCCATTACCATGTTAAGGCCATACACAACGGTAATAATGGCTATGCCCAATAAATTACCAATGATAAATATCGCCGTAAAAACAACCACAAAAAGCAGGAATTGTAATCCCGGTGACATTTGATTTACAGGCGTTTTCATCATATAGCTTAAATTGCGTAAATTTGCGACGAATATAATCCATGTCTGTACAAATAGGAAATATTGATTTAGGGGAGTTCCCGCTGCTGCTGGCACCGATGGAGGACGTGAGCGATCCGCCTTTCCGTTACGTGTGTAAGCAAAACGGCGCGGATATGATGTATACGGAATTTATCTCATCCGAAGGGTTGATCCGTGATGCTGCCAAGAGCCGCAAAAAACTTGATGTTTTTGAATACGAGCGCCCTATTGGCATCCAGATATTCGGCAGCGATATCGAGCACATGCGCGAGGCTACCGAAATAGCATCATTGGCAGGGCCCGACCTGATGGATATTAATTACGGCTGCCCCGTTAAGCAGGTGGCATGCCGCGGCGCAGGCGCAAGCCTTTTGCAGGATATTGACAAAATGGTGGCCATGACCAAAGCGGTTGTGGAAGCTACACATCTGCCGGTTACCGTTAAAACCCGCCTTGGCTGGGATGATAACACCAAAAATGTTTACGAAGTTGCCGAACGCCTGCAGGATGTAGGTATTAAGGCGTTAACCATACACGGTCGTACCCGCTCGCAAATGTATAAGGGCGTTGCCGACTGGAGCCTGATCCACGCGATTAAGAAGAACCCTCGCATCAAGATCCCGATTTTTGGTAACGGGGATATCGACTCGCCCGAGAAGGCCGCCGAATGGCGTATGCAGTTTGAGGTTGATGGGATGATGATAGGCCGCGCGGCCATAGGTTACCCGTGGATCTTCCGGGAGATAAAACACTACTTTAAAACCGGCGAACACCTGGAGAAACCCACCATTGCCGAACGGATTGAGGTTTGTAAAACCCACCTGGAAAAATCAATGGAGTGGAAGGGCCCCAAAACCGGTATTTTTGAAATGCGCCGCCACTATAGTAACTACTTTAAAGGCGTTCCCGACTTTAAGGAATACCGCATGAAACTGGTTACCGCTGCTACGGTTGAAGAAATTATGGATATTTTAGCACAGGTAGACAAAAAATATGCTTTTGAAATGGCGTAATATTTGTTTGCATGCTATATATTTGAATATAACGATACAATAAGAACAATGGCCACTACTATAACTGAAGGTGTTAAGGTTTCAGTGGAAACAATTTACCAGCCCGAATACTCTAACCCGATGAACGATCATTTTATGTTTGCCTATAGGGTGAATATTGAAAATATGGGTAACTACGCCGTGCGTTTAGTGAGCAGGCACTGGTATATCTTCGACTCAAATGGCGCCAAGCGCGAAGTTGAAGGCGAAGGTGTTGTTGGCCTGCAGCCTGTTATTGAGCCCGGCAGCTCGCACGAATACGTAAGCGGCTGCAACCTGAAAACCGATATGGGCAGCATGAAGGGCGAATACCAGATGGAGCGCCTGCTGGACAATTCAGTATTCAACGTACAGATCCCCGAGTTTTATTTGATCGCACCTTACAGATTGAATTAATCAATTTAATATTGATTTATAATATTCAGATACTATATTTGTTTGCTAAAAAAATTAGTCAATAAATTATAAGCATGACAAATAAATACAGATCAATAGAAATTTGCGCAGGTGCTGGAGGCCAAGCAATAGGTCTTGAACAAGCCGGTTTTGAACATGTTGCTCTTGTTGAATTAGAACATCTGGCTTGTCAAACGTTAAGATATAATCGCCCTAACTGGAATGTAATAGAGAAAGATGTTCGTGCATTTTCAGCCAAAGGGTTTAAAAATATTGACTTATTTGCGGGGGGGGTTCCCTGTCCCCCTTTTTCAATTGCCGGAAAACAACTCGGACGAGATGATGAACGAGATCTTTTCCCAGAAGCATTAAGATTGATTAAAGAATGTAATCCAAAAGCAGTAATGCTTGAAAATGTTAAGGGAATACTTTCTAAAAAGTTTGATGTTTATAGAAAACATATCATAAGTGAGTTAAATAGCTTGGGTTACAGATGTAGTTGGCAGCTGATTAACTCTTCAGATCATGGCGTATCACAACTTCGGCCGCGGGCAATATTGGTAGCATTAAAAGAAGATTTTTTTGATTTTTTTACTTGGCCTGAAAAAAATATTGCTAATAGAAAATCAATAGGAGAATTATTATTTGATGAAATTACTTCATTAGGGTGGGATGCAACAAATTGGATTAATCAGGCTACTGGCATAGCCCCTACATTAGTTGGAGGGTCTAAAAAACATGGTGGGGCAGATCTTGGCCCAACTAGAGCAAAACAAGCATGGGCTGAAATAGGAATTAATGGGAAAGGGCTGGCGGACTCACCTCCATTACCAGGATTCGACCTAATGCCAAAACTTACTTTACAAATGACGGCTTTAGTACAAGGATTTCCCTCTAATTGGAAATTTGTCGGTAAAAAAACACCAGCATACAGACAGATAGGAAATGCTTTCCCTCCGCCGGTAGCCAAAGCTATTGGACAATCGATTTTTAATGCATTTGAGCTATATGAAAGAAAAAAAGATCAGAGAAAAGGGGTCGAAGAAAAAGCTGCGTGAGTTTTTTGTTGAAAACGTCGGTATTGTTTTAGATAAAGATATTCTTGGGAAGGTCGCGGGGAAAAGTGAGTGGGGAAGAAGAGTGCGTGAATTAAGAAATGAAGAAGGAATGAATATCGTTACTCATAACGATAGAAGTGATTTAAAACCTGGACAATACCTTTTGGTAAATTTAAAGCCTCTTCCAGCATTTGACCGGGGGATTTCTAAAGAAACCAGGGCATTTGTTTTAGATAGGAATGGATTTACATGCCAAATGTGTGGCGCTGCCGCAGGTGAACCTCATCCTTATGATGCAAATCGTAAAACCAGACTACACTTAGGGCATATAATTGATAAATCAATGGGTGGCAATGACGATGCAAATAATCTTCGGGCAATTTGTTCTGTATGTAATGAAGGGGCATCAAATTTAACTTTAAACCGTCCTCAAGCAATTAAATTACTCGCACAAATAAGAAGGGCGCCGTCCGCAGACCAAATAGATGTGTTAAAATGGATTATAAAAAAATTTCCGGAGCAAACTAAAAAGATATTAGAGGAATGAAAAAAACAAAAAGCCCCTACAGAAATGCCGGGGCTTTTTTGTTGCCGAATTTCCCCACCCTGTCATCTCGAACGAACAATGCCGGGGAAAGGTGAGGAGGGAAATCTTCACTTTACACCCCGTATTAAGTTAATTAACACATGGCCCCATTCTGTTATTTCTGATTCCTATGTGTTCACACCCAAATATTTTAATCCACAAGCATGTGAAGCTACTCTGGGGTGGCCTTTACAAACCGATTAAAATTAAATTATTTTTCGCCTGCAATAATATCGCCGCCAGGTATTTTGCTGTAAGCATACTCGCTTACTATAATTTCATTTGTAGTAGTTTCGTGGCTTAATTTTATCCATCCAAAATAAGGTTCGCCATTAATTTTTAGGGCGATGCCTAAATATTTGTCGGCTTTGTTTGCCCATAAGCCTTCAACAGAGGTTTGCGATCCGGCGGAAACAATACTCATAATAGAGGCTTTTTGCTGATTAGAGGTCCATTTAATATTGTTTTCTTCAGTCGGCTCTATTAATTCGTTTTTATTGAAAGGGTATGCCCATAAACTACCGTTAACCAATTGTTCTCCGTTTTTTACGAATAGTTTGTTGCCACTGTTGGTTTTTCCGTAAGCGGATAAGTATAAATGTTGTTTCCCGTCATGCATGATCAGTACGCTCGAAAAACTTATATCGGTTGTTCCATCCGCATTAGCATCCAAAAAAATGGGTTTATTATAACCAAGCTTTATGTTCAGCTTGCGGTAAACTATCATAGCCGATGATGGCTGGGTTTCCCCGCTTACAGGCATGGTTTCAACCGGGTCGGCTGGTATAACAATTCCGCCCGTGTTTTTATCTTTTTTACATGCGTTGAGTGCCAATACTACTGCCGCATATAGCAATATATATCTTTTCATAGTGCATACATGACGGTGCTTTATGGGGAAATGTTACAGCCAAACAAAAAAATGCCCCGAAATCTTCGGGGCGTTCTATATTTTCGTCCTTTATCAAAAAACTGCTTAGTTACGGCGGTTAAACAGGAATGATGCATAGTAAACCAATGTAGCCAGGGCGCTTAATGCGGCAACCACATAAGTCATGGCGGCCCACCAAAGGGCATCTTTTGCCTGCGCATGCTCTTCACGGGTTTGCATAATGGTATAATTGTTATTTAACCAGGCCAGTGCGCGCTGGCTGGCATCAAATTCAACCGGCAGGGTAATAAAACTAAACAGGGTTACCAATGCCAAAGCGCCAACACCAACGGCCAGTACAAGCGGGTTATGTGTAAAAAATAACAGCATAATACCAATCATCAGTGTCCATTGCGTAAGGGTTGATGCCACATTAACTACCGGTACCATTGATGAGCGGAAGCTTAGCCAGCTGTAAGCCCTGGCGTGTTGTACTGCGTGCCCGCATTCGTGCGCGGCAACAGCGGCAGCAGCAATACTGCGGCTATGGTACACATCGGGGCTTAGGTTTACAGTTTTATCTTCGGGGTTGTAATGATCGGTTAGCTGGCCTTCAACAGATATTACACGTACATCGTAAATGCCATTATCTTTCAGCATGCGCTCGGCAACATCTTTGCCGGACAGGCCCGACAGTAAAGGCATTTCGGAGTATTGCTTAAATTTGCTTTTAAAACGCCATTGCACAATAAAGCTTACCAATGCTATCACAATCATGAGCAGCAAGGCCGAATTGTAGGATACAAATAATAGGTTCATCATTTTCAATAGTTTTATAAAAAGGAGTATTTCAAAAAGTATTCCAGTTTAAGGTAAAAGGCAAAATTCAAAAGTCAAAAATGAATCTGCCGATATGCACTTTTTTGATTTTTTACTTTTTAATTTTGACTTAATGGACAACCGGAACTTTTCCTACTGGGAGCGCACCGCTTTTATTGATAACGCAGATGTAATCATCATAGGCAGCGGCATAGTGGGCCTTAGTGCGGCCCTGCATTTAAAAACACGCGAGCCAAATTTGAAGGTGCTGGTTTTAGAGCGGGGCTTTTTACCCAGCGGGGCCAGTACAAAAAATGCAGGTTTTGCCTGTTTCGGCACAGTTTCTGAACAATTGGAAGCCCTTAAACATACTCCCGGCGAAGAGGTTGCCCGCCTGGCCAATTACAAATGGCGGGGATTGCAGCGCTTACGTCAAAACCTGGGCGATAAAAACATCGACTATCATCAGCATGGCGGCCATGAGCTTTTTATGCGTGACGAAGATGCATGCGCGAATGAAGCCATAGAAAATATCAGCCGGCTGAATAATTTATTAAAACCCGCTATTGACGGGCATGACATTTATGCAGTTGCAGATGCTAAAATTGCAGATTTTGGCTTTAATGGGGTAAGCCACATGATCTATAACCCTTATGAGGGCCAGATACATACCGGTAAAATGATGCGGGCGCTGCTCAATAAATGTTACCAAAAGGATGTACTGGTTTTGAATGGGTGCGAAATAAAAGAGATCAGTAATGATAATAACGGGGTACGTTTAACATCTCCGCAGGGAAACTTTAAAGCTGCGAAGGTGATTATGGCTACAAACGCCTTTGCAAGGCAACTATACCCCGGCTTGCAGGTTGTTCCCGGGAGGGGGCAGGTGCTGGTTACCAAACCTATACCTGGTTTAAAGCTAAAGGGTACGTATCACTTTAACGACGGGTATTATTATTTCAGGAATATTGACGGCCGGGTGCTTTTTGGCGGAGGCCGGAATATAGATTTTGCTGCCGAAGAAACCTCCGAATTCGGCCATACAGCCGCCGTTAAACAAAAACTAACCGGTTACCTGCATAACATGATCTTACCAGGGCAAAATACCGAAATTGATTACTGGTGGAGCGGCATTATGGGTTTTGGTGGAGAATTAAGCCCCATAGTAAAACAGGTAGAACCTAACATATTTTGCGCTGTACGCTGCAACGGTATGGGCGTAGCCATGGGAAGCCTGGTAGGGGAAGAGGTAGCGGAACTGGTGCTTAATAATGAAAGCGTAAAGCAAGTATTGTAATTTCAGTATCACTTACAGTGTAAAGCAACCGATGTTCCTGGTTAATTCGCCTGCTCCATGTGCCGGATAGATTATATTTTAGCGCCTCGGGTTTGCCAATTCCCTCAAAAGGAGTTTCTTGTATTGAAAATAATAAAGCTTGTATTCTCTTTTGGATGATCTTATTGCCGGATTTAGTCCAGAATTGCAAATCCTCAATAGCTTGAGGTGTGCAAACACTATTTCCATAGGTTGTTTATATCAACCTTTACTCCTTTTCCATCTGCGATGTCTTTTTCGGCTTGTTTAAGCTTAGCAATCATTTCAGGAGAAGAATTAATATATTCTGTTTCATCAATCTCTTCCTCAAAGCTTACATGAAGTGACTCAAGCGCGGCCTTAACAGCTTTTTCCTGTTCTTCTGTTTCTGTATGTACTACAATAGTGCTCATACCCAAATTTACGAAATATTTTTGCTCAAAACATAAGACGAATATATCAGAAACAAATCGCCATAAAATATAATAAGTATTCGGTCATCTCGATCTGAAAATATCCGTTCTACGTCAACCAAAAATGTTCCATTTTTGTTCCATTCGGGAAAAAGTGGGACAGGGCTTAAAATTACAATGTGCTTTAAATCAGTTGTTTAAAATTTCCGGTATGTTTCGCTTAAAGTTTTTCTACTTCCTGAAAAGGTCGTTTCAAGGGCGAAAAAAGGCGAATGAAAGACAGGTTTAAGCGCTATATTATTTTATCATTTTTTGTCGCATTTTAAAAAAAACGGAACAAAATCGAATTTTTGTAACCTGTTGAAAATGAGCGTTTAGTTGAGAAACTATAAAGTTTTTATTGAGATACTGACACGATTTTGTCAGTAATAACTATTTGAATATCAACATGTTCCATTTGTATCGCTTGTTCCATTTTAAAATGGAACAGAACAAACAAATACTATTTTAAAATAACTCTACCAACCGCTCCAGCGCCATGCCCCTCGATCCTTTGATCAGGATAGTGGCATTGGTTATCGGGTTTGTTTTTAGCCCGATGATAGCATCTTCGGCGGTCATGTAAAATGTGGTGTTGATTAAATTGGTATTATCTACTTCGGTTTGCTGGCTGGAAAAATCCTTTCCGATAAAGATCCGTTCATCCACATTGGCGCTCAGGGCTTTTTCAATAACCGCCGTATGCTCCACAGCCGATTCTGCCCCCATCTCGAACATATCGCCCAGTATCATCACTTTATGGCCGGCCTGCACTTTATCCATATTGTCAATAGCTACAAACATGCTGCTGGGGTTGGCGTTGTAAAAATCGCAGATAAGCGTGTTGGTTGCGGTTTTGGTGATCTGCGAGCGGTTATTTTTTGGTTGATAGCCCTCAATACCCTGGTTTACCTCGTCAGAATCCAATCCGAAAAAGCAGCCGATGCATGTCGCCGCCAGTATATTATCCAGGTTGTAAGAACCCGTAAGCTGCGACCTTACGTTGTGTGATAAACTTTTCTTGTCGTGCCATTTAAAAGTGAGGAACGGTGAGTTATCCAGCAGCCGGCCACTAACCAGATTGTCGGCGTTGCCATTTTTGCCGTAATAAACCACATTGTTTAATCCCCGGGCTTTTTGCATTTCCAGTAAGGTTTTATCATCACTGTTTATAAAGGCAATCCTGTTTTCCAACATCAGGTAATCATACAATTCGCCCTTGCCTTTCTTCACACCCTCAACCCCGCCAAAACCTTCTAAATGTGCTTTGCCCACATTGGTAATAAGGCCATGGGTAGGCTGTGCAATGGTGCAAAGCAGCGCAATTTCTTTCTGATGATTGGCGCCCATTTCTATCACCGCCATTTGGTGCGAGCTATTGATAGTTAGGATAGTAAGCGGTACGCCAATATGGTTATTGAGGTTGCCCTGCGTGGCCAGTGTTTTAAATTTTTGCGATAATACAGCGTTGATCAGTTCTTTGGTTGTGGTTTTCCCATTTGTGCCGGTAAGGCCTATAACAGGGATATTTAGTTGGCTGCGGTGATGCGCGGCCAGGTTTTGTAAAGCGGTTAGCACATCATCAACCAATAAAAACTTTTCGCCTGTTGCATATTCCGGGTTATCGACAATTGAGTAAGCCGCACCCGCTTCAAGTGCTTTTTGGGCGAAAGTGTTGGCGTCAAATTTATCGCCTTTAAGGGCAAAAAACAGGCTGCCCGGTGTAATTTTACGGGTATCTGTACTGATAACAGGGTGCTGCAGGTATAGTTGGTATAGTTGGTTTATGCTTGTCATGATTCAATTCTGTTATTTAAAATTACGCTTCCTTATTCATCCACGCAATAACGGCTTTTATTTCGCCGTAGGTATAGGCATCGCCCAAAACCTCTTTTAATGGCGACAACATTTCGCTGCCATAGCTTTCAACCGCGTTTTTTATGGCCGGTATCTTAGCTTCATTAACAAATTCATGCACATCCAGTTCGCCGGTTTGTACAAAACGGCTTAAATGGCCTTCAATAGTAGTGGGCGAAAGGCCGCGCTCGTTAGCTATTTCGGGAACGGTTTTACCTTGCTTATACAGGTCGAAAGTAACCTTAAATGTATCCGAGATCTTGCTTGTTTTTGATTTCGATTTGCGCTCGCGTTTAACCGATTTTTGAGTAATGCGCGATGTAAGGCCTTTTTCAACGCTGTAAGCATTAATAACAGCCAGAAACTCGCGCCCGTATTTGGCCAGTTTTACATCGCCGAAGCCGGATATCAGCCTTAGTTCGTCCATTTTTTGCGGCAGGTAGGTAGCAATTTCCAGCAAGGTAGCGTCTGATAGTATGATGTATGCCGGCAGGTTTTCACCCATGGCTATCTCCTGCCGTTTTGCTCGCAGATCGGCCAGTAGTTCAGTCTCGTAGCTTAATGCTTCCTCTTCATGCTCGCTAATAACTTCTGATGCTATCAGCTCAACCTTTAAATCGCCTCTTAAAACAGCTTCGCTTTTTGGGGTAAGTTGTATGGCCGAGTAACCATCTTCGCTGATGCGTAAAAAGCCCTGTGCAATCAGTTCGCGCAGGTAGCGCTGCCAGTCGGCCTTGCTGATGTCTGCACCGGCACCGTATGTTTTAAGTGCTTTATGGTCGGCCCAGATCTTTTCACTTTTCGACCCGCGAAGAAAATCAATTATATAATTGGCGCCAAAGCGTTCCTTTACCCTTGCTACTGCAGATAGTGCCTTTTGGGCGATAAGCGTACCATCAAACTTGACGAACTCGCTCAGGCAAAAGTCGCACGATCCGCAATTATCCGGAAAGGGCTCGTCGAAATAATGCATTAAAAACTGGCGGCGGCAGGCGTGTAGCTGGCAGTAATTCACCATGTCGTCCAGCTTTTTCAGCATAATGGCGCTTTGTTCCCGGTTGTTCTCAACCGTGGCAAAGCTGCGTAGTTTTATCGCATCGCCGGGCGAATAGAGCAGCAAGGCATCAGATGCCAAACCATCCCTACCGGCACGACCGGTTTCCTGGTAATAGCCCTCAATGTTTTTGGGCAGGTCCATATGCACCACGTAGCGCACGTTACTTTTATTGATACCCATACCAAAGGCAATGGTTGCCACCATTATTTTCACTTCATCTTTTAAAAAAGCTTCCTGATTGCGGGCTTTTACCTCGTTGGTGAGGCCTGCATGGTAGGCTTCGGCGGCGTAGCCTTCATCCTTCAGGTCGGCGGCTAATGATTCGGTTGACTTCCTCGATAAGCAATAAATAATACCCGAATCCTCTTTACGAGCATCCAAAAAGTTCAACAACTGATTAAAACTGTTCTTTTTTGGATTGACACGATATGTAATGTTCTCGCGGTTAAAAGATGAGATAAAAACCGCGGGTTGATGCAGGTTTAGTTTCTCCAGTATGTCTTTTTGGGTGAGCTTATCGGCAGTAGCGGTAAGAGCTATTACCGGCACCCCGGGGAATTCTTTTTTTAATCCGGCCAGCATCAGATACTCGGGCCTAAAATCATGGCCCCATTGCGATATACAGTGCGCCTCGTCAATGGCTATCTGCACCACATTCAGCGTATGCAAAAAGGCCATCATTTTATTATCGCCGCCAAATAAACGCTCGGGGGCTAAATACAACAGGCGGATCTCGTTATTACGCAGTTGCAGGGCAATATCGCGCTGCTCATCGGGGTTTTGGCTTGAATTTAGAAAAACCGCCGGGATGCCGCTCAGGTTAAGGCTATCAACCTGGTCTTTCATTAGTGCAATAAGCGGCGATATCACAATGGTTAGCCCATCCAGCAGTACGGCGGGTAGTTGGTAGCAAAGCGATTTACCGCCGCCGGTAGGCATCAGCACCAGTGTATCCTGTTTGTTTAAAACATTGCTGATGATGGCCTCCTGCGAGAGCCTGAACTGCGAGTAACCGAAATATTTTTGAAGGGCTTGTATGGATGTCATGCGATAAATGCAAAAGTGCAGATTTGAATTAATAGCCTGATGGTGAAACCTCAAAAAAATATATTTAGATTAGCGTTACTGATCTAATTACTAACGTATGTTAAAAAAGCTACTCTTTATATTGTTAACTGTTTTTGGCTGCACTACTGTTTTTGCGCAGCAAATCCAATCGCCGGCCGAGTTTTTAGGCTATAAACTTGGCGAAAAATTCACCCCGCATTATAGGGTGGTAGATTATTTTAGATATGTTGCCAAAACCGCAACCAATGTAGATCTAAAGCAATTTGGCACCACCAATGAGGGCCGCCCGTTGCTGGCCATGTTCATCGCATCGCCCGAAAACATTAAACGGCTGGAAGAGATACGGCATAATAACCTGCGCCTTGCAGGGGTAGAAAGCGGTACAGCAACAACAAACACACCTGTTATTACCTGGCTAAGCTATAACGTGCATGGTAACGAGCCGTCATCAAGCGAGGCTGCTATGTGGACATTATTTGACCTGGTTGACCCAGCTAACACCAAAGCTGCCGAATGGCTCAGGAATAGCGTTGTGGTGATAGACCCATGCCTTAACCCGGACGGGCGCGACCGTTACACCAACTTTTATAACTCGGTGCGCGGTATGATGCCGGATGCCAGCCCAACCTCGCGCGAGCATATGGAACCATGGCCGGGCGGGCGTGTAAATCATTACTATTTCGATCTTAACCGCGATTGGGCATGGCAGGCACAAAAAGAGACACAGGCGCGCGTGGCTTTGTTTAATCAATGGTTGCCCGAGGTTCATGTCGATTTTCATGAGCAGGGGTACAATAATCCATACTACTTTGCCCCGGCTGCTGAGCCTTATCACAAGGATATTACCCAATGGCAGCGCGATTTCCAGGTGACGATTGGTAAAAACAATGCTAAATATTTTGACCAAAACGGTTGGATGTATTTCACCAAGCAGGAGTTTGATTTACTGTACCCATCGTATGGAGATACTTACCCGTTATACAATGGCTCTATCGGGATGACGTATGAACAGGGGGGGATAAGCGCGGGCCTGGCCGTAGTTACCCGTAGCGGTGATACGCTTACCTTAGCGCAACGTGTTTCTCACCATCATACAACAAGTTTAAGCACGGTAGAAATTGTATCGGCTAACGCCCAAAAGGTTGTTGATGAATTTAAGAAGTTTTTTGATAACAGCCGCCAAAACCCGCCGGGCATTTATAAAACCTACGTTATTAAAAATGATAATAACGAAAAGGTGAACGAGCTGGCCAAAATGCTTACCCGCAACGGCATACAATTTGGGTATGGTTTGGCCAATAAATCGGTTACCGGGTATAATTATTTTACAGGGACAACAGATCAGTATAATGTTGATGCGAATGACCTTGTGGTAAACGCCTATCAGCCAAAATCGGTATTGCTGCATGTATTGCTGGAACCCAAAACCTTTATTCCCGACTCAAATACTTATGATATTACCGCATGGGCGCTGCCTTATGCCTATGGGTTAAAGGCTTACGGGATAAAAGAGTCATTTAAGCCTGCAACAACCAGTTGGGGCGTTATAAAGCCCGCGCCCCTTACCAATACCAGGGCTTACGCCTACGTATCGGCATGGCAATCTATAGCAGATGTTAAATTCCTTTCGGCCTTGCTGAAAAAGAAAATAAAGGTGCGCTATTCAGAAACGCCATTTGAGGCCGGAGGCAAAAAGTTTACAGCCGGCTCGTTATTAGTTACCCGCGCAGGTAATGAAAGGATTGATTTTGACCGTGTAGTTAGCCAGATAGCTGCCGATCTTGGCCATGAAATTACACCGCTGTCATCGGGCTTTGTAGATAAGGGATCGGATATTGGATCGTATGACGTGAAGTATATTAAAGAACCGCGTGTTGCGTTGGTTAGCGGTGATGGCATCAACTCGGAAGCAATGGGCGAGGTATGGCACCTTTTTGAACAGCAGATAGGTTACCCCATTAGCCTGATCCGCTATCAGGATATTAACCGTATAAAACTGGCCGATTTTGATGTGGTTATAATGCCCGACGGCAGGTATAACGATCTGTCGTCAGACAACCTGCAATCATGGGTGCGCGATGGGGGCAAGCTGATAGCGTTAGAAAACGCGGTTGCTGCCCTGGTTGACAAAAAAGGCTTCGAAATAAAAAAGAAAGAAGCTAAAAAAGACGATAAGGCAGATGCCAAAACAAAAACTGCGGTAAAAATTTATGCCGACCGTAACCGCGATGCTATCCGGTCCAGCATTCCAGGTGCTATTTTTAAACTGGACATGGATAATACCCATCCTTTGGGTTTTGGTTTCCCTAACTATTACTACTCGTTAAAATTAAGCGACGATATTTATGAAATGCTTGGCGAAGACAACTGGAATGTGGGTACCATTGCCAAGAATGGCTATGTAGCAGGTTTCGCGGGTTTCCAATCTAAACAAAAAATAAATAACGGTATGCTGCTTGGTGTGCAATCGCTTGGCCGCGGCTCGGTTGTTTACCTGGTTGATGATCCGCTTTTCCGTAGTTTTTGGGAGAATGGTAAGTTGCTGTTTAGTAACGCTGTATTTATGGTAGGGCAATAAGAAGAGAAACAGGATTTTTAGAGTCAGGAGTCAAGACAGAAAATAAACTTTGTTATACAAAAGCCCCTTTAGGAATAAAGGGGCTTTGTGTTTTCTTGTCTTAACTCTTATGTCTTGATTCTTAAATCTGTTATCCCCCGCTTTTCACCCGGCCTTTTTCATCTTCGGCGCCGGTTTGGTGCTGGCGGGCTTTTATTTTGCTGTTACCAAAGTTATAGGTAAAGGTTATACGGGCAATGCGTGTTTCGTTTTTCTGTACCAGGTTAAGCTGGGTATCTGAATAGTTGGTGCTTACCCTGCTTTTGCGGGTGTTAAATATATCGCTTACAGCAAGCTTAAGGTTCATTTTTTTCTGGTAGAAAGAATGGCTTACCCCTGCATCAATTGCATACTGAGATTTCATTTTAAAGATGCTGTAACTTTGTGCCGACTGATAGTTGGCTGTAAGCTCAAATTTATATCCCGGTACTATAAATGTTTGTGTGGCGCGGCCCTGGAAAGCGAACTGACCGTTATTTAGCATCTGCCCCAAAAGCGCTGCCGATTTAAAGCTTTGGTAAAAGCCATCTACATTAAGGTTTCCTGTCCACCATTTGGTAATAGTATAAGGCGTATTGATGTTGATGTTGTAGTTATCCCGTGTTTGCAGGTTTTCGGTAGTCTGGAAGGTTGCTTTCCTCACGGTATCGGTATATAAAACATCTACGCTTGCATCTGTAGTGCGGCTGTATCCCAGTGTAACATTAAGGGTTTTATTATAAGTGTAGGCTAATTCAAAGGTATTTGTGTACTGTGGTTTCAGGAAAGGGTTGCCTTTTTCGTAAGTGTACTGGTCAAGATAGTAAGTAAAGGGGTTAAGGTTATCATAGCTTGGGCGGTCTATCCTACGGCTGTAGTTGATCCCCAGTTCGTGTTTGTCGGACAGGGTTTGATTGATAAATACACTCGGGAAGAAATCCAGGTATGAACGGTGAACAACCTGGCTGTTGGTGATCAAATTGCCGGTAGATATGGTGTTCTCGGCACGTAACCCTGCCTGTATAGTTGTTTTTTTAAATGTTTGGCCCAGGTTTATGTAAGCCGCGTTCACTTTTTCATCATACACAAAACGGTTAGTGCGCGATACATCGTTCACAAACACGCCACCTTGTTCAATTTCGGCGCGCAGGTCATTATCCGTTTTTACCGAACTTGCTTTTACACCCGTTTCCAGTTTCAGGCTTTTGCTGAGCGGATAAGTGTAATCGGCCTTTGCGGTATAGATACTGATGGTTGATGGCGTTTGGTTGCGTAAAAAAATTGGGGGGTGCTGTGTACTGCCATCCGGAAAGAATAAGTAAGTGTCATAGTTGGCGAATGAGTTGTTATTAAACTTAGAATAATCCAGATCGATGCTCAGTTCCTGTCCGGTAGTATCTATTACCAGCTTATCATTAAGGTTAACCGCTATATTACGGTAGGTTTGTTTAATGCCCGATAGGGTGTTCTGGAACGAATCGATACCCATAGGCTGCGAACCAATGTTTGTTCTGCTGGTGTTGTTGTTTACCTCGTTGGTATAATCGCCGCTTACTACAAAGCCCAGCGTGTTTTTGGCCGATGTGTTATAATCGGCACCTACGCGGTAGTTATTATAATGTACGGGTTTTTTCATCAACGTGCTTTGGGTAAAGTACCGTGTTGTTGGGCCGCTTACAACAGACCTGTTTATATCCAGCACATTCTCGCGGGTAATATCGCCGTGGGTTAACGTACCAAACAAATTAAGGTTGCCGGTTTTGTGGTTAAGTGTAAGGCTTGTGTTATCCCTAAAGTTTTTGCCATAGCCGCCACCCGTGGTTAAACTGCCGTTTGTGCCGCTTTGCTTATTCTTTTTTAGTTTTATGTTGATGATACCCGAGTTGCCGGAAGCATCGTACTTTGAAGAAGGATTGGTTATCACCTCGATAGACTGGATAGTGCTACCATCTGTAGACCGTAATAAAGCTGCCAGTTGTGCCGATGAAAGATAAGTAAGCTTATCATTTATCATTACGGTTACGCCCTGTTTACCTTTCAGGGTAATGTTATCATCTTTATCGATGGTAACACCGGGTGCACGTTCCAGAATTTCTAAAGCGTTGTTGCCCGCCGCAAGTACGCTGTTTTCCACATTCATTACAGTACGGTCAAACTTGCGTTCAATAAGCGGTTTAGCCGCGGTAATGGTAACCCCCTGCAGGTTACGGCTGCTTTGCTGCATTTTTATAACCGGCGCGCTGATAACCTCATTGTCAACTTCAAGTATAGTGCTAAAGGTTGGTTGGTAGCCTACGGTTGTAGCTTTGATGATGTAGCGACCGGCAATAAGGTTATCAAACCGGTATTTGCCGGCATCGTTGGTAAGCGTGCTTTTAACTACCGAGGAATCTTTGCCCCTTAGCAGCGTTACTGTGGCGTAGTCCATTGGCTTTGCCTGTTCGTTTTGCAACTGCCCGGATATGCCGGCTGTTGGTTTGGTTCCCTGTGCGCTAACTGTGGCAGGGCCTATTAATAGGAATATTATATATAGTAGTTTAGTGATGTGCGTTTTCATGATGTAAAAATTTAGGCAATAAAAGTCCGGCAAGGGCTTACCCCTTGTTTTTTTGAAATGGCATTAAAAATTTGTTTAGTTGCGGCGGCTAATTGCGCTGTCTATATTATATATAGTGTAGATGTTTGCATAGGTACAGGGTTTATGTGGTATGCCGGCACAGGCAGGCATGTAATTGCTTTTTTATAGTAAGATGTTAAAAGGGGGCTTTAGGTTACAGATTATTTTCAATTTGTAAGCTCGGGAAAAAATATTTTGGCAAGTTCCTGATAGATAAAGAAATGTGTTCGCTCTGTTTTAGGCTGAGATTGTTCAATAGTCGGCGCAATGGCTTTGGAGCTAACCTGATCCATGTTTTTTTGTAACCTGTTGGCATTATAAAATGGTAATATAAGCCCGCTGAATAGCAGCAGGCTTATATACTTTATAATAGGTTTCATTATTCTCCGTTGTTTGCCCTTGCAACACTATCTGCAATTGCTTTTTGTTTGGCTGTTTGCGGTATTACCAGGGTATCAACCTTACATTGCAGCCCGTTATCGGTCATGATGAATTTGGCAGATGATTCGCCTTCTTTTTTATTATCGCGTTTGCAATCATAAACGCTCACACCTCTTACAAAGCGATCTATCTGATCATCAATTACCACTTTAGCGTTTAAAGGTATTTTTAAAGTTAGATGTAACTCTTGCGCACGCCATAACCTGTTGATCTGTTTTTCGAACCTGCGGTTAAATTTCAATACATTGCCCTGCTGTTCAAAATGGTAAGTTGTACCGCGTGCATTAAATAAGGCATCGTCATAATCAGAACCGCGCGCACTGAACGATTCTACCAGTACCGGTTGTGCTACATCGCTTTTCTCGATATACAGATCGATGTTTTTGTCGGGCATATCCATGTTATTGTCCTCGTCGTCGTCTAATATAACGCGGCCCCTAAAATCGTCTTTAACTTTTAAACGGATGCTGTCCTCGGCAGTAAGGTATTTAATATCATTAAGCTTTAAGTAATAAGTGCTATCGGCACTGGGCTTGATATTTATGGTTTGGCTAAAGCTGGCGCCCGATTTAAAATCGGCAGATGTTTTGGCGGTATAATATACAACCACACTTAATGCAACAACCCAAACCATTAATAAGGCCGAACCTGCGGTACGGTTAATTACATTACCCTTGAATACATAATTTATTATAGCCAGGATAATAGCCAGCAACGGTATTATAAGCATTAATAATGAGCATATAATAAATATGTTATTTACCTGCTGGTTAACTATGTTAAACGGAAAGATGCGGTATATATTCATATTGTGGTTGCCATAAAAGAATGCGGATATGGTTATTACAATAAGAAATATGATACCGGCAAAGCAGCTTGCAAGTATGGCTATCGCAACAAGTTTACCCAGCATTTTACCAGCGCCTCCTACAAAGCTGCCGATGTGCCCAAAAAGGTCACCTGCAAAATCGCGGGTTTTATATACAAGTGGGCGAGCCTCGTTATGGAAGTTATGAAGGTTGCCTTTTACGGTGTTCAGTTCCTCCTCAAAATTGTTTTTGAAGCCCTGCAGGTCCAGTTTCTGGCCTTTCATGGCCATACGATCAGCACGGGTAACGGCCTTTGGTACAACTATCCATAATATAATATATAATATAAAGCCCGTGCCGGCAAAGGCTATAGCAATGGCAAACAGTAAACGTACCCACACCGGGTTAAAATCAAAGTAATTGGCAATGCCTGAGCACACACCTGCAACGAGGTGGTCGTCCGGGTCGCGGAAAAGGCGGCGAGGCTCTGTACCGTAGGTAAATGCCTGCTGTGCATGTGGTTTTGCACCTTCTTCAACGGTTTCAAAATCTTCAACCGAGCCCATTTGCTCAACAACTGTTTTAACATCCTGTAAAACAACAACCTGTTTGCCCTCTTTAAGCAGTATTTCGTTAAACATCTCGGCTATGCGGTTCTCTATATCCGTTGTGATCTCCAGGCTATCAGCCGAGTTGAGGAAATGGCGCTGTACATCGGTCATGTAGCTTTTAAGTATCTCGTAAGCATCCTCTTCTATATGAAAAACGATGCCGTTTATATTTATGATGATAGTTTTATTCATGATTGGGTGATAATTAGTGGTTTTTAATTGTTTCTGTCGCCAATTGCGGTTTGTACGGCAAATGCCAGTTCCTGCCAGGTGCCATCAAGCTGCTCAAGCACTTTGCGGCCTTCGTCGCTCAGTACATAATACTTTCGCGGCGGGCCCGATGTCGACTCCACCCAGTTGTATGAGAGCAGGCCATTATTTTTTAAGCGGGTTAATAAAGGGTATAACGTACCCTCAACTACAAGCAGACGGGCCTTTTTTAGCTCAGCTATAATATCTGAAGCATATATCTCGCCCTTTGCTATAATGGAAAGTATGCAGTACTCCAGTATGCCTTTCCTCATTTGGGTTTGTGTATTTTCAACAATCATAATACAAAGATATATGTTTTGGAATGTATTATGCAATACATAGTACTATATTTTTTATTTTATTTTGATTTTTAGAATTTATTTTATGAAAATTCATCTTTTTTTACTTTTTAATTTGATTTATTGATAACGTAACACTACTTTTATGACTAATTAACTATTAACTGATCTTATTATTAACAAACATGAAAAAACTTCTACTAGTAAGTTTGTGTTTCCTGATGTTATGCATAACACAGGTATTTGCACAAAATCGTACAATTACTGGTACAGTTACTTCAAAGGATGATGGCTTGCCATTACCAGGAGTAAGTGTTACAGTGTCTGGAACTTCAATTGGTACCCAAACCAATGCTTCCGGAAAATTCAGTCTAAGCGTGCCTGCATCGGCAAAATCATTAAGCTTCTCATTTATCGGGTTCCAGAAACAGGAATCGGTTATTTCTGCAAGCGGTGTTGTAAACCTGTCATTAGAATCCAGCTCCAGCCAATTAGGTGAAGTGGTTGTTGCGGCTGCGGGTTTGCAGGTGCAGAAAAGTACACAAGGTTATGCTACTACCCAGCTTAAAAGCCAGGCTATTACACAAGGTAAAACCCCAAGTGTTGCAGCAGCATTATCTGGTAAAGTTGCAGGTTTGCAGGTTAACGTTGTAAGCAGCGGTGTTAACCCACAGGTACGTATCGTACTACGTGGTAACCGTTCATTACTTGGTAACAACCAGGCTTTAGTAGTTTTGGATAACATTATTGTTCCAAATGCTGTACTTACCAACTTAAACCCTGAAGATATCGAAGATATCCAGGTGTTAAACGGTTCATCAGGTGCTGCACTTTATGGTTCTGATGCATCAAACGGTGCGTTATTGATCACAACCAAAAAAGGTAAAAAAGGACAAACCGCTATCCGTTTCTCAAATACTACAAGCTGGGAGCAGGTTAGTTACTTCCCTAAAGTTCAGAACAAATTTGGTTCTGGTTCTAACAATGATATCCAGGCTTACATTCCTTACGAGAACCAACAATACGGTCCTGCGTTTGATGGTGTAATGAGGCCTGTAGGTAGGGTGTTAGAGAATGGCGATCAGCAAATGTTGCCATACGCTGCTACCAATTCTAAAAATGATTTCTGGAATACTGGTGTAATGAACCAATCTGACTTCACCTTAACTTCAGGTGATGATAAATCAACTGTTTATTTATCTGGCCAGTACGTAACACAAAATGGTACTACTCCTGGTGATAAATATAACAGGGTATCATTACGTTTAAATGGTACACGTGATCTTGGTAACAAAGTAAGTATTGATTACGGTGCTAACTACGTTCAAAACCGTTATGATATTACTTCGGCTACAGGTACAATTTATGACAACTTGTTAAACCAGCCGGATAACATCCGTATTACAGATTATAAAGATTGGCAAAATAATGAGTTTGCTAACCCTAATGGTTTTTATAACGACTATTATAACAACCCATACTATACCGCAGCTAATAGCCGTCAAAAAACCAGAAATGATTATTTGATTGGTAGGTTAGAGCTGAAATGGAGGCCGATTGATGAGTTAACGTTCACTGGTCGTGTGGGTATCTCTACTTACAACACTTCATACAAAACGTATTCAAATAAATTTGTTTTCACGCCATACACTTTAGCTAGTGGTAAATTCAATGGTAAAAGCAATGTTGCTGGCGGTGTTGAAGATGGTAGCTCATATACTACCCAGTTATTATCCGAATTCCAGGGTACTTATGCTAAAACCTACGGCGACTTTAAGGTGTCATTTACCGCAGGTGGTCAATTACGTGGAAATAATGATAATGCGCAAACTATTAATGCAACAGGTTTGATTCAGCGCGATCTGTTTAACGTAGCGCAACGTTATACCCCAACCCCAGACGGTGGACAAAGCTCTGCTGTTAGAAGGCAGGTTGGTGTGTATGGTGATTTAAGGGTAACTTACAAAGATTACTTAACATTAGAAGGTACCGGCCGTAACGACTGGACTTCAGTTTTAGCGGTAGCAAACCGTTCATTCTTCTACCCTTCATTAAGTGCATCATTTGTACCTACTCAGGCTTTCGAGTCATTAAAAAACAATCGTATATTAAGCAGCTTAAAGATCCGTGCTTCGGTATCTAAAGTAGGTCAGGCTAACATTGGCGCTTATGCTAACGTACCTACTTACAGCCAGGCTGCTGGTTATCCATTCAGCACAGGCCCTGGTTACAGGGTCAGCGGTCAGTTAGTATCTCCAAGCCTTCGCCCAGAGATCACCAAAGGTTTTGAAGGTGGTTTCGACGCGTTATTCCTTGATGAGCGTATCAGCGCGAATGTTACCTACTACAGAACAAATACTACTGACCAAACAGTACCTACAGGTTTATCTAACGCTACCGGTTATACACAATTCTTAACCAATACAGGTAACGTTAAAAACGAAGGTATCGAGACAGTGTTAAGCTTTATCCCATTGAAAACATCAAACGGATGGCAGTTAACATTAGGTGGTAACTATACTTACAATGATAACAAGGTTACAGAAATAAGCGCCGACCTTAAACAATTAGCTTTAAGCTCTGGTGCACAGGCACAAGCGTATGCTATCACCGGATATTCTTATCCAATGTTACAAGGTTCAGATTACCAACGCGATCCACAAGGCCGTGTAGTTATCGACAAAACAACAGGTTACCCTATTGCTAACCCAAATCAAACTATTTTAGGCAATACTAACCCTAAACACCGTTTGGGCTTAAACTTCGAGGTTAAATACAAAAACTTAAGGTTATTTGCTTTAGCTGAGTACCGTGGTGGTTTTGTTGTATACAACAGCGGCGCGGGTACTTATGATTTCTCTGGTTCAGGTATCAGAACTGCATACTACAACCGTGAGCGTTTCGTATTCCCTAACTCATCATATTATGATGCAGCTACAGATTCATACATCGCAAACACAAATATCACAGTAGCTGATGGTGGTGCAGGTTTCTTTGCTGATAACAACCGTAACATGAACATTGCTACCAACTACATTTACAGTGGTGCATCATGGAAAATACGTGAGGTATCATTAACCTACGATTTACCTAAATCAGTACTTGCAGGTCAAAAATATGTTAAAGGTGTAAGCATTAGTGCACAAGGCCGTAACTTATTCTTATGGGTTCCTAAATCGAACTTGTACACTGACCCAGAGTTTAACTTTACCGACGGTAACGCAATCGGTATCCAATCGTTAAGCCAAACGCCTCCAACCCGTTACTACGGCGCTACCTTAACAGTAACATTATAATTTTTTTAACAGAAAAAAGATGAAAAGGATAAAAATATTTAGTATGATACTTATGGGGGGCTGTTTAATTGCGGCAACTTCATGTAAAAAGTATCTGGATGTTAATAACAATCCAAACTCACCAACAGATGTAACCCCGGACTTGATTTTGCCTGCGGCTGTAGCGCAAACCGCTGCTACAAACGTAACCTTTAACAGCTATGCTGCATGGGCAGGTGGTTATCAGGCTAACGCAGGTGGTTACGGTGGTTTCGGGTCTGTTTTAACTTACAACTATTCAACCAGCGATAACAATGGTTTATGGTCTCAAAGTTTTAACAACCTTAACGATTACCAAACTATTATAAACAAAACCGATGCTACAGGCCCATATAAAAATTATAATGCCATAGCTAAGATCATGAAAGCGTTTTGCTACTTACGCTTAATTGATGTTTATAATGATGTTCCATACTCTGAAGCATTAAAGGGCTTAGGTAATCTTAACCCCAAATATGATAAAGCAGAGGATGTTTACCGCGGTTTATTTAAAGAGATCAATGAAGCTATCGCTTCTTTAGCTCTTCCAAATGATCCACAAGTAACAATCAAAACAGCAACAAGCCCTAACAGCCAAAGGATAGACATCGTTTATGCCGGTGGTGAAGGTGATGCAGCTAACTTTACAAACTTTGAAGCTTCAACAGGTTTCCCATCTGCAAGATGGACCCAGTTTGCAAATACGCTGAAATTAAAAATGCTTGTTCGTACCCGCGAAGTACCAACTTTTAGCGCAACTTTCAACGAGGAGAAAACTAAATTGGCTGGTGCTACTTTTGTTACTTATGATGTAAAAGTACAACCAGGGTATGCCGCACAAAGTGGTAAACAAAACCCACATTGGAACTCTTATGCATGGGATGCTGCCGGTAACGTTCAACAGTTAACAACCCTGCCAACATTTTATGCATACGGTTTTTATGATGGTACTAAAATTGAAGATGATATCAGAGGATATGGTAAAGCAAATGCACCTGTTGTAACATACAAAGATTATGATACAGGTAACCAATTAGGTGTACAAAACCAGTTTGTGGCACTATCACCCAATGGTACTCCTTGGTTTACAGGTTCAGGTAGCTCAACTTCGGGTTCAGGCCTTGGTGTTTTAAAAGGACCAACCATGTCTCAGCCATTAATGCTTGCTGCAGAAAGCTATTTCTTACAGGCAGAAGCAAGCTTATTTG
Source organism: Mucilaginibacter sp. (assembly GCF_041663085.1). Taxonomy (GTDB): domain Bacteria; phylum Bacteroidota; class Bacteroidia; order Sphingobacteriales; family Sphingobacteriaceae; genus Mucilaginibacter. Next base: position 44,134 of record NZ_JBAZRC010000007.1, read on the forward strand.
GTATTATTGCTCCTGGTAGTGATGAAACTTACTTTAACTTAGGTATACAAGCTTCAGACAGGTATTTATACACCAAACAAGATGAAAGCATTGATGCATCACGTGTTGCTGGCACATCTGCAGGTGCTCCGGCTGGCCCGGGTGGCACACCGCCAGCAGTGAAAATGAGTGATTTTTATTATTATCAGCATGAAGGTAACAACGCGAATAACTACTTAGTAGTTTACGGTTTGCCGAAACAACCAGAGTCGGTTAACCCGAATGATAAGTATAATACAGATGCTATTCAGCGTAAGCTTGAGGCTATTGTTACTCAGAAATGGATTTCGGTTAATTACATCCACAGCAATGAGGGATGGTCAGATTACAGAAGAACAGGGTACCCTGTAACAGGTGCGCAATTTGCTCCTCAAGGTGCTCACCTTGAGTATTATAACTTTGCTTCTACGCAATCTACATCAACTCGTCTTGATAAATTACCAGTTAGGGTTTTATATCCACAGTCGGAGTATGCACTTAACCCAACTAATGTACCGCAGGGAATCAACGCGTTTACATCACGAGTGTTTTACGATTTAAATTAACATCCCATTTAAATTAAACAAAATGAAAAAATATTTTAGCATTATCTTATTCACCGCAGCTGTAGGTTTTACAGGGTGTTTAAAGGATAACAAAACTAACCTGACGCCTAATAACTCACCGGCGGTTGTTGAGTGGTCTACCGCTGTTACAGGAGATGCGCCAATATCGCCATCAGGAAGTACTTTCCCATTATACTTAAGAAGTTTGGAAATCAACCCAAGTATAGACCTTACTTTCGAAGTAAACTATACAGGTGGTGAAGCTGCTCCGGAGGATATCACGGTAAATTTCGGTATTGATAACACAGCTCTTACACAGTATAATCAAGAAAGACTTGACCGCGACCATGAAACTGTAAACTTAGAGCCAATGCCAACAAGCTGGTATAGCATAGAGGGTACAAGCGTTGTGATCAAAAAAGGCGAGAGAAAAGGCGTGATAAAAGGTAAAGTTAATACTACCAATATTACAGACTTTAATAAACAGTATGTTGTTGCTTTGAAGATCACTTCAGTTAGCCGCGGAACAATCAGCGGTAACTATGGCACCATTTTAATGCAAATTGGCGCTAAAAACCCATATGATGGCACTTATACGCATACATACACAAGTACTTTAGGTAACGGTACAAACACTCTTGATCTGGTAACAACTGGTGCTAACACAGTTGCATTAGATCCGGGATTGTTAGGTGTTTATTCAAATGCTCAAACACTTACTATTGATCCGGCAACTAATAATGTTACCGTTTCTATGTCAAGCTTATTACCTATTGGCAACACTGGTCCAAGCACTTGGGACCCGGCAACCAAAACATTCCATGTTAAGTGGACAAGTAACGGCGGGGCACGTACTTTCGACGAAACATACGTGTTTAAGTCGCCTAGGAATTAATAAAGCCTAATATTGTTAAAAGCCGCCCTTTTATAGGGCGGCTTTTTTTGTAATTATTTTTTTGCATTGTAATTAGCATTTTAGGTATATTGCTTGATAGTTAATCATTAACCAAATCAAAGTATTATGAAAAAACAAGTATTGTGTTTAGTGCTATTGGCATTTATTTTGCCAATGGCATCATTTAAAGCTCCTCTAAAAAAAGGGATTGTTCATAAACATTTAGCGAAACAAACAGATTGGTTTATTGGGTATTTTGACCAAAATGGCCATACTTTTGCTGTTACAGGAGATAATTTTGGAGGATCCTCGGGTAATATAGTTTCAGTCACCGAAAACGGTGTGCCATGTATTTTACTTACCGGTACATGGGGTAATGCTTCTGGTGGTAATTATGTTAAATATAGAAGAAACTCTAGTTCAAGCGTGTCTATATATGAGGGGTTGTTTTACACATTATAAAAACTAATAAAAGCCGGTTAATTAATCGGCTTTTATTTTTTATCAACACTATATTTACCTGGCCCAACAAATATTAACCCTGCAAATACAAAAGCCAGTTCAACTGCGTGTGCGGCACCATCCAGGCCGTCGCCCTGGCCAAAATGTGTAGCCGCTGCTACAATAAGGTTAATTAATAAGAAAAAAGCTGCGGGCCTGAATGCTAAACCTATAATTAGCAGGAAACCTCCAAGCGTTTCTGTCAATGCAGCTAAAAAGCCCCATATTACCGGCCAAAAATGGATGCCAATATATTTGGTTGATGCGCCTAAATCAGCCCAACTATGTGTGCCACCTATTAATTTCGGGTACCCGTGATAAATCATCATTGCGCCTAAACCAACCCGGAGTATCAATAAGCCGGTATTACGATAGTTATTCAAGTTACTTAAGTATGCCATATCTATTTATAATCAATATTAACCCCACTTGTTTTTACAGATAAATTTAGTTTTTTACCCAAAATCAGGCTGCAGTTATTAGGTATATGCCCTGCCGGGAAGTCAAAGCAAACCGGGTAATTATATTCTGCCACAACATCCATCACAATTTGGGGCAGTGTTTGGCCAAAGGGGATCTCATTATCTTTCAGATCGGTAAAACCACCTACAATAAGGCCTGTAAGGTTTTTAAGTTTTCCGGCTCGTTTCAGCGCACGTAACATCCTGTCTATAGCATACAGGTATTCGCCTACATCTTCAATAAACAAAACCTTACCTGAGTAATCCATATCACTCACAGAACCGGACACCGCAATTAATAAAGATAGGTTGCCGCCTATCAGCATCCCGCTACATTCTCCGGGGCGGTTAAGCGCATTGGGCGCTATATTATAAGCCAGTTCATCGCCAAATAGTGCCATCCGTAAGGTTTCTAACGAATATGCAGACGCATCGGGAATATTCAGGGGCATTTGCCCGTGTATACAAGGCAAGTTGTAGTTAGCAATTACATGAGCGTGCAACAGGGTTATATCGCTAAAGCCTATCAGCCACTTAGGGTTTGTTTGTAGGGGGCTAAAATCAACTATATCAACCATGCGGATGGTGCCATAACCACCGCGTGCGCAAATGATAGCCTTTATGCTGTCATCATCAATAAAACGCTGCAGATCTGCCGCCCTAAAGGCATCATCGCCGGCAAACTGATGGTACGAGGCATTTACGGTATCGCCTAATACAACCTCGAGGCCCCAGCCGGTTAGCAGGTTCACAGCATCCGTCATGGGGATAGGTAGCTTTTTGGCCGGGCAGGTAATAGCTACCTTGTCGCCTTTTTTTAAGTATGGTATGGTAGTGTCCGAAAGTCCGTTAGTCGGCATAAGTCCGAAAGATTAAAATATACTATTTAAAGCTAATTTATATTCCGTCTTCCGGTCTTACGGACTTTCCGTCTTTCCCAACTTTCTGACTTAAAAAAATTATCTTTGCAAATTAATAAACATCCCTGTTTAATGTCGCAACTTAATAAATATAAAAGATACACCATAACCTCGGCGCTACCGTATGCAAACGGGCCGCTGCATATTGGCCACCTGGCTGGGGCATACCTGCCTGCAGATATTTTTGTACGTTACCTGCGGCTAATGAAAAAGGATGTAGTGTACATTTGCGGATCTGACGAGCATGGCGCAGCCATCACCATAAAAGCAAAAAAGGAAGGCACCACGCCACAGGCTATTATTGATAAATACCATAACCAGATTAAAGATAGTTTTGAAGAATTTGGGATAGCGTTTGACATCTATCACCGTACTTCATCGGCTATTCATCATGATCTGTCGCAGGAGTTTTTCCTGAACCTTTATGAAAAAGGGGAGTTCATTGAAAAATACTCTGAGCAATACTACGACGAAGAGTTCGACCAGTTTTTGGCCGATAGATATATTACAGGTACCTGCCCCGTTTGCAGCTATGATAAAGCCTACGGCGATCAGTGCGAAAATTGCGGCACATCGCTAAACCCAACAGACCTGATAGACCCAATATCAACCCTAAGCAGTAAAAAGCCGGTGTTAAAACCAACCAAACACTGGTATTTGCCTTTGGATAAATACCAGCCATGGTTAGAGAAATGGATTGATGAAAAAGAAGGGGAGTGGAAGGTAAACGTATTTGGCCAATGCCGTTCCTGGTTAAAATCGGGCTTGCAGCCACGCTCTATGACCCGTGATTTGGATTGGGGAATTGACGTACCCTTAGAAGAAGCAAAAGGCAAAAAATTATACGTGTGGATGGATGCGCCGATAGGCTATATATCTGCCACTAAACAATGGGCGATAGATAATGGTAAGGACTGGCAGCAGTACTGGAAAAAGCAAGCTAATACCGAAGATGATGCCTGCCTGATGCATTTTATTGGTAAGGATAATATTGTATTTCATTGTATCATATTCCCGGCGATATTAAAGGCGCATGGCGATTATATATTACCGCAAAATGTACCGGCCAACGAGTTTTTAAACCTGGAAGGCGATAAGCTATCTACATCCCGCAATCACGCGGTTTGGCTGCATGAGTATCTGGAGGAGTTCCCCGGTAAGCAGGATGAACTGCGTTACGTGCTTACATCGATATTGCCGGAAACAAGCGACAGTGAATTTACCTGGAAAGATTACCAGGCCCGTGTAAATAATGAGCTGGTTGCCATTTTGGGTAACTACGTTAACCGCGTAATGATACTGATGCATAAATATTACGACGGCAAGGTAGAGAGCGATAACGGTATAATTAAATTAACCGATGCCAAAGTAGATGCGGAGTTAGGCGGTTACTACGATGAATTGGGCAAAAACCTGGAAAGCTATCGTTTCCGGGCGGCCCTGCAGAACGTGATGGATATGGCCCGCTTAGGCAACCGTTACCTTACCGAGCAAGAGCCATGGAAAACGATTAAAAGTGACCCTGAAGCGGCTAAAACAGCTTTACATAACAGTTTGATACTGATAGGCCACCTGGCTACATGCCTGCAACCGTTTTTGCCGGCGACAGCAGCCAAAATATTCGGTATGCTTAATTTGGACGCAGTTACTTTTGATCAGGAACTTAAATTTGCCAATGGCCATCAGTTAAACCCTGCAGCTTTGTTATTTGAAAAGGTAGAGGATGAAGCGATAGAAAAACAGATACAAAAGCTGGCGGATAAAAAAGCCGCATCGGCCGTGGTAACACAAGCTGTGGTTGCACCTGCAAAAGCAAATATTACTTTTGATGAGTTTGTAGGGTTGGATATCCGTACCGGTACCATCTTAACAGCCGAGAAAGTAGCCAAAACTAAAAAACTGTTAAAACTTACTATTGATACAGGGATAGACCAGCGCACGGTAGTATCGGGCATTGCCGAGCATTACGAACCTGAAGCCATCATAGGCAAACAGGTGAGCATTCTGGTTAACCTGGAGCCAAGGGAGATCAAAGGCATCATGTCGCAAGGAATGATACTGATGGCTGAGAATGGCGAAGGCAAGCTGAGTTTTGTTGCCCCTGCCGATGAAATGCCGAATGGATCTGTGATCAGGTAACAATTTTGTTAACTATTAAACTGTGGGTTAGTATTTAAGTCACAGTTTATATTTGACACTTAGTACCATATCATCATGAAACCTTTACTTTTTACAGCTTTAGTATTTTGCTGCTTCGTTATTACCTCATGCAGCAGGTACCAGTTAAACGTTATTAGCAGCACAAACGGGACAAAAAATCAGCAAACGGGCGATTTTGAATTTGAGAATGATTCTGTTAAGGTAGCCTATTCTTTTTACGGCCCAGACGCACCTGTTACCGTTAATGTTCAAAATAAGTTAGATAAGCCTTTATACATCGACTGGCAAAAATCGGCCATGATAATTGACGGGAAGGCAGTTAGTTATGCGCCCAATAAAGTTGCCATAACAGGCAGCATTGATGCCCAAACAGATTCTTATCATTATAATAACAACCCGTCATTCAGTAATCCCGGCTACACTACCGGCAGCATTAATGCGGTGGCTGGCTTGCCAAAAAACACCACCTTTTTGCCGCCCCATTCGCAAAGCAGTAATACCAGCGTGAGGCTAACAAAAGGGTTTTTAAACATACCCGATAGTGTTTTTCACAAAGTAAGAATGGTTTATAAATATCAGGATACCGTTAGTTTAACAAAAGTTAAGTCGGCTGATTTTAGCGATCAAAACTCGCCGCTAAGGTTTAAAAGCTACCTAACGCTATACATTGTGAATGGTAATGAGGTACAACCGGCAACGTACCAGCACGATTTTTTTGTTTCGAGATCACTAACCACAACCATGAACCCGAAACAATTCAGAGAGTTTAACCAAAAGCGCGGCAACTACTTTATCAATTCAAAAGCAACGGGTTATGCCAAGGCGATGGCGGGCATAGGTGTTGCCACTGCTATTGGTGCAGGCGGGGCAATAAGCAATTCGCAGAATAATAGTAAATAATTGTATTTAATGTTCGCCGTTAATTGGCGGGGTCAGGTAAAATTTGCAAATTTGCATTTCCTAAAATAACTGGTCCCGTAGTTCAACGGATAGAATAGGAGTTTCCTAAACTCTAGATATGAGTTCGATTCTCGTCGGGACCACAAAATGCCCCAAGGTATGACAAGCATGGGAATGAAATTCAAAAGCCTTTAGATGAAAATCTGAGGGCTTTTTTATGTTGAAGGCTTTTGAGTACCTTCGTAGATAAGCCACCGAAACGCCAAATGAACTTTAGAAGCTTATATGCTGAATATCAGAAATTGGACTCTAAGGATCCATTCATCGCAAATTCTTTTTTTGATAGAATTCCTCGATCAGCGAAGAAATTTATATCGGAAATCCATAATATTATCAATGAAGCGATAGCTCATCAAGACAAAGTTCAATTACAATTTGCTTTAAATATTGCATATAGGGACGGAATTGATAATAGCTACATAAAACTTATTGCCCAATTGTTAACGGCAACTTGGCATGAAGAACACGAAGATTTGATAAATACCATTTATTTAGACAATCTAAATGATAACATTTTCACGGATCCCTTATATAAAATTGCGACTGAACCAGACAGATATAGGAAGAATGACGATGAAATGGAATCGACATTAAGAAAATGTATTCACGCGCTAAAAATGATTAATTCTGGAGAAGCTAACACATACATAGAGAAATTGAAAAATGCTAAAAACAGCAATGTCGATATGGCGCTTTCGGTTTATAACAAGTAATCTGTTAGTTATGTCTTCGATATTAATAGTTGTCCTCCAAACCCGCTGCACAATGCAAATCACCCATAAAAGAGTTCGATATTTGTAGTCTAAGGACCACTATAAATTTCGATAGTACCGAAATTTGCTCAACAAGCCCCACGTATTTATACGTAGGGCTTGTTTTTTAACTAACCTTGGTAATATTGTGTCAAAAAATCAATAACCATTATCCGGAATGGGTTCAGCTACCATAGGATTACCATCCAGGTCATAATAACTGCAAAGCATAGTTTGAGTATCCACCACCCATTTTTCTACACCAGCATTGGCTGCCTGGGTACAGAATGTTAAAAAGTCGGTTTTGCCCTGCTGATGATCAATTATGATTTGCTTTACTGTTGCTGGAGACGAAATTTCCGAAATTGTTTTTTCGACATAGATTGCTTCGCTGTTTACCTGAATATTATTTGCTCCATGATAAACGGTCTGTCCGTTTTTAACCAGGTATTCATACCGGAGTAATCCTAATTGTTTAATTTCCTGAACATAAACGGGAAAGTCTGCACCGGTTTTTACCTTGGCGTGTGCCGCCTTAATTTGCTGTATTGTAAACATCTTTTTTAAAATTTGATGTCTCAAAAGTAATTTTACCGCGCAGCGTATGATTGTAAAAATCCGTTTATTTCAACGTTTTTAAGTATTGTTCGGGAGTTATCGAAGCGAATTTTTTAAAATCTTTTATAAAGTGAGCCTGGTCATAATAGCTGGAAAGGTATTCTGAATAGTGTTGTTTGCCATTATCCATAGCAGCTAAAACATTTTGTGCACGAACGATCATTGAAAATTTTTTTGGCGATGCCCCAACTTCTTGCCGGAAGCGTTTTTCCAGCGGACTTGCACTGGTGTTGAGCAGAGTGGCGAGTTCATTTATGCGAATAGTGCCTTTTGACGCATGGATATGCTCCAATGCATGGGCAATCAAAATGTCTGGCTGGCGGTCATTTAGTTGATCGATAAGAAATCCTTCAATCAATTTGATCCTTGCCTTGTCATCTGCTGCCAAAGCCAACTGCTCTTCTATTTCAGATAAGGTTGAACGATCAAAAAAATGGTCTAAAGAAAGGCTTTCGTCAAATAATTCGTGCAAGGGTGCGCGAATAAACCGAGCTGCACCATTCTCACGAAAAACAACCAGAACGGATCCTATTCCGGCTGTATTATTAAATATGCGGTAGCTATCTCTTAAGCCAGTTATGCCCGAGGTTGCAAGTAAGGTTTCCCGGCCGTTATCGATATAACTCAATTTTCCGCGATATTGAAATCCGATAACCAATGCCGTATCGGGTAACACTTTATAAGCAACTGAATTTTCATTTTCTGAAATAATCAAATGCTTAACGTAGGGCAATAATTGATTACAGGGTAAATGGACCTCAAACTTCATGTAATTAAAGTTAAGATTTTCACTTCAATATATTCTTTCGCAACCTGTTGTACAATAAAATAAGCTTGCAGAGTTTCAAACTTTATAGTCTAAAACGCTCTCATTGCCTTTCTGTCGTTAAAAATCAACAATCTGTCGAAGGTGTTAAACAGCTTGTTTGCAATTCAATTCCTTTGTATGCACACAAGACTTATTAGCATTAGTTTGTGCGGTTAAGTGTTTATTAACAAGCGGTTTGAATATTTATGAAAACAAATATTTTATCAAAATTTTTTGCTGAGTTTTTAGGCACAGCAGTATTGGTTTTAATGGGTTGCGGCAGTGCGGTAATTGCCGGCCCAAATGGTACAACAGGCGTCGGCCTACTGGGGATAGCCTTCGCCTTTGGCTTATCGGTTGTGGCCATGGCTTATGCCATTGGCCACATATCCGGTTGCCATATTAACCCCGCTATAACCATTGGTATGGTTATAGTTGGCCGCATGAAAACCGGCGAGGGTATCATTTATATTATAGCGCAAATAGCCGGGGCCATTACCGGGGCCGGGCTTTTGCTGCTCATTGCATCCGGTAAAGAGGGGTATAGCATAGTAGCTAACGGCCTTGGCCAAAATGGATATGGCTTATCATCACCGGGGCATTACAGCTTGCAGGCGGGCTTTATTGCCGAAGCCATATTCACCTTTATATTTTTGCTGGTTGTATTTGGGGCTACCTCTACAAAAAACATATATGGCAGTTTTGCAGGTATAGCCATAGGGTTAAGCCTCGTACTTATTCATATTGTGGGGATACCGGTAACAGGGGTATCTGTAAACCCAGCCCGTAGTATAGGCCCAGCCTTGCTTTCGGGTGCTACGGCTATAGATCAGCTATGGCTTTTTATTGTGGCGCCAATTGCAGGCAGCGTGTTTTGCGCGATAACATGGCGTTATATATTTGCAGAGGATTAAGCAGGGCTTTTTTACTTTTTCTTTTGATTAAAATACCATAGCAGCAATATGGCTAAAATGGCGCTCCCAACCCTGATGGAATTACCAATCCAGCCGGTTGCGGCGGTATCTGAAACTGAAAACATGGTCCATGCGGCATTTAGCGACGCATGAAATATAAAACCGCTCCAGATGGTATAACCATCCATGGCATCTAATATCACAAATACTACAGCGCCCAAAAAGGTAATCCCCAAAACCTGCAGGGCAATTCCGCTTGTATCGCCGCCTGCCGAAAGCCAATGGATCCATCCAAATGCAATAGCCTGCAGCAGTATGGCCGGCGCCCAATGCCAGCCCAATGCGCGGCGTGTAAACAAAGACCCAAATCCGCGAAACACCAATTCTTCGGCAAAGGGGAATACGATAGCCAGCATCAAAATATCCAGCAGGGAAATATCTTTTACAAGGGGGCCTTGTAAGGCCAGGCCGATCCAGCAGGGGATGGTGGCAACAAGGGTAAGTAACGGCCCCTTAAAGCCATTCCAGGTAACCCCCAATGCTTTAACCACACTACCATTAGGGCGTGGGATGAGTATAATTGCAGCTAAAATTGTAAATAAAACCGCGCTTAAATTATCTACAATGGCACCACCGTAAGGGATTGGGAAACCCGGTATTTTTACGCCAACCAGTTTTGCAATATCACGAATGTTTAATGCGCAGAATAACACAATTGCTACAAGCAGCCAGGAGGCAGTTTTTTTGCCTGTATTAAATTTAGCTATTGCTTCAGCCGGATAGTCGTTTTGTTTCATGCAGTTTTAAAGTTTTGGTATTAACGTTTAAGACGGCAATTTTTTGAAAAGGGTTGCAAGCTCAATAACTGCAAACGATACAGGCCGATCTCTATCTGGTATAAAGCGCAAATTTTTCGGCTTTGCCGCTTACCGGGGTCATCCATTTAACGCTATTGCGTTTTATAACGGTGTTCAGTTTATTTGCTGCAACTGTATTTTTTTTGTCGATAGCTACCAGGTCGGTTTCAGAGGTTAGCTTTATCCAACCGGTGTTGTTAACCAAATAAAACTGGTTGTCTATCTGTATAAATACGTCCTGATTATCGGCTTTGGCTTTGGCAAGTTTATCGTTAAAGGTTTTCTCTTCCTTTACTTTATCAAAGTTGCGCAATACGTTATCATAACTAAGGTCGTTGCTATTAGCAATACTATTAGGTGATGATGAGAATGCTTTAGCGGCGGAACCATTCAACCCAAAATACATGATAGAGCTGATCTTGCCCGATAGGTTTCCCCAATGTTCGCGCCGGATGAATTTTTGAAAACCATGCTTTACTATCCTTAGTCCAAAATAGATCTCGCCCGGTTTATTGTAACTGATAGTGACTTTAAAATAACCGTTTTTGTCGGTGGTGCCCAGTATATTGTTCCCGCTATCATAGATGGTAGCCGAGTCGATTGGGCTGAGGGTTTCAGAATTAAATATCAATCCGGCTATGTTAATGTCGCGCACTTCGGGACTTTTGGCTGATGCAAACGAAAAGGCATTTAAAAGAAGGGCGAAGGCAATAGTTAAGATCTGTTTTGCGGCAGCAGGGGTTTTCATAGTTTAAAATTATCCCGAAAGATACAAATAGAATTAAATACCATAATTTTACAGCAATACATTTTTAATATAACATGGAAGAACCAAGAGCATTAAACCAGGTAGCTGAGTTTCATAAAACGTTTAAACATCCGGTAGTTGATAAACCTGCTATCCCGTCAAAAGAAAGAAGCGCCTTAAGGGTGTCATTACTGGCCGAAGAAGTGAGAGAGCTGCAGGAAGCCATTGATGATAATAACCTGGTAGAAATTGCCGACGCCCTTTGCGATATACAATATGTTTTAGCCGGCGCCATACTTGAATTTGGACTTGGCGAAAAGTTTAAGGAACTGTTTGATGAGGTGCACCGCTCAAACATGAGCAAGGCCTGCAAAACCGTTGAGGAAGCAAACGACACCATTGCGCATTACAAACAAAGAGATGGCAGCGAAGCCCATTATAAAGAAGAAGATGCTTTGTTTTTGGTTTACCGTACTAACGATAACAAAACCTTAAAATCTATCAATTATTCGCCTGCGGATTTAAAAAGCATCCTGTAATGGCAGATCAGACACAAAACAGCAGCGAAGAAAAAACAAACCTGCACCCGCGCAATTTGCACCGGGGGCGGTATGATTTCCAGTTGTTGATAAAGGCATTGCCGGCGCTTCGCGAATTTGTTGTACAAAACGAACGCGACGAGCTATCCATCAACTTTACCGACCCCGAAGCGGTGAAAACGCTTAACAAAGCATTGCTAAAACTGCATTACGGTATAGCGCAATGGGATATCCCCGAAGGTTTTTTATGCCCGCCAATTCCCGGCAGGGCCGATTATATCCATTACATAGCCGATGTTTTAGCCGAAGGGAATAACGGCGTTGTGCCTACGGGTAATAGCGTTAAAGTATTAGATGTTGGTGTTGGTGCTAACTGCATTTACCCGCTTATTGGCCATAAAGCCTACGGCTGGAATTTTGTTGGCAGCGAGGCTGATTATATTGCGGTAGCAGCAGCCAAAAAAATAGTAGATGATAACAACCTTACTGGCGCTATAGATATCCGCAGGCAAACATCTTATGCAAATATTTTTGAAGGGATCATAAAACCCGGCGAAAAGTTTGATATAACGATGTGTAACCCGCCGTTTCATTCATCATCAAAAGAGGTGAAGGAAAAATCGAGCCGCAAGTGGAAAAACCTGGGGCAGGATAAAGGCACCGAACTAAATTTTGGCGGCCGCAATAACGAGCTTTGGTGCGAAGGTGGCGAACCCCGTTTCCTGAATAAAATGATGAGCGAAAGCAAAGAGTTCGCCAGGTCGTGCAAATGGTTCTCGTCATTGATCTCGCAAAAAACAACGCTGCCCGGCTGCTACAAATCGCTGGATTATCTGGGTGCGAAGGAAGTAAAAACCATCAACATGTCGCAGGGCCAAAAAACAAATCGCATTTTGGTGTGGACGTTTCAGGATATAGCTTGATCATAAGATACAATCCCTTTTCTTATCAATTTAGAAAGTACTACATTAGATAACCAATTACAATCGGAGTATCTAAAAATTTATTGCTTATGAAAAGGAAGATCGGCTGCACACTTGCAGGGCTGCTATTGGTTTTTTGCGCAATCGCACAAAAAAAGAAAGCCGTTACACCTGTCGAAAAAACTTCAATAGCGCCGGTTGGCATCATCAAAAACATCAGCGACTCGGCTTTGCTTGATATTGTGCAAAGGCAAACCTTCCGTTTTTTCTGGCATTATGCCCATCCCGTTAGCGGCCTGGCAAGAGAACGCGACAATACGGCTAAAGCACAATACTACTGGGATTATATAAACGAGGCTTATGATGAGCCTAACCTAAGCAAAGGCACATTTGGCCCCGAAGCCTGTGCCATTGGTGGGACGGGTATGGGCATATTAAGTACAGTTGTTGCCGTTAACCGTGGGTGGATTGGGCGTGATACGGCACTGAACCGCCTCATTAAAATAGTGGACTTTTTAATTAAAGCTGATTGCTATCATGGCATATACCCACATTTTATGAACGGCGCAACGGGTAAAACCATCGCGTTCGACAGGATTGATGACGGGGCAGATATTGTAGAAACATCATACCTGCTGATGGGCTTGTTAGGCGCTAAAGGATACTTTAACGGTAGCACAATTAAAGAGAAATATTTTCAGAAGCGTGTGCAGCAAATGTGGGATGCCGCCAACTGGAACTGGCATAGCAACGGCGATAATAAGAACCTGTACTGGCACTGGAGCCCTAATAACGATTTCCAGATGAACTTCCCTGTGTTTGGATATGATGAGGCATTGATCACCTACATCATGTCGGCATCGTCGCCAACACACCCCATCTCAAAAGAACTTTACGAAAACAGCTGGGTAAAAAGCAGCAGCTGGAAAAACGGCCAAACCTATTATGGTTATGAGTTGCCATTGGGCAAATTTGATAAAGGCGGGCCTTTGTTTTTTGAGCAATACACCTATATGGGGATTGACCCTAATGGCTTGACTGACGACCATAATATTGATTATGCCGTTCAAACAAAAAACCACACGCTTATAAACAGGGCTTACTGTATTGAAAACCCGAAACATTACAAAGGTTACGGCGAAAACTGCTGGGGCTTAACCGCGGGCGATAGTTACAAAGGGTATGTAGCCCATTGCCCCGAGGTGGATTATGGCGTGATACAGCCTACAGCGGCTTTGTCATCTTTTCCATATACGCCACAGTATTCTATGCAGGCGCTTAAGCATTTTTATTACGATCTGGGCGATAAGATCTGGGGCCCATATGGTTTTGCCGATGGCTTTAGCGAATCGCATAATTGGTACGCAAAAACACACCTGGCTATTGACCAGGGGCCAATAGTAGTAATGATAGAGAACTATCGTAGTGGCCTGATCTGGAAACTGCTGATGAAAAACCCCGATATACAAAAAGGGTTAAAACGCCTGGGCTTTAAAAGCAAATGGATTAAAGAGTAATTTAAGTTTAAATATACTATAAAAGGCCTTAAACAGTTCTGTTCAAGGCCTTTTGTATTGTAGCCTTATTCCGGCAAACTACCAGCTAACGAAGGCGTTACCGGAATGATTAAAGCATTCGGGTTAGCTAAATAACTCATTATATACAGTGTTTTTTCGCCACCGCCGGCACCGGCATATAAATAGTTTTTATCAATACGCAAAGCACTGGTTCCATTACCTATCTGCATAGAAAGTTGTGATAAAGCCAGGTTAGGGCCTATATAAAATACCACTAATACGCCGCGTGTATCCCGCATATTGCTATCTGTTGTTATATAGATCAGGTTACCATCAACAATAATATTTTTCATGTAAAAGGTATAATATTGCTGGTATAGTTTTGTTGGGGTATCGGTAGAGATATCAAATATCCTTAACTGGGTATCGCCACATACAAAATACATCAGGTTATCCTTTATAACAAGGGGCGATTTTGTGCCGTTACCGCTGGTAGGCGCGGCGCTTACGCTTTGTACAAAGGTTTTGGTGCTGATATCAATTACTTTAACGGTAAAGCCTTTTTCGTTATTGAAAGTACCTGTGGTGTATATTTTGCCGTTTTTAACTTTAATACCGTTGCCTACCGAACTACCTATGCCTTGTAGCTCATTAGTAAACACGATATCGCTTTCAAAAGCAAATGTGTTTAGGTTTATTACCTTAATGGTAAAACCGGGTACACCAAGCGCCATAAACATTGCGTACAAATAATCGCCATCAATATCGTAACCTAACAGTATCCCCATCCTGAAATAACCACTCCCCGGAGGTCCCCACGATAAACGGCCCACCTCTGACGGTGCATCGCCTAACCTGATTTTGATGAAATCCCAGCGAGCCGAATCATCTTTAGCCAATGAGGCAGTATAAGTGAAACCATCCTTCTCGGCCATGACCGAATTTAGGCGAACATTATCGGGAGAAAACTCATTGATTTTTTGCGCGGTTTTAGGGTTTATGGTGATGAATTTTGTGTTTTCTGTTTCCCGCCCGGCCTGCACATATACACGGTCGCCTTTTGGTAGAATATCAGCTACGTCGCTATCCAGCTGCAACGAGTTTTGAAGGGTGATTTTTGGGGCATAATTTATATATATTTTTACCTCATCATTCATTTGCCCAACATAGCTGTTATAATATTGTGAGGCCATGCCCGATGAGTCGTTATAATGGTAAGCCTCGATGATGAGCATAAGGGCCTTCAACTGCAGGCCGTAATAATACATAAACTGGGTATGTGCCATAGCTGCGTATTCATTTAAAGACTTAGCCGCCTTAAATGCCACGCGCGTACCCAGCGAAGTCATGTTCTCGCCCCCGGATGATGTGCCTAAAAGGTTGTTTTTGATGGCAATAAAGGCATTGGGGATATTGTTGCGGATATAACTTGCCAGTTCATCAAGCTCAGATTTTTTGCCGGCGCCGGCCTCTAATTGCGATGCCATTTTAAGCCGTTCAAATGCGGCATCGATATTAGCTGCGCTTGGGTTAAGGGCTTGTACCGCTGTGAAATATTTGGCGCCATCAATTTCGGTTTTAACAACCTCTACCGCGGTATTAAGTGCGGCGCTTAGCGCGTCAATTTTACTTTCAATTACTTTTAGTTCCTGATATTGTTTCTCAAGGGCTTCTTTAACCTCGTCTTTGGGTTCGGGGCCGGGGCCAAGGCCTACAAGGTTCATGATCCAGCCGGTAGCTTTAGCTTTTACTTTGGATATAACGGCGTCTTTTAAATCGTTTAATACGGATTGAAAAATATCGGTATCCTTATCGCCCATAAGCAGCGGGCGATTGCCGGGCTGCGCTTTCTGGAGAGCAAGCAGCGCCTCCATTTCTTGTTTAATATCCATTGTATTGGTGATTGGTTTAGTGCAACTAATCTACCAAAACAAAACACATGCAAAAAGGGTGATTTTAGCTGTAATAAAAATATTAACGCAGTTGAAATTTTTACTCAATCAGAAGGTTTAGCCTTTAATGGTACCCATATCTCTTCTTCCGATTCGGGGTCTTCATTTTTATATTTAGCGCCTAAAATTTCAAAATGAGGGCGGCTGTCAAGTTCATAGCCCGATTGCGGCAGCCATTCGTAAAATATACACCTGAAAGTTGGGGCAAATGCGCTTGCAGCGCCTTTGTAATCAAAAACGGCATATGTGCCGCCGGGAAGGGTAAAGGATTGCATGCCTGGTGGTATGTCGGTAATATCAGCTACCTCTGCTGCGGCCCATTTTTGGAATGTGGTATTGGGGGTAAAATTATTGAAGCTTAAATTATCGTCATATACCTGCATACATATCAGGTCGGTATTGAGCTTATTTATTATTTTGTTACGGTGGGGCATAAAACCTTGCCATAGTTCGCGGGTTTTATTATCGGCAAAGCTCATGGTTACCTGGTTGCCAATCAACTTCTTTGGGGCTATAGTTTGGATACGGGGGTGCAAATTCATGGCGAAGATATTTGGCGCAATATAGTGTTGTTGGCCAAATTAGTTGTCATAACTAAATAAGCCCGTCGAACCATTAGCAAGGCTGCTAAGTCTTCGACAGGCTTCAGGCTGACAATAGTGGGGGATTAAAACCGATCCCAGAATGCAGGTGGCTCAATACCCAGGGCGCGCAGGTAAACGTAACCTTGCCCGCGGTGATGTATCTCGTTATCAAAAAGATACTGCAGGGTGTTGATAATGGTGTTTGGGTATTGGCCAAAGGCGGCCTCTGTTTCCTGGAAACGTTCGGCGGGTATTTGCGGCCATAAAACATCTATTTGCTCGGTTACCTCGTCCCAGGCTTCTAATAATTCGGCTTTTGTGGTAAGGTTAATCTCGTGGTTAAAATGATCAAGCGCCGGTGTGGTTTCCCATTTGCCGGTAACAATACCGTTCATGCCGGCGCTGGCCAGTCCTGTCATCTCGCCAACCAAAACATTATAGGGGCGCATACCGCCTATTGAAAATTCAAAAAGCTCTTTTTCGGGGAAGGCAGCTAAAACCCTGCGGCTTAATGCACGGTGCGCCTGCCAGTTTTTTAAAAAATCCTGTGAGGTTATTACCGGGGTGTTTGCTGTTGCTGTTGTGTTTGTCATGGCTTATTGTTTTAAGTTTATGATACAAAGAAAGCACGGGCGAATGACAGCAGTATGTCAGCAGGGGTTTAACAAATTTTAAATATTATTTTTTTGTTAAATCCCCTTTTCGGGCACGTTCATTGTAGTTGTAACTATATGCAAATTAACACGTTAGAAATAGTAATTGTAATAGTGCTGGCACTGGCTTTAGTGATCTGGCTCGTTATACGCAACCGTAAGGATGAAGACGCCTTTAAAAAAGATGAATTAGAGGATTCGGAATTTCTTGAACCGCAAGATCCGGATAAAGAATAGCGTTATTTACAATATTCTTTCATCGCATCCAATATCATGGGTTTGGTATCGCCCAGGGTATATGCTAAATTTAAATCGGCACATATTTTATCTAAATCATCCTTAGGTATCGGTACGTTATCTTTAGCGGCTAAAACGGTAACTTCTTTTGTTTTGCTTAAAGTGCGGCTATCTTTAAACTGATATTTCCTTAAACGCGTAAAAGCCCTGTTTGCAATGGCTTCCATATATAGCGGCTCAATTGCAATTGCTTTATCCAGATCTAAAATAGCGTCATCAAAATTAAACAGGTCTAATTTAGCGGTACCCCGGTAAAAATAGAGGTCGGCATAACTTTGTTTAATTTTTTCGGCAGCATCCAATTTTTTAATAACAGCGGCATAATCTTCTTCCTGCATCAGGCTTAAGCCCTTATTCATTAAGGCATAAAACTTTTCTTCTTCTTTTGATACGCTCTGTTTATTATTAATAAAAGAAGATTCTCCTTTTAGCTTTCCGGTGGAATAAAATACCTGCCATAATCCCACTTGTTTTTTATCAACAAAACTTCCTTTTTGCTTGAGCTTTCCATTAATAAAATACTCTTCAGACGCGCCGTTTTCAACCCCATTGGCATAGGTGTAAAAGTATCGGGTGTTTCCATTTGGATAATACATTGTTCTGATGCCATCTATTATACCATTCTTTAAAACACCTTCACCTTGTTTCCTGCCATTCATAAAATAATCTATAAATGGGCCCGAATATGGTGTAAAGGCATCTTTTAAATGCCACAGGCCATTTTTACGCGTCATCGTTTTTGTTGATGGGATTGATTTTACTGCATCTGTGCGTTGCGAATATGCTTTGGTGTTAAGATAAATTATCTTATCAAGCTTACCACCATAACCGGCCTGTTTTATGCTGTCGGGGTTTGTTACTACTTTAACCCAATCAATTTCATCACTCCTTGGCTGTTCATCTTCTTTGGGTTCGTCAACAACTGGTATACCATCAACTACATATAACACACGGTTGGGTGTTTGAGCAAAGCATTTTACAGAAAAGATAATTAGCAGCAGGCATGCCAGTATTTTATTCATAAAATGAAAGTATGAATAATTCAGATGTTATGTCATTTATATTTACCGGCTATTCCGCCAAAAATTCATTCACCATCGTTACAAACAGATCAGGTATTTTACTTTCGGGTTTGGGGTTGTATGCCTCGCCTATGTAACTGCCGTGTGTGCCGGGCAAAATTGCTAAGCGCCCATGCTGGAACAGGCGCGCCATTTTTGCTGCATGCTCTGGTGTGGCCAGATCCTGATCGCCAATTACAACAAGGGCCGGTGCCTGGATAGAACGGATCTGCTCATCCGTCCAGCCTTTAAAAGTGTACATGCGTTGCGCGTCCTTATTAAACATATTCATTAAACCTTCTTTGGTGCCAATCTTCAGGTATTCATCTTTATAGATCTGTGGCATGTGGGTGAAATCGGGCGTTTCAAAGCCGTTCCAGAACGTTTCGGGGGCGGCATCACGACTGTAAAAAGCGGAAGCAATAATCAATTTACGTAATTTATCCGCGTGGCGTAAACCAAGCTCAATACAGGTTTGGCCACCATTGCTAAAGCCTAAAAAGTCGGCTTTAGGTATGTTAAGCTGTTTTAGTAGTTCCGCAACATCGTCGGCATCCTGTATAAAACTTTCTGGGGCATCGCGGTCGCCGCTGTGGCCGTGGGCCTGCAGTTCAACAGCAATAACTTTATGCGTTTTAGCAAACTCGGGCATAATACGGCTAAAGTTTGTTTTAATAGTAGAGCCGCCGCCATGAATTAAAACCAACGGACTGCCGGTGCCATGTACCTCGTAATACATTTTTATGCCGTTAACATTGGCATATTTGCCCATGGTTTGGGCTTCAGATAGATTGCTTGTCATAAGGAGTAATGTTAAACTTAAAATTAACGATCTTATATTTTTCATAAACATTGTATTAGCACTCGCGTGATTTTTAGACTTGTCTAAAAATCAAATATTTGATTATCAATCGTTCATGATAATTGGCGGCGTTCACGGCAGTGAACGTGAACACTTTGAATATACTTTGTTACGCCGCCTTGTCCTTATTATACTTGTTCCTGTATTCAACAGGTGATAGGCCGGTTATTTTTTTAAATATCATCCTAAAGGCTTTGGTATCGGTATAACCAACGTTGTACATCACCTCGTTCACGTTCTCGCGGATGGTTTCCAGGCTCATTTTGGCGGCTTCTATGCGTACGCGCTGCATATACTCAACAACAGTGTTTGAGGTAGCTTTTTTAAAGCGGCGCTCAAGGTGCCTGCGGCTGATGGCAAACAGATCAGCCAGGTGATCAACCGTTATTTTGTCGCGATAGTTATTTTCAATAAAGTCCTGTGCTTTTTTGATCACCTCGTCCTCGTGGTCTTTTTGCCCGTGGAAGATGATAAACAGCGACTGGCTGTTGCGTTCAATATCTATCTCGAATATTTTTGATGAGTTGATGGCCATATCCCTGCCCGCGAATTTCTCTACCAGGTACAAAAGCAGGTTGAGCGATGAATACGCGCCGCCGCTGGTGTAAATGCCCCCCTCGTCGGTAATGATCTTGTAGGGCATCAGGTTTACCTCGGGGAACATTTTGCGGAAGTCATCGGCCATCAGCCAGTGTGTGGTGCAGCTGCGGCCCTTTAGCAGACCGGTAGAGGCCAAAATAAAGGCGCCTATGCAAAGCGAAACAACTTCGGCACCTGTTTTATATTGTTTTATTATCCAGGGTATAAAATCGTTGTTATCGCGCAATACCTTATTAATATCGCCATGCACCGCGGGGATGATTATCAGGTCGGTTTTAGCAACCTCTTCATAGGTCATATCAGGCTTAATAGTAAACAGCCCGTTTGTTAAGGCCGTTTCTTTATTTAAACCCACCAGCTGTATTTTAAACAGCGGCGCTTTCTTCATCCTGTCAAGCGTTTGGTTCACCATAGAAAACATCTTATAAGTTGCCTCTATGTTGCTCAGGCTGGTTTCGCCCTGCGGTATAAGGATTGATATGTGTTTCATAGTTTCAAAGGTAGATGGTATCACCGTCGCAATCAACCCCTTAGATTGTCGTAATTACACCCTTCTAAATATACCAAAGCACCGCACCTTTGTAATGCATCAACACATTTATTTATGATGATCGAGGTTTTTAAGACAAATGTTCGGGGGAAAGTAAGATCGCAGGCGCTTATCAAAAAGCTTTTGGAGCAGTTTCCGGCCAGCAAAATAAACTTCGACCTGGAAGATTGCGATAGGATACTGCGGGTAGAAGGGAAAGACTTTTGCGCGCACCGGATCATCGAATTGCTTAAATTGAACGGACATTACTGCGAGATACTTACTTAACCAATTATAAACCATAGAAAAACTAAAGTCATGTTAAAAATTAGCGCATACATCAATTTCAAAAATAACCAATGCAGCGAAGCCATGACCTTTTACCAAAGCGTATTAGGCGGAGAGCTTAACCTGATGCCGGTAAAAGAATCTCCGATGAAGGAGATGTTCCCGGCGGAAGCGCAGCAAGGTATACTGCATGCCGACCTTACCGGAAGTGATTTTAATATATTGGCAACAGATATATTAAAATCAC
>NZ_JBAZRC010000008.1:0-62174 GCF_041663085.1 Mucilaginibacter sp.
ACCTTATTATGGCTTGCCCGAAAGCTCTGTTAATATGGTGAAAAACGGCCAGGCTAAAATGTGGGTAGACTGGGTTAAGGTGACCAAAACCCGGTAATAGAAGTTAATAAACATTGATAATTTAAGGCCTGTGATTGATCAATTACAGGTCTTAAA
Source organism: Mucilaginibacter sp. (assembly GCF_041663085.1). GTDB lineage: Bacteria > Bacteroidota > Bacteroidia > Sphingobacteriales > Sphingobacteriaceae > Mucilaginibacter. The sequence continues at coordinate 157 of NZ_JBAZRC010000008.1, forward strand.
TTTAAAAAAAAACTCTTTGCAAAGCACCCTTTATGTGAAAAAAGTATTGCTTTTAGATAACTAAAGGTTTGTTTATATCGTAGTTGCCAATAGGCTGGTAAATGATAATAACCCATTTGTTGTTTCTCTGTAGGTGCAATACATAATAGCTGCACCTGTCAAATTTCGCAAAAAAGCCTGTTCCGTTTTTGTTCCGTTTTGTTCCATTTCGGAACGGGTATATCTCATATGCATAAATGCTTCTGGAGATGGTCTGCGTTATTGGTCAACCCTTGCCAGTATTATTTTAACGCGCCTGCCCGGGTGTTTTTTAAACTGCCGTAGACCCTCTTTTGATAAGCGCAGATTTTAACACTACATCTTCGCCTGTATCAACTTGCTTGTTGTTCAATAACTTTAAAATAAGGGTTGCGGCCGTTTCACCAATTTCAAATGCGGGCTGTGTAATGGTTGTTAATGATGGATTTAGGAATGGGGCTGTTTTTAAGTTTGAGAAGCTTACTATTTTAAGATCATCGGGGATATTGATATTTAGTTCCCGGCATATAGCATAACAGGGCAGTACCAATTCTTCGATAGATGAGATAATACCATCCGGTCTATTTGTAATCAGTAAATCCTTTATCTGCGAATAGTTTTGACTTTCCTCTTTACCACAGATAACTACCAGGTTTTCATTATAAGCTATATTGTTGCTTAACAGGGCATCTTTGTATCCGCTTAAACGTTTTTTGCCTGCCGTTAGATTGTTTAGGGCAAACAAATAGCCTATTTTATTACAACCGCATTCAATTAAATGTTCGGTAGCAAGGTAGGCACTTTCATAATCGTTGGTGGTTATCTTAACGGCATCAATATCTTCTAAGGCTCTGTCGAAAAATACAACGGGGATATTTTTATTAAGATCTGCGAAATGATTGCTGTTGCCGGTTTCACTCGAAACGGAAATCAAAACACCATCAACACGGCCGCTCAATAAACTTTTTATAAAGGCTGCTTCTGTTTCGCTGTTATCATGCGTTTGGTAGATTAATACATGATAGCCATGTTGCCTTGAAACTTCTTCGATGCCATTAATTGCCTGCGAAAAAAAATTATTGGCTATTTCCGGAACAATTACCGCAAGGGTTTTGCTTTTGTGGCTTCGCAAAGTACTTGCCGATGGGTTGGGTTCATAATTTAGTTTTTTTGCTAAATCCCAAACCTTTTGTTTAGTCGCAGCGCTAATTTCGTAGCTATCACTTAATGCCCGTGAAACTGTTGCAGCAGACAAGTTTAATTCATAGGCAAGCTGTTTGATGGTGATACTACTCATAAAACCCGGGGTTTATGAAGTTAATATAAGGCTTTTTTCATGGCAAGTAAAAAACAACGTTTATTTCTTACTCACTATATCATCAATGATCATATCCGCATGAATGCGCGAGTTTTCTATAAACCAAAGGTGTGTATCCAGCCCGCCAACAACCACACCGGCAAGGTAAAGCCCCGGCTGGTTGGTTTCCATTGTTTCGGGGTTATAGGTTGGGATGAATTTATCTTCGGTTAACCTGATCCCAATTTTTGCCAGGAAATCAAAGTTGGGTTTATAACCTGTCATGGCCATTACAAAATCGTTAGGGATGGTGACTTTACCTTCAGGCGTATCAATATCAACCTCGGTTTGTCTTACTTCCGCAAGGCTCGAATTAAAATACGCTTTGATGCTGCCTTCTTTAATGCGGTTAATAATATCCGGCCGTACCCAGTATTTAACCCGGCTGCTTACCTCGCTGCCGCGGATAACAAGCGTTACTTCTGCGCCTTTGCGGAAGGTTTCTAAAGCTACATCAATAGCCGAGTTACTGCTACCTACAACCACAACCTTTTGCGAGGTGTAGTAATGCGGGTCCTGGTAGTAATGTTTTACTTTTGGCAGGTCTTCGCCCGGGATATCCAGGTTTACGGCTATATCATAAAAGCCGGTGCATAATATTACTTTTTTTGCCCTGTAGGTAGCTTTTGAGGTGGTTATTTCATAACCGCCTTCAATGGGCTTTACATTGGTAACTTCTTCAAATAGGTTAAGAGGAAGCTTGTTAGATAATGCTACCCGGCGGTAATACTCTAAAGCATCGTTACGGGTAGGTTTGTTGTGCACGGTTACAAACGGCACGCCGCCAATCTCCAGTTTCTCTGATGTGGAGAAGAAGGTCATGGTAGAGGGGTAGTTGTACAACGAATTTACCAGGCAGCCTTTTTCAACAATAACAAAACTAAGGTTAGCTTTTTGAGCCGCTAATCCGCAGGCCAAACCAATTGGGCCACCGCCAATAATAAGTATATCGAGCATAAGGCGAAGATAGGCAGTTTACAGGGAAGATAATATTGAATAATGAATGCCGAATGTCAAATTTTGAAGTAGCGGATCATTCAGGATAGGGTAAAGGAAAAATGAGGGCAAAAAAAATGGGATAAGCTACTTTTATCGCGCCGCTCAACTCTCTACCCTTGCTGCGTTCCCACCCTGGGGGAGTTCAAGAGGAGCTGGCCGTAAAAGACTTATCCCGCCGCAAAGATAGAAAAAGGATGCATTTTAGGTTAAGAAATTATTAAAAAAGGAAATTGGCGGGCTGAAGGGTTGATTATCAGGAGGGTAAAATTAAAACGCGCTACTCCCTCGCAATGACGTGGTGGTTAGGTTAGAAAAGATCGATCTGCTTTTTCACTTCTTCGAGCCTCGTATCCACATATTCAAACCCCCTTGTCCCTCTAAACTGAAACGTTTTAAAAGGTTCCCATTTAGCCATACTGTCGAAAGTTTCGCGCTTTACTATTTTCAGATCCTTTACCCAAAATGGCTCAATCAAATTTTTGTGGCGAAAGTGTGGCCATAGGGTATTAAAATCAGCCTCGGGCACATTTCTAACAACGGTAATATGCGGCACCAGCGTTTTTTTGATGCTGAGATTTTTCTTTAACAAAGTAAACCAGGCATCCACAGCAGGGCTAATGCGGATGTGCGCATAAATGGTGTACTGGCTATGCAGATGAGAAAAGTATTTAAAGCCATCAATATGCAACAAAACCGGCGGCATAATATTCAGCGTTTTTTGTATAAGGGTTATGGTATGGTCGGCGAAATAGGGTTTTTGCCTCTCGGCATGCAGTATGGAAATATGCGCTGGCGCATCCATGCTTTTGAAATTGCCAATATGTTTAACCGATGCTTTTTTATACTTGCTGATAAGCTCTTTAACAGGCTCTGGAGGGGAGAGGAGGAACAAATAATCAGCATAACCAGTCATAACATCACATCGTTTATTGCCTCAAAATTGCTAATAAAATTAGCATAATTCAAAATATATTTTCATATTTGTACATGGATGCTAAGCGGCATATTGTACATATCGACCTTGATTCATTCTTCGTTTCGGTAGAGCGAAAATTCAACCCTTCGCTCATTGGCAAGGCTGTAATTATAGGCGGCTCGGCAGATAGGGGCGTGGTGGCTTCATGCAGTTACGAGGCACGTAAATTTGGCGTGCATTCGGCTATGCCCACCCGGCAGGCATTGAAACTTTGCCCGCATGCTATTGTAATACATGGTACACACGGGCGCTATTCAGAGGCTTCACGCGAGGTTACGCAGATCATCCACAATATGGTGCCGCTGTACCAAAAGTCGTCGGTAGATGAGTTTTATATCGATCTGAGCGGCATGGAACGTTTTCATGATCCATTTCAATTAGCCTGCGAGCTCCGCCAAAAGGTGATCCGTGAAACCGGATTGCCAATTTCCTTTGGGATGGCATCGGGCAAAACCATAGCCAAGATGGCTACCAACCAGGCCAAGCCAAACGGGCAGCTTTGGATAAAACACGGGCAGGAGAAAGCCTTTTTAGCGCCGCTGAACATCGGCAAGATACCCGGCCTGGGCGAAAGCACCTGTCAGAAACTTTATCAGTATGGTATCGAGAAGATAGGCGACCTGCAACGGGTGAACCTTAAATTTCTGGAGGCGGTGTTCGGTAAAATGGGTACTTATATCTACAACAAAGCCAATGGAATTGATGACAGCGAGATCATCCCGCACAGCGACCGGAAATCCATCTCTACCGAACACACTTTTGAAAGCGACGTAAAAGATTTGCGAACGCTGGAAAATATTTTGGTAAGCATGACCGAAGAACTGGCCGGTAAACTCCGCCGCGAGAATAAGGTGTCATCCTGCCTGGCTATTAAAATTAGGTACGCAAATTTTGAAACACATACACAGCAGCAAAAAATAGCCCTAACTGCTGCCGAGCATATCCTGATCCCCGGTGTAAAAAACCTGCTTAAAAGCGCCTGGAACCAGCACAGGCCAATACGGTTGATAGGAGTAAGATTGAGTAACCTTTGTACCGGCAGCTACCAGATAAACCTGTTTGAAGATAATGAAGAACGTATAAGACTGTACCAGGCTATGGATAACATCAACTTCCGTTTTGGCGATAAAACGGTTTGCAGGGCAGCAGGGATGGAGATAGGCGCGAGGACTTTTAATCCGTTTTTGAAGGGCTAGGTAAATTTCAATGTCGTTTCGAACGAGGTACGAGGAGAAATCTTGTTCAAATGACAGGCGGTGAACTTGCATAATGAACAAGATTTCTCTCTGTCGTTCGAAATGACAAGTTGTTTTATAACGCTAATTTCATCAAAATATCCGTCTGCTCATCGCTGCCTAACATAAACGGATGGCTGCCGAATTGCTCAAAGCCTTTGTTTTTATAGAATTTAATAGCTTTATCATTATGCTCCCAAACGCCAAGCCACACGTAGCTAAGTTTCCGGCTTATGGCGGTATCTATGGCAAAATCTATTAGTCTTTTACCTATCTGCTGCCCCTGGTATTGTTGCAATATGTATATCCGTTCTATTTCCAGTGAGTTTGGGTCTCGCAATTCGGTTTGGGCGGTTTTGTAGTTTAGTTTTAAGTAACCTGCAATGGTATTATCAATCACCGCAAAATAAAATCGTGAATCAGGATTGCTTAGCTCATCCTCAAATTTTTGAATTGTGAAGGCATTTGCCGCGTAGTTTTCCATATCGGCGGCATTGTTTAAATGGGCAAAGGCATCAAAAAAAGTTTGGCGGCTTAAGTTTAACAGGGTATCAATATCTGCTATTGTTACCTGTTTTATTTCTACAGATAGGGTCATTTAACTAATCAAACTGCTGTTTTAATCGCTCTAAACGATCTATCATCAGGTTTAACTTTTCTTCCTCGTTTTTAAACATGCGTGGTTTTAAATAAAACGTGGTAAACATAAACCACACGAATATCGAGCTATAAGTTAAAACCTTAATATATGCGGGTACTCTTTCCAGTACTTCAACAAAGTACAGCCCTAATCCGCAGCTTAATAGTAGTATGTATATGTAGTAGAACCAGCCAATTACGCGGCTTCGGTCTTTTTGATATTTTTTAAGGCTGTTAAGATAAGTAGTTGGATTTTGAGTAGGATCATCCTTGTTTAATATATGGTAATGCCTTAAAATCATAAATAAGTACATCATCATGGTTACCACCATAATTAATATACCAATAATTGTGGCCGGTGATTTAAAGGCCATAAAAAACATCAATATAAATGCAGCACAAATAGTTCCTGTCATGGCAATAATTGCCCAGTACAGTTTTGAAGTAAAACTACGGATGCCCTTTTTTACCTGCTTAAGCACTTCATCTACTGAAAGCTTTTCTTGCTTTGGCTGCGCCTGCCAAACCGACATTAAATGATCAAAGTCTTTCATGCTGATTGTATAACTCTGTCAATTTTTGTTTAATGCGATAGATCTTCACTCTCAAATTCCCCTCTGATATCCCCGATACTTCTGCAATTTCGGGATACGGCACTTCATCAAGCACCAACGTTATTATAATTCTTTCCGATTCTTCCAGTTTTGAAATACACTTATAAAGCAAAGCAACCTGCTCGTTCTTTTCTGAAAACTCTTCGCGTTTGTTTTCAGCAATTGCCGGAGTAAGCTCGTCTTTTGCTTGTCGTTTCTCTGATCGTAAATAGGTTAAGCAGGTATTAACAGCTATACGGTATATCCAGGTAGATATCAGCGCCTGATTACGAAACTTATGCAGGTTTTGCCAAACTTTCAGGAAAGTTTCCTGCAACAGATCGTTCGCGGCATCATCATCGCCGGTATAACCATAGCACAAATGGTAAATTTTCTTTGAATTAGCTTCGTATATTTTCCGGAAAGCGTCTTCTCTGTCTGCCACCTGATTAGTTAATTTTTTGTTTGACAAATTAACACCATAAATGTTACAACAGGTAACTTTTTTTATTTAACCAGGGTAATTTACTTTCGGCATCGTCTAAAAGTTTGTTATAATCCTGGCTGTAATCAAATTGCAGGTCCTCGTGCAGCTTACCAATGGCGGTGCGCACTTTCTCTATTTGACGGATGAGTATCAGGCGGATAGGCTTGTGCGATGTTTGTTTGATAACGTATTGCAGGTAGTTTTGGCAAAAGTTTAAAAGCAGTTCTATCTCGGCAGGTTTTGAGCCGATAAATTTGGTGTATTTGGCCAGCATCTTTAATATTTTACGAAGCCCTTTGGCAGTAAAGTAGCTTTGCGATGGCAACTGGCTAAACATAAACCCCGCTTCGGCTTTTATGCTCTCCACAAAGTCCTGCTCGTTGTGGGCCTCAAACAGCAGGTAGGCAAGTAACTCCTTATTTTCCTTTTTATAACGTATCAATCGCAGGCATAGTTCGGCCAGTTGCTCCTGCGGTAAATGCTGAAGTTCTTTCTTAATTTGTTGTAATCCGTAGGTAGTGATACTCATCGGTATATATAAAGCTTAATTTTTGTAGTTTTGCGGCACCATATAAACACATGCAGAAGAGTAAACTAACCCTGTACATTTTTATAGCATTAATATTAGGCGTAATAGCCGGGTATATTTACAATGCTACAGTAATAAACAATATTAATACCAAAATAAACGCCGCCGAGGTAAATATAAAAACATTAGACGAGCAAATAACTACGTCTGCTGATACTACTACCGCAACCTTTAAGGCTTTAAAGAAGGAACGCGCAGCACAGGCAATTATCCGTAAGGCCAGCGATACCGCCCGCGAGGATAAGCTGGTTGGCTTTACCGTACTAAGTGATATATTTTTACGATTAATAAAAATGATAGTTGCCCCGCTGGTGTTTACCACACTGGTAGTTGGGGTTGCCAAAGTGGGCGATATAAGCGCGGTTGGCCGTATTGGCGGTAAAACCCTGCTTTGGTTTTTAAGCGCTACGCTGGTATCGTTATTATTGGGGATGTTACTGGTTAACTTTTTTAAACCGGGCGAGGCAATGCACCTGCCTTTACCGGATAGCCATTTATCTACAGGTATTCAGAAAACAGCACTTTCGCTGCGCGATTTTATAGGCCACGTTTTCCCGAAAAGCTTTACGGAGGCTATGGCTAATAACGAGATATTGCAGATCGTTATCTTCTCGCTGTTCTTTGGTGTAGCAACAGCCGCCATTGGCGAAAAGGGCCTTATAGTAATTAAAGCAATGGATGCCATTGCACACGTTATCTTAAAAATAACCGGCTACGTAATGCAGTTGGCACCTTTGGCCGTGTTCGGCGCCATAACAGCTATTATAGCCAAACAGGGCTTAGGCATCCTGTCAACCTATGCCATATTTATAGGCGAGTTTTATTTCTCGCTTATTGTATTGTGGGTAGTAATTATACTGGCAGGTTCGGTAGTGTTAAAAGGCCGTGCGTTTAAATTGGTAGCGCGCATTAAGGATGCCATGCTGATAGCCTTTGGTACCTCAACAAGTGAGGCGGCATACCCAAAAGTATTGTTAGAACTGGAACGTTTTGGCTGTAATAACAAAATTGTAAGTTTTGTATTACCGCTTGGTTACTCTTTTAACCTTGATGGCTCTATGATGTACATGACTTTCGCGTCGCTTTTTTTGGCGCAGTCATATAATATTCACCTCTCATTCGAGCAGCAGCTATCCATGTTGCTTATCCTGATGCTTACCAGTAAAGGTATAGCGGGCGTTCCGCGTGCATCGCTGGTAGTAATAGCCGGTACTATCTCTATGTTCAATATCCCCGAGGCAGGTTTAGCATTGCTGATCGGTATCGATCCATTATTGGATATGGGCCGCTCTGCTACCAACGTTTTGGGTAACGCCATGGCTACCGCCGTTGTAAGCAAGTGGGAGGGGGAACTTGGGAATGCACAACAGGAAGAAATTCAATAGCTTTCCTGACCATCTTATGATCCATTTTTAAATTTTTAGCCTTTAATTTGCAAATTCTATAAAACCCATAAATGACAACTAAGTCGAAAAAAATCTTCCTGGTGATGAGTATCATCGTGCCATTCCTGGCCTACTGCCTTTATTACTATGGCATGATGATCAAAAACGCCCCGTATAAGTTCTCCGAGTTTCAGTCGTTACATTTTGAATATGGTTTTGGCGATACACTGAACAATATATACGATTCTAAAACCGGCGAATACCAGTTTGTGAACAGGCGCGACTCGTTAGTTAAAATTAACATGCACTTAAACAAGGACGACCTGTTATATCTGCACCGCAAGGCTGCCGACCTGGGTTTCTGGGATTTCCCTGCAAATGAGCTTAACCCGAATGTAAAGGGCAGGGTGCCAAGGTATGTGATACAATTTAACTACCTGCGCAAAAGTAAAAAAGTAATGTTTGATGCTTCATTTGATGGCGCCCCTAAATTGGTAGATGCCAATGAAAGGCTGATTATAGAAATAAAGAAGATATTAGCTGATGCTGAAGCACGCCAAAGAAATGTTAAATAGTGCGTTGGAATTTAATTTATTAATCCATATATTTGCACCTCAAAATTTAAAACAATAATTATTCAACAATGTACGCAATAGTAAGTATAGCCGGACAGCAATTTAAAGTTGCAAAAGACCAGCAGATCTTTGTACACCGTTTACAAGGAGATGAAGGCGCTAGTATTGAATTTGACAATGTGTTGTTAGCAGAAAACGAAGGTAAATTCAAATTAGGTTCTGATTTGAAAAGCGCTAAAGTTTCAGCTAAGATCGTGTCTCATTTAAAAGGTGATAAAGTAATTATCTTCAAAAAGAAAAGAAGAAAAGGTTACCAGAAGAAAAATGGTCACCGTCAGCAATTTACCAAGATCGAGATCACCGGTATAACATTATAATTAAATTTTAACCGACTCGATTCATTAGGGTCACAAAAGAAATTAAGAAATGGCACACAAAAAAGGGGCCGGTAGTTCAAGAAACGGCCGCGAATCACATAGCAAACGTTTAGGTATCAAAATTTTCGGTGGTCAGCCAGCTATTGCAGGTAACATCATCGTTCGTCAACGTGGTACCAAACACAACCCGGGCCTTAACGTAGGTATCGGTAAAGACCATACTTTATTTGCATTAAAAGCAGGTCACGTAGTATTCAAAAAGAAAGCAGACAACCGTTCATACGTTTCTGTTATCCCTTTTGAAGTTGCACCGGTTGCTGAAGATGCAGCACCTGCACCAGCTGTTAAAGCTGAAGCAAAAGCAAAAAAAGTTGAAGCACCTGTTGCAGCAGCAGAAGTAGCTGAAGAAGCTCCTAAAGCTAAGAAAGCAGCAGCGCCAAAAGCAAAAAAAGAAGCAGCACCTGATGCTGAAGAAGCCGCAGCTGAATAATTAAGCCAAGCTTTAAAATATAAAAAGCCCTTATCAATTTGATAAGGGCTTTTTTTGTGGGATAATCTAACCCACTAACCCGCGCGTCATTGCGAGGTACGAAGCAATCTCCAGACTTTGCATTAGTTTAGCATGTGAAGAGATTGCTTCGTACCTCGCAATGACGGTTTAGATACCTACTCCAATATCACCTTTTTCAAATACCAGCCATCAGCATCTATTATAGGCGTAGTTTTACTTTCAACCGTAATTCCTTTTGGGGTCAGCGTCATGCGTTTGGTGCCGGCATCGGTAGTAACATCAACAGGTAGTTCTGTTCCGATGTTGAGCAGCGTGATCAAATACTTATCACGAGGCTTGGCTTTTACGCTTACTTCCAGCTTGTTGGTGGTGCGCAGGTAAAAATCAAACAATGGTTTTAACGATTTTCCGTAGGCTTTGCTGAAATATTGCTCCACATCGTCGGTAACGTTCTGGTGGTCGTAAGTAAATTTAGGGTCGGTGGCTAAGCCTTTTAACGTGGCGAAGAACAGGGTATCGCCCATTACATAATGCAGGGTGTGCATAAAGTAAGCGCCTTTTGTGTATATGTCATTATTATAGGCCGATTCCTCGTCGATATCTTTACCCAGTACAATCGGCTGCTTGTTGGCAATACCAAAAGCCGATTGTTTAAAGTGTTTGATGTAGGCTGCTTTACCTTCCAGATCCAGTATCGGCAGCGCATCTGCGTAGGTATCAATCCCTTCGTGGATCCAGTAATCGGCCCAGTCGCGGGCGGTTACTTTATTGCCCCACCATTCGTGGCCAAACTCGTGGTACATCAGCCAGTCGAAATCCTGCCCGCCAACTTTTGTATAACGGAATTTATTGCCATAAGCATTCATGCTTTGGTGTTCCATACCCAAGTGCGGGGTTTCTGCAATGCCCAGCTTTTCTTTAGCCCATGGGTATTCACCAAAGTATTTTTCTTTTTCCTGTGCGGCCTTTATTACCAGTTCAATAAAATGGGGGGCTTGCTCGGTATGGTATTTTAATACATAAAACTGAACAGGAACGATATTACCGGCTACCGATTTATAGCTGCCGGTTACCACTTTATAATCGCCTGCGTTAAATACAATGCTGTAATTATTGATGCTGTATTTGGTTTGCCAGTGATAGGTGGCCGTGGTGCCTTTTTTGCTAACGCCTTTTAATATGCCGGGGCCTGCAACAACCAGATCTTTAGGTACGGTTATCAGCATATCGGCGCCTTCGTTGGGCTCATCGCTGGGATGGTCTTTACAGGGAAAGAAGATCTTGCCGCCGGTACCTTCGGCAGTAACAGCCAGCCAGGGGTGACCGGTAGAATCCTGTGTCCAGGTGAAGCCATCATCCCATGGTGGGTTTTTGGCGATGCGTGGCCTGCCGCCGTACACCACTTTAATACTTGCCTTGCCAGCCGGAAGTTGTTTTGCCGTATTGATGGTAATAAGGCCGTTTTTATGATTGAATGCTTCTTTTTTGCCGTTTACCGATACCGCGCTTACATGCAGCGAATCCATCAGGTCGAGGATCAGCACTTTGGTAGGTTGTGCCATGATAACATCAATAACGGTTGAACCGTCGATAGATTTTTTGGCGAAATCCATATTAAGCGCCACGGTGTAATGGCGCACATCCATAATGGCTTGTTCGGGCTTAAGTTTACCGCCCGAGGTTTGGGCATTTGCGCCAATGCCTAAAGCAAGCAGGCATAACGCGGCAGAAATAGTTCTTGTAGTTTTTTTCATCAGACAAGGAATGATTGAATGCTAAAGATAAGCATGTGTATCTATTTGCTGATGGTTAGGAATGTAAATTTTATATACGCAATATAGTTTGCATTCATTCTTATACATGGCGGCTTGTTGGTGACAACACCAACAAGGGCGAAAAACAGCATTTTTATGATCTTTTATTCATCAAGTTTAAAAGAAACAGGTATAGAGAATTGTACCCTTACTGGCTTATTACCCTGCATACCCGGTGTCCATTTCGGCGCTTCCGGAGCGGTTATTAATCGTATTGCTTCAGCATTGGTATCTGCAGATAAACTTCGTTGAATTTTAACATTACTTAAACTGCCGTCACGTTCAACCACAAAAGCAACAATTACCCGACCCTGAATTTTATTCTTTTTTGCCTCATCGGGATATCTCAAATTCTTTTGCTGATATATAATTAGTTTAGAAATTCCACCAACTACCTCGGGCAGTTGGTCTACAGGCAAAAATCTTGAGGTATCGGTTTTGGTTGTGTCGGTTACCTGTGCTTTAGCACCATAAATACTGCAAATTAAAAGCGGCACAATGAGGTAGGTTTTAAGTTTCATATTTATCCGGGTATTAATGTAAAAGAAATAGGTACTTGGTGGAGTGTCCTTACAGGTTTGCCAGTCTTTTTTCCCGGCTTCCATTTTGGGGATGAATGCATTACCCTTATCGATTCAGCATCAAGATCGGGAGCGACGCTTTTTATAATTTTGAAATTGGTTAATGTACCATCTGTTTCCACTACAAATGAAACCTGCACCGTACCCTGGATATTGTTATTCCTTGCATGCCATGGGTACCTGGTGTTACGGTTAAGAAATCGAATAAGTTCTTTATCCCCTCCGGCAAATTTCGGCGCCTTGTCAACTTTTGAGTAGATAGTTGTATCGGTAGTGCCTGTTTGTGCTCTTGTTTGTGATAAAGGGGCTAATAAAATGAATAGGACGAAAAGGGTTTTGCGTATCATCTATTTTTTTTGAAAAAAAATGGTAAAGAATATTGTACTCTTACAGGCTTACCATTTTGTATACCTGGCGTCCATTTCGGTGCTTTTGGGTCAGATATTAATCGTATGGCCGCAGAATCAGTCTCGGGCGACAAACTTTTTGCAACATTAATATTGGTAAAGCTACCATCACGTTCAATAATAAAAGTAAGCACAACCTGGCCTTCAATTTTATTCTTTATAGCCGCTTTGGGATACTTCAAGTTCTTTTCTACGTATTTATAATACTTTTCTAAACCACCTACTACACTAGGGGCCACACGCACAAGAGTATTTTTTTGAGTGTCAGCCTTCGTTGTGTCAGTAACCTGCGCTTTAACAGTAATAGTCGTCATCACAATAATGAACAACAAAAGTATTTTTTTCATTTTCTTATTAATATTCCCTCACTAATAACCCATCGGCAAAATCGCGCAGGTACTGTTTGCTTTCTTCGGGCAGGTTTATCTGGTCCAGCGCTTCAAATGCTTTTTCGGCGTAGGCCTGCATTTCAGCTTCGGCAAACTGGCGGATGTTTACGTTATTATATATTTCGGTAACGGCAGCAACTTTCTCGGCAGGGTCAAACTGTGGGAAAGTTATCCAGCGGGCCAGTTCTTCGGCATCGGTGCCTTTAACCAGTTCAAGGGCTTTTATGAGTAGGTAGGTTTTTTTGTTGGAGATGATATCGCCACCAACCTGTTTGCCAAATTTTTCGGGATTGCCATATACGTCCAGAATATCATCCTGTAACTGGAACGCAATACCCAGGTACTCGCCAAAACTGCAAAGCAGGTCGGCATCTTTTCTGTCGGCTTCGCCAATTAGCGCGCCTATCTTTAAAGCGCCACCAAGCACCACAGCGGTTTTAAGGCGGATCATGTTAATGTATTCTGCAATGCTGATATTGTTGCTCGTCTCGAAGGTCATATCCAGCTGCTGGCCTTCGCAAACACCTACAGCGGTATCGTTAAAAATATCAAGTACAGTACGCAGGATGTTCTCGCGTACCTGCATCATCAGCTTATAGCCCTCTATCAGCATTACATCGCCGGATAGGATAGCCACGTTGTTGTTCCACTTTTCGTGTACGGTGGTTTTGCCGCGCCTTTTGGGGGCGTTATCCATAATATCATCATGCATCAGCGTGAAATTATGGAAAACCTCTATAGCCAGGGCAGGGGGCAATGCTGCCTCCACATCGCCGCCAAAAAGATCACAGGCCATTAACAGCAGAGCGGGGCGCATTCGTTTGCCGCCCAAAGCCAGTATATACTTTATAGGTTCGTATAATTCCGCGGGATAATCCGGGTATTTCAGTTCAGAAACGGAACTTGCAATTAACGATTGCAGATCTTCAAGTTTTCTCATGTTATGGGTTGATTGGTGAGTGGTTTATTGTGTGAGTGGTTAAAACCATTCTCCATTCAACTAATCCAACTCAATCAACTAAAAAGTTAATTATTTATCAAAGTAAAGTCTATCTGTTTTTTAGTCAGATCAACATTTTTCACTCTTATTTGTACCTCATCGCCAAGCTGATAGGTTTTCTTTTTACGCTGGCCGATGATGGCGTAGTTTTTCTCGTCTAAAGTATAAAAATCGTCGCTTATATCGCGCAAACGAATCATTCCCTCACATTTGTTCTCTACTATCTCAACGTACATACCCCATTCGGTAACGCCCGAAATAATGCCGGTAAACACATTGCCCACCTGGTCTTTCAGGTATTCGGCCTGTTTGTATTTAACCGATGAGCGCTCAGCATCAGCAGCTTTCTTCTCCATCAGCGAACTGTGCTTACAAAGTTCTTCGTAATGGTCGGCGTTAACGCTTTGCCCACCGTTAAGGTAATGCTGCAGCAACCTGTGCACCATAACATCAGGGTAGCGGCGAATGGGCGAGGTGAAGTGGGTGTAATGATCAAAAGCCAGGCCGTAGTGGCTGCTGCTTTTGGTAGTGTATATGGCTTTAGCCATCGAGCGGATAGCTAATTGAGTAAGTACGTTTTGTTCTTTTTTACCTTCCACATCCTCCATCAAAAAGTTAAGGGATTTGGCAGTTTCTTTATCAGATTTTGTATTGATCTTATAACCAAACCTTGCCGCAAACTGCGCGAAGTTGGCCAGTGCATCGGGTTTTGGCGTATCATGCACACGGTAAACAAAAGTGTATTTGTGCTTGCCTTTGCCCATTTTGCTTACATGTTCGGCTACCTTGCGGTTGGCCAGCAGCATAAAGTCTTCAATAAGTTTGTGGGCATCCTTGCGCTCTTTTACATAAACACCGATAGGTTTGCCGGTTTCATCCAGCTTAAATTTAACCTCGGTAGTTTCAAAGCTGATGGCGCCTGCTTTAAACTTACGCTCGCGCAGTTTATATGCCAGGGCATTCAGTTTTAGTATTTCTTCAACGTAGTCGCCGGTTTGGGTTTCAATAACATCCTGTACTTCCTCATAAGCAAAGCGCCTGTCGGAGTGGATAGCAGTTTTCCCGAACCATTGGTTAACAATATTGGCTTCTTCATCCAACTCAAAAACAGCGGCAAAGCAAAGCTTATCTTCTTTAGGGCGTAGCGAGCATAAGCCGTTCGACAATCTTTCAGGAAGCATCGGGATAACCCTGTCTACCAAATAAACGGATGTGCCGCGCTCATAAGCTTCTTTATCCAAAGCCGAATCGGGGATGATGTAATGCGATACATCGGCAATGTGCACACCAACTTCGTAGTTGCCGTTATCCAGTTTTTTAAAGGATAGGGCATCATCAAAATCCTTGGCATCAAACGGGTCGATGGTGAAAGTAAGCACATCCCTGAAATCGCGGCGCTTGGCAATCTCTTCGGCGGTAATATCATTCGGAATTTCTTCAGCCTCGCGTTCAACCTCGGCAGGGAAGGAGAGCGGGAAACCATATTCGGCCAGTATGGCGTTCATTTCGGTATCGTTCTCGCCCTGTTCGCCCAGCACGTGTTTTATGCGGCCAATTGGGTTTTTAGCACCTGCGGGCCAGTCCGTGATTTCGGCAACAGCTTTTATGCCATTTTTGGCGCCGTTCAGATCGCTGATGGGGATGAAAATATCGTGCATCATCTTGCGGTCGTCGGGTATGAAGAATGCAAAACGTTCAGATAGTTTTACCACACCGGTAAACTCCATTTTATTACGCTGTAATATCTCTATCACTTCGCCTTCCTGGCGTTTGCCGCGGCTTTTGGCGTAAACGTAAACCTTCACACGGTCGCCGTTAAGGGCGTTACGCAGTTTACGTGGGGCAACAAAAATATCGGTTTCGCTTGGGTCGTCGGTAACTATGAAGGCCGAACCGTCGTTGGTCAGGTCAACCTTGCCTTCAATAAAGGTTTTTAACTCAAGCAGCTGGAATTTGCCTGGCGTAATTTCTTTCAGTACACCTTTAAAAGCCTCATCCTTTAAAATATCGAGTATAACGCCGCGGGCATCAGGGTCGCGCACGTTTAATTTGGCAGAAACTTGTTTATGATTTAATGGCGTATTGCCGTTTTGTTCAAAAATATCGAGCACCATTTGCGTGAGCACCTGGTTTATTGAAGAATTATGTTTGTGTTTTTTAGACATGTATAGATGTTTGATGCTAAGGTACGAAATGGTACTTGCTTTTATGCTGTAACCACAGCTAAACAATTTGCAACCGTAACTATAATGTAAAATATGCCTTGTTTGTTCGTCAAAACTGAAGATTTAGCTTTGCCGTTTACAAATAATGATAGTTTTACCACATGAAAACCTTAGGACTTATTGGCGGTACCAGCTGGGTATCAACTATAGATTATTACCGTTTTATTAACCAGGGCATTAATGATAAACTTGGCGGTGTAAATGCGGCCCAACTGCTGCTGCACTCTTTTAATTATGCCGATATAGCCAAAAACCACGCCGCTAACGATTGGGCCAAAACCACGCAAATGGTTATTGAAGCAGGTATCGGTTTAAAGAACAGCGGGGCAGAGGCGATAGTACTTTGCGCGAATACTCTACACTTAGTAGCCGAAGAGGCGGAAGCAAAAATTGGTTTACCGGTGATACACATTGCCACAGCTACGGCCGGGGTTATCAAAAAACACGAACTTACTAAAGTAGGGCTGTTGGGCACAAAGTTTACCATGGAGAATACTTTCTTTACCGATAAGCTAACCGAAGCGGGCATCGATAGCATCACCCCAAATGATACCGACAGGGTTTTTATCCACCAAACCCTGATGGACGAATTGGGGAAAGGCATCCTGCTGCCCGAAACAAAAGACCGTTATCTGCAAATAATAGATAGCTTAGTACAGCGGGGTGCGCAGGGCATTATACTGGGATGTACCGAAATACCTTTACTAATAAAGCCCGAAGATACCGATGTGATACAATTTGATACCACGCAGATCCATTCGGTAGCAGCGGTAGAGTTTGCTTTGGGATAGGGTAAACTGTTGATTTTTTCAAATATTTCTTAAACTCCAAAAATTGCATACTTTTATGTGCAATGGAAGAGAAAAATAACGAAAAAACCATCCGGGCATGGGCCATGTTCGATTGGGCAAATTCGGCCTACAACCTGGTAATTACTACAACCGTTTTCCCGGCTTATTATGTGGCTATTACCACCAATGCGGATAATGGCAACCGCGTAAACTTTTTCGGGCATAGCTTTATAAACACCGCGCTTACCGACTATGCACTGGCTGCTGCTTACCTGGTGATGGTTTTGCTGTTACCCATACTAAGCGCAATTGCCGATTATCGGGGAAATAAAAAGATCTTCATGCAGTTTTTTACCATCCTGGGTTCAATAGCCTGCTGCTGCCTGTTCTTTTTTGATGCAAGCCGCATCGAAGCGGGGGTTATTTGCTTTGCGCTGGCTGCCATTGGTTACAGCGGAGGCTTCGTTTTTTATAACTCATACCTACCCGAGATAGCCACCTTAGATATGCAGGACAAGGTAAGCGCCAAAGGTTTTACCTACGGCTATATAGGCAGCGTATTGCTGCAATTAATTTGCTTTGTATTTATTTTGATGCCGGATAAATTTGGGATGACCAAAGGTTCAGCCTCGCAATTGTCCTTTTTGCTGGTAGGTGTCTGGTGGATAGGTTTCGCGCTGATACCATTCTCTATTTTACCTAAAGGAAGCCCCAACGCGCAAAACCATCACACTAATATTATAAAGGGCGGGTTTGTTGAACTGGGTAACGTGTGGGTTAAAATAAAGGGAATGCCGTTGTTAAAAAGGTTTTTGCCGGCTTTCTTTTTCTACTCCATGGGAGTACAAACCGTTATGCTGGTGGCTACCGGTTTTGCAGCCAAGGTGTTGGGAATGCCAACAGAGGACCTGATCAAGATCATCCTTATTATACAAATTGTTGCTATTGCGGGCGCCACGCTGATGTCGCGCTTATCTGATAAGTACGGTAACGTACGTGTGCTGATATTTGTGGTGTTTATTTGGATAGGTATCTGTATTGCAGCATATTATACCCAAACATCAACGCATTTTTATATTGTAGCAGTTTTTGTTGGCCTGGTAATGGGAGGGATCCAATCGCTTTCGCGATCAACTTACTCTAAGTTTTTACCGCAGAATATCCCCGATACGGCATCGTTCTTTAGCTTTTATGATGTTACCGAAAAACTTGCCATAGTTGGCGGTTTGTTCAGTTTTGGCTTTATTGAAGAACTTACCGGCAGCATGCGTAATTCAACCCTGGTTTTGGGTGTGTTCTTTATTATCGGCTTGTTGTTATTGTTTTCTTTATTAAGAACTGAGCGAAAAGTTCAGAAAAATGCTGAATTTAGCGCTCTTTAATATTACTTGTGCCGATGACAATTGAGTTGTTTATTCCGTGTTTTATAGATCAGTTGTATCCGGATACCGCCTTTAATACCGTTAAGGTGCTTGAAAAGGCCGGTTGTACGGTAAATTATAACCCCGAACAAACCTGCTGCGGTCAGCCTGCATTTAACGCCGGTTTTTGGGACGATGCCAAAGCGGTAGGTACCAAGTTTCTGAATGATTTTAAGGAAGATAGTGTAATCGTATCGCCATCGGCATCATGTACAGGAATGGTACGTAACTATTATAACGACCTGTTTACCAATACCACCGCGCATAATAAATGCCGTAATATTCAAAGCAATATTTACGAGCTGAGCGATTTTTTGGTGAACATACTCCAGGTTGATTACTTTGGCGCCGAACTGGAAGGCCGCGCTGTTTACCATGATAGCTGCGCCGGCCTGCGCGAATGCAAAATAAAAGACGAGCCCCGACAGTTACTTTCCAAAGTATTGGGCCTTGAAATGGTTGATTTGAAGGATAACGAAACCTGCTGCGGTTTCGGTGGTACATTTGCCGTTAAGTTTGATGGTATAGCCACCGCTATGGCACAGCAAAAAGTTGATAACGCCTTAGCTGCCAAAGCCGATTATATTATCTCTACAGATGCATCATGCCTGCTGCACCTGCAAGGGTATATTGATAAGAATAACCTGCCCATTAAAACCATCCATATAGCCGATGTATTGGCGCATGGGTGGGGGAATGTGTAGTGTTTTCTACGCGTCATTGCGAGGAACGAAGCAATCTCCCGATAGGTAATAGCGAATGCAAAGCGTTTATGCATTGTTTTGAGATTGCTTCGTTTCTCGCAATGACGCGCGGAGAGGGTATCTTGCCGCAATATCCCCGCTAAGCTGTCTTAATTCGCCTCACATCTTATTAACCGTTGTGCTAAATTTGGTTTATTAAATTAGTAACCATGAAAGCATTACGCGTACATTACACCACAAACGCTGCATTCGCGCCAATAAACCAGGCAAACATCACGGGCATCGTAAAAGAGTTAAAAGAGCTTAATCATCCAGGCATTAAATACAGCACATGGCTGCTGCCAGATGGCAAAACCTTTATGCACTTCGACCAGTTTGAGAACGAAGAAGCGCATAATATTTTAACATCGCTGGCATCCTTCAAAAAATTTGATGAAGAGCTTTGGGCCAGCGGATTAGAAGCAGACCCGGTATTAGAGCATGTTATGTTGGTGGCAGCGACCGATGAATTTTATAAATAAGCCACTACAACTCGTACGCCACGCTTTTCTCCGGTATAGTAACCTTATAACCATCCTGCTCTAAAGCATCGGCCATGGCCTGCATGCTGGTGGCCTCGCCATGCACTAAATAAACCCCTTTAAGCTTGTTTGCGTCCTGCACCTTAACGTTGTTCACCAAGTCTTCATGATCGCCGTGGGCGCTTAATACGTCGGTTTGTTTAATGGTAGCATAAACGGCCAGGTCGCGATCTTTAATATGCACGATGGGGTCACCGCGAAGCAGGCGATAACCAAGCGTACCTTTAGCACAGTAACCTATAAAAAGAATGGTGCAATAGTAATTCTGGATGTTATAAAACAGGTGATCCTGGATACGGCCGCCCTCCAGCATCCCTGCCGATGAGATGATGATACAAGGCTCGTAGTAATTTGATACTTGTCGGCTATCTTTTAAAGTTTCTACATAGGTAAGGTTCTCAAAATCAAACTCATCGCCTTGTTTGTTATAAAACTCCTGCGCTTCGGCATTTACCAGGCTGTGGTGTTTGCGGTATAGGCTGGTGGCCCTGGCTGCCATTGGGCTATCCACAAAAACAGGCACTTTGGGCAACAAGCCGCTGTTAAATATCTTATTCAAAGCAAAAACCAGCGATTGTGTACGCCCGATACTAAAAGCGGGGATAATTAAACGGCCCTGCTCAACAATACAAACCTTTTCTATGGTTTCTATCAGCGTTTCCTGTACCGATTTACCTTTGGTATGCATCCTGCCGCCATAGGTAGATTCTGATACAATATAATCCACCGGTGGCAGCGGCTCAGGGTCATTTAATACAGGATAATTTTTGCGTCCTATATCGCCGGTAAAGGCGATGGATTTTTCCTCGCCGTTATCATTGATCTTTAATACCGCGGCTGCAGCGCCAAGTAAGTGGCCGGCCTGGATAAAAGTTAGTTCTATATCGCCGGTAATACGGAAAGGCTTGTTGTATGCGATAGTAACAAAGCGCTCCACAGTATCCATTACGTGCTTTTGCAGGTATAGAGGCTGCGGACCGCCGCTGCTATGTTTATGCTTACGGCCACGACCACGGCCTTTCTGCGCCTTTGATAAAAATATGTTTACCGAATCTAACAATAACAATTCAGTCAGATCGGCGGTGGGGGGCGTGCAAAGTATCTGGCCGTTAAAGCCCATGCGCACTAATGTAGGCAGGTTGCCTGAGTGGTCGATATGCGCGTGGGTGAGGATCACTACATCGATCTCCTCCGGCCTGAAACCGAAATCTTCGTTTACCTGTATGTTATGGTCTTTTTCGTAATCCAGCCCGCAGTCTACCAGTATCTTATATTGCCCTACCTGGAGCAGGTGCATGCTGCCCGTAACCTGGCGGGCAGCGCCGTGTATAGTTAGTTTCATGTATATAGTTCGCAAGGCGGCGTACAAGGGTATGCGGCCTTATGCAATAATAACGATTAATCCTTAAATTATGTTGATGTTAGCCGCACTGTTCGCGTTCTGTTTCATTCAAAAATGGAACAAAATGGGAAATAACGGAACAATGTGTTAAGTGATAAGTATTTATAAATCAGATTTTTATTAAAATATTCATCTTTTCTTTTTATTGACATTGCAACCATGAAAAGGTCGTACTAAGGCCTAAAAAAGGCGAAAAAAGGTCGTTTTTTTAACGCAATCGTTCGTGTCTTGTCCTGAAAAAAACGGAACAAAAATCAAAAAATATAAATAACTGTATATTAAATAATTAATTGAAAAATGTAAAGAGATACTTTAGATAGGTTGATGAAAGTTAAAAGCCAATAGTCTGATTATAAGGATGTTCCGTTTGTTCCGTTTTGTCTTATTCAAAATGGAACAAACAAATATTAATCTGCAACCGGGAGTGTAATAGTGAATGTGCTGCCCTCGCCTTCTACGCTGTTAACACTTATTTTACCATCGTGGTTTTCTAAAATATCTTTAACAATACTTAAACCTATACCGGTAGATTGCTCGCCTTTTAACCCGGTGCGCCCCACGCCCGAGAAGCGCTCAAACAGTTTTGGGATCAGATCTTGCGGGATGCCTAAACCGCGATCTTTTACAGCTATAATGATATTGCTGTTTTCACGCTTAAGGTGCACTTCAACATTATCCGTATCCTTACTGAATTTAAGCGCGTTACTGATCAGGTTATCCATCACCCTCGGGAATTTCTCGTGATTTATCATCGCGTAAACTGCTTTAACATCACTTATAAATACCACATTGCTATGTTGTATCTTCCAGGTTGTTACAATATCCTGCAGGCATTTATTAAGTTCGGTGCGGGTGGTATCAAACGCGTTCATATTATCGTTACGCGCGGCATCCAGCAAATCATCTATAATGGTACGTGCCTTCACGCACGATTCTCGCATCATTGTCAGGTTTTCCTGTGTATCTTCATCAATATCCTCCAGTTCCATCATCATTGCTAATGATTCCACGGCGGCAATAGGGTTACGCAGATCATGCGCTACGGTGCCTAAAACCTGGTTTTTAAAATTGTTGGCTTTCTCAATTTCCTGGTTCTTCTGGCGAATCTCTACTATCTGCCCATAGTAACTGGCTTTGTACGAGAAAAAATATCTTGATGTTAAGTAAAAACCTGCAAGCAAAATGGCCGATATCATTTGGTTGTGCGTCATTTCGGTAGCGCCAACCTGAGCGTGAAAAAGCATCATGGTAAACAACATCTCGATACCAATCAGCAACACGATGGTTTCATGATACTCAAATACAAACATTACGCTTACAATACTCAGGGCTATGAGGTAAAGCGTTAATGCGTTACTCGGGTCGGATGTGGATATAAAGCTGGAGTACATGCCACAGCAAATGATGTAGAGGGCAAATACAAAAACAAACAAAGCCATTTCGGCAGTCGCCCGTTTGGTTTTACGCATGCGCAAAATCAGTAAGTGGCTAAACAGGTAAAAAAAAGGAGTTACTGCAATAAATATCCAGTTGATAAAGTTAAACTCAGGAAAATTCTGTGCCTTGGTTAAACTCTCGGGGAAAACATGATAAAGGATGCGGATAACTATACTTAAGGTAAGGAAAATAAAACTGGCTGTACGTACCCCTTGTAAATTCTGGTAGGTATAATAGTTACGGTAAGCCGTACTATATTTGGGGGATAGCTTTGTAAAAAAATGCGTTTCCAAATTGTTTTTTGTGTAAGGGGACTCCAAAAATATAAATTTTCGGCAATAAATCTTATAACTCCTATAAGTTGTAGATGGCAAAATTAGTGTTCTTATTGACAAAATGTCTGTTCATTTTTAAATTGAATGCCATATGTTCATTATTTGCAAAGTGGCAATTGTTTTGAGGGTAATTGAGTACTATGAATTTTAACAACTTTACCATAAAAGCCCAGGAAGCTGTACAAAAGGCATCCGAAATTGCAACAGGTAACCAGCAGCAAGCTATAGAAACCGCGCATTTACTGAAAGGTTTATTACTGGTTGACGAGAATGTTATAACCTACCTGTTGAAAAAACTAAACGTTAACCTAAACAGGTTAAACGATACGCTTGATGCGCAGATAAAATCGTTCCCCAAAGTGAGTGGGAGCGATGTGTACCTGTCATCGGGCACTAACAGTGCATTGCAAAAAGCTACAGCTTACTTAAAGGAATTTAAGGACGAGTTTGTATCTGTAGAGCACATTTTGTTAGGCATACTTGCCGGCAGCGATGCCACCGCAAGCGTTTTAAAAGATGCTGGCGTTAACGAGAAAGACCTTAAAAAGGCCATCACCAGTTTACGCGGCGATAGCAAGGTAACCGATCAAAACGCTGAAGCTACCTACAACGCATTAAATAAATACGCCCGTAACCTGAATGAGTACGCCGAAAGCGGCAAGCTCGACCCGGTTATAGGCCGTGATGAAGAGATACGTCGCGTGATACAGATCCTATCGCGCCGTACTAAAAACAACCCTATACTGGTGGGCGAGCCCGGTGTTGGTAAAACCGCCATTGCCGAAGGTATTGCTTTCCGGATCATCAAAGGCGATGTGCCCGAAAGCCTGAAAACCAAAACTGTTTACTCGCTTGATATGGGCGCGCTGATTGCCGGTGCCAAATACAAAGGCGAGTTTGAAGAACGCCTGAAGGCAGTTATAAAAGAAGTTATCCAAAGCGATGGTGAGATAGTATTGTTTATTGACGAGATACACACGCTTGTTGGTGCAGGTGGCGGCGAAGGTGCGATGGATGCAGCAAACATCCTGAAACCAGCCCTTGCACGTGGCGAGTTAAGGGCCATTGGCGCAACTACCTTAAATGAGTACCAGAAATATGTGGAAAAGGATAAAGCGTTAGAACGCCGTTTCCAGAAGGTGATGGTTGATGAGCCAGATACTGCCGATGCTATTTCTATTCTGCGTGGATTAAAAGAACGTTATGAAGCCCACCATAAAGTGCGGATCAAAGACGAGGCTATTATTGCCGCGGTAGAAATGTCGCAGCGCTATATATCCGACAGGTTTTTGCCCGATAAAGCTATCGATCTGATGGACGAGGCCGCCTCAAAATTACGTTTAGAGATGGATTCGGTACCCGAGGCTGTTGATGAGCTGGAGCGCCGCATTATGCAGCTGGAGATTGAGCGCGAAGCCATAAAACGCGAAAAAGACGACCGCAAGGTAAGCGAGCTGAGCGAAGAAATTGCCAATCTGTCTGCCGACCGCGATTCGTTACGTGCCAAGTGGCAGGGCGAAAAAGATATTGTAGATGGCATCAACCAAAAGGTTGAGCAAATTGAAAATTATAAGCTGGAAGCCGAACAGGCCGAACGGGCCGGTGATTACGGTAAAGTAGCCGAATTACGCTACGGTACCATCGTTGAAGCACAGCAGGAGGTTGACAAACTGAAAGCCGCTTTAGCCGAAAATCAGGACGACAGCCGTATGCTGAAAGAGGAAGTTACTGCCGACGATATTGCCGGTGTTGTAAGCCGCTGGACAGGCATCCCGGTTAGTAAAATGATACAGAGCGAGCGCGAAAAATTGCTGAGCCTTGAAGCCGAGTTGCATAAACGTGTGGCCGGGCAGGAGGAAGCTATAGAAGCCATCAGCGATGCTATACGCCGTAGCCGTGCCGGTTTGCAGGATAAACGTAAGCCTATCGGCTCGTTTATATTCCTGGGGACTACCGGCGTTGGTAAAACCGAGCTGGCCAAAGCCCTTGCCGAATACCTGTTCAATGACGAAAACTCATTGGTTCGTATAGACATGAGCGAGTACCAGGAACGCCATTCGGTATCAAGGCTGATAGGTGCGCCTCCGGGATACGTAGGTTATGATGAAGGCGGTCAGTTGACCGAGGCCGTACGCCGTAAACCATATAGCGTAGTATTGTTGGATGAGATTGAGAAAGCCCACCCGGATGTGTTTAACATTCTGTTGCAGGTATTGGATGACGGCCATTTAACTGATAATAAAGGCCGTGTGGTGAACTTTAAGAATACCATCATTATCATGACATCTAATATCGGCTCAAACATCATACAGGAGAACTTTGCTGAACTGGAAGATAATAACCGCGAGGAAGTTATAGCTAAAACCAAGAATGAACTTTTCACCTTGCTGCGTGCTACCATTAGGCCCGAGTTTTTGAACAGGATAGATGAGATCATTATGTTTACCCCGCTAAGCAGGGACGAGATAACGGATATCGTAAAACTGCAGTTCAAACAGGTGCAGCAAACCCTGGCCGAAATGGGAGTAACCATCGAAGCATCAGAAGAAGCTTTGGATTGGCTGGCACAATTGGGTTACGACCCGCAGTTTGGTGCAAGACCACTGAAACGTGTGATACAAAAGAAAATACTGAATGAGTTATCAAAACAAATACTGGCCGGTAAGGTGGATAGGGATAGTAAGATAAAGCTGGATATGTTTGATAATAACTTTGTGTTTATGAATGCAGGTGAGTGATTTGATGAGTAAGACGCATTCATGCAATAGGGCTGCCTTTGGGCGGCTCTTGTTGTTTATAAGAAAAGGCAAGCCTATTTGGCTTGCCTTTTAAGATTTTTATTGAAATCCGCTAGCTGCAAACTGTTTTACTGTCCGCTCGTTTCAAAACCCCAGTCTTTACCTTTATCAACTGCAGGTACGCCCTTATCCAGCCATACAGGCATTGGTGCGCCCTTTAAAAAGTGGTTAAAGAACTGCGCTTCGCGGATGCTGATATCCTTCTTGTTCTGGCGTTTTACCAAATTATGGGCCTCATCATTATATTGCAGCAGCCAAACGGGTTTGCCCAGCCTGCGCAGTGCTGTAAACATTTCAATACCCTGGTACCACGGCACTGCACCGTCGGCATCATTACTCATAATAACTACCGGGGTTTTTACCTTTGGCAACTGAAACAGGGGCGAGTTTTCGATATACAAATTGGGTTTATCCCACAAACTGACACCGATACGGCTTTGCGTTTTTTCATACTGAAACTGCCTGTTTGCACCGCTTTCCCAACGGATGCCACCATAGGCCGAGGTCATGTTGGCAACAGGTGCGCCGGCCCATGCAGCGGCGTACATATTGGTTTGGGTTATGAGGTAAGCCACCTGGTAACCGCCCCAACTTTGGCCTTGTATGCCTACATGCTGGCCATCAACCCATGGGTTTTTCTTTAAAGCCTCTACCCCCGAGTTTACAAACTCAACCGCCGATGCACCCGGATGACCTGTTTCATAGCTGATATCTGGTGCGAAAACCAAATATCCGTTACTCACAAACCATGAGATTGGCAGGCGTGATGGCGTTGGTGCAGGAGGAAGGTAGTTGTATAAACCATCTGATAGTTTCTCATAAAAATAGGCTATCATCGGGTACTTTTTGGCCGGATCAAAATCTTCAGGTTTGTATAAGATCCCCTTTGATTTGTAGCCTTTGGGTGTCGTCCATTGCACCAGTTCGGCAGTACCCCAGTTGTATTGTGATTGCTGTGGGTTAATGGCGCTTAGTTTTGTTTCCTGTAGCAGATCGGCTGATACATACAGATCGGGAGATTGCGTGTAACTGTATTTGGTGTAAATAAACTCATTGGCGTTTTTGGCCTTCTGCAAACCACTATAACCCATTGGTGCCATTACAACCTTTTTAGGGGCGTAATCGCTGTTTAACTCTTTTTTATAATAGCCCCATTGCTTATTCTCGTCGTTCTGGGCAATCATCCACAACATTTTTTTTGATGGGATGAATTTCTCCTCAGGGTCGTTACTATTATAGCGGAACTCGATTTTATACCTGCGGCCCACACCATTGGTAAAACAGGTGGCGTGACCGGTTGCTGGGTCAATGGCCCAAATGTCATATCGGTCGTAGATCAGTACGTGTTTGTCGCTCTCTTCCCAGGCACTTAAGCCATATGGTGACGGGTCGTCAGGCACATCATTGTCTTCGGCACCCAGTTTTACACCAAGCCTGTTGGTGATATTTATTTTTTTACCCGTGGCTATGCTGTAGCTGTGCCAGTTCTGATCTTTGGAATCAAACCAAACTACGTAATTCCCCCCTGGCGATATACTGTAGCGGGCTTTCAGTCGGTCGTTTATGCGCAGGCGTTCGCCGGTTTTAGTATTGATGAGATAAGCAGCTTGTTGCGAGCCACCTTCCCATTGCGCCTGTACGCGTGCGCCGGTATCGGTTAAACCCAAAACAAATGGCGCATCGTTATTATCAGATATCATTATCTCTCGGATAGCTTTATCACCCAACTGCACAAGTTTGTGAGTGCCATCAGCCGGGCGGATAACCGCCTGGTAACTGCGTTTTAACTCGCGCTGCAGGTTTTTTAATTGCTGTGGCTGCAGGTAGTCGTCTTTATAGTTCCAGATATCTACACGGGCATTCTCAAAATCAACCAGGGTAGTATCGGCAGGTTTTGGGATTGGCGCTGTACCAAAGAACAGGTTGTTACCGCTTTTGCTGAAAAATACTTTACTGTCGCCGCTTACCGCCCAGTTTACCGGCATACCTGCCGATGTTGGTTCGGCAATAACAATAGCACTATCATTTGCAGTGGTGTAGTAATAAAGTTTAAACGGTTTTACTAAGGCTTTTTCAGGGTTCTTTTCGGCGGTAAAGGCAAGCTGTTTGCCGGCATCATCAAAAGTTAGGTTTTTATAATTGCCACGGCCCGTGCTTACGGTTTTCAATGTGTCTTTTTCTACATCATAAATAAACAGGCCCGATACCACGTTTTTGTTTTTCTTGGGGGCAGTTACCGAAAAGGCCAGCCATTTACCGTTTTTGGTAAGCTGGTAATCGCTTACATACCTAAAGCTGCGGGTTTTGCCTTTTAACAGTTGGTTTACTGTTAATTCAGCACCTTCTTTAACGGATGGGGCAATGGTGGTTGCAATAGCTTTTTTCGAAGTATCAGATGCTTCAGGTTTTTTAACCGTATCGGCAGGAGATAGGTAAGCTATAACAGTAGCTTTATCGGCTATTTTAAATGAGCGTATAGCCGGTATTTTGGTTATCGTATTTTTGCCTAAAGTAATGATCCCCAGTGTATCTTTAGGGAATTCAGATTGCTTTTTCTTTTTGATCTTGGCCTGGCGCACATCTTTATAAAACGGCCTTATTAAAAACACAGCGTATTTAGAGTCGGGTGTAAAGCGTGCGGTATCTGCCCGCGGGATATTAACCAGGTTTTTACCGTTAGCGCCTGTTATTACCAAATTAGCATCACCCTCTTGTGGTTTTATAGCGTAAACTATCCATTTACCATCGTTGCTGATGCGCTCGCCGGCTATACTTTGCCATCCGTCGTAAACAGATTGATCCAACGGTTTTTTTGATGTTTTTTGTGCGGATGCATAAAAACAGAACAGTAGAAATATGGGCAGTAAATTTTTTTTCATATCGAAGCGGATGGTAATCAGCCCTAATATCTCAAATTTTAATGCTTTGGCAGTTAATGAAATGAAAAAGTTACAAGTTGGCCGATGTTAATTTATGGTTGGCCGCCATTATATTAAATAACCGGTTAAAAAATGCTTTTATTTTATCCGTTATAGATTGATGAGATACTGTTGGTTGCTGCAGTATATTCTGCATATCATTATCATCGTTAAGAGGGGCTTTGCCTTCCATTTCTTCCAAAACAAACTGGCGAACCCCAGCATCACGGTTGATGATCTCATCCATTTCGGTAAGGTCTTTTAAAGTTGCCTGCCCGTTGCTGCGTTTTTTCCAAAGCACTTCAAACCTCTCTTGAGATAGGGTGCGCCTGATAATATACCGATTGTCTTTTTTCATGACACTGCTATTGACCTAACATACCTCAAATCAGATGCCATGGTTTTAATTATCTGATTGTTAATTATTTAAATTGTTTTAATGGTTTTTGTTGGTCGGTTTTAATACAAGTAGTGTACGGAAGCGTGCAGTTAAACAATAAAGCCGAAAGTTATGCTTCCGGCTTTATTATTAGTATGTTTTAATGTATCGCTCGCAATATCCTGTTCCAGCGTACCTTATTCAATGTGCTTTGTGTGCTATCAATACTCATCCAGGTGATCATCGCTTTACCTACAATATGGTCTTCGGGTACAAAGCCCCAAAAGCGCGAATCTTCCGAGTTGTGACGGTTATCGCCCATCATCCAGTAGTAGTTCATTTTAAAAGTATAGGTATCTGCTTTTTTACCGTTGATGATAACAGCAGCACCATCACGGGTAACCTTGTTATGTTCGTAAACTTCTATCGAGCGGCCATATAAAGCCATGGTAGAGTCGTTCAAAGGAATAGTAGTACCTCTTTTCGGTATCAGCAAAGGGCCAAAGTTATCTTCGTTCCATTTAAACTTCTCGTTATGCGGGAAAATCTGCGGGCTGTATTCGCCTTTTGGCTCAATAACTTCTTTTATCGATTTGATATTTGAGTAACCTTTAAACTCATTATAACTATCCGGCGGGATGATCATTTCATAGGTAGTAGGGTTGTATTGGTAACGCAGGTCTATTTTTAGATTATGGATCATCTCTGAATTGAGATCTTTGCCATCGGTAGTAACAACGTATGAAGTTTGGCCTTTTGGCGCGTTAGCATAGTATTTACCATTTGCATAAACTTTACCGTCTTTTATCTCAATAATATCGCCGGGGGTGCCTACGCAGCGTTTAATAAAGTGTGTGCGCATATCAACCGGGCGGTTAACCGTTTCAGCAGGATAGTTAAATACAACCGGGTCGCCCTTTTTTACTTCGCCTAAACCGGGCAGCCTGAAATAGGGTAGCTGTATGGCATCCCAGTACGTTTTGATCTTGGCACCGGTAACGGTCGATTCCAGGAAGGGGATAGAGACAGGTGTCATGGGCATACGTGCACCATAAGCCATTTTACTCACAAACAAGTAATCGCCGGTAAGCAGGCTGCCTTCCATTGAAGCGGAAGGGATAGCGTATGCCGAGAATAGTAAACCACGGATAATAGTTGATGCAATTACTGCAAATAAAATAGCATCTACCCATTCACGCATAACGCTCTTTTTTGGTTTGTTAGTGTCTTTTTTTCGGCGTGATAAAAACTTCCAGTTCATGGTTATTGTGGTTTATGTTTAACTGTACGTTGATATTAGACTGCCACTGCGCTCATTTGTTACATAAGATTCCCATTTCATTATTGCACTCGTTTTTACCGATAATCCCTCTTTGACCGCAATTGAAAAGCTTTGTCCGATATCGGACAAATTTCAATTATCTAAATTATATAATAATCTGTATTTCAATATTTTAAGTTTGGTATAGCTCTTGCAAAACCCTTGGCAAATTTGATCACAATAATACAATGGACAAGGTAATTGAAGAAGAAGTAACGGCGCGTAAAAAGAAGAGTGCCATCATCATAGCAACAGTAATAATTGTTGTGTTAGCAGGGGCTGTATTGTTGCTGCGCGCATCATTAAAATCAACCATCAGTAAAGCCAACATCACCACTGCTGTGGTTGAAAAAGGCAGTGTTGAAAATACGTTAAATGCTACCGGCGAGGTTTTGCCCGAGTTTGAAGAGATCCTGACCAGCCCTATTAATGCATCCATAAAAAAAGTGCTGATGGATGCAGGCAACAAGGTAAAAGAAGGCCAATCTATACTTACGCTTGATAAATCGGCCACGCAAACGGAGTTCGAGAGATTGAACTTTCAGCTGCAAAGCAAACGTAACGAGATCAGCAAGCTTAAGCTGGACCTGAGTAAAAGCTTTTTCGATATCCGCTCCAATAACGATATCAAACAACTACGCATCAGCAACCTGGCCGATGCGGTTGAAAACGCCAAACGCCTTTTCAAAGCAGGCGGCGGTACCCGCGAAGGTATTGAGCAGGCTGAACTTAACCTGAAAGTTGCTCAACTGGAAAAAAAGCAACTGGAAAACGAGATAAAAAGCAAGCAGCAAACCATGCAAATTGAGATAAAAGAAGCTGAGATAGCCCTTGCTATACAGCAGAATGACCTGCATGAATTGCAACGTAAACTAAATCTGGCCAACATCATCGCTACACGCGGTGGGGTGGTTACCTGGATAAACAAAAACATAGGTGCCACAGTGCGCGAAGGCGAATCACTTGCCCGCATTGCCGATCTGGGCAGCTTTAAGGTAAACGGCAGCATATCTGATAACTACATGGATCAGTTGCGTAATGGCATGCCGGTTATAATCCGCATCAACGAACAACAAATGAAGGGCCATGTGGCCAACGTATATCCATCTGTACAGAACAGTATTGTAACGTTTGATGTGCAACTGGACGAGCGCAACAATAAACTACTGCGCCCAAACATGAAAGTGGATGTGTTTTTAGTGACAGATCTGCATAATAGCGTAATGCGTGTAGCTAACGGCCCGGCATTTAAAGGTGCCGATGTGCAGGAAATATTTGTAATAAACGGCGGCAAAGCCGAAAAAAGAAGGGTACACATCGGCCTTACCAATTTTGATTTTGTAGAGATAAAAGACGGCATAAAACCCGGCGACGCGGTGATAACATCAGACATGAGCGAGTTTAAAAATTCAACCGAACTCACCATCAAAAACTAATACAATGAAATACCTATACCTTATCATATTACTATTCATCAGCACCACTGCTTTTTGCCGCAGTGGTGCCGATACCCTGCGGCTTAGTTTGCAGCAGGTGGTAGAGATGGCCAAAAAGAACTCTATAGCTGCCAAACAAGCCACTACTGTGCGCGAAACCAAATACTGGCAATGGCGTACATTTAAATCAAACTATCAGCCGCAGCTATCATTAACAGGTGTTTTGCCGGGTTACAGCAAAACCTACACACAGGTATTGCAGCCAAACGGTACCATATTATTTCAGCCGATACATAATGATAACTCATCCTTACAACTGGATTTTAGCCAGGGCATTACCGCAACGGGTGGTACTATTTACGGCACCACCCAAATGCAGCGTTTTTACGATTTCGACAGGGATAATGTGCTTTACAATGGTGTGCCTTACGCTATAGGGTATAGTCAGCCGCTGTTTCAGTTTAACGCATTGCGCTGGGATAAAAAGATTGAGCCGTTAAAGTTTAACGAAAGTAAACAAGCTTATATCGAATCGCAGGAGCAGATAGCTTATACCGTGAGCGGGTACTTCTTCGATCTGCTTTTGGCGCAGGTGAACCTGCAAATAGCCGAAACCAATTATAACAATACCCAAAAGATCTTAAAAATAGCCAAGTTGAAGTTCGACCTGGGTAAAGTATCAAAAAATGAAATATTACAGCTGCAACTGGAGCAATTGAACGCCCAAAAGGCTGTAGGTACTGCCAAGCGTGATATGGAAATAGCCACATTAACCCTGCGCAGTTATACCGGCATGGAAAGCGATGATAAGATAGCATTAATGCTTCCCGGCTCGTCAATTAACATGACTGTATCAGCCCAAAAGGTGCTGGCGGAGGCGTTTGATAATAGGTCGGACGCGATAGGTTTTATCCGCCGAATTGCCGAGGCAAAAAGGGATGTGGCCAAGGCAAAGGGGCAAAGCGGCCTGGTAGCTACATTAACCGCAAACCTGGGTTTCTCTAACAGCTCTCCTAAAATTTTGGATGTTTATAAATCGCCGCAAAACCAGCAGTTGCTGCAATTGCAATTTTCTATTCCGGTGTTGGATTGGGGCCGCTCCAAATCGCGTGTAAAAACGGCGCTGGCTAATGAGCAGTTTACCGAGTACGCGGTTGAGCAGGATAAGCAAACTTTTAAGCAGCAGATAGTAACACAGGTAACGCTGTTTAATATGATGAAAGATCAACTGGTGTTTACCGCTCAGGCAGATAGTATCGCGTCGGAAAAATACCAGATAGCCCGCGAACGCTATGTGTTAGGCGACCTGAGCATCACCGACCTGAGCATCGCCTTTGAAGAGAACGACCGCGCCAAACGTGATTATGTTGCTGCCCTACGCGATTTCTGGGGTGCTTACTACCAGCTGCGCTACCTGTCGCTTTACGACTTTGAGAAAAATCAAAAAATAACTTATAAATAAAAACTCTAAATTAATCACATGATAAAATTACAAAACATTCAAAAAGTATATCGTACAGATACTATTGAAACACTGGCACTTAATGGTATAAACCTTGATGTAGCCAAAGGCGAATTTTTATCTATAATGGGCCCTTCGGGTTGCGGCAAAAGCACACTGCTAAACATTATGGGCCTGCTTGATGAACCTTCTAAAGGTAGCATCAGCATAGCAGAACAAACCACCAACCGCTTTAACGATAAGCAACTGGCTAAATTCCGTAACCAAAAGCTGGGCTTTATATTTCAGAGCTACCACCTGATAGGCGACCTACAGGTGATAGATAATGTAGAGCTGCCATTATTATATCGCGATACCACAGCTAAAGAGCGCAGGCGTTTAGCCACCGAAGCGCTGGAAAAGGTAGGGTTGAGCAACCGCTTAAAGCATTTCCCGAAACAATTGTCAGGAGGGCAACGCCAGCGTGTGGCTATAGCACGCGCCATTGTAGGTAACCCCGAAATTATACTAGCCGATGAGCCTACCGGTAACCTGGATAGCGCAATGGGGAACGAGATAATGGACATACTATTGCAACTTAACCGAAATGACGGTACCACCATCGTAATGGTTACGCACGACGAAAACATGGCGCAAAAAACCCATCGTTTGGTGAGGTTATTTGATGGGTCGCAGGTTCAATAATTCATCAGCCTAAACAGAAAAGATCATGTTAAAAAATTACTTCAAAATAGCCATAGCGGTGCTAAAGCGCAGAAAGTTCTTCACTTTCATTAGTTTGTTTGGCATCAGTTTTACCCTTACTGTATTAATGGTACTCACCGCTTTTATTGACAGGGTTGGCAATTCAAACTATCCCGATAAAAAACGCGACCGATCAT
Source organism: Mucilaginibacter sp. (assembly GCF_041663085.1). Lineage (GTDB taxonomy): Bacteria > Bacteroidota > Bacteroidia > Sphingobacteriales > Sphingobacteriaceae > Mucilaginibacter. The sequence goes on from NZ_JBAZRC010000008.1 coordinate 34,180, forward strand.
TATACATCCTTAACATGGAAATGACCGGTTCGAAAAATGGCGCTATGACCAAAGGGCCGCACTCTTTTTACTTTTTAGAGCATTATGCTAAAAGTTTAAAAACGCCTGTTAAAGTAGCCATATCGTCAATGTTTGATTTTTCGAGCGCATATGTAAACAATAAAAAAGTACCTATCAGCATGAAATTTACCAATGCTGATTACTGGGATGTTTTAGATTACGACTTTTTGGAAGGCAAACCTTTTGGTAAACAGCAAATAGATAACGCCGAAAGAGTTGCCGTAATTTCTGAGGACACCAAAAATGCTTACTTCGGCGATGCGCCATCTGTGGTGGGTAAATATATAGAGGTTGATAATATAAAATACAGGGTTAGCGGTGTTGTAAAAAACGTGCCTATTACGCAATTAACTATGTATGGAGATATGTACCTGCCATACACCGTATCAAAAAACAATTACACAAAAGACAAAGGTCTTAACGGTAATTTCTCGGGCATACTGCTTGCAAAATCTGCCGATGACCTGCCTAAAATGCAAAAGGAATATTCAGACATGGTATCGCGCATAAAAATTCCCGATAAGGAGTTTGACCACCTGTATAGCTTTGCCGATACATACTTCACAAGTTTAATAAGGATAATTCTTGGAAATGGCCCCGAATCGGGCATCTCCAAAATGATCATTGGCTTTAGCATATTTGTTTTCCTTTTTATGCTGCTGCCAACAATTAACCTGGTTAATATAAATATTACCCGTATTATGGAGCGCTCATCAGAGATCGGTGTACGCAAGGCCTTTGGCGCATCGTCGCAAACATTGGTTTACCAGTTTATTGTCGAGAATATCATTTTAACCCTGTTAGGAGGGCTGATAGGCGTGGTGCTTTCTGTAGTAGTTATGCAGATAATTAATAGCTCGGGGCTTATAGCCAATCTTAATCTTAGCCTTAATTACATGGTGCTTTTTTGCAGCTTGCTGGCTTGTTTGGTATTTGGGTTATTATCCGGCGTGTACCCGGCCTGGCGTATGTCGCGGTTAAACGTAGTTAACGCCTTAAAGGCATAATACATTAATTAACATTTAAATAAAATATTATGATTAAGCATTTGTTTAAGCTGATCTGGAATAAAAAGAAGCAAAATTTTTACTCATTACGGAGATATTAGTATCCTTCATGGTAATATTTGCGGTGTTTACTTTGGTAGTAAATTACTATCAGCATTATAAACAGCCCATGGGGTTTGAGTATGACCGTGTATGGGTTATCAATTACCAAAGCGACGTTAAAATCAAGGATAAAGATTCATTAGATGTATATTATAAAACTATATTGAGCAATATTAAGGGCATGCCGCAGGTGCAGGAAGCAAGTTTTGCCAGCTCAAACGTACCATTCTCGGCCAATACGCATATGAACAATGTGGATTATAAGAAAATACATGTTAACCGGGTTAATTATTACACCGCAGGTGATACTTATGATAAGGTTTTAAATATGAAGGTAACCGAAGGCCGCTGGTTTGGTAAACAAGACGATGCCGCGACAGTTAAACCAACAATTATAAACCATACTTTACGGCAGCAGCTTTTTGGTAGTGGCAAAGCCCTTGGCGAAAAGGTGGGCGGCAATGACAGTAAAAGGGTTATTGTAGGGGTAGTAGAGGATGTAAAAGCTAAAGGCGATTACCAGGAGGCCGGGGTTGCCATGTATGAACGTATAGATACATCATCAAACGATGGCAGGGGAAGGATTTTGGTAAAAGTAAATGCCAATGCCGATGCTGCTTTTGAAAGCCGCCTGTATAAACTAATGGCTAGCAACCCTAATAATTCAGGTATTGAGATAGAACACCTTACAGATAAGCGTAAAACCATTAACAACACTACGCTTATACCCATGATGATTTTACTTATTGTAGCCTGTTTCCTGATCATTAATGTGGCTTTAGGTTTATTTGGTGTGCTTTGGTACAATATAAATAAACGCAAAGGCGAAATAGGTTTACGCCGGGCAATTGGCGCCAGCGGTGATTCGGTGTCATGGCAACTGGTAACAGAATCTATAATACTGGCTACGCTGGCGCTTTTTATCGGGATATTTTTCGCGGTGCAGTTTCCGCTGTTAAACGTTTTTGACTTGCCTGCAAGTGTTTATCTGATGGCAATACTTTTATCGGTTATGTTTATTTATCTGCTGGTGTTGATATGCTCATTATATCCCGGCAAACAGGCTTCGGCAATTTTACCGGCAATTGCTTTACATGAAGAATAATACTTTAATTTTGACTGTATGATATTGGTTATTGATGATGATATTGCTGTACGTACCTCGCTGCTTTTGCTGCTTAAAAGCCAAAAGTACGAGGTGACGGGAGCCGAAACTCCGGCTGAAGCTTTAAAGATCATAAAAAGCAACACGCCACAACTTATCATTCTCGACCTTAACTTTTCTATCAGTACATCCGGCGAAGAGGGTATGGTTTTGCTGGCACAGATTAAGAAGCTGGAGCCAACCGTCCCGGTTATCCTGATAACAGGTTGGGGGAGCATTAATCTGGCTGTACAGGGCATGAAAATAGGCGCTAACGATTTTATCAATAAACCATGGGATAACGGGCACCTGCTGCAATCTGTAAAAACACTGATAGACCTGCAGGAGCAAAAAGAAGTAAGCCTTACCCGTAAGCAGCTTGATAAAGAGTATAACTTTCAGCACATTATTGGCGAAGACCCACAGATGCTGCAAATATTGGAAACCATAGGCCGTGTTGCCGGTACCGATGCCTCTATACTGATCATGGGCGAAAGCGGTACCGGTAAAGAGCTGATAGCCGAGGCTGTGCATCAGAATAGCCTACGCACTAATAAACCTTTTATAAAGGTGAATTTGGGCGGTATCTCTACCTCGCTGTTTGAGAGTGAGATGTTTGGCCACATCCGCGGGGCATTTACTGACGCGCGTTTTGACAGGGCCGGGCGATTCGAGCTGGCCAACAAGGGTACTATATTTTTAGATGAAATTGGCGATCTTGATGCCGGCAGCCAGGTAAAACTGTTACGGGTATTGCAAGACAGGACTTACGAGGTTTTAGGCAGCAGCCGCACCAAAACAGTTGATGTACGCATTGTTTGCGCTACCAACAAAAACCTCAACCAGATGGTAAGCAGCAGCACTTTTCGTGAGGATCTGCTATACCGTATCAACCTGATAACCATTACCCTGCCAGCCCTTCGCGACAGGCCGGGTGATATACCACTATTGGTAAACTTCTTTATCAATAACCTGAAACAGATCTATAACCGGCCACAGCTTACGGTATCAAAAGCGGCGATGAAATGGTTGCAGCAACTGCCGCTGCCGGGTAACATCCGGCAGTTAAAAAACCTGGTAGAGCGCTCTATATTGGTTAGCAAAGGCAACGAACTGGATATTGATGATTTTAAATCGCAGTTAGAGCAGTCGCCCATAAAACAGGGCAATGCCAAAGTTCCGGCGGTTGGCAGTATCACGCTGGAGGAAATGGAAATTGAGATGATAAAAAAAACGATGCTTTATCATAAAAATAAGGTTGCCAAAGCGGCAATTGCACTAGGGCTTACCCGCAGCGCCCTGTACCGGCGATTAGATAAGTTTGAGATACCCTATGATGAAGCTGAGGACTAAATACATCCTGTTTGTAACCATACTGCATCTGCTCACCCTTGGGCTTACCTTCTTTATTTTTAATGAGAAAAGGGTGTATTTTATTGCATCAGAGATATTCATCATTATATCCCTGGTTATTGCCATAAGGCTTTACGGACAGCTTATACGCCCTATAAAAATGCTTTTACAAGGCATTGAAGCCCTGAAAGACCGCGATTTTAATGTTAAATTTTTGCCTACAGGTAAGCATGAGGTAGACCAACTCATCAACGTATATAACCAAATGATAGACCAGTTAAGAACCGAGCGTACCCAGCAGGAAGAACAGCATTTTTTCCTGGAGAAGCTCATTTATACTTCGCCAACGGGGATTATTATTATGGATCATGACGAACTGGTGCAGCAGATAAACCCTAAAGCTTTGCAGATATTGGGCATGGATGAAAAGGAACTTATCGGTAACAACATCAAGGAACTACAGCACCCGCTTTTTGAACATGCCAAGGTGTTAAAAGTCGGCGAGACCATCACCGTTAAACTTAGCGGTATTACCACCTACAAGCTGCAAAAATCGCATTTTATCGACAGGGGCTTTCAACGCGATTTTATTATGATCGAGGAACTTACCACAGAGATACTCGCTGCCGAAAAAAATACCTACGGCAAGGTTATCCGTATGATGGCACATGAGGTGAATAATACGGTTGGACCGGTAAACTCCATCATTCAATCTACCCTTAAAAGCGATGAGCTTTGGCATAACCAAACCGATAACCAGTTAAACAATGCCCTACAGGTGGCTTTCGACCGGAACCAAAACCTGAACCATTTTATGCGCAATTTTGCCGACCTTGTGAAACTGCCCGAAGCCAATAAAAAACAAATTGATTTGAATCAATTACTTGATTCTATAGTCCAGCTGATGCAGGTAAAGGCGCAAGACAATAATATTAATTTGGTCTATCAATCGCCATTGCAGCCGTTTTATATTACAGCTGATGTGCAGCAGATGGAACAGGCGCTCATCAACATCGTAAAAAACGCCATCGAATCTATCGGAAACAATGGCGTTATTGAATTTAAGGTAGATACTAAAAAACGGCAGTTGATGATTTTAGATAACGGTAAAGGCATCAGCACCGAGCAAAACTTACAGCTTTTCACACCGTTTTACAGCACCAAAAAAGATGGGCAGGGTATAGGCCTTACTTTAGTGCGCGAGATAATGCTAAACCACGGCTACGAGTTTTCGTTGAAGACCATAGCACAAAAACAAACCGCCTTTACCATCAGCTTTTAGCGCATCGCCGCAAGCATAACAATACTCATACCTATCATTAAAGCATCTTCAATAATGGTAACGGTACTCATGGGCAGATTGAAAACCGCGCCCAGGCACGCACATTGTATTTTTCGTTTATTCAAGACGCTTTGCAGTACGCCGATAATGCTGATGCTCATTACTACAAGCGTTACCACATTGGTAAGTAACGGGTTAAAACCAACCGCGAACGCCAGCCCTAAAGCCAGTTCTACAAAAACATAGATATACCCCCAAGCTTTAAACTTTTTGGCTACAATATCATACATGCTATAGCTATCTGCAAAGCCATTTATATCGAGCATTTTAAAGAAGGAGAACACCAGGAAAAAGCCGCTCATAAATATGCGCATGCCGGTCATCCACCCTAAACCTGCTGTAACCGAAATTAAAACAGCTACAAGCGATACATATCCAAATATCAGCAATACAGGTTTGTAGGTTTCCCAAAACGAGCGTTTGTCTTCTTCTTCATCCATACTGAATGCAGAGACAGGTGCATGATGCCGGTGCATTTCAGAGAGTGCGTATTTTGGATACGGTGCTAAAACAGCCTGAAGCGTTTGTGTATCTACATGGTGGCTCATGGTAATATCGGCTTTGCTGTTAGCCAGATCAATATCTACAGCGGTTACGCCCGGTATGTTTGATAATAAGCTTTGTACCTTTGCCTGGCAACCGGTGCACGTCATGCCGGTAATGTTATATGAATGTGTCATAGTTTTAATTTTATAACACAAATGTACAGCCGATGACAGGGTGAGATGTTACGTAATTACGTGATTGGTTTATAACATTTACAGGTCCTCTATATTGTGGCGCTTATTCTCTTTTAACGACCGGTAAAAGGTAGGGGTTAGGCCTGTTTGCTTCTTAAATTGCGATGAGAGGTAGGCAACACTGCTATAACCAAGTTGGTTGGCAATTTGCGATAAGGTCAGTTCATCATACATCATCAGTTCTTTTACCTTTTCTATTTTCTGGGCGATGAGGTATTTCTCTATAGTGCTGCCTTCAACTTCCGAAAACAGGTTACTGAGGTAACCATAATCGTAGTTTAATTGGCCGGAGAGATAATCGGACAGGTTGAGATTATTCTGTTCTTCGCTATAATGGATAAGGTTAACAATTGCCGTTTTTATCTGCTCAATAATACGGCTTTTACGGTCGTCAATAATCTCGAAACCTAATAATTTAAGATTATCGTTTAGTTGCTGTATCGCGTTTTTATCCGGTTCGCCTGTTACTTCAACCTCACCCAATTCTACAGAAGTGGGCTGCATGCCCGCTTTTTCAAGTTCGGCCTTAACCATCATTTTGCAGCGGCTGCAAACCATATTTTTTATGTAGAATTTCATACAGCTAATTTAGTAATAACAGATCAACTAGCGGTAAGGGATGGTATTTTGACAAATAGTTACTTAAATTTACATACCAAATAAATCTAGATTATGGCAACTCAAGTATTATCTGCAGAGCAGATAGCATCATATCATCGTGATGGTTATATCGTGATCAAGGGGTTTTGCTCGGCTGCAGAAACAGACAGGTTGTACACAACCGCATTGAATGACGATGCGATGCGCAAAAATGCCCTCGACCTGAACGACCAAAGCGGTAAAAAAACGCGCCTTTCATTATGGTTTACACCCGGTAATGATGTTTTTGGTTATTTAACGCGCAGCGAAAAGATGATAACTCGTGTTAGTCAGTTATTAGATGGCGATGCACCCGTTTGTCATTTTCACTCCAAATTGATGCAAAAAGAGCCAAAAGTTGGCGGTGCGTGGGAGTGGCACCAGGACTACGGTTACTGGTATAAAAACCAGTTTATGTTTCCTGATCAGTTAATGAGTGTAATGGTGGCGCTGACAAAAGCCAATAAAGAGAACGGCTGCCTGCAGGTGATAAAAGGGTCGCATAAACTGGGTAGGGTTAACCATGGTTTTTCGGGCGAGCAGGTTGGCGCGGATATGACGATGGTAAACAACGCCCTGCAAACTATGGAACTGGTGTATTGTGAACTGGAGCCCGGCGACGCCCTATTCTTTCATAGTAATCTGCTGCACCGGTCGGAAGCTAATTTATCCGATGGGCCTCGCTGGTCTATCATTTCATGCTATTCGCTGCAAAGCAACCTGGCGTATAACGAAACATCAACCTCGTGGAAAACGCCTGTAGCTATTGTGCCAGATGAAGCTATTTTTAACTGGGATGCAGGTTCATTATCAAATAATGATTTCCTGGCCAAAGAGAATGACCCGGCACTAAAAGAAACAGGGTGGGAGAAGTAGAGCCTTGCTATTTGCTTTTGCGCTTTTTAGCCGGCTTGGCAATTTTGTTATATGCAAGCGAAGTGTCTACCCAATAAGCAAAATCTTTATGGTTTCGCAGGGCGTCTTCCTCAACATAAACGTAACCTTTCATGGTTCGACTGCCCATGGTCATGGTGCTGGCACCGTTCTTTTCTAATGCGTTTTCAAACTCATCAGGGCCAACACGGCAAAGCAGGTCGGCATTGCGTACGCATATACACAGCTTATCATCAACCATAAAGCACAAGCCGCCAAACATAGCTTTTTCGGTAACATTTGAGGCGTCAATGAATGCTTCGCGTATACGGTTTGCCTGTTTTTCGTCGTATCCCATGTTAATTACTCTACAGTTATCTCATCCGCAAATATGTACGATGGGCTACCCTTGCTTTCATGCCATTCGGGTAATGCCCCAAATTGTTTGGCAACAACTTTAATATACCTTGTTTTTTTATTGACGGGGGCCGTGTATTGCTGTGTTTGCGGGGTAAGGTCTTTTACATCTATCTTGCTGTTTACCGTTGCAGCAAGTTTGTAGTTTTTGCCGTCGTCAGACAACCAAAATTCAACCGACCCTGGAAAAACTATCCATGAGCGGGTATCCTGTAAGGTGCCTATGCTTACCTGCTTAACTGATTTTACCTGCTCCAGATCCAGTATCGCTACCAGATCATTACTCTGATAGCCTTGCCAGTTGCCCAGGCGCCAGTTGGCTGCTCCGTGTATGCCGTTTATCAGCGTTTCATCGCCCTGCGCAGAATAGTTAGACAGGTATTTGTGAACCAGGGTAAGCTTAATATCACCGCGTATTTTAGTGAAGGTAGCCTCATCAACAAAGCTACTTTTACCAGCTCTTATTGCAATGGCCTTAACGGTGGTGTTTACCATAATGTTGATGGGCTTGCTATATTCTGTTGATGCTGCTGTAGGGGTGCTGCCATCCAGTGTGTAATAAACCTTGGCGGCGCTGTCGGCGCAGGCTATCTCTACACTGATGGATTGTTTAAAGGTTTTGGTTCCCGATGTAATGTATGGGTTAGGTACGATCAACTCATCGGTTATGGCCGATGTTGGTTTTTCCAGATCCTGTATAAATAATTTATTGACCAATCTGCCGGTGTACACTTCAAATTCGCCGCCCTTTGCAACATCCTCATACTTCAGGTACAATTTGCTATAAGGCTTTTTATCAAGGTTCATACCCTGCAGGTAAAAATTACCACGGCTTACCGTAGCCCCTGGATTACTGATAATGAATTTTTTTCCATTCTCCATATTGATGGTGATCTTCTCAAACTGCGGTACCCCAACCTGATATTGCTGCTGCCCTGGTGCTATATTGTAAATGCCCAAACAGCTCATTACATACCATGCCGACATCTGCCCGCAATCCTCATTGCCCGAAAGGCCATCAGGCTGGGCGCTGTATTGCTCGCGCAGTATTTTACTTACGTAATACTGCGTTTTATCGGGCGAGTTGGTAAAGTTATACAGGTATGCTATATGATGGCTTGGCTCATTACCATGCGCGTATTGGCCAATCAGGCCGGTAACATCATCCTGCTGGCGGCCGCTTAATTTGGCATTGGTGCTAAATAATTCATCGAGTTTCGCTTCGAAATTTACTTTACCGCCCAGGCTTTTGATCAGGCCTTCTACATCCTGCGGTACCAAAAAGCTATACTGCCAGGCATTGCCTTCGGTATAATTGTTGTTTATTTCGGTAGGCTCAAAAGGGGTGTACCAGCCGCCGTTATCCCGGGCTTGCATAAATCCGTTTTGATTATTATGTACGTTTTTCCAATACTGGGCACGCTGAATGTATTCTTTATAATCCTGTGGCTTGTTTAGCATTTTGGCCATTTGGGCAATGCACCAGTCGTCAATAGCATAATCAAGCGTTTTTGCAACCGATTCGTGTTCTACATCAGCGTTAACGGCACCCGTAGCCCTGTAATTATCTAGCCCAAACTGGTGGCGGTTAACAGCAGCCTTCATGGCTGTAAAGGCTTCCTCAGCATCAAACCCTCGTATACCTTTTGCATATGCATCAACAATAACCGGGATGGAGTGGTTACCCACCATACAATAAGTTTCGGTAGTAGCCAGTGGCCATATCGGTAATAAACCGCCTTGTTCGTAAACAGCTAAAAAGGTTTTAATAAAATCGAGCGTTCGTTTACGGTCGATGATATTTAGTAGCGGGTTTTCTGCACGGTAAGTATCCCACAAAGAAAACGCGGTATAATATGTAAAGCCGTTTGCTGTATGGATCTTTTGATCCATGCCACGGTACTGGCCATCCACATCACTATAAGTACTTGGCGCAACCATGCAATGGTATAAGGCAGTGTAAAACATTACCTGTTTTTGTTTGGCGTAATCGGGTACTTCTTCCTTTTTACCCTTAGCCGCGGGCCTTGTTGTGCCATAAGGGTTGTATACCGAATTTGCCTCACGCTGTTGCGTAACATTTGGTGCACCGCCCTCAACCTGTATTTTTGAAAGCTCTTCGTTCCAAGCCAGTTTGGTCGCTTTTACAACTTTTTTAAAGTCGAAGTCGGGCATTTCGGCATCCAGATTTTTTAAGGCACCTTCAGCACTAACGGATGATATAGCAACCTTTGATATAACTGTTCCCGGATCCTCAAACTGGATATACATTTTTATGTTTTTTCCCTGCAGTTTGTTTTTCCCCTGTTGCACCTGGTCGTCTGAGGCAATACCGTAAGATTTAAATGGTTTTGAGAATTTGGCATAAAAATACAAATGCTGATCGGTAGCCCATGATTTAGAACGACGGAACCCGCGGATCTCGTGGTCGTTCACTACTTCAATCCAGCTATCCAACACCTCATCACGGTGTTGCAGATCGATAATAACATTGCCTTGCGGTGCATTCTTGTAATCGTATTTATGTACGCCAACCCGGGTTGTGGCGGTAAGTTCTACACCGATGTTGTATTTATCGAGCAGGGTGCTATAGTAACCGGGGGAAGCGGTTTCATTTGCTTTTTTAAAGCCTGAGCGGTATTCGGTATTCTTTAATTGCGGTTCGCCGGTGGTTGGCATAAATAGCACGTCGCAAAAGTCGGCGATACCTGTTCCGCTCAAGTGGGTATGCGAGAAGCCATACACCACGCTATCTGTATAATGATAACCCGAAACACCGTCCCAGCCCTCTAAACGGGTATCCGGGCTTAACTGCACCATGCCGAAAGGGGCAACCGCGCCAGGGTAAGTATGGCCGTGGCCACCTGTACCTATAAAGGGGTTTACAAATTGTGTAACGTCTTTCTTTTTCTTTTGGGCCGATGCGCTAAGTGTAATAAACAGGGCCAATACAATTGCAGCACCACGAACTATAGATCTCATTTAAAAAACTTTTAGGAAGGCGCAAAATAGCAAGATTTATTGAGGTAGGAAAGAACCATTTATTAGCAATACTGAGTACGTTTACGATCTTTATTCTGGCAAACACCTGATTATCACGTGTTTTAAAATGATACACTGACAAGGTATTATCAGCGCCATCAAAAAACGCCCGGAAGCGACCTGAAACGATCTGAAACGCTCCGAAACAACCTTTTTACCCCATAGTGTTCACGTTCACTGCCATGTGCGCCAGTGAACGCTCGTATATATCTTATAATCAGCTATTTCGTAATTAGTAGTTGAGCCATTGAATTGCCACGAATTTTTAAGCTGCCTGTTATTGCAATGACGCGTGAGAGAGAAAGAGTTAATCCTCTATCGTAAACCTATCCGCATCTTTTAAGAAAGGCAAAGCACGGCGGGCTTTTTTTACTTCATCGCCTATGATTGAGAATGTGTATACATCCTCTTCATCGCGTTTGTAGTAAACCACGTTGCCGTTAGGGTCGATACAGGTAGAATCGCCGGAGTGGTAAATTTCGTTACCATCATGGCCAACACGGTTTACACCGATAACATAAGCCTGGTTCTCTACCGCACGTGCGGGGATAAGCGTACGCCAGTGCAGGGCGCGTTTTTCGGGCCAGTTGGCTACTATCATCAGCAGGTCGTAATCTTCATCAACATTGCGCAGCCATACCGGAAAACGCAGATCGTAACATATGGCGGGGCAAATTTTCCAGCCGTTTAGTTCTACGATCAGTTTTTTGGTGCCGGGGGTGTAAACGGTATGTTCTTTGCCTAAGGCGAACAGGTGGCGTTTATCGTAATGTTCATGGCTGCCATCGGGGCGCACCCAAAGCAGGCGGTTATAAAATTTACCACCCTCTTTTATAATGATGCTGCCGGTTACTACACATTCATATTTCTGCGCGGTTTTTTGCATCCATTGCATGGTTTTGCCGTCCATGGTTTCGCCTAATGCGTCGGCGTTCATGGTAAAACCGGTGTTAAACATTTCTGGCAGGATGATAAGATTGGTTTTTTCGCGTATGTTGGATAACCGCAACGAAATGTTTTGCAGGTTTTTATCTGTATTTTCCCAAAATAAATATCCCTGGTATACCGTAATTTTCAGATTATCCATATAACAATGCTTTTTAAGGTAGCGGCAAGTTAAATTTATACGTAAATGTTTGCCGTAAGGTTAAACCTTTATCAATCTATCAACGGCTTTATCCAGTGTTTCTTGCCTTTTAGCGAAACAAAATCGCAGAACATGCCTGTCTGTACCCTTGCGATAAAACGCAGAAACAGGTATGGCAGCCACGCCAATTTCTTTTGTTAAGCGGATAGCAAAGTCGGTATCTTTTTCGTCCGTAATAGCATCATAAGTAACCGACTGAAAGTACGAACCCGAGCATGGCAATAACTTAAACCTGCTTTGCTTCAGCCCGTTGCGGAAATAGTCTCGCTTTTCCTGAAAAAATGCAGGCAGGCTCAGATAAGTGTTCTCATCCTTTAAATATTCGGCAATTGCATACTGTAAAGGAGTGTTTACACTAAACACCAAAAACTGGTGGATCTTCCTGAACTCCTGCATTAAATAAGCAGGGGCCAGGCAGTAACCCATTTTCCAGCCGGTGGCGTGAAATGTTTTACCAAATGATGCTACTATCATGCTGCGCTGCTGTAATTCCGGGTACCGGGCCATACTGTGATGTTCCTGCCCGTCAAAAACCAGGTGCTCATAAACTTCATCGCTCAATATTAGTATATCCTGGTTTTTTACAAGCGCACTTAATTCGTCAATATCCTCGCGGCTTAAAATAGTAGCAGTAGGGTTATGCGGCGAATTAAGGATGATCATTTTTGTTTTATTGCTCACCAGTCTTTTCACCATATCCCAGGCAATACGATAGTCGGGCGGCTCCAACTCTAATGATTTTACCACTCCGCCCATCAGTTTAATGGCAGGGGCATAACAATCATAAGCAGGCTCAAACATAATCACCTCATCATTCGGGTGGATAATAGCGCTTATAGCTGTAAAAACGGCTTGTGTGCCGCCTGCGGTAACAGTAATTTCCGTTTCAGGATCGTACCGGGCACCGTAAAGCTTTTCGGTTTTAATGGCAATTTGCTCGCGCAGTGCCATAACGCCGGCCATAGGCGCGTATTGGTTATGGCCATTCTGCATAGCCCTATGCACCAGTTCAATCAATTCTGGCGAACAGGAATAATCCGGGAAGCCCTGCGATAAATTTATCGCGCCATGCTCGGCAGCCAGTGCCGACATGGTGGTGAATATGTTTGTCCCGCTTTGGGGTAATTTAGAAATAACAGATATCATGTAGGGGGCTAAATTAACCAATAAACGCAATTATAGCCAGATTGTTTAAAAATGAACGAATACTTACAGCTATTTACCTGCCGAAACCTTCCAGAATGCATCGGCATTATTGGTGCGGTAACGCTCTATAGTAAAGTTGGTGTTTTTGTTTGTATCCTCGCTTTTATCGGGGCTTTGTTTAAAATATTCTAAAGGCAAAAGGCTTATATAGGTGATGGTTTTATTTTTATCGCGTGTTTCGTAGTTATACTCATTATGTTGCGGACTGTAAACCCGGTACAGGTTTTTAGCCATATAATTATCCAGGTAAAACTCCTTGGTTATTTTTTCACGATTGTTCCAGTTGGCATCATCGTTTACAAATAAGGGCTGGTTTTTTATAATGCGTTCCCTAACCTCGGCAATGCCCAGCAGGTTTTTGTTATCGTCCATTACGTAAGCGTTGTTAGTAGGGTCCATCCAAACCCATTTGCTTAAGCTTGGCAGGTAAACTACATTAATAACGTGCGAATCATAATCTACATTCAAACTATCCTTTGGGAAGCAATACACCTTGCGCGATTTCCAGCCCATAGCCAGGTAACATTCGTTCAAAGTAGTAGCCAGTTCACCACATGATACACCTATCTTTTTAGCAGTAGCCTTGCTGATGATCTCGTTAGCATTGATGAACTGGATTCCGCTTTCATGCTGCCCGTCGTGTTGTACAGTGTTGTGCACCCATTTAAGCAGGTTAATGGCTTTTGATTTTTCATCGCCCTTACCTGCTATAGAATCAAGCTTAAAATTCTTGCGGATGGCTACCAGGTTAGGATCTGTTGCCGGTTGATAGGTGAATGCAGGAACTTTACGCTGATCATTAGGGTTAAACTTTTCTGCCTTTTGCAGGATGTATTTGTAATCGGCCACGCCGCGCAGGGATTGTGCTACCTGTTTAAATTTAGGTTCGTTTTTGATGTTGGCGAAGTCGGTATCCTCCAGCAAGTGATTGTAGTTCATATAACCATTATTAACGGCACTATCCAGGTATTCAAACGCTTTTGGTTTGTTGTTGATAATAGAATAAAGACAGCTTAAATTATAATAGTTGTTGGTAATAAAACCTTTATAGGTGCGTTTATCAGCGGATGCCAGCTGATTGTATTTTGCTGTAAGTTCAGTCATTAATTTTACACCCGTTTCGCCATCGCGTGCTTCATAGGCTTTGTGTATCAGTTGGCTTTGTTGGTTGCCGTATACTTCAAATGGATTGGCCGGTGTGGTTTGAGCGAATAAACTGTTTGTAGTTAAAAATACGGCTACGGATAGTATAAGTTTAAGTTTCATAAAGGATGTTAATAGTAGTAAATATAATCAATATGCACCTGAAAGACGCTTTTACCTGCTAAAACGTTGCATTTTAATGTTTTTCTTTTGGGGCTGATTATTTACCTTAGTGGGATGAAATATCTACGTATTTTATCATTATTAATAGTTGTTATTGTTATTCAATCCTGCTCATCATCTACTAAAAATAATGTACCGGTTGTAGGTTTTATTGATGCATTTGAAGATGCCACTATATCGCAGGCCAAAACAGGCTTTATTGATGCCTTAAAAAAGAATGGCTTTAGCGAAGAACAAAAAACAGTGGTCATTAAATACAACAACGCCCAGGGCAGCATCCCAACCCTAACACAGATGGTTAACCAGTTTGTGGCAGAAAAGGTTGACCTGCTGGCTACCTCAACAACCCTGGCTACAGTAGCCGCTATTCAGAAAACCAAAACTATCCCTATCTTTCAGATGGTATCGCCAACACCCGACAGGATGAAGGTGACAGATGCCGCAGGTAAAGCCCCGGCAAACTTGTATGGCACAATGGAAGAACTGAACTATATTGATACTTCATTTGCTATTATTCCCCAACTGTTAAAGCCAAAAGGTGCGCAGTTAACCATCGGGATGATCTATAATCAATCCGAGCCGCAATCGGCCGATGCTTTGCAACGGATACAAGGGCTGGCTGCAAAATTGAATGTAAAGATAATAGCGCTACCTCTAAATTCGTCGGCCGATGCGCAACTGGTAACGCAGGCGTTATTAAACAAGGGTATTGACGCTTTTTTTGCCAACCCGGATAACACCGTGTTTGCAGCTTTCGAAACCATCCAAAAAAGTTGTGACCAAAAGAATGTACCCATTTTTACCAGTGAAGCGGGTTTAGTGCAACGGGGGGCCGTAGCAGCATTTGGTGCCGATATTTACCAATGGGGTTACCAATCGGGTCTGCAGGCGGCGCAATACCTTAAAACGCACAAAACCGACGGCATTAAGCTGGAGATGGTAAAGATCAGGAAGCGAGTATACAACCCAACAGTTGCCAAAAAATATAACATTACTATCCCTGCCGGGTTTGAAGCTGTAAAATAATGGATTTTTACCTAACCGCTTTATTACAGGGATTGTGTTTCGCGGGGATAGCGTTCGGTATTTTTATCTCCATGAAAATCTTTAACATCCCGGATATTACTACCGATGGCAGCTACACGCTTGGCGGGGTGGTAACAGGGGCAATGCTTACGCATCATCAGCCCGGGTATATCATTTTACCTGCCGTGCTGTTAGCGGGTGGGATAGCTGGTGCGCTTACGGGCATTATCCATACCAAACTAAAAATAAACGCACTGCTTGCCGGTATTTTGGTGATGACGGCGCTTTATTCGGTTAATCTTACCATTCTTGGCCGCTCAAATCTGCCGCTTTTAAACTTACCCACCTTGTTTTCGGTAGTGAA
The DNA here is from genome assembly GCF_041663085.1 of Mucilaginibacter sp. Classification (GTDB taxonomy): domain Bacteria; phylum Bacteroidota; class Bacteroidia; order Sphingobacteriales; family Sphingobacteriaceae; genus Mucilaginibacter. Next base: position 49,968 of record NZ_JBAZRC010000008.1, read on the forward strand.
TTTAATTACAGATGTTAACCAAAACTCGCTGATCATATTAATTGGATTTGTATTGATAGTAACCCTGCTTATTGGCTACCTGCTTAAAACAGATTTCGGTATTGCCATGCGTGCTACAGGCAACAGCGAGCCCATGATCCGTGCCTTGGGTGTAAACACCGATCGGATGAAAATAACCGGCCTGGCTCTTGCAAATGCATTAACAGCATTAAGCGGTTACCTGATTGTACAATTGCAGGGCTTTGCGGATATCAGCATGGGGATAGGGATTGTCATAGTTGGACTGGGTTCTGTTATTATAGCCGAAACTATTATTAACTGGCTGCGCATCAAATCGGTATGGCTTAGTTTGGTTTTGGTGATGGCTGGTGCAGTTATCTTTCAGTTTGTGTTGGCGCTTACGCTCAATATTGGGGTAGATGCCAACTTGCTTAAACTTGTAACGGCTGTATTTGTATTGTTGATAGTCGGCTTGCCGCGTTTAACGGGGAGGCAGGCATGATACAGCTAAATAATATCCATAAAACATTTAATACAGGCAAGCCAAATGAGGTTATCGCCATAAATAATGTAAACCTGCAAATAAATGCCGGCGAGTTTGTGGTGATAGTAGGCTCCAACGGGTCGGGGAAAACCACCTTACTTAACCTGGTTGCGGGTAATATTCTACCGGATAGTGGTACTATCACCATCGATGGAACTAACGTCACCCGCCTGCCCGAGTATCAACGCAGCAAATGGATAGCCCGCATTTTTCAAAACCCTTTATTAGGTACAGCTGCCGATCTGAGTATTATTGATAACTTCCGATTAGCAGCATTGCGTACGCAGACCAAGGGGCTTTCCATCGGTAAAAACGAACAGTTTAAAATGTTGGTGCGTGATAAAATAGCTACCCTTGGCATGGGGCTGGAAGATAAAGTAGAGCAACCCATCGGCACGCTATCCGGCGGTCAGCGGCAGGCGCTTACTTTGTTAATGAGTGTGATGGATACCTGCAAGATACTGCTGCTTGATGAACCCACCGCGGCGCTCGATCCGCGCTCTGCCGAAAACGTTTTGCGTATTGCAGATGGCCTGATCAAAGAATACCACCTTACTGCAATTATGGTAACGCATAATTTAAAGGACGCCGGGAACTATGGTTCGCGGATTATACAGATGAGCGAGGGGGCTGTTTTAAAGGACATTGCAGGTAAAGAAAAAGACAGTTTACAGCAAAATGAGCTTTACAGTTGGTTTGGATAATAAATGGCAAAGAAATTGCATTGCCATTTGTACTATGAAGAACACAACATTTGAAAATATATTCGACGCTTACCAGCTTGTGAGCGGAGCAAAAATAAAAGCCAAAAATCACGAAGAAGTTTACGAGTTAGGCGCTTACGATGGTACCAAACGCGGTTACACCCTTTACGCTTTTGAAGATGGCGTACGCTTTGAAGACTTCAGCGTTATCATCTCCGAGAACGAACTGATGAATAATTACCTGATAGAAAAAGGTAAGGGTAACCAGGCAATAGCGGCGTAATTAATTTACCGCCGATGCCTATCCAACACGTCATTGCGAGGTACGAAGCAATCTCCCGATAGGCATGTTAACATGCAAGATGTTTATGCAAAGTTCAGAGATTGCTTCGTACCTCGCAATGACGCGCGGGAAAAAGATGTGCCGTGTTAGTGGGGCTTAACAGACCGTCCACAGCAGTGTACTCATTCGTTAATATTTTGAAATCTTCCGCCTATTCCGTATTTTTGCAGCAAATAATTAAAACGATGCTATTTAGAAACGCCATCTGCAACACCTTTAAGCGGCCCATGGGCGCGCTGCAGAAGAGCTATGCATCAAGGATCCAACTCTTCTCTTAGTATACCTGATTTAACACAGGAACACACAATTTTACTTTTTATTGAAACATACCTGAGGCTTTAGCCCATAGGTTTACTTATTTGAATTTTTATGGACACATATTATACTATTGAAGAGAAGTATTTGCAGGCTGTGGAAGAGCTATCATACGGCGAAACACCAAAAGCACTGAATTTACTGAACGAGTTGATAGCAAATGACCCTTTGTATGCACGCGCGCATTTCCAGATAGGAAAGATATATTATTACGATTTTAAGGACTACCAAACTGCCGGTTATCATTTTAAAACCTGTATGGAGTTAGACCCGTTATTCTCTGATAATTATTTCCATTACCTGAACCTGGTAGTTTTCCTGAAAATGGATAAGCAGGTAAAAATTGTAGCGAATGCTGCATTGAATACACCCGGGGTAAACACAGGCGCTGTTTATGACATGCTGGGCTTATATTCCGAAAAAAACAAAGACTGGAATAAGGCTTTGCAAGCATACCGTAATGCGTTTATGGAAGCAACTACCAAAGAACAGCTCGAAGATATTGAGCAAAGCATCAATCGTATCAAACGGAAGATACAGCAAGGTATTGTTTATCATTATACGCTTGCTGAATAACAAAAAAGGCCTCATATCGAGGCCTTTTTTGTTGAATAAGGATCTGTTATTTTTTATAACTGATCTTATATATCGTTCCTTTTGAATCATCTGTTACGTAAATAGAACCATCAGGCCCTTGTGCTAAACCACATGGGCGGCGTTCGGCGCTGCCTTTTGCAGTGTTTGCTGCCGAACCTGAGAAACCATCGGCAAATACTTCCCATTTACCATCGGGTTTGCCATCTTTAAAGGGCTGGAAAACTACGTAATATCCTGCCTGTGGCTCGGGTGCGCGGTTCCATGAACCATGGAAGGCAATGAAAGCACCGTTCTTGTATTTCTCGGGGAACTGGCTCCCGGTGTAAAATAACAAGCCGTTAGGGGCGAGGTGGGCAGGGTAAGCAGCAGCGGGGTTAATGTATTTATTGGTTGGGTCACCATCTTTTTTACCATCGCCGCCATACTCGGGTGCCAGTATCTTTTTGCTTTGATTCTGATCGTAATAAATATAAGGCCAGCCCGCGTTATCACCTTTTTTAATAGCGTACATACATTCGGCAGGTAAGTTAGCCGATTGTTTGGTGTCAAACATGTCCGGGAATATATCATGGAGGGCATCGCGGCCATGCTGCATTACAAAAAGCTGATTGTCCTGTTTATTCCAATCCATACCTACTACGTTACGTAAACCGGTAGCATAGCGCACGCCGTCTTTATAGGTTTGATTCAGCTTATCAGCTTTAAATTGCCATATACCGCCTGCCGAATCAAGTATGGGGCATCCCGGTTGGCCTAATGAGCCTTTTTCGCGGTCTTTTATTTGGCATGAATTTGAGTACGCCCCTATATTTACATACAGGTTACCGGCATCATCTAAAACAATAGCCTTAGCTTCGTGCTGATTGCGGTTTAACAGTCCTTTAACTACAGTTTCAGGTTTGGTGGCGTCAATAACCTCATTTTTATCATTTAACTTATAACGGTAAACATCTTCGTTTGATGAGGTGTACAAATAGCCATTTTTGATATAAATGCCCGTACCTTCATAATCACCAAAACTATTTTTTATCTCGGCTTTGCCATTGTTTTCGTGTAAAACTAAAACGCCTTTGCCATCTTTTGGCTTACCAAGTTTAACAAAAATATCGCCCTGCGGCGAAACTGCTATATGGCGTGTGCCGCCAAGGTTTTCGGCAATAATTGCGGCATTAAACCCTGTTGGCATGGTTAGTCCCGAAGGTGATTTTGTGGTGTCAGACGCAGTGTTGGTGCTGTCGGCGGTAGTTTTGCTTTCATTGCTTTTACAAGCATTAAATAACATCGACCCGGCAAGTACCGTGGTCGCCAATACAAAGTTGAACGATCTGTTTTTCATTAGTATGCGTGTTTATTGGTGATGATTTATAAGGGTTTAACAGGCTAAACCCTCGTATTATACTGGTAAACCAAAGTTAACTTAATATACATTAAATATTGAATTGTGTTTTGTAGAAATATGATGACAGGAACGTTTTGCCCGATATTATTAAGTAACCTGTTAAACTATCGCATCCGGCTATCGTCATAGATGTATAAATTTTAAGGATATGAAAAAGTCAGTTATACTCTCAGCAATATTATTCGGTAGCTTGGTTTACAACAGTGCTCAGGCGCAAATATCAGTTCATATTGGTTTTAATATTCCGGCCCGCAGGGTTTATGTACCCGCGCCGCCGCCACAACCTGTAGTAGTTTATGATACTGATGAATTTGACGATAGCGATGATTACTATTACCTGCCCGAAGTTGAGGCTTATTACAGTGTACCACGCCACTGCTATTATTACCAGGATGGCGGCCGCTGGATCTCGGCAGCTTACCTGCCCGGCGCTTACCGCAACTACGATTGGCGCACAGCCCGAAGATATGAAATAAGGGGCAGCAGGCCATATATGCGCCATGATGAATACCGTGGCAGATGGGGAGGTGGTTTTAACAGGGATTGGAACCGCAGGAACGATAACTATGCCGGCAGAAGGTTTGATAACAACCGCAACGACTGGAACAGAGATAACAACCGTGGTGATTGGAACAGAAACAATAACCGAAACGACAGGCCACAACGTGGTTTTAACCAGCCAAACCGAAATGATGATAACCGCGGCAGATGGGGCCAACCCGCACAACCGAACAGGAATAACGATAACCGCGGCGGACGCGGCGATAGAGGACAAGGCGGTTGGGGCCAGCCAAACCGTAACGATAACAACGGTGGCGGACGTGATAGAGGTAACCAACCTGCACAACCAAGCAGAAATGACAATAATGGCGGTGGCCGCGACAGGGGTAACATGCAGTTCGCACAAAACCAAATGGGCCGTGGCGATTCGCACCGCCCGGTAAGGTTCTAAAATTACCGCCTCAATATATACAAAAAAGCCATCCGTTAACCAACGGATGGCTTTTTTGCTTTGATAGTTCTTTATTAGTAGCTACTTGCGGTAGTAAGTAATTCTATAGCTTCACCACTTAGTTTTAACTGAGCAGCTTTTGCCAGATCATTTAATTGCTGGATGCTGGTGGCACTGGCAATAGGGGCGGTAATACCCGGGCGGGCCATTACCCATGCAAGTGCAACACTTGCCTGTGTGGTGTTGTACTCTCCGGCTACTTTATCCAGAGCAGCTAAAATTTTATATCCACGGCCGTTAAGGTATTTTTTTACACCGCCGCCGCGTTTACTTTTGCCCAGATCGGCCTCAGAACGGTATTTGCCGGTCAGGAAACCACTGGCTAACGAGTAATAAGTAATTACACCAATATTATTCTCGTGGCATAATGATTCGTATTTATGCTCATAATCCTCCCGATCGTATAGGTTGTACTCGGGTTGCAGGGTTTCATAACGGGCAAAACCGTTATCCTTGCTTACCTGCAATGCCTCTTTAAACCTGTCGGCACCAAAGTTTGATGCACCAATAGCGCGCACCTTGCCCTGTTTTATCAGGCTGTCAAAAGTTTCCATCGTTTCGGACAGGGGCGTATTGGCATCATCCTCGTGCGACTGGTACAGGTCTATATAATCGGTTTGCAGGCGCTTTAGCGAATCCTCAACAGCTTTAGTGATATAAGCTTTAGACAGGCCTTTTTTATCATCGGCCATGGGTTTGCCAACTTTTGTAGCCAGGATGATCTTATCGCGCTTGCCGCCCTGTTTAAGCCAATTGCCTATTATCCTTTCAGAATCGCCGCCGGTGTTGCCGGGTACCCATTTTGAGTACACATCAGCGGTATCCACAAAATCAAAACCGGCATCAACAAAGGCATCCAAAAGGGTAAAGGAGGTTTTCTCGTCGGCCGTCCACCCAAAAACATTGCCACCAAAGCAAAACGGCACTACCTGTATCCCCGATTTTCCTAATTCGCGCTTTTCCATATTGTGTGTAAGTATTATAACGAGGTTTGTATCTGTTCGGCCAGTTCATCTATCCAGCTTGATAAATAAGGTTCTGAACCCGCAATGCGTTCCCAGTTTCCCTGACTATCACGGGCAATGGTTAGCTCCATACTTTCATCTATCGCTTTAAATTCGTAAATGCCATTACCAGTTTGTGTAACTATCCCTGTTACGGGTGTATCGGTTCCGGTAAGTACCGCTTCAAATTGTTGTTCCATCATGTTTTTGTTTATATTTTAACAAGGGTATTGGCTTTGTGTTTTCACAGAATGCTTTGACTGTTAATTATGAGCATGTACTGACAATATTAAATTTACCACTACAGGGAGTACAACTGTTAGCTTTATAGTTTAAGTAGGCTTACGGAAACCGCTTTTACACTTTCCTCGTTTGTTTATTAAATAAGCCTTTAATAAAACCAAATATTACCATGTTACAAATCGGAAAAACACTCGCAATGGCCATTCGCCAAAAACGCACCCAACTAAAATACTCGCAGGAGTATATGGCTTTTAAACTTAACCAAACACAAAACGCGTACTGCAAAGTTGAGTTAGGGCATACCAAAGTAACCCTGTTGAAACTTATTGAGATATGCGAGATATTTGAAGTTGAGGTACATGAGTTTCTGAAGCCTATATGCGCCCCGCATTTAAAAAAAGTAGCCTGACAACCGCCAACATTTCCACCGGCTTAAACAATATTATCCTACATTTACACGGTGGAAAATATAGTACCCGACCCGCAGGTTTTAATTGATATTGTAAATACCCGCATGCCCTTTGGTAAGTATAAAGATACCCTGATATGCGATATGCCCATTAGCTACCTGGAATGGATGCACAATAAAGGCTTTCCGCCGGGTAAACTGGGTATGATGCTGAGCACCGTATTCGAAATTAAAAGCAACGGGGTTGACCAGATCCTGAGGCAGATCAAACAAAAGTACGGGAGGCGATAGTTTACCCCCGCGTGACTATCGGCCTAAACCATTGTAAGGTTGTTTGCGTAAATACTACTAAACAGATAAATAACGATCATGAAAAATTTAGTAATATATTTCGCGGCCCTGTTAATGTTTACCGGCTGTGCCGACGGGCAATCAAAAAATAATAATGGTGATGCTTTTGCACCTGTACCCAAACCCGTAGCAGGGCAGGCCGTAGCCACATTTGGCGGCGGCTGTTTCTGGAGTATGAGCGAGGCCATGAGCGAGTTGAAAGGTGTTAGCAAAGTGGTATCGGGCTATGCAGGGGGCAAAACCAAAAACCCTACCTACAGGGAGGTGAGCAGCCAGAATACAGGCCATGCCGAGGTGGCCCAGGTTTATTATGATCCTAAAGTGATCAGTTACGCTACATTGGCCGAGGCTTTCTTTTTTGCGCACGACCCAACCACCCTTAACCGCCAGGGCCCGGATGAGGGTACCGATTACCGCTCCATAGCCTTTTACCGTAACGATGCCGAAAAGAATACCCTGCTAAGCACCATTAAAAAAGTAAACGAAAGCAGGCATTACAGTAACCCCATAGTTACGCAGGTAGTACCATTTACTGCTTTTTATGCTGCCGAAAATTACCACCAGGGGTATTACCGCACCAATGGTGATAACCCGTACATCAGCAGTGTATCCGAACCTAAAGTGATGAAGTTTCGCAAGGCGATGAAGGCGGAATTGAAACCTGAGTTTCAGAAATAATTTTACATCTTGTTCCATTTTTGAAACGGGACAAACGGGACAAACGAAACATGCTGATAATCAGTTTAATGTGGTTTTAATTTCTGCCCTCTATCTGAAGCCTTACTTTGCTATTTTCATGTAACGTTCTTTTTTACAGATGCTTATGCTTTTTTGTTTTTGTCCCGTTTTTTTCAAGAAGATCCAACAAAAGCAGCATCAGCATAACAGGATCTATTTCGACTTTTTTCGCCCTCAATACGCCTTTTTAGTGTTTGAAACGACCATAAAAGGAATTAATCTACTTTTATTAAACATCTGATTTATAGATAATTAATATTTTAAGCGTGTCCCGTTTTTTCCAAAATGGAACAAAATGGGACAGGATATTTCAATAAAATCCGGTTGTTATTTCTTTGTTTAATAAAGATATTTCTGTATATTTACAGAAATTAAACTTTTTATGATCGAAGAATTTTTAACTGAACCTCCAGGTTCGGGCTTCTATCGCCCGCCCGTTATAGAGGCCATCCGCACACAGGCACGTAAAAACAGCGAACGTTTACATAAACACGGGCTTGATGAATCCATTTACCTCGACCCGCAAAAAACCGATCTGCTGCTGGTTAAAACCGCCGGCGACTGGATGCGGCAGGAGTATGGCAAACCTATGCCACGCAAACTGTTTGGCGATTTTTGGTTGGAGGGCGAACTGTGCATCCTGTTTGCCGATACCAACCTGGGCAAATCAATACTGGCGGTGCAGTTGGGTAATAACCTGGCACAGGGCGTTTGTACCGGTAACTTAAACAACCAGATGGAGGCGCAAATCCGGGTGCTGTATATCGATTTTGAGATGAGCAGCAAACAGTTCGAGAGCCGGTATTTCGACAGGCAATGGGGGAGCTTCCCGTTCGGGCAAACCTTTTACCGGGCCGAGTTTAATCCCGAAGCCGAGAACCCCGCCCTGTATGAGAACTATGGCGACTACCTGGAAAACGCCATTACCGCTGCCATCCGCAAAACCAAAGCGCAGGTGCTTATTATTGATAACCTTACCTATATGGCCGGTGGTACCGAACGCGCCGGCGAAGCCCTGCCGCTGATGAAAAAGCTAAAGGCCATCAAAGCCAAATATCAGCTAAGCATGCTGGTACTGGCGCATACCCCAAAACGCAACGCCGCCAAACCCATCACCGTGAACGATTTGCAGGGCAGCAAGATGATCATGAACTTTTGCGACAGCGCCTTCGCCATTGGCAAAAGCCACGCCATGGCCGATACCCTGTACCTGAAACAGGTAAAACACCGCAGCGGCAAAACACTGTACCCCGAGCATAACGTATGCCTCTGCCGCATCCACCGGGAACTGAGCGACCTGCACTTTGTTTTCGAGGGCTACGCGCAGGAACGCCAGCACCTGCAAAAGAACTCGACCGAAACCCGACAGGAAAAAAAGGCCAAAGCGCAGGAGTTAAAAGGGCAGGGGTTTTCCTATAGGCAAATAAGCGATAAAACAGGAGTGGCGTTGAGTACTTTGGGCAGGTGGTTGGGTAACCCAATATAAGTTCCCCCTTGAGAGGGGTTGGGGTGTGTTAGTGAAATCGATAGGAGTTTGTCATGCTGAAACTCGTGAAGCATCTAATCGCCGCCATGCGATTCTAATTTTGCACACGCGGCACACGTGCGCTAAATGAGGTGTGTTAATAAAGCGATAAGCAGTTTGTCATGCTGAACATCGTGAAGCATTTAATCTCAATTTAACCACGGGTCGTAGACGAGCGCCAAATAAATAATTTTTAAGACGTTGTTTTTAGCAACAAGTGTTTGAAAATTTCTTCAAAACCATCAAGTGTTTCTTTACTAATCTGAACTTGTTTTTTTTCATATAAAAGGTTTTGCAGTGCGGTATTGAATTTACCTTTATTATATGCAGTAGCTTTATTATCAAAATATTTGGTAATAAATAATCTTTCGTCATCTGTAAATAAATCTTCCGTCGCTTTGCCATTAAAAGATTTGTTAATATCGGTTAGTGTAATTGTATTGGATTCTACAACTCTTCCGAGAAGTTTTGTGTACTCTTTTTTACCTTTTTCACCTGCACTATCGCCATCCAGTAGTATTACAAAAGACTTCCCCCACGCTAAATATAATCTAATTACAAGGCTGTTGGAATTAGCTCCACCTCCTGGGTATAAGTGTAACTTATCAAATTTACCTTTGAAAAAGATTGAACTAATATATTTAAGAGTATAATAGTCATTTTTACCTTCAGTAATAATTATTGAATCTACTTTTTCTAACAAACCTGGTTGATAATCTAATGTATCAAGAATAGGTTGATAATATTCTCTTTGATCGGGGTACTTAGCCAAAAATTGTTTATATATTGTAGCTTCAATATCGGTTGAATTAGAATTAAATGACGAAGTTTCGTTGTAATCTATACCCTTATTTTTAATAATATATGCGCCATTAAGCCAATCTGGATTAATTAGATGATGGCTATGAGTTGTGTAAATTAATGAAGATTTATTAATGATCTCTTTAAAAGTGTTTAAGAGATTTTTTTGTGCTGTTGAATGTAAGTTAGATGCTGGCTCATCAAGTAAAAATAATATTTCTCCGTTTTCAGTAACCCTATTTTTTCTAAATTCAGTAAAAAGTAAAAAAGAGAAAAACCATTTAAAACCTAAACTTCTTTCCGTAATATTAAATTGCGACGCGTTTTCTTTTAGTTTAAATATCAAATAGTAAAGGGTGTCTTCTCCAATAACTTCTGCACCAGCCTTAATAACTATTTCTTTTCCAAAACTATTAAACAATTTTGCCCATGCTCCAAATACAGTTTTGGTAACTTCAAAACTCATTTTAGCAAGAGTCTGTTCTAAAGCTTCTTTGTTCGATTCAGTATCGCTTTTTAATCTTTCAAGCAGATGATTCTCAATTGTTAATTTGGGATTTATACTATATAATATATCTTGTATAACATCTTTATAAATAAGTTGCTCAAGTTTATTATCGGTTATATTATCTGATAAATATATTTTATCAGGAAAATCAAAAAGAAAATTAGGATAATATAATATACTTGGAAATAGTTCTTTTTTTATGAATGCCACAATTTTTTGCCAATCGCTCGTTGAGTCATGACTAAATGGTATGAGTTTTAATTTTGAAGCATTAATTTTTATGCCTTTAAGAGTGATAAACCATTCATTGTTTTTTTTAGTAAAATTTGAATTTTTATAATAATAGGACTTGGTAACCTTTATTGAATTAAGTATTTCAAATGACTTGAAAAATAATTTCTTTGAAAATTTTTGAATTTTTTCATTATCTGACTCATTTAAAACAAAAGTAGCCGATACCGAAACACTCCCATTAAAATCAATTTTTTCGCTTTTTGAAATGAGTTTATGCCGATCCTTTACGGGTAAATCTGTTTGAAAAAAGTCGATTGCTTCTAATATTGATGTTTTACCGCTTTCATTAAGACCTATGAGAGTAAACACTTTAGACTTAGGTTCTTTGTCTAAATCTAAAACTATATGTTTTATTCCTTTGAAACTTTTTATTTCAAATTTTGAGTATCGCATTATGTGATTTGTTAGGTTTTTTAAACATAACATTTTTTAATTAATATAACTAAAAGAACTTAATCTGTACACGCTGCCGCAAGTATCCACCTCATGCTGGCGCACGCGTGCCGCGTGTGCCTATTGAGCATGGCCGGTACAACCGAACGGATACCCGCATCTCATTTACCAATCTCGTCAACACATGCTGGCGCACGCGTGTCGCGTGTGCATCTTGAGCATGGCTGGTACAAATCGGCGGACACCCGCCTCCCCCTGCTACCGCAAGCGTCTCGCTTGTGGCTTAATGCAAAGTGTTTTTGCCGTTGTTGGTGTTGTCACCAACAACCCATCATGCTAATCACCGCTGTAATGCGAAATTAACTCAAACTCATCTTCTCCTGTTTGATAATACCGTGCCGATGAATATCTGTAATCTTCGGGGTGCATTGCCAAATACCATTTAGGCTGTAACGGGTTGTTGTGAATATAATCTAATTTTTGCATAAATACTTCAGGGCTCCACAAGTTGATGCTTAAAGCGTTTCTTTCCCAAAACTGGCACTCCCTGTCTTTGGCGGTAACTTTAAAATCAGCCAACCTTTCATCGCCGGCATCTGATAATTTAAACTTCATTTGTTGGGCAGTATATTTCAAAAAGCGCATCTGAACAGCGCTTTGCTTATAACCATCCTGTATTTGCCATATCAGATGAATATGGTTAGGCATAATGACAAAGGCGTAAATGCTTACGCTATTTTCATTCTTTAAAAACCGCAGGCTTTTTATAATTATATCTTTAAAGCTGTCGTCTTTTAAGAGCGGTTTCCATTGCAATATAGTTGCGGTGAAAAATTGAGGATGATAGTCGAAATTGATAATGGCCATTCTCGGTTATGATATCCGAATATAGGAATAATCCGGATGCATGGCGGCTTGTTGGTGACAACACCAACAAGGGCGGAAAATGGCCCCGTCGGTTATGATATCCGGATGCATGGCGGCTTGTTGGTGACAACACCAACAAGGGCGGAAGCGTCCTCGCTTA
>NZ_JBAZRC010000009.1:0-60446 GCF_041663085.1 Mucilaginibacter sp.
CAACAGCCATCTGGCGTATTTCAGGCTTAGAAAAACTCCCTAATGGGAATTTTGTACGCGCAAGGTTTTGCTGCGATACACCCCAAAGTACATATGACTGGTCTTTGTTTTCGTCCTTACCCTTTGATATTACGTAGCGGCCGTTGTCCTGCTCGCGGATGTTGGCGTAATGGCCTGTCGCGATAAATTCGCAATCCAGTTTATCGGCGCGTTTTAAAAGGGCTTCCCATTTAATATGGGTGTTGCACAGTACGCAAGGGTTAGGGGTGCGGCCGGCAAGGTATTCGTCAACAAAGTTATCGATCACAAAATCGCCAAACTCGTTACGGATATCCAGTATATAATGCGGGAAGCCATAACCAACGGCCAAAGCACGCGCATCATTGATACTATCCAGGCTGCAGCAACCGGTTTCTTTAGAGCTGCCACCGCTTGCGGCGTAGTCCCAGGTTTTCATGGTAAGGCCAATGACCTCATAGCCCTGTTCATGCAGCATTACTGCCGCTACAGAACTATCAACTCCGCCACTCATTGCCACCAATATCCTACCGTGCTTACTCATATTGGGTGCAAAGATAAGGTTTTACAGTTTATGGTGTTTATTGCTTGGGTCAGAGGAGGGTAAAATGGTGGTTTCATATCTCTAAGCTCGCAGTGATATGTGGGATATTAAGGTATCCTCACCTGCCCGTTCCCTTTAACTATCCATTTATAACTCGTTAACTCTTCCAAGCCCATTGGCCCGCGGGCGTGGAGTTTTTGGGTGCTGATGCCAATTTCGGCACCAAGGCCAAACTGTGCGCCATCTGTAAAGGCGGTTGAGGTGTTTACATACACCGCAGCGGCATCAACCCGGTTAAGGAAAGTTTCTATATTCAGCTCATCCTCAGATAGAATGGCCTCGCTATGTTTAGAACTATTGATGGCGATGTGTTCCAACGCCTGTTCTAAAGTGTCAACCGTTTTGATCGACATTGTCATCGATAAAAACTCCATACCAAAATGCTCGGGCTGCGCATGTTCTAAAAGTTCGGCAGGGTATAGGCTATCTAATACTTCGTAAGCTTTTTTATCGGCATAAATTTTTACGCCTTTTTCACCAAGCGGCTCGGTGATGTGCACCAGGTCGCCCAGGCGTTTGCTGTTGATGATGAGGCAATCCAGCGCGTTGCAAACACTTACCCGGCGGGTTTTGGCGTTATCGATAATAGCAATAGCTTTCTCCAGATCGCCGGTTTCATCAAAATAGGTGTGTACAATACCCGCGCCTGTTTCAATCACGGGTACTTTACTGCTGCTGCGCACATAGTTAATTAATGATTGGCTACCTCGTGGGATCAATACATCCACAAACCCGACCGCGTTTAGCAAAGCCTCGGTAGCTTCACGTTCTACAGGTAGCAGGGTAGCAAAATTAACATCGATGTTATGCGCCGATAATACCCCGTGGATAACTTTCATGATGGCGCGGTTAGAGTTATCTGCATCGCTGCCGCCTTTTAGTATGCTGATGTTACCCGTTTTAAAGCACAATGCAAATACATCAAACGTAACATTTGGCCGGGCCTCGTAAATTACGCCCACTACACCAAGTGGCACACGTACCTTTTTAATATACAAACCGTTAGGTAGGGTTTTCTCACTTAGCACTTTACCCAATGGACTATCCAACCCAGCCACATTTTCTATATCTCCGGCAATGGCTTTTATCCTGTCGGCGGTAAGGGTAAGGCGGTCGTATTTTGGGTCGGCGGGGTCCATGCGCTCCAGGTCTTTTTTATTTTTCTGCAGCAGGTAATCCGTTTGTTCGATGGCAGCTTTGGCCACATCCAATAGTACTTTATTGATAACAGCGGGCGACAGGGCAGCGTTCCTGCCGGCAATCAAAGCGTTCTCGAAATAATGTTTGTAATCCATGTTATCCCTGCAAATAAAGGTAATCGTAATGTACCAGCGCCTTCTGGTTTTTTTGGCCGGTGAGTTCCCGGGCTTTGTCTGAGCCATATTCGGCCAGGCCCAGGCCTATGGTTTTGTTATGCTCGTCTACTATCTTAATGATCTCGCCCTTCTTAAAATCGGATACTATACTGATGATGCCCACCGGCAGCAAGCTCGATGCCTTACTGGATATCAGCACTGTTTTGGCGCCCTCGTTCACCTTTACCACACCGGTAGCCGCGTTTTCTGAGTGGGCCAGCCATTTCTTTTTGCCTGATGCCTTTTTGGTAGGGGTAAAGCGGGTATGTATTACTTTATTAGCCAGTACATCCGTCAGGATATTTTCTTTTGTGCCGTTGGCGATGTGTACCGTAATACCCAGCTTAGCCACCTTATGCGCTATGGTTGATTTGGTGATCATGCCCCCACGGCCAAATTGCGACCGGCCCGAACTTACAAATGATGCGAAATCTATTCCTGCATCATTAACCTCCTGGATTACAGATGAGCTTTCCAGTTTTGGGTCGCCGGTGTAAATGCCATCCACATTGGTCAAAACGATTAAGGCCTGCGCGTTCAGCATAGAGGCGATCAACCCGGCAAGTTCGTCGTTATCGGTAAACATTAGTTCGGTTACTGATACCACGTCGTTCTCGTTTATTACGGGAATTACCTGGTGCTGCAATAATATCTCTAAACAGTTACGCATGTTCAGGTAATGCAACCTGTCGCGAAAATCCTCCTTAGTTACCAAAACCTGCGAACACAGGATGTTGAACTTCTCGAACAGGTGCGAGTAGGTGTTGATCAGCTTTACCTGGCCGATAGAGGCCAGCAACTGCCGCACCGCCACTGCATCCGATTTCTCGGAAACCGATATCAAACTCCTGCCGGATGCCACCGCGCCCGAGGAAACTAAGATCACTTCAATACCCTGCGTCTTAATTTTGGCTATCTGGTTAACCAGGTGTGCAATACGCTCCACATCTGGCAGGCCATCTGCCCGGGTAATAACGTTTGATCCTATTTTAATAATGATGCGGCGGTAATTGAACGACATTAAAGTATATAAGTTTGGTCGACAATAATACTCATTTCTGCTGTAAATGGCGGCTTTTTAGGCGGTTAACACATATTATTTTTCAAAAAATATTACATTTTTTTGGAGGAAGTAAAAGTTTTGATACATTTGTCTACTTATTCTATAGACAATGTATTATTTAATTGCCTTTACTTCAGTATCAATGTCTTCCATGCAGCGCCTAACTGCATGCTGTTGTTGTTAATTCCCGCTCAGGATAACAACACGTATTAATCATTTCTCATTTCTTTCAACCTTATTACATGAAATCTTTTACAAATTTCTTTAAACTCATTGTGCTCTTTTTAACGCTTGTCCCGGCCGTGGCTTCGGCCCAACTCAACGGAAATTACGCCTTAAGTGGTAAAGTTAACGACGAACACGGCCAGCCTTTAGTAGGTACAACCGTAACTATAAAAGGCACTGATAATAAAACCGCTACAGACACTACCGGTAAATTCACTTTACAAACAAATGCCAAATTGCCTTTTACCCTTGTGTTTAGCGCGGTTGGTTTTCAAACCCAGGAGTTTTTAATCAAAAATGCTAACAGTAATTTAAATATTCAGCTATCTACGCAAGCATTACTGATAAACGAGGTAGTAGTTACCGCATCCCGCCGCGAAGAAAAATTGCTGCGCTCGCCGGTGGCTATCGAGAAGCTGAGTATCACAGCGCTTAAGCAATCGCCGGGCCCAAGTTTTTACGATGCGCTGGAGAATGTTAAAGGTGTACAAATGACCACCACCAGTATCACCATGAAGGTACCTAACACCCGTGGTTTCAACAGCCCCAATAACTTCAGGTTTATGCAACTGGCAGATGGGGTGGATATGCAGTCGGCCACTTTAGGTGTACCGCTTGGTAACGCTATTGGCCCAACCGAACTTGATATTGCCAGTATAGAAATTACCCCGGGTGCAGCCGCAGCTTTATATGGTACAAACGCTATCAACGGGTTATCAAACTTATTTACTAAAGACCCGTTTAAAACACAGGGGCTTAGCTTTTACCATCGTACAGGTATAAACCATGTGGATGGGATAGGTGTTAGCCCAAGCGCTATAAACGAAACTGCCATCCGCTTTGCGAAAGCCTGGAATGATAAATTTGCTTTTAAAGTGAACGCGAGTTATTTAACAGGTAAAGATTGGCAGTCAAACACCCGGCTTGATCAAAACCCCGGTAACCTGAAAACGGCCAACCCGGCTTATCCTGAACTAACCGGTACCAGCAACGCTGCGTATGACGGCTGGAACAAATATGGCGATGATGCGCTTGCCGGGAGCAACACGGTATCAATAAAAGGTATTGTTGTGGATGGCGTAGCAAGGCCAAATTTGACTGTTGCCCGTACCGGTTATAACGAAGTTGACCTGGTTGACCCCAAAGTAACCAACCTGAAACTGGATGGTACGCTGGCATATAAAATAACCCCTACTACACAATTATCATACACTTACCGCTATGGCAACATGGATGGTGTTTTTCAACGCGGTAATAAAATATCACTGAATGGTGCATCTGTACAAAACCACAAAATAGAATTAAAAGGTACCGATTTCCTGGTACGTGCGTACGAATCTATCGAGAACACCGGCAGATCTTTCAATGTAAAACCACTGGCCGATAACCTCGACCTGAACCACGCCAGTAACTCGGCATGGGGTACAGCTTACAAAAACGCCCTTACTGCTTATGCCAATACGCATGGCGGTTCGTTAACATCAGCTAACCTTGCCGCTGCTAATGATGCAGCACGCGCCGCTGCCGACCTGGGCAGGGTAGAGCCCGGTACGCAGGCTTTTAATGATCTGCGCCAAACCATTATCGGGATCAACAATTGGGATATTAAATCGAGCCTGATCCCCAACGCTCCGGTAACCGGTGGTGCCGCGTTAGTACAAAAAAGCAAAATGTATAATGCTGAAGCGCAATGGGACCTGACCAGGCACGTGAAATTCGTTGACCTTTTGGTTGGCGCCGATGTACGCGTTTATGAGATAACCCCTGATGGCAATAACTTTGTTGACTTTAGCCGCCCAATTGCCGACAGGAACACTCCCCTGGCAGACGGCAGCTTCGGCGAGAACGTGAGCTACAAAAAATACGGCGCCCTTGCACAGGTTACCAAAACCTTTTTTGATGAAAAGTTAAAATTATTCGGTTCAATCCGCTGGGACCGCAACCCATACTTCGACCCTAAGTTTACGCCACGTTTGGCGGCGGTTTATTCGCCAAACCAAAACCATAACTTCAGGTTCACTTTCCAGAACGGTTACCGTTTCCCGTCGTTATTTGAAGCATTATCATACGTAAACAATGGGCGTGTTAAACGTGTAGGCAGTTTAGGCTTTATTAATGATGGCTTAGGTTATTTGGATAATAGCTACACCCAGCAATCGGTTACGGCGTTTAATGCCGCTGTAAAAGCGCAATCAACCACTGGCGATGATGCCACAGCCTTGGCGAACCGCAGCTTATTACAGGTAGCCAACCTGCCAAAAGCACGCCCCGAGCAGATCACCTCATTCGAGGTTGGTTACAAAGGGATCTTCTTTGATAACAAGGTGTTTTTGGATATAGATGCCTATGCCAACCGGTACAACGGCTTTTTAGGCCAGGTACAAGTATTTGTACCAAACGGAACCACAGTTGGCACAGATGCCGCCGTATTGGCCATGCTCGATGTTAACCGCGACCCTACAACTGCAACAACTGCCAACGCTGCAAGCGCAGGTCAAAGCCGCTACCGGGTGTACACCAATGCTAAGAATATTTATAACAACTATGGCTCATCGGCAGGTTTAAGCTATAATTTTTATCAGCGATACACGGTATCGGGCAACGTAAGCTTCAACAAACTGAAGGCACAGCAAACCTCAGATATATTCGTGACCGGCTTTAACACGCCTGAGTGGAGCGGTAACTTCTCGTTCGGTAACCGCGAAGTAGTTAAAAACCTTGGCTTTAACGTGGTTTACAAATGGCAGCAGGCATATCTGTGGGAGAGCCCGCTGGTAACCGGCAATGTTCCGGCTATACACACGCTTGATGCGCAGGTTACATTACGTGTGCCAGCATATTATGCAACATTTAAAATTGGCGCTACAGATATCACCAACAAACGCTACATACAATACGCAGGCGGCCCAACCATTGGCGGCATATACTATGTTTCAGTTACGCTGGATGGTTTGCTGAGCGGCAAGTAGTTGTAAGTGACTTTTTGAAAAATCGGGCAAAGCCCCTGTTCCATTTTGAAAAGAACGGAACTGGTTATTATTTTCAATTAATTGATAATCAATAATTTAATTAATATAGCTATGCCTCTTTTTAACTGCATTAAACGTTAAAAAGGCCGTACTGAGGGCGAAAAAGGGCGAAAAAAAGCTATTTTTCTCTGCTGTGTTCCCTTCCCGCATCTTGACCATTTTTAGAGAAAATGAAACAAGGTAGTATTTTGTTAAAACTCTGTATATGAGTTTTTTAAAGCATAGTTGTAAAGTATTTATTTAGGTACTGACAAGCTATTGTTAGTAATAACTAATTCATTATCAATGTGTTCCGTTTGTCCCGTTTGTCCCGTTTTCTAAATGGAACAAACGAGACAAATCATTAACCAATTATTCAGTATCCTTTTTTTTGCGTGATGTTTTTTTACGGGCCTTTAACGCCTCCTGCAGCAAAAACTCAATTTGCCCGTTGGTGCTGCGAAATTCATCAGCACCCCAGGCCTCAATCTCTTTGAGCACATCGGGGTTTATCCTTAATACAAATGCTTTTTTCTCTGCCATAATATTACTGTGATGCTGCCTGTTGCTGGCGTAACAATATTACATGCAGCCCTATCATGATCAATAATGGCAGGGGGGGCATGTTATCCGGCTTTGTAATCAAATCAATAGTTACTGTAAATGGCTGTTTAATACTAAATGCTTTTTGGGTGATCTGGAAAATATCGCCCAATTGCCCGTTGGTAAGCACAAGCGATTTTGAGAACAACTTTTTATACAGGTAAGTAGCTTCAAAACCATCGTCGAGTTTCAGGTTAAAATCTCTTTTCCATGTTTCGGGTATTAAATTGCCTATGGTATCATCTTCGCCCAGGTTGAGCAAAAGGGTGCGGTTAAACCAACCCTTGCGCTTAATTGTCCAGCTGTTTTGCGGCAGTTCAATAATGGCGTCGCGCTTAAAGTTGGAGCGGTAGCTTAGTTTAGCATATACAAATTGGCCGTCGGTAAGTTCATACTCCCGCTTAAACCAGCCATGTCGTGTAATAAACAGCTCGGTGGTTTTAACCTGTGCAAAATCGCGTTGATCAGTACTCATCATTAATGGTATAAAGTGCCTGTGTTTACTATAGGCGATACGCTTTTATCGCCGCACAATACAACCAGCAGGTTGCTTACCATAGCTGCTTTGCGCTCTTCGTCAAGCTCAATAATGTTTTTCTCTTCCATTTTTTGCAGGGCCATTTCAACCATGCCAACGGCACCTTCAACAATAAGCCTGCGCGCCGATATAATAGCCGATGCCTGCTGACGCTGTAACATGGCGTGGGCAATCTCGGGGGCGTAAGCGAGGTGCGAGATGCGTGCTTCTAAAACTTCAATGCCGGCACGTTCAAGGCGCTCGTTTAGTTCCTGAACCAAAAGTATCCCAACCTGCTCAGATCCGCCACGCAGCGTGATACTGGCGTTTTCGTCCTCGATATGATCGTATGGGAACGAGTTAGCCAAATGGCGTACGGCAGCTTCGCTTTGTATATTTACATATTGCAGGTAATTTTCTACCGCGAAAATGGCTTTGGCGGTATCTTTAATCTGCCATACAATAACGGCGGCAATTTCTATTGGGTTACCTACGCTGTCATTTACTTTTAACTGCTGGCCGTTAAGGTTAAATGCTTTTAAGGATACTTTCTTTTTAACGGTAAAAGGATTAACCCAAAAAAAGCCATCCTGCTTTACTGTGCCCTGGTATTTACCAAACAGGGTAAGTACTTTAGATTCGTTGGGGTTTACAATGGTTAGTCCCGGTAAAATAAATATAAAGTTTATAACGCATATTACTGCGCCTATTGCAGGCTGTTCCAGGTAGAAAGCAAACGCTGCGCCGGCAATTAGCACAAGTACTAAAACAAAGGCTAAATAGCCTGATGGTGCTGTGGTGATCTTTTCGTTATTCATGATTAAGTTTTGATTTAAAATGATATCATAAAGATATCAACTTTATTTTGAGATAAACAAGAAAAAATACAGATAACCGAAACTTATATTATTTTTGATTGGATAAACACGTCTAATGGCAAAACTTTCATCGTCCCGGCAAAAAGCATTACTGCGTAAATACGCCTTAAATGTTAAATTTTTTATGATGCTGGTAAGCGTAGCCGTAATTGTATATGCTTTACCCAAGCAGGCAAAATTTGGTTATGAATATGAAAAAGGCAGGATCTGGAACCAAAAAGACCTGGTATCGCCCTATAACTTTGCCATATTAAAAACTAACGCCGAAATAGACGCCGATCAAAAAGCGGCACTAAGTGCGGTAACACCTATTTACCAACTTAATAATGATATAGCCGCACAGCAACTGGAAGGCTTTAAAAATGATTTTGAGATTAGGTGGCACGCTGCGGGTTTAAATGAGAAACAAAAAAACACGTACCTGCAAACTGGTAGCACCATTTTAAAAGCGGTTTACGATAAGGGGATGCTTAAATTAAATCCCAAATATCAACAAACGGGTAAAAATTATGCAATTACAGTTTTGAACGATAATGTTGCTACCGATAAAAACACCGCCGATCTTTTTACCCGCGAGCGTGCCATAGCCTATTGCGATTTTGAAATTGGTAAAATGCCCGGGCTTGATAAACCTTTTTTACTGAATTTATTGCAGGATAGGTTGCAAACCAACCTAACCTACGATGCCAAACTAACCGCCCGGCTTGAAAAGGAAGTTACCGAGAACCTATCCATAACCCGCGGCATGGTGCAAAAAGGGGAGACAATTATTGGCAAAGGTTCTGTAATTAATGATGAGGCCTACCAAAAGCTGGCATCGTACAAAAAAGCTTTTGAAGATAATGCGCGTACCAACGGTAACCATACCCTGGTGTTATTGGGGCAATTTTTACTTGTAGGTATCACCATCACTTTATTAATGGTGTTCCTATACCTTTTTAGGCGGGATATATACGATGATAACCGTTTGGTAAGCCTGATACTATTGGTAATTACGGCTATGCTGGCAACCTTATCATTGGCTATAAAATTACAACTGCCCAACTTTTACTATATACCATATTGTATAGTACCTATTATCATCCGTATATTGTTTGATACCCGTTTGGCACTGAACATCCATTTGCTTGTAGTGCTTATAGCCGGTTTTTTTGTACCCAATAGCTTTGAATTTGCTTATTTTGAGATAACCGCCGGTATGGTATCTATCTACAGTATCAAAAACCTTATCCGCCGCGAGCAATTCCTGATATCGGCCCTTATTATCACTTTTACTTATTTTGTGGCTTTCCTCGGTATCTCATTAGTTAGGGAGGGGACATTTACAACTATAGATTGGGTAGACTTTATACCTTTTGCCGTAAGTGTGCTGCTTACATTACTTGCATACCCGCTTATTTATCTGTTCGAAAAAGTATTTGCTATTACCTCAGATATTACCCTGATTGAATTAACCAATACCAATGCGCCCCTGTTACGCGAAATGGCTTTCAGCGCGCCGGGGACTTTCCAGCACTCTTTGCAGGTGGCAAACCTGGCCGAAAATGCTATATATGCTATAGGTGGTAATGCCTTACTTGTTAGGGCAGGAGCATTGTATCATGATATTGGAAAAATGGAGAACCCTTTATTCTTTATAGAGAACCAAAGCTCGGGCTTTAACCCGCATGATAAACTGCCTTACGAAGAAAGCGCACAGATAATTATTCGCCACGTGAGCAAAGGTATTGAAATGGCCCGTAAGGCAAATTTGCCTGAGATAGTTATTGACTTTATACGTACCCATCATGGCAACACCAGGGTAGATTATTTTTACCAGTCGTTTTTGAAAAATTTTCCTGAAAAATTCATCAACGAGAACATTTTTCGCTATCCCGGACCCATTCCTTTCTCAAAAGAGGCCGGTGTTTTGATGCTTGCCGACTCTGTTGAGGCGGCTTCGCGCTCTTTAAAAGAGCCGGATGAAGAATCTATCGGGATACTGGTAGACCGCATAGTGAAATATAAGCTTGATCAAAACCAATTGAATGACAGTAATATAACGCTGAAAGATCTGGAAACTATCAAGCAGATTTTTAAACGAATGCTGATGAGTATTTACCACGTGAGAATAGATTATTAAAAATCTGATTTATTTTTTTGACAGCTTAAGCTAATTACTATATTTGCAATCCCTGAAAAAAGGGAAAGTATTTCTGAAAAAACAACCGGTGAGGTGCCTGAGAGGCCGAAAGGATCAGTTTGCTAAACTGACGTACGGGAAACTGTACCGAGGGTTCGAATCCCTCCCTCACCGCTGAGTATTAATTCACAAGATGTCTAAAGCCTGTAAATCAACGATTTACAGGCTTTTTTGTTTTTAACCCTGCATCAGTTTATGTCAAAAACGCAATATATTTCTACGCGATTCGTGTAGTCCCTGTTTTTTTTTAAATGACGCTGGAAAAGTGATGTAATTAACTGAAATACAGCATGTTATAAAAATTGACATCTTGTAAAAATGGCTTTAAAATCGACATTTGTAAACCCAAAAAATGCTCGATTATGGTAGAAAAGACCCTTGGTTTTATGTTTTTCCTAAAACATGGCCGAAAAGTAGAGAACACAGAAATGTACATTTATCTTAGAATTACGGTTGACGGACGCTCAAATGAGTTGTCTACCAAGCGTTTGTGGGATCCTGGCCGATGGAATGCAGGGCTTGGGCGAGCCACAGGAAATGGGGAAGGTTCAAGAAGTATCAATACCCACCTTGATACACTGTTGCAGCAAGCGCATCAGGCGAGGAAATTTTTGATGGATAGTGACCGTGAGATCACTGCTGAAGCCATTAAAAACCAGATGCTCGGTATTGACAACCGCAAGATGATCCTGGAAGTTTTTCAGGGGCACAACGATCAGATTGCTGCGCTTGTCCCGCAGGAATACTCTCCCGGCACTCTTGATCTGTTTAAGCGAACGCTTAACCATACGAGATCATTCATCCAATGGAAGTATCGTGAGGAGGATATAGATATTCGAAAGCTAAATTACGAGTTTATCAGCGAGTACGCATTCTGGCTAAAGAGTGTCAGAAAGTGCCAGCATAATTCGGCTATGAAGTATCTCACATATTTCAAGAAGACTGTATTGCTGTGTGTCAAATATGGCTGGCTTAAAAGCGCCCCATTTGCTGGTTACAACCTTAATCGTAGAGAGGTGGAGAAGCCATATTTAACGGAGGATGAACTGGAGCGCGTGGCCACTAAAGTACTGCGCTCGGCAAGGCTCAGTAATGTTCGTGATATTTTTGTATTCTGCTGCTATACAGGTCTGGCTTATATTGATGCTAAACAACTTAGGCGGTCAGAACTGATCAAACGGTTTGATGGTGAGCAATGGATAGTTAAGAACAGGCAAAAGACAGAGTCTGCGTCGTGGATCCCATTGCTTCCGGCAGCGCTTCATATTTTAAAAAAATACGAGGATGACCCGCAATGTCAGATCCGAAATGTTGTGCTCCCGGTGCTTACAAACCAGAAGATGAATGAGTATTTAAAGGAGATCGCCGAACGATGCGATATCGACAAACTGCTCATCTTTCACGTAGCCAGACACACTTTTGCAACTACAGTGACCTTAGGCAATGGCGTGCCAATGGGAACAGTATCAAAAATGCTTGGCCACAAGAATTTACGGCAAACGCAGCATTATGCGAAAATAGTCGACGCGAAAATCGCTTATGACATGAAGCAGCTTAAAGAAAAATTAAACGTCAAAATCATAGGCAATGCGGTGTCCCCGTAAGGCGTGATTTCAATCCCAAATGAATCTTACATTCACCGCACCACGGGGAAGTGCAGGATTTTATATATTTAAATATGGAATCTTTTGTTACTTTAGTGAATATTTGCGCTTGTTTGTGAAGCGGTGTTTTAATTAATGATGATTTAATTTTCTTGGCAGATTATAGTAGATATTCAGATGCTGATCTAACGGAACTATTAAGATCCGGGGACCGGTTTGCGTTTACTGAAATTTATGATCGCTATAAACTCATACTCCATAACCACGCCTGGAATAAAACACGCAACCATGTTGAGGCGCAGGACGCTATCCAGGAAGTTTTCTCAGCTCTGTGGACAAAAAGGGAAGTGATACAAATCGGCAATAACTTATCCGGTTATTTGTATACCAGTGTCAGGAATCACATTCTCAATTTATTTGCCAAAAAGCAAGTACAGGAAAAGTATATTAATTCGATACAGCAGTATTCGCAACAAAAAACCGCGCTTACCGATCACCGCGTGCGGGAATCAATGCTGCGCGATGTGATAGAAAAGGAAATAGCTGAGCTTCCGCCGCGTATGCGCGAAGTATTTGAGCTGAGCCGCAGGCAGCATCTAAGCCATAAAGAGATTGCGGCAATAATGGGAACCACCGAGCAAACGGTTAAAAAACAAGTTTCGAACGCTCTAAAGCATCTGCGCAGCAGGCTGGGGCTTCTCCAATACATCTACTTACTCTGGATGATCAGGCATTAATTTATAATGTTGCCTAATTATTTTTATCGGCGATACCCCAGT
Source organism: Mucilaginibacter sp. (assembly GCF_041663085.1). Classification (GTDB taxonomy): domain Bacteria; phylum Bacteroidota; class Bacteroidia; order Sphingobacteriales; family Sphingobacteriaceae; genus Mucilaginibacter. The sequence continues at coordinate 12,837 of NZ_JBAZRC010000009.1, forward strand.
TAACTAACCACCTTGTCTTACGATATACAAAGCATCCTCATAAGGGGCTTAATCTTAAAACAAATTGGAAAATAGTATAGTAAAAGCGTCGCAACTATCGCATAAATACAGCCGCGAGTGGGCAATACGCGACATTAACCTCGAAATTAGGAAAGTGGGTGTGCTTGGCTTGCTTGGCTCAAATGGGGCGGGTAAATCAACTACCATGAATATTTTATGCGGCGTGCTTAACCAAACGGAAGGTACGGTGCATATAGATGGTATCGACATCAGGAAAAACCCCGAAGAAGCAAAAATGCATATTGGTTTCCTGCCACAAAATGCGCCCTTGCACCTTGATCTTACCGTAAGTGAATACTTAACTTATTGCGGTTACCTGCGTAACATTAGCAGGCATAACATCAAAGCCGCGGTGTATGCGGCTATGGAACAATGCGGGATAGCTCATTTCCGGTCACGGGTTATCAATAATTTAAGCGGTGGCTACCGCCAGAGGGTGGGTATTGCTCAAAGCATTATTCATCGCCCCAAATTAGTGGTGCTGGATGAGCCTACAAACGGCCTCGACCCTAACCAGATACTGGAAGTACGCAAGCTGATAAAAGAAATAGCAACAGAGCGGGCTGTTATTTTCTCGTCGCATATATTATCTGAAGTTCAGGCAACCTGCGATGATATCCGCATGATAGAAGGCGGCAGGATGGTTTTCGCCGATACCATGTCAGCATTTAACAATTACATATTGCCTAACTCACTTTTGGTTTATATGCGTAATCCACCGCCAATGAAAACCCTGGCCGGTATTACAGGCATTACCCAAACAGAACTTTTGAACGACGGGGGAATCCGCTTACACTTTGATACCAGTATGCAAGTTTCTTCCAGAATTATTGAGATGGCCGTAACCAATGACTGGCAGCTAACCGAGATCATGCTGGAGAAAAGCAGCCTCGACGAGATCTTCGCCCAATTATCAAACAAAACTCCTAAAGCTTTATGATCAAGATATTTAAAATAGCCCGGCTGGAGATCAGCATTCTTTTTTATTCGCCCGTTGCCTGGCTGGTATTGGCCATATTTATGGTGCAGGCCGGCACAGGTTTTTTTGGCATGCTGGGCAGTTTCCAGGAACTTTTTATGATGGGCGAGCGGGCAAATAATCTAACACAGCTTCTTTTCCCGGGCATAAACGGCCTGTTTGATAAAGTGCTGCAAACGCTGTATTTATATATACCGCTGCTTACGATGGGGCTTGTCAGCCGCGAGATCAGCAGCGGGTCCATCAAACTACTGCTATCGTCCCCTGTGAAAATAAGGGAGATTATACTGGGTAAATACCTGGCTATAATATACTATGCGTTAATGCTGATAGGCATTTTAGGCATTTACAGTTTCATAGGCGCGTCAATAATAAAAGATGCTGATGTCGGCCTTATTTGCGCGGGCTTGTTATCGCTTTTCCTGCTTACGGCTACTTATGCCGCTATCGGCCTGTTCATGTCAAGCCTTACGGGTTACCAGGTAGTTGCTGCAATAAGCACACTTGCAGTATTTGCGGTTCTAAAGTATGTTGGCAGCCTTGGGCAAAGTATCGATTTTGTGAGGGACCTTACTTATTTCCTGTCGTTATCCGGCCGTACCGAAAATATGTTGAACGGCCTGATTGCTTCCGGCGACGTTATTTATTACCTGCTTATTATTTCGTTGTTCCTGGGCTTAACCATCCTGCGCCTTAAAGCCGGGCGCGAAGCAAAAGCGTTTACGGTGCAGGTGGGTAAATACCTGGCGCTGATAGTAGTTGTTTTGCTGGGTGGCTATATTAGTTCGAGGCCGTTAAATATTCTTTATTGGGATGTTACCGCTCAAAAATCTGAAACATTAACACCCGCAAGCCAGGCCATAGCCAAACAGATACGTGGGCCGCTTGAAATAACCACTTATGTAAATTTGTTAGATCAGCATGTTTACGCGGGTTTGCCGGTATCCAGAAACACCGACCTATTGCGATTTGAGGATTTCCGCAGGTTTATACCAGGCATTAAAATGAACTATGTTTATTACTATGATGCGACTGACCTGGCGGGTAACCCCAATATGATCTACCAGGGCGATATTAAAGGCCTGAGCGTAAAACAGATTGCAGAAAAAGTGGCGGATAATTTACAGGTTGATCTTAAAGACTTTTTGCCTCCGGGCCAGATCCGCAAGATAATAGATCTGAACCCGGAAGGAAATACGTTTGTGCGCCGATTATCTTATCACGGTAAAAGCAGTTACCTGCGATTGTATAACGAAAACAACCAATTCCCTGAAGAGGCTGAGATAACCGCGGCAATAAAAAAACTGATAACCCCAAACCAAAAAATAGTTTTTGCAGAGGGGGATGACGAACGCAGTATAACCCTAAAAGGTGACAGGAGCTACGAATTGTTTAGCAACGCCCGTAAAAAAAGGAAATCGTTAATAAACCAGGGCTTTGATGTATGTAGCGCGAATCTGAACATTGCAGATGTGCCGGCCGGCACAACCCTATTAATATTAGGCGACCCTGCCAGGCAATTAAGCAGCAACGCAGCCGAACGTATACAGCATTATTTAGCAGCAGGCGGTGATATGCTGATCACAGCCGAGCCACAGCACCGTGCGGTTGTTAACCCGGTTTTACGACAGTTGGGTGTCAGCTTATCAGCAGGTATGATGGTTAACCCGGATAAGAACAGTGCGCCGGATGTTGTAAATAGTGTATATACGGGTACATACCATCAGTTTTTTGAGCAAATGAATAATCCATATGCAACGGTAGCTATGCCATCTGCAGCTATGCTTCAAGTGCAGCAAAAAGGGTTTAACGTTGATACCTTGCTGCAAAGTGGTACTAATGGATGGAACAAGATAAATGCATTTGACCCCTCATCTACATCGGTGACCTATGAGCCGCAACAAGGAGATGAAAAAGGCAGCAAACCCTTGATGCTGACACTGACCCGAAAGGTGGGAAACAAACAGCAAAAGATATTGATAAGCGGCGATGCGGATTTTATGAGCGATAATATAATGGCCCAGGCTTATAATTTCCCATTTATTAATGGCATTTTTAGGTGGTTTAGTGATGGGGCCTTCCCTGTAACGGTGAAACGCCCGGCGCCAACGGACAACGCGATCCTGGCAAACCGGAAGCAACTGTCGGTTTACAGGTGGGTTACACTTTGGGGTTTACCGGCATTAATAATTGTCTGCGGGGCTGCACTGCTGCTGATCAGGAAAAGAAAATAAAAAAGTGATACCTCCTGCCGGGGGTGTTGACTGTCTTACGTTTAGATTGAGTTATGGCAGAATTGAACAAAGAAGAGGTAAGGGTGATGCTGGAGAATTTCAGGCTGGGAAAGGCTACCGAAAAGGAGCAGGCCCTGCTGGAAACATGGTACTTAACCTACCGTGAAGAAGGCGCCGAAATCCCGGATATGGCAGAACGCCTTACAGCGGTTGATCTGGTATGGACTAAACTGGAGAATGAACATCGCCCCGTTAAAATAATGGTAAGGTGGCGTTCCATAGCGGCGGCCGCTATTTTGATCTTATCGGCAGGCACTTATTTTATATGGCAATTTACCCACGCGCCAATCACTGTAAGCGAGTTGGCAGGCACTAAAAAAGATATAGCGCCGGGTACCAATAAAGCAACCCTTACGATAGCGGGCAGTGGTACAGTTGTACTGGATTCTACAAGGGCAGGTATCGAAGTTCATTCCGGTGACCTTACTTATGATGACAATACTAAGATCAACGCGAATTTGACTACCGATACTAAAATGCTAACGCTGCAAACCCCCAAGGGGGGCACTTACAGGTTAGTATTGCCGGATGGCTCTATAGTTTGGCTGAATGCGGCATCGCGGTTGGTTTTCCCGTCTACCTTTAATGGCCAAAAACAACGAGAAGTTGAGCTGAGCGGCGAAGGTTACTTTGAAGTAGCAAAAAATAAGGCGGTACCATTTATTGTAAAAAGCCATGGCCAAAAAGTAGAAGTGCTGGGTACCCATTTTGATATAAACAGCTATGATGATGAACCGCTTACCAAAACAACCTTGCTTGAAGGCCGTGTGCGTATCGGTACAACCATATTAAAGCCTGGTGAGCAGGCAGAAAAAAGTGATGCGGGCATTCATATTGTGCCTGCAGATATTGATGAAGTAATGGGCTGGAAAAACAATTACATTGTTTTCCAGGACGAGAAGATAGAAAATGTAATGCGTAAGATAAGCCGGTGGTATGATGTAGAAGTTGTTTACGAAGGCGAAATGCCGACAGATGATTTTGGCGGCCGGGTAAATAAACGCTTCTACATTTCGCAGGTGCTTAAAAAACTCGAATTGACCAATAAAGTGCACTTTAAAGTAGCAGGAAGGAGGATTATCGTAACAAAATAATACTACTTACAACGGTAATCCAAAAGAAAAGCCAGATGTGGTTGCAACACAGCTGGCTAATGCCTGGTATTACGCCAATAAAATTCCTCATTGTATCAACTTATTAACCAGACTTAACAAATGTATAAAAATTATACTATCAAATTTGGCGTGCCCAATGCGCACGTTCGTAAAGTACTGCTGATTATGCGATTGACGACATTTTTACTGTTCATGATGTTCTTACGGGTATCCGCGACAGGCTTTGCGCAGCAGATCTCGCTTAGTGAAAAAGATGTTCCGTTAAAGGTGATCATATCTAAAATACAGCAACAGAGCAATTTCGACTTTGTATATACCGCCCAGCAACTTAAAAACACCACCAGGGTTAGCGTAAACTTAAAATATGCCGATATAAAAACCGTGTTGGACCTGATCCTGAAAGATCAGCCGCTGGCTTATACCATTGATGACAATACCATCGTATTAAAAGATAAACCCATTACAACCGCGGCTATAAATTTTATTGATGTAAGCGGTTCTGTTTCTAACGGTCAGGGCACCGGTTTACCCGGTGCCACCATCAGGCTAAGAGGAACGCAAATCCAGGTTGCTACAGACCAGGCCGGCGGGTATAAATTACTGAGGGTGCCTGATAACGGTCACCTGGTATTTTCCTACATCGGTTACCAATCTGATACCGTTGCTATAAATGGCCGCACAAAAATTGACGTGATCTTAAAAGAGTCGGCCATGGAAATGAAGAGTGTGGCTATCGTTTCTACCGGTTTGCAGGACCTGCCAAAAGAAAGGGCTACCGGTTCGTTCGAGGTGATTACCAGGGAGCAGTTACAGCACAGTACCGATCCTAACCTGATAAGGCGCCTGGAAGGTATTACTACATCGCTTGATTTTCGTAATGATTTGCGTACCAATAATTCAGCAAACCCGAATGCAAGGCAGTCGCCGCTGGCCAACTTAACCATTCGCGGTAAAAATACGCTGAATGAATCGGCTAATGCTGATCTGAACGGTAATTATAGCGGGCAGGTTTTGGTGGTGATCGATGGCATTGCCAGCCCGTATTCTATTGATAAGGTTAACCCGAATGATGTAGAAAGTGTAACTATATTGAAAGATGCGGCAGCAGCATCCATTTGGGGATCGCGTGCGGCAAACGGGGTATTGGTTATTAAAACCAAGCGCGGTGGTTACAACCGCGCACCGCGCATTACTTTTAACAGCAACATAAATATTACCGAAAAGGTAGATCTGTTTTACAATAAAACCATGAGCGTGTCTGACTATATAGATGCGCAGGCAGCCTATTTTGAACAGCAGAACAGGCCATTACCAGATCTGAGCATATCACACCTTTACGGGCAGGAAATAAAATCGCCGGTGGCCGAGATCGTTGACGCCTGGAAATTTAAAGGCACTTTAACAGATGCACAGGCCAAAACACAATTAGACGCCTTAAGGGGCAATGATATCAGGAAAGACTACGACAAATACTTCCTGAGAAATGCCGTAACCCAAAGCTACTCTTTAGGCCTTGACGGTGGCACTGAAACATTTAACTACCGCTTATCTGGCGGCTTGGATAAGGGTATTAACAACACCAAAAATTCTGATTATAACCGGCTGGCTTTAGGTTACTCTATGGCAATACGCCCCTTTACCGGCTTAGAGTTACAGGGAAATATCAGCTATAATGTTCAGCGTAATAACGAACAGGCAGCATCCAACAGGATAACCGGGGCAACCGACGCTACATTTTATCCTTACTCGCGCCTGGCCGATGACAACGGCAACTATCTGGAACTGCCAAAATTATACCGCCAGGGCTTTGCCGATGCGGTGAAAAATGCTTACGGCGACAAATTTCTGAGTTATAGCTATGTGCCGCTTAATGATATCAACGAAGGCTATAACAAGCTTAAATCGCAAAACCTGAATGTGAATTTTAGTGCTAACTACAAAATATTAAGCGGTTTAAGCGCGCAGGTTACCTACAACTACAACTCGGGCCGCAATGATGATAATACACTGTATAGGCAAAATTCATTTTACATGCGGAATATGATCAATTATTTCACTACTTCGCCCGAATCTGTAGACCCTATGACTTTTGACCCGGTGGCGCCGTACAACCGGCAGTTGCCGCTTGGCGGGCAGTACTCCACCATTTTAACAACCTCAAACAACCATACGCTAAGAGGGCAGTTAAATTTTGATCATACATGGAAAGAGAAACACGAGCTATCGATGATCGCGGGTTTTGATATTGCGCAGGCATACAGCATCGCAAAAAGCGATGGCTACTATGGTTATGATGAAAAAACGCTGTATACCAATAATAAGCTGGATTATAAAACCATGATACCTATAGCATTTGCAGAAGATTTTAGCGGGTACAATGGGGAATATATCCAAAACCTATCAACGGGTTTTGTTGATAACAAGATCCGTACACTGAGCTACTATACTAATGCGGCTTATACCTATGACAGGAGATATACCCTTTCGGCAAGTTTACGTAAGGACCTTTCGAGCGAGTTTGGCCGTGGTACCAACCAAAACGGCACGCCATATTACTCCGTAGGTGGCGCCTGGAACATCAACAATGAAAGCTTTTACCACTGGGCGTTGGTGCCATCGCTTACCCTTCGTACCACATACGGCTACAACGGTAACGTAAACCCATCTATTATTGCCAGGCCTTTAATTACCTACTCAACATCAAATAACCAGTATACCAACCTGCCTTATGCTTACACTACATTTGGTACGGGTATAACAAACAGCCAGTTGCGGCCGGAGCGGACAGGCGTGTTTAACATCGGGTTAGATTTCCTGATCCGGGGTAACAGGTTATCAGGTAATATCCAATACTACAGCAAAAAAACCACCGACCTGATCGCCGGCGGTGCGCTCGATCCGAGCACCGGTTATACCAATATCGATTACAACACGGGTAATCTTCAGGGGCATGGTTTAGAGGTAACATTAAACTCGCTGAACCTGCAGTTAAACAAGTTTAAGTGGAACAGTAATTTGCTGTTTGCCTATAATCGTGTTAAAGTAACCAAGTTATACGCAAGCGCTGCCAGCCAGGCGGGCAACACTGTAAATAACGGTTCCGGTTCGTATAACGAAGGTTATGACCTCTCGCGTTTATTCGGTTATGAATGGGCGGGGCTTGATCCGCAAACCGGCGACCCGCGTGGTTATTTAGACGGCAAGGCCGTAAGCATTTCCAACTCGGTGGAAGGCGACAACAATTATAAGGCTATCCAAAATGCGCCCCTAAATACGCTTAAATACTTTGGCAGCGCTGTACCGGTTTATTACGGTTCATTCAGGAACACGTTTACCTATGCCTCTTTCGCAGTATCGGCTAACCTGCTTTATAAATTCGGCTATTATGTTCGCAGGCCACAGGCGCAGGTCGTTAATTACGGTTCGCTATATGCAGGCAATTCGCTACAGGCTATTGAGTATAACAACAGGTGGCAAAAACCAGGCGATGAGGCAACGACAAACGTACCATCGGCTGTAATGTCAACCGGTAACACCAACCGCGATAACTTTTATTACTACTCGTCGGTAAATGTGGTGAAGGGCGATCATATCCGCTTGCAGGAGATCAACCTGTCATACACCTTTAAAGTAGGGCAGGGCAGCTTTATTAAAAACCCAAGGCTATATGGTAACATCAGTAACCTGGGCATCATCTGGCGCGCTAACGATAAAGGGATAGACCCGGAGGTATTTGATTACCCTTTGCCGCGCACTTATAGTCTTGGTTTTTCAGCTAACTTTTAATCGCACAAGTCATGAAAAATTACATCAAATATATCTTTGCTTTTGTGTGTATAACAATGGTGTCTGCTTGTCAAAAATATGTCGACATCAAAAAAAGCGGGTCACAGTCGTTTATCGAAACCACAAATGATATCCAGCTTATATTGGATAATTACGACCTGTTCAATGTTAACTATCCTCTGGACGGAGAAATCTCTGCCGATGATTATTACATGGACGATAACCGCTACAACTCTGACGTTATCCAGGCAGAAGATAAAGCCCTGTACATCTGGCAGCCAACTGCTATCCGTGCATCGGCAACTGCTTGGGTTGCTTCTTATAATAAAATATACCACTGCAACCTGATACTGGAAGCTTTGGATAAACTACAGCCAACAGACCCGCCCGCGGTTGTAAATAACCTGCGTGGCAGCGCCTTATTTCTTCGCGCATATGCTTTATGGCCACTGGCGCAAATCTATATTAAGCCATATAGTGATGCCAATTTGCAGGAACCCGGGTTACCTATCCATACCAAATCCGACATTAATGACGTGCCGGGCAGGGGTACGGTTAAACAAACCTATGATGCCATTATAAAAGACCTCGGGGAAGCGGCCGGGTTGCTGAATGCTGCATCCAGTATTGCTTCGCGCCCAAACAAGGCTGCGGCTTATGCTATGCTGGCCCGTGTTTATTTATCTATGGGAGATTACCCAAATGCGTTAGCCAGCGCAGATGCTGCGTTAAAGATCAAAAACGACCTGATCAATTTTAACACCCTTAACCCGGATAGTTACAATCCGTTCCCGCGTTTTAATAAGGAGGTTATTTTCCACTCCGTGATCGATCAGCAAAACAGTGTTTTAGAGGTGGGTTATGGCGATGAAGATAAAGCGCTGATAGCTCCTGAAATTGTTAACGCTTACCAGGATAACGACCTGCGGAAACAATTATATGTTAAGGAAAACCTTGACGTGCCTGATCCGTCGGGTACCTATCGTTTCATTGGCAACTATGAAGGTGCGGTAGGCTCGGCCGCATTATTTAATGGCCTTGCCGTAGATGAGCTGTACCTGATAAGGGCGGAGTGTTACGCCCGCGCCAATCAAACAGCCAGTGCGGTTAGTGATATGAACAAGTTGTTGGTCACCCGATGGTCTACCGGTACGTATCCTGGCTTTAGCGCCGGCAATGCGGATGATGCCCTTACCGAGATCCTTTTGGAACGCCGTAAAGAACTTTTAATGCGCGGCTTAAGGTGGACTGACCTGCGAAGGTTAAATATGGAAAACCGTTTTGCAAAAACGCTTGCCCGTAGCGTTAACGGGAGGGCTTATACGCTTCCTGCTAATGACCCGCGTTATACATTACTGATACCGCAGGAAGTGATCACCTTTTCTAAACTACCGCAAAACATCCGGTAAAATTATTTATCCTAACCGCCCGTAAGCTTAACAGGCTACGGGCGGTTATCAAGCTAAATTATGATCAAAAAAATCATAACTGTCCTTTTGCTATGCGCAATTGGTACGGTTGCAACTGCTCAACCTCCTGCAATTCCGTTAGATGCCGCCGTAAGGACCGGCAAATTAAAAAACGGGTTTACTTATTATATCCGCCATAATCAAACACCAAAAAACAGGGCGCAGTTTTACCTTGTAAACAAGATTGGTTCCATTCTGGAGGATGACGACCAACTGGGCCTGGCACATTTTGTAGAACATATGACGTTTAACGGTTCGCGTAATTTCCCCAAAAATACCATGATGAACTACCTGCAAACAGCAGGGGTACGGTTTGGGGCTGATGTAAATGCCTATACAGGGTACGACGAAACCGTTTACCAGCTGCCACTACCAACCGATAACAAGGATCTGGTAAGCAAAGGGCTGCAGATAGTTCATGACTGGGCACAAAGTGCGACGCTTGATCCGGCAGAGATAGACAAAGAACGCGGGGTGATACTGGAAGAGAAACGACTGGGCAAAGGTGCTACAGACCGCCTGCAAAAGCAATACTATCCGATGCTTTTGAATCACTCCAGGTACGCAGCGCGTAACCCAATAGGCACGGATGAGATCCTGAAAAATTTTAAACCTGCGTCGATAAAACAGTTTTATCATGACTGGTACCGCCCGGACCTGCAGGCGCTGATCATCGTTGGTGATATTGATGCAGTTGATATGGAACAAAAAGTTAAAGCACTATTTGCCGACCTTAAAAACCCGGTTACTGAAAGAAAGCGCGCGGAATATGCCATACTGCTAACCGGTAAAAATCAATTCATTGCATTAACGGATAAAGAAGTAACCGGCACTATTGCCGAGGTTATTATTAAACACAAGGCGCCTGTTATGAAAGCCGCTGCGGATTACAAAGATTTGCTTACCCGCCAGTTATTCAACAGCATGCTGGCAAGTCGTTTTAATGAGTTATCCCGTAAACCAGGTCAGGTTTATCTATCCGCAAATGCAGGTATTAAAGATTTTTTAGGTGGACTGGATACTTACCGCGCTACAGTGGCAGTTAAACCCGGAGAGTTAAAAAAGGGTTTTATAGCCATGTGGTACGAAACTGAGCGGCTGAAAGCATTAGGTTTTAGCGCCGAAGAACTGGAACGGGCCAAACAAAATTTAAAAGAACAGCTTGAAAATGTTTACCGGGAAAGGGATAAAATTTCTTCAGAAAATTATGTACAGGAATACCTGGCGCATTTTTTAAAGAATGAGGCCTCCCCGGGTATCGAAGGGGAATATAAGCTGATGAACATTTATATGCCACGTATCAAACTGAATGATTTTAACACATTAATAGGCAATTATCTGCAGGAGAATAACCGGGACATTATTATCACAGCGCCCGCTGACACGCAAAAGGATCTTCCCCGGAAAGAGGACATGGATAAATGGATAGCTGAGGTAAAAAGCATGCCTATGCTGCCATTCATGACACAAAAGGTATCATCCGAATTGCTTTCAATGAAACCGGTTGCGGGGAAAGTGGTAAGCGAAGAAAAGGACAGCAAAGAGGGGATAACCACCCTAACCTTATCAAACGGTGTAAAAATTATCATCAAACCAACTGCCTTTAAAAACAACCAGGTACTATTCAGAGGGTTTTCAACCGGCGGTACGTCATTGTATGATGACAGGGATTACCCGTCTGCAACGAATGCGGCATCTATTATTTCGGCGGCAGGGGTAGGCAACCTAAACGCTAACGAACTTGACCGCTTTGTTGCCAATAAGGAACTGGAGGTCCGTCCATACATTGCCGAACGTTACCAGGGCATTACCGGCGGAAGCTCTGTTAAGGATTTTGAAGTGGCCATGTCATTGGTATATGCTTATCTCACACAGCCCCAAAAAGATTCATCGCTGTATAAAACCATGATGGACCGTTCCCGGGCCAGGTATAACAACAGGGCTAACGATCCCGGTAGCGTATATAACGATACGGTATCGGCTGTGTTGGGTAATCATAACATCCGCCGTACCGGCCCGTCTATCAAAAAGCTAGACATGGTAAACCTCGACAGGGCCTATGAGATCTATAAAGAAAGATTTGCCAATGCAGGTAACATGGTATTTGTGTTTACAGGCAGTATTGATATCGCCACAGCAAAACCCATATTTGAAAAATACCTTGGGTCCTTGCCTCGCACGCAAACAGCAGATAAAGCTAGAGACCTTGATCTTGCTATCCCGGCAGGAGAAATTTCTAAAACGGTTTATAAAGGCAAAGAGGCCAAAGCATCGGTGCTGCTGGTATATTCGGGCAAGTATGATTATGATCAGCATAACAACATCTTGTTTGATGCCCTGCGCGAAACGCTTAACATTCGCTTATTGGAAACATTACGAGAAGAGGAAAGTGGCGTATACAGCCCGAGGGTTGAACTGACAACAACAAAAGATCCCGGTTCAAAATTTACCTTAACCATCCAGTTTGGTTGTGCCCCTGCTAATGTAGATAAATTAATTGCCACGGCTAAGGCAGAAGTTGCCGCATTGGCAAACAGTGGCCCACGACTCGAAAATATAAATAAATGGCAGGTTGAGTGGATCAGACAGCGCGAGCTGGATGTTAATGAAAACTCGTGGTGGTTAAATTACCTGGTAGATAAACTGCAAAGTGGCGGCAAGCCGGAAGAAAACACCAACGACCAAGTATTTGTTAATGCAGCCAGTCTGGCCGAGTTAAAAGATATGGCCCGAAAATACATGCAAAACGGCAACTTTATAAAATTGGTGCTCCTGCCTGAACAGGAATAAGTAACATAAGCCGTAGCTTAAAGAACATTTTTCATTACGTAAAATGAATCAGTTATAGTTAGTTTAAAAGCGCTGCCCGCAAGGGGCGGCGCTTTTTACGGCATAATGATAATTAAAATGGCAAATCATCTTCGTCCCCGCCTGCAGTAATTACAGTTGATTTGGTGTCCTGTCTTTCCGTAAAATCCGCACATACCCAACAACTAAATTTGATCTGCCTTTATTAGCAATCCCATGGATTTTAAAGATCCGATAGTACAATTAGCCTCGCGCGTATAAAAACTACTGCCGCAGCTTAAAACTGAAGAAGCCACCTCCACTTACACCGTCATTATTGAGGGAACCGACATGAATGGCGGCCTCGGATACCAGACCGGAAAGATCACCATTGGAACGAAAAAGAATGTCAGATGAGACCCCCAAAAAAATACTCCTGATCGTTTGCTAATATGGTGAACTTCCATGGTATTTCAGGTACTTTATCCATTCCTGTAAGTACAATGCCACAATAGATTTCCTGATCATTACATATGATACGACATATAAAAGACCGATATCATATAATGTACGTTTTGTTTATAAAACGCTCAAGGACCTAAGCAGCTTGGTCGGTACAAAAATGGGTTTTGAGGTAGCGATCCTTTACGGGTATAAACTCTGCGATTTTAAACCGGCTTATTGATTTATATTCTCAGAATTTATAAGTCAGTATGACTTTTGGGGGCACTGTGACATTGACATCATCTTCGGCGATATACGCACATTTATAACAGATGATTTACTGGATAACCATGACCTGATAAGCGTTCGGTATGATTGGTTTTCCGGATGCTTCCTGCTATATAAAAACACTAAAAAAATAAACCTGCTTTTCAGACACAGCAGGAATTACAACCATGTATTTACCAGTGAGAAGCACTATTGCTTTGACGAAACCAACTTTGCGAACGATGAACTTACGGCCGGCAAAACCTATGAGGAGATCCATACGGAGATCAAAAGCATAACGAATGTGGTGAAGCGGCTGGAAGCCGAAAATGAAATAGCCCCCTTTTTCGATTTCTTTATTATCGAAGGATTGCCGGGTAAATTAAGATGGGACCAGGAAATTTTTTTTTACCGCAACTGATACGAGGTGCTTTTTACCACTGAAATTTTCAAGTTAAATATTGGAAAGCCTGCTTTATTTCTCCCCCGGATACATTAGATAGCAGGCGAACAGAGATTTTGGGAACTGAGAAGGCATCATTTTTTTTAGATGTACATTTACTTATGGCACAGGCCAGTACTAAATTACTGCATTTTGTCTATCAGAAATACCTTTTTTCTTAAACTCAGAAGGATTTGTACCCCGATATTTCTTAAAGATCCGATTGAGGTGACTCTTATCTGCGAAGCCAAATTCATCCGCTATTTCGGTGATTCGCATGTTGCTGTGAAGCAAACGATTTTCGATAAGCTTCAACTTATAATTGAGTATGTATTGTTGTAAAGATTCATTGGCTTGTTTTTTGAAATAACTGCCTAAATAGGTTTGGGCAATACCGAAATGTTTACTGATCTGTGCAGCCCTGAGTTTTTCAGGGAAATAGATACTGGCCTGAATATATTGCAGGATATCTATCGCCTTTTTTTCACTCGTCTCATCGATCTTTTCAGGAAATGTGTTAGTAATGTTTCTGGCAATAATGATCAAAAGTGTATTTACCAGCTGCGCGATCAACTCCTGATGATAGACGTCTTGGTGAAGATGTTCACTGATCAGTATATCCATCAGCTGAACAACGTAATTCTTATCATTATCATTTTTTAAGATACATCCAGGTTCATGATGGGCATTTTGGAGGATAGCCTCCAAACGCTGAACAAGGCCATATTCCTTTTTGGACGATTTGACAAATACATTATTAAATCGGATAAAAAAGAATTGGGTTGGCTGGTCGATCTTAAAAATATGTGTGTCATTAGGCGCTACTAAGAAGACATTTCCCGGCTTATAAGAAAACTCATTGTCATTGATACACTGCCTGCCCGTGCCGTCTACGATGTAAATAAGTTCGAAAAATGTGTGCTTATGTAACCCGCGCGGACATTCATCTAAATATTCCTTTAAAACCAGTTCGAAAGGCTGACGCAGGTGATTTTGTTCCATGCTGTAAAAGTACACCTAATTGATGTAAAAGTACAACCAGATAACGCTTTATATTCCTGAGATTTGAATATTCAAAACAACAAGAATTTAATCATTTAATAATAAAACAATGAAAGCATTGATTCTGGAACATTATAATGAGTCTTTCCAACTAAAAGAAATCGAAAAACCAATAGCGTCAAAAGGCCAGGTATTAGTTAAAATTAAGGCTAGCGGCGTCAATCCAATCGATCTGAAGATCAAAAAGGGGCAGGCTGGCCACGCAAAGACAGTTCTTCCTGCTATTCTCGGTATTGATATGTCAGGTGTGGTAGAAGCCGTTGGTGAGGGTGTAACTCATTTTAAACCCGGCGACGAGGTTTATGGTATGACAGGCGGGATTGCCGGCGTACACGGAACGCTATCGGAATATGCTGCAGTCGATGCGGATTTGCTGGCATTAAAACCTAAAAATCTGAGCATGCGTGAAGCAGCGGCAGTACCATTGATATTTATTACCGCCTGGGAAGGTTTAGTAGACCGTGCCAACGTCAGCGAAGGCAAAAGTGTACTTATCCACGGCGGTGCGGGGGGCGTAGGTCATATCGCTGTACAAATTGCAAAAGCGAAGGATGCTCGGGTTTTCACGACCGTTCAAACTGATAAAAATGATCTCATAAAAAAATACGGCGCCACCCCCATTGATTATAAAAACACAACTGTTGAAGAGTACGTGGACAAATATACAAGTGGCGAAGGATTCGACATCATCTATGACACAGTAGGCGGCGAGATTCTTGACGCGTCGTTCAAAGCGGCTAAACAATATTTCGGACACGTGCTGAGTATCCTCGGATGGGGTACCCACAGTATTGCTCCATTATCATTCCATGGTGCGACTTATTCTGGTGTATTTGCCTTGTATCCGCTTATTTCCGGCAAAGCACGCGCACATCATGGTGAGATCTTACGGGAGGCAACTAAACTGATCGAAGCTGGAAAAGTAATTCCACTTGTTGATCAAGTACATTATTCTTTAGAAACTGTAGTCGATGCTTACAATGCACAGGAAAAACGAACAGCAAACGGAAAAGTAGTTATCGATATTGATGAAGTTACCCACGAGTCTGAAAGTAATTTACTTTTTAGTTAATAATGTTTATCCGCTCAATATTTTTGATACACTTCTATGTTCTCAGAAAAGGCTTTTCATATAAATGATAAGATGCAATAGCCACCATCAACATTAGCCTTCGGCCAGCTTCCCAGAGTTTCCGGTCTTGCCGGAACCGATCATAGCTCACGGTATTCCGGAAGCCGGGGAATGTGGCTATGGCTATGCCGAAAGCCGTGTAGATATTGGTCGAGCGTTCGCCGTGCACCCTGTCAAGGTCTGATTTGAAATGAACAACAATGGTTGTAAATGCAAAAGGACGCTCAGTCGGGGCAATAATTGAGGTAATACTGATCCCTTCCACACGAAGAGCATCCTGAATCAGTTCTTTTTCTTTCGGATGATCATGGATTGATTAATTAATTTTTCTGCCTGCGCAGGTACTTGGTCAGGATAACGATGGTCTGCCCGTCGATCTTACCCTCAATTTGGCCGGTGTTATCGCCGACCAGCCGGATGTTCTTCACGACCGTACCCATTTTAGCATTCAGCGAACTCCCTTTGACATCTAGCGAACGAGTTAAAATCACGGTGTCGCCATGCTGCAATTCGTTCCCAAGGCTGTCGCGGTGAACCTCAGCCGGCTCCTCAGCTTCTACGGTAAAGCCTGCCTTTGCCCATGCCAGCAGGTCATCTTCTAGGTAAAGTATTTCGAGGCAACCGGCGGCCCAATCCTCATCTTTCAGGAGGGACAAGATACGCCATGATAAAACCTGCACGGCTGGAACATCGCTCCACATGGCTTCAGCCAGGAAGCGCCAGTAGCGATTGTCAGGTTTGTCGGGTTTTGCCAGTTCGGACTTGCAGCCTAAGCAAACATTTATCTCGTTAGCTGCATAACCGACCGGGGAAACTGTGTACACAGCCAGTTCGCTTGCAGATCGGCAGAGTTCGCAGGTGTTGATTTCGGGTGATCCCGCGTTTAAGGTAATGGTCATCATATAGATTTTGATATGCTATTTATTCACGTATAAAGTTGATCACGACAATACCAAGTAAAATACCCAGCACCATGATCAGGTAGAGCAGGATCTCGTTACCTGCAAATTTTTTATATTTTGTCCAGAAGGAGTAATTGTCGTTTTGTTTTCTCATCGGTAACTTTTCCGCGAAGTTATGGTATAGCGTATTTTACTTTCTTTAAAGAGAATGTACCTAAGCTTAATCGGGCTTTCGGATTATGGATCTATCCAACTCAGGACGGTAATGCACTTTGGGGGACAACCAGTAAAGCAAAATGACCCTGGAATACCGAAAGTTCAATGGCGACAATAACACCAGGCCGATTAGGATTGTGCTCAGGTATAACCACGGTGAATCCGTGTTACCGGTAATCAGCCGCGTTAAAAGGCAAATACTTACGCCTTCCGCAACATTGAACGCGTAACTGACATACATGGCCGCGTAGAAATAGCCGGGCTCGATCTCGAAGATCATTCCACAGGAAGGGCAGTTGATATTGATCCGGTTAGCGCCTAGACGCCAGGCACCTCCCTCAAACATATTGCCCCTTCTGCAACGCGGGCATTTGGCGCCGAGCATGGCTTGCAGCTTTGGTGTTTTACTCATTTTTTTATTATTATTCTTCTTAGAGCAAGGATCCTACAACTCCCCTCTATTCCTTTACCCACATTTTTAGGTACCTGCTGTAGGAATTATCTATTAACGTATAGCCCGCCGGCACCTGCTTGTCAGGCGCATGGTAAGTAACTAGCCTGGTCCCGGCCGGTTTGCTGTTCAGCATTTCCCGTATATGAAAGGTGTAGGTGTTATACAATTCATAAGATGTATGTACGGCGTAATCGATCCGGCTTTCTGGTTCTATATTTTCGTAGAAAGAATTATAAAAATAAAAGTGATCGTATTCATCATAGTTTAAGGAGGTGAGGTTGCCATGCCTGAAATATACATTCTGAACACCGATTTGTTCTTTTGCGGTTTCGGCATACCCAAATAGCTCCTTACGCTGTTCGATCCCATAAAAGCTCGCTTCGGGGTGGTAAACAGCAGCCGCGATACAGAATTTACCGACACCGCTGCCGATATCCAGGACACGTGCTCCCGGACTGGCGAGGAAATTACTGGCTTCCAGCGCAACACCAAGGCCAGTCCAGTGCAGCTGGGAGAGCTCCCGGATATGTGAGGGATATAAAGTGTCGAATGTGGCGTCTTTGCGGAAGTAAGATATATTCAGGGTATCAGTATACATATACGATAGCTTTTTGTATTTGAGGTAAGTTTTATAATTAAACATGCCACTTATTGCCGGATCCATAACTGGAGCAGGGTAAGAAAGGATTGCTCCGCCAGTTCATAATTAGCGGGAATCATTTCTCCGAGGCTCTGGTAAGTCACAATACGTGTGCCGGGTGGTTTATCCTTGAGAACAGCCAACAGGTAACGGTTATAATATTCGTAGAGGCTGTGCGAAGTCTCTATCGTATCGTCGATGGCATTTTTCTGGTCGATATTTTCAAAAAAAGAGTTATAGAAATAAAAGTGATCGAATTCATTGAAATTTATCTGGGTGATATTCGCATGGATAAAGCGGACATTAGGTAAATTAAGGTAGCTGCCGGCCAGGGTGGCGTAATGCACCAGTTCGTGCCGTTGTTCCGCTCCATAGTACTTGCCATTGGGATGGCCGTGTGCCGCTGTGAGGCAAAATTTACCCGTGCCGCTCCCGATGTCCAGGATATTACCGGGTACGTCCAAGTAATCGGCCGCTTTTGTTGCCACAGCTAATGGCGTCCAGTGCGCCATGGAGATCAGTTGCAGGTGTTCCGGGTACAACCAGTCAAATTCCGCATCATTCCGGAAGAAGCAGTCGTTGGGCCGGCGCTTCTCCACCGGGGTGAGCAGCCTTTGCCGGTACGCTTCCGGTTCCGGAGGGAAAGAGGAAAAGGGATAAACATCCATCCTGCAAATTTCCGTCCTCCGGCTGCCCGATGCACCTGAAGGAGATCAGTTCAAAAACTGATCTTTATCAGTTTTGATTTTTCGTAACTTTGACCTATGAGTCTAAACGGGATTTTTCCGATCGACAGGTGGAGTTTTACAACGCATTCGGTGCTGAGCGCGCTTTCTGATCAGGAAACAGCCCTGCTTACCCGGCACCTTACCGAACAGCACCTCTTTAAAGGAGATGTGGTTTTCCGCGAGGGAACGGTGCCTTCCGGTATCTTTCTTGTACGTAGTGGCAGGGTCAAGAAGTACAAGGCGGACCAGCTCGGAAAGGAGCAGATCATTTATGTGGCCGGCCCGGGTGAATTGATGGGCTACCACCCGGTGCTTTCCGGGGAGCGTTATGCGGACTCTGCCGCAGCGATGGAAGATACGATGGTGTCGTTTATTCCAAAAGATGACTTTATGGATATATTAGGCCGGTCGCCAGTTTTCGCGCTCCGCCTGCTAAAGGCAATGAGCCATGAATTCACGGTACTGACCAACACTATCTCTGTGATTGCGCAACGGACAGGTCCCGAGCGGCTGGCGATCGCGCTCATCGTACTACGGGAAAAGTTCAAATACGGATTGAATGATCACGAAGCTATTCCGATCAATATTTCCCGAGCCGACCTGGCGAATATGGCAGGCCTTGCTGAAGAAAACGTGATCCGCCTGCTCAGAGAATTTAAAGCAGAAGGTATACTGTTAACGGAAGGCAGAAAGATCATCATCAAGGATGTACACCTGCTTGTCAAACGGGCTAATTACCGGTAATATTATTTTCGCAATGCTTTGGATGAATCAGGCCAAATGATGTCTCAATACAGGTGACCGTCAATCATCATGATCTTATCTACCGGGACGATGTATGATTTATGGACCCTGTAAAAAGGTGGCCTGGTCGGTTGCTCTTATCTTAAAGGTCGCGCAGGCTCTTGTAGGTCACAAATCTTTGATGGAGTGAAAATGGAAACGTAGTTCTTCAGGCCTTGTATTCCCCGTAATTGATTTTTTTATAATAGAGTGGATTTTAATTGTATTTTCATGAATTGGTGCGCTCAAGCCTTATCCCTATGAAACTGGGTGTCATATGGATAAGCTGATAACAGCTTTTCGATGCCATGCTTATGAAAAAAATCTCCTTTTATCTTACAATGCTACTTTTGCCGATGCTGTCTTTTGGCCAGGAAGCATTTATCCGGGGAACGGTCACCAACGGAGTGACTAACCAGCCGGTTAGTGGCATCAGTATCCAGGTTTTGGGCGGGGGGGCAGGCGTGGTTTCTGATTCGCTGGGTACCTATAGCCTAAAATTAAGGCCCGGTAATTATACCCTTATATTTTCAAAAGTTGGTTTTAGGACGGTATCGCTTGCGGATATACAGATCGGCACGGTTAAGCCTACCATTATGGATGTGGCGATGGAGCAAATTGTGGCAAGTTTAAACGAGGTGAAAATAGTGGGCAGCCGGCGACTTAATAAAACGATGGAAAGCCCGCTATCACTCAGGAGCATTGGCGTGTCGGAGATCAAAAGAAACCCCGGCGGTAACCGTGATATATCAAAGGTGATCCAGTCGCTGCCCGGTGTTTCGTCGCCGGTTAGTTTTCGTAATGATATTATTATCAGGGGCGGCGCGCCTAACGAGAACCGCTTTTACCTGGATGGGGTAGAGATCCCCAATATCAATCATTTTGCTACGCAGGGTTCATCCGGCGGGCCGGTGGGGCTTATCAATGTCGACTTTATCAAAGAGGTGAATTTTTATTCGGGAGCTTTCCCGGCAAACCGTGGCAATACCCTGAGTTCGGTTTTCGAGTTTAACCAAAAGGATGGCCGCGATGACAGGTTGGGCGCTACGCTTTCTGTTGGGTCAAGTGATTTTAGCGCAACCATTGAAGGCCCCCTGGGAAAACGTACTACCTATCTGGCTTCGTACAGGTACTCCTATCTGCAAGGCTTGTTTAAACTGCTAAAACTCCCGTTCTTGCCCTCATACCAGGATTTTCAATTTAAGGTTAAAACAAAACTCAGCAATAAGGATGAAGTAACCTTTATTGGCCTTGGGGCCATAGACAGGTTTAAACTTAACCTATCGGCAGATAGTACCGAAGAAAACCGGTATACGCTAGCCACCATCCCCGTGAATACGCAAAATAGTTATACCGTGGGCGCCACTTACAAACATTTCAGGCCAAAGGGTTTTATGTTGTTTGTAGCCAGCAGGAGCTATTTAAACAATAACGCGGTAAAGTATAAAGACAACCAGGAAAGCCTGGTCCGCATACTTGACTATACTTCAGCAGAGTCCGAAAATAAATTGCGTTTTGAAAGCACCAGCCAGCAGGGCTTGTATCGTGTCAACTTTGGTGCCGGCGGCGAGGCGGCACATTACAGCACTAATACATTTAATTTATTGCCTTATGGCAACCAGGTATACAATTCGACCATCAACTTTTTTAAATATAACGTATTTGGGCAGGTAAGCCGCCCGTTTTTTAATAACCTGTTATCCCTGTCATTTGGCTTAAGGGCCGATGCAAACAACTTTTCATCGGGGATGAATGACCTGTCTAGAACAATTTCGCCCAGGTTCTCGGCATCGTTAAACCTAAGCGAGCGGCTAAGCCTGAATTTTAACACGGGCATTTATTACCAGTTGCCGGCTTACACGGTTTTGGGTTACCGCGATAGTTTAAATACCCTGGTTAACCGCAATGTCAACTACATTCAAAACAAGCAGATGGTATTGGGTATGGAGTATAATTTGCCCAACACGCGTTTAACAATTGAAGGGTTTTATAAATATTACACCCATTACCCTATTATTAAAACCCTTAATGATTCTATCCCCTTGGCCAATCTCGGGGCCGATTTTGGCGTAGTGGGTAATAACCCGGTGGTTGGCGAAAGCCATGGACGCAGTTATGGTATAGAGTTTTTTGCGCAGCAAAAACTTACCAATGGTTTTTACGGCATATTTGCGCTTACGCTTTATAAAAGCGAGTTTCAGAACAAGAACGGGGCTTATGTGCAATCGTCATGGAATAACCGTTATATACTCAGTTTAACCGGCGGTAAACTTTTAAAAAGAAACTGGGAGGTTGGTGCCAAATTCAGGTTAACCGGGGGCAGCCCTTACACCCCATACGACCAATCATTATCATCACTTAAAACAAACTTTACCATTTACCCGCGGGGTATACCGGCTTATAACCTGTTAAATACGCAGGTACCGGCGCTGTTTTACCAACTGGATGCCAGAATCGATAAGAAATATTACTTTAAACACTACGCGTTTAACTTTTATTTTGATATGCAAAACGTTACAGGTTACAAATACAACCGGCAACCGGTTATCGTGCCTGTCAGGGATGCCTCCGGAAATGTGATGGACGCACCCGGGGATGCAAGCAGGATCCAGACAAAATTCCTCGCTCAAAAAGGCGGAAATATACAGCCTACCCTCGGGCTGATCTTTGAATTTTAAATTAAATTGTAAGACGGCCAAAGGAGGCAGATCAAGACAGTTTGATCATATAAACTTACACCCGAAAGCCATACCCTGTTAAGACCTGAACCAAACACTGACAGGCTGAGTGGCGCTTCTTCAATAAGCTCCCTGCTACACTCGAATAAAAATATCAGTCATCCGGTAAAACGCTCAAACCACATTGTATGAAATTTGTTACGTGTGATAAATTAAAACATCATGCTCCTAAAGAAGTCAATTCCGGTTTCATACATTTTCGGAAAAATAAAAAAGGAACTTCCTTATGTACTCGTAGTGGGTTTAGTGGTCAACTATTTAACCGGGCATTTCAGGAACCTGATCCCGCAGATGCCTGTTGCTATTCCAACATTTATAGGTACCGCAATATCCGTGATCTTATCGTTTAAGATCAGTCAGTCCTATGACCGTTGGTGGGAGGCCCGTAAAATTTGGGGGAGTATCGTCAATGAAAGCCGGACCTTTATTTTGCAGTTACAGTCTTTTGTCTCAAAAGACAGGCAAAAGGAAATCAAAGCCGTCGCCTACCGGCAGATCGCCTGGTGCTATAGTTTAGGGCAAACCTTGCGGGGGCTGGATGCCATGGCAAATCTTGATAAATATCTATCAGAAGACGACATGGAAGAAATTAAGCGGCATATGAACAAGCCCCTGGCAATACTCCAATTAAATACGCAGCAGATCACTAACCTGAGAGAGGAGGGAAGCCTGGAACTGTTCAGCCAGGTGCAGATCAATAACACGCTGGTCAACTTTTCCAATGCGATGGGTATGGCCGAGCGTATAAAAAGTACGGTTTTCCCGCAGACCTACCGTTTATTCCTTCACTATTTCATTTATATTTTTGTAGTAACGTTATCTATTGCACTAACGGACATTGACAGTTTTTTCGAAATCCCATTGTTACTGGTTATTTCCTCGGCATTTTTCCTGTTGGAAAAATCAGCTACGCATTTGCAGGATCCTTTCAACAATTTGCCAACGGATACTGCCATGACAACAATCGCTACTAACATTGAGATCAATATCAAGCAATTAATCGGCGACCCGGATGTGCCCGAACCTTTACAGCCCGAACGCTTTTATTCACTTTAAATACATTTGATCATATGTACACTCTAGAGAAACCCAAAGTAGTTTTTACGCCGGCAGGTGCACTATTTTTAGCACGACGCAAAAGAGATTCATTACGTTCAAAGAACAAAGGGAAGGTATCAGAAAATTAAAGTATTTTTGTACTCTGATGTTAGCGGAGGATAGGGAATGACTAAAAATGTGGACGGAAATGGGCGTATTCCAAAAAATGGTGCTGATTTTACGGAACAGTTCCCTGCGTTAGATTTAGCTGAGGTTGCCCTTGAAGGTGCAAACGTTGGTATATGGATCATGGATTCCGTATCGGGAAAATTCTTTCCTTCGCAACGTACCAAGGCCTTATTCGGTTTTTTACCCGATTCGGACATGTCTTTTGGAGATGCAATGCTGAAAGTTGTTGAAAAACACCGTAAGACGGCAACAGAAGCTATCGAAAATGCTTTTCGTAAACAGCGGGCGCTGTATGTTGAATTTCCGGTTGCTGCCCTTCCGGATCATCCGCAAAGATGGTTGAGTGTGACAGGAGGATTCAGTAGTCCGGTTGATCGTAACAGCTATTTCTCCGGAATAATTATGGATATCACAGAACAAAAGCAAACTGACCTGCGGCGGAGTAAATTTATTGGTATGGTTAGCCATGAGTTGAAGACTCCACTTACGGCCCTGAAAGGCTATGTTCAGCTATTAAACAACTGGGCAAAAAAACAAAAAGATAATTTTACTATCGGGGCATTGTCTAAAGTGGAGAAGCAAGTGAAGAAAATGCTCAACATGATCAACAGCCTGCTTAATTTATCAGGTGCCGAGGCTGGTAAGATTCACCTGAAAAAAGAAACATTCAGGCTTGATGAATTGATTGCCGAGGTTGTTGAAGAAACGTTGTTTATTACTTCAACACACCCTATTGCGATTATTCCCTGTGGAAGTGTAACCATATATGCAGACAAGGAGAAATTAGAACAGGTTTTGGTGAACTTGCTGAGTAATGCAGCAAAATACTCTGAAAAAGCCTCCGGAATCGAAATGATTTGCGCAGTGCAGGATAGTCAGGTGGAGATCAGCATCAGGGACCAGGGCCTTGGTATCGCTGCTGAGGACATCCAAAAGCTTTTCCTGCCACATTACCGAGTACAGAGTAAAGAAACCGAAAAAATTGCAGGTTTTGGTATCGGGCTTTATCTATGTGCGGAGATTATTAAGCGCCACAATGGAAAGATCTGGGTCGAGAGTGAGCCAGGAAAAGGCAGCACTTTTAAATTTACACTACCTTTAGGATAATCTTTTTTTGCCGGACATTTAAATTGCAGTTGCTTTTGATCGTCTGAATTCCCTTTTTGCAAGAACTGCTACCTGACCACCCCATAGCTTAAGGCGTTGCCTTAATATTAAAATAAACTTACCTGTTCGGTACCAGTGCCAAGCAACTCTTGCTGGTAGGCTCGGATAAGATTGATGAGTTCTGTGCCGTATTGCGCGGCTTTTTGCACGCCTACCCCTTTGATTCCGCTTAGTGCTTTAAGCGTGGCGGGGAGTTTTTCCGCTATCGATGCGGCGGTTTTTTCGGTTAATATCATATTGGGCATGATGTTGTTTTTATCGGCTGCTTTTTCACGCCAATTGAGTATATGCCCGTAGAGCTTTTCATTGGGCAGGGCGTTTAGCTCTTTAAGATAGGATCGGTTGTGCGTTTTGATCTTGGCTTTTATTAGCGCAATATATGCATCTGCGGTAAAACGGTTTTGTGCGAAATATTCCATCAAACGGATCCGGTCCATAAGCCAGATGATCAGTTCGTCCGCTTTTTTAGCAGCTTCTTTAGATTGTCCTATCAATCCGGGTAACTGTTGGTGCAGCTTTTCTGTAGCTGTTGTTAGTTTTTCGAGAAAGTAAGCTGCGGCTTGTGGGCTTCTTTGGGCATTAAGCTGTCTGGCAAATTTGCCGGCTATAGTGATGATCTCTTTTTCCGAGTCAGGCAGCAGCATTTCGAAACCCTTGAGCTTGTTTTGCAATAAGGAGAAATTAAACAGCTCACTCAGTAAATATTGCCCATATAAGCCCTGGTCGCGCTGAAGTGTTTGTTCATCGGGTTTGATCAAAGCAGCCTGTTTATTAAAACGGATGACCGCAGGGTCGCCTATAATGTTTTGCGCACTAATAGGATTACGCAGTACCATGCCCGATAAGGTGCGGCAGCGGCTCAGGGCTACGTAGGCCTGCCCCGCGGCGAAGGCTTCACTAACATCAATAATAGCTTTATCAAAGGTAAGTCCCTGGCTTTTATGGATGGTAATGGCCCACGCTAATTTTAAAGGAATTTGCGAAAAACTACCGGCATTGCTTTCACTAATAGCTTCGCCATCTAACTGATATTTTATATTGGTCCACTCTACAGCTTCCACAGCAATCTCCATGGCTTCCTGTCCACACTTCACAAAAACTGTGTTGCCTTCGATGCGGCTAACTGTCCCGATCTTGCCGTTATAATACATTTTTTCTGCCGAACTGTCATTTTTAATAAACATGACCTGCGCACCTAGCTTCAATTTTAAATTGATTTCGGTAGGACAGGCATCCTTCGGAAAGTCGCCCCTGATGGTTGCTGCAAATTCAAACTCCTGCACTTGCAAAGTTTCCAGAAATTCTGTATTCACCTGTTGGGCGATATTGTTATGCGTAGTGAGTGTAATGTAGGGTTCATCTGGGGCAGGCCGAAAGTCCGGTACATAACGGGCATTCAGAAAGTTTAAATTTTCTTTACTTATGTTCTGATTACGGACATCGTTTAGTATGTCTACAAAGGCCTGTTCTTTCTGGCGATATATGTGGTCAAGCTCAATCCGGACATAGGGCGCTTTTTGCATGACCAAAGCGCTGAAAAAGTAAGGTGTTTGATAATACCTTTTCAGAACGGCCCATTCTTCGTCCCGGATTATGGGGCTGAGCTGCGAAAGGTCGCCGATAAGTAACAACTGTACCCCGCCAAACGGATGTGCCGACCCTTTTATATTTCTCAGGATCAAGTCGATCTGGTCGAGCACATCTGGACGCACCATGCTGATTTCATCGATGATCAGCAGTTCTAAGCTGCCTAGTAGTTCTTTCTTCTCCTGGCTGTAATGCATTTCAGGCTGTTCATTTCCGCCCGGTAATAGCAGCCCGAATGGCAATTGAAACAGGGAATGTATACTCATGCCGCCCGCATTTATGGCTGCAACGCCCGTTGGCGCCGCAATGGCCAGTTTCTTTTTTGAAATCTGTTTCAGATTTTGCAGAAAGGTTGTTTTACCAGTACCCGCCTTACCCGTCAGAAAAACGACCGTATTGGTCGATTCCAGGTAGTCGGTAGCCAGTTGCATCGCGGGGTTTTGTTCAGTCATTCGTTTTACAATAATAAGCATGATCAATGAAAATAGAGTCCTTATCGGGGCGTATTACCTGCCGGGGCAATGGGTAGTCTTTAATACTTTCCTTAAGCTGTCCGTTTTAGGGGTAGCCGACGAGCGGGAGAAACGGCTATTAACAAAGCGATAATCTTATAAATTCTTTCATCAGTTATTTGCCAAATTGTAGAGTCAGGATAATTAGTGCATAGCCCTGTTTGCTGTATGGGGAAAATTTAAGCTATAATTCATAGCCAATAGGCGCAGACTATAATCATAAAACTACAAATAAACATTGTTTTACTCTCATGACCCAAGTCCAGGCTTTTAAAATAACGTACGCAAAAAGACTTCATGTGAATGTTTGAAACTTGATTTTTTTGCTTTTAATTAAAGATATTCAGAGTACGTTATGCCATATCCTGGCTTAGAGTAAATTCGGCTTAGCGGCACATTTGTTTTACCTTTGCAAAGATGGATTATTTTAAAAACCTACTCTCGCTGCTTAAAACCGAACGCGACGAAGACAGGGAAGCGTACTTAAAACTCACACAAACAACATCAGTTACCGACAGGCGAGCGGCCGGAATAACATGGTACCCAATTGCCATCCGCGGTTCAGAACCAAGCCGCGGCGATTACCTGACGGTTGAAATTGAGCGCACTACAAATAAAGATATATCGCATCAGTTTAAGTTTGGCGCGCCGGCGGTGCTGTTCTCTAACCACGATGCCGGTACCGACCGTATGGAAGGGACGATTGCCTATGCAGGCGGCGACCGCCTTAAAATAACCCTGTTTACCGATGAACTGCCAGACTGGTCACGCAACGGCAAATTGGGCATCGAATTGCTTTTTGATAACAACAGTTATGATGAAATGCAGAACGCTCTTAAACAGGCTTCGGCATTAGTGGATAAACCTGAGGGTAAACTGATCCGGGTTTTAACGGGGCAAGCAGAGCCCTCTTTCAACGAAATATACGAAGCCCCGATTGAAGGATTAAACATATCTCAATATTCGGCTGCGCAAAAGGTATTGGCCGCGCAGGATGTGGCCATTGTACACGGCCCCCCCGGCACGGGTAAAACCACCACTATTGTGCAGGCCATTAAACGCCTCATTAAACAGGATGGCAAACAGATACTGGTTGTAGCGCCGAGTAATACCGCGGTTGATCTGTTGAGCGAAAAGCTGGCTAATGAAGGTTTAAATGTACTGCGTGTAGGTAACCCGTCAAAGGTATCAGAAAAGCTGATGGCGCTTACGCTGGATAGCAAGATGGCAGCGCATGCCTATACAAAAGATATTAAACAGCTAAAAAAGCAGGCTGCAGGGTATAAAGATATGGCGCACAAATACAAACGCAGCTTTGATAAAGCCGAACGCGACCAGCGCAAAGCCTTATTTGACGAAGCGCACCGTATGATAAAAGATGTGGGCAAGATAGAACAGTTTATTATCGACGACCTGGTATCTAAGGCACAAGTAATTACGGCAACATTGGTAGGCAGTAACCACTATACCGTACGCGACTTAAAGTTTAACACCGTTGTTATAGATGAAGCCGGGCAGGCGCTTGAACCCGCCTGTTGGATCCCCATATTAAAAGCACAAAAGCTTGTTATGGCGGGCGACCACTTCCAGCTACCGCCAACCATAAAATCGGTAAAAGCTGCTAACAGCGGTTTGAGTACCACACTGCTTGAAAAATGCGCCGTACTGCACCCCAACGCGGTTACTTTACTTGATGAACAATACCGCATGAATGAGGCCATTATGGATTTCTCTTCAAAAGAGTTTTATGGGAACCACCTAAAGGCGAATACTTCTGTAGCCAAACAGTTGCTTTTTGAAGGTGATGAGCCAATGAGTTTGGTAGATACCGCCGGGTGTGGCTTTGATGAAAAGCCGGACGGCACAAGTTCTGTAAACCCCGAAGAAGCGGTATTCCTGTTGAAGCATTTGCAGCAACTGGCCGATACTATTGAAGGTGAAGACATACCTTTCCCTACTGTTGCTATTATATCGCCTTACAAAAGCCAGATAAGGATATTAAAAGAGTTGTTTGCAGCATCCGCCTTGTTGCGCTACGTTGATAGGATCTCTATCAACACCATCGATAGTTTTCAGGGGCAGGAGCGGGATGTAGTATACATCAGCATGACGCGCAGTAACCCCGATGGTGTTATCGGTTTCCTGGCCGATATCCGACGGATGAATGTAGCCATGACCCGGGCACGCAAAAAGCTGGTGATTATAGGCGACAGCGCAACCATTACCCGTTTGCCGTTTTATGCGGATATGATGAGTTATACCGAGCAAATTGGCGGTTACCAAAGCGCCTGGGATTACATCAGTTAGACAAAATATTGGTTATTACATGATTCATATTGTGTTGAAATAAGGTAAATAACTAATTAGTGTACAGTATTTTAAGGTTATGAGTTATTTTCCTCGTTAACTGCTCAATACACTATTCAAATATCTAAAAAGCCGATAATTAAATAATTATCGGCTTTTAGATGTCAAGGTAACTTACCTGTGAATAGAAAAACAACATTTTCTTACGTACAACTTTTTTTGATAAGATGTCAGGAAGGGAACTTAATTTATATATATAAATATATCTTTTTTTTAAATTACAGTAGCCGGCATTTGGTACCCATTTAATTTGAATTGAAGTGGTTAGCCTATCAAATTTCCTTTTCAAGGAATACAGAGCAACCCGTACGCCGGTACTCTAAAAAACCGCATTTTTTGCAAACGTTTAAAGCGGCAGTATTATTTTCGTTTACTTCGGTTTTGCATTTTTTAAAGCCTTTGTATAAAAGGTCGGTAAGGCAAAAGTCAACCAATCTTCTGCCATATCCCAGCTTACGAGAACGGGGTGCAATAATTGTCATTGAAAGAAAAGCTTCTTTCGATTCGTAATTATTAGCATAATAGGCTAAAAAACCCTGTAGCGAATTATCTTCTATTATCGAGATGATACATGCATGTTGCATGATTTTATCTACATACGACTGCAGATCGTCCACTTGATATATGCCCTTGCCATTATTGATAGTGTCCTCCATCAAGCTGTAAATCTTATCTTTCATGATATTAAATTTTATGCAAGTTATAGTACAAATTGCACCTATTTCAGTGAAGAGGTGGTCTGTCCGTGGATTGTATATGTTTTGTAAAAGAGTTCACACTATCCGACGGAGCAAGGAGGCACATCACTATGCTGTATCCTGAGCGTTGAAAACAAAGCCTTTCAGAAACGTGGCAAATCAATTAGTGTAGAATATGTCTTATTGAAAAGCACGTTAATGGTGTTGGCGAAATCTACATTTTACCACTCGCTGTTGCTGTGGTTTTTTACAGGCCTTTGCAGGCATGTAAAGTTTGCACAATTGTTATACACTTTACGTGAATTTGTTGAAATGAATTTTACACTTTCTTGTAAAAAAACATGTGAGGTTTTACATAAAAATAGCAATCATTAAAATTGCTATTTATTTGATCGTCAATGGTATAAATTTGTCTCAGCGATTAAAAATCAATATCATGATCACCCAAAAACAACGTTTGTATTTACTTAAAATTAGCCTGACAGTGTTGGCGTTTTTGTTACTATGCAGCTGTGCTTCAAAAAGAGATTTGGTGTACTTCAGTGATCTTTCTGCAGCCTCTGTAGTTAGCGACCCTAAAAAGGAAAACGTAAAAATAGCCGAGAATGATTTGGTTAGTATTACAGTTAGCAGTTTAAGTCCG
Organism: Mucilaginibacter sp.; assembly: GCF_041663085.1. Classification (GTDB taxonomy): domain Bacteria; phylum Bacteroidota; class Bacteroidia; order Sphingobacteriales; family Sphingobacteriaceae; genus Mucilaginibacter. The sequence goes on from NZ_JBAZRC010000009.1 coordinate 43,336, forward strand.
GAGTCTGATCGTTTGTTTTCAGGTAATCAAAATGTTTTAGCTGATGCATCTGCACCTAAGATAGGCTATCGTGTAAATAAGGAAGGAAATATAAGAGTGCCGCTTATAGGCGATTACACAGTAAAGAACCTGAGCCTGGATGAAGCCAGATGGGGAATTACAGATCAGTTAAGCAAGCAAATAAAGAGCCCTGCTGTAGATGTTGCTCTTCTAAATTTCAAAGTAACAGTAATTGGCGAGGTTAATAAACCTGCTACTTTTAACATTCATGATGACAAGATAAATCTGCTTGAAGTACTTGGCCTGGCGGGCGACATGACCGTGTATGGTAAAAGAAATAACGTACTGGTTATCAGGACGGAAAATGGTGCTAAAACTATGAAAAGGCTTGATCTGAATAAACAGGAAGCATTAGCATCTCCGTTTTTTTACATGAAGCAAAATGATATTGTTTACGTAGAGCCGGATAAAGCCAAAGCGTTTGAGTATAGCCAAAATACCCGGATACTCCCAATTATAATTGCTTCTATCTCTGCGGTAGCTGTTGTTCTGGCTGTAATTTTAAAAAGATAACCAAGATGAAAAAAGATTACATAATCCATCCTACAGTAAACAACGCCGATTATAAAGATGTGGCCAGGCCATACCTTAAAAAATGGTATTGGTTTGTTGTGTCTGTTGTGATATGCCTGTTATTATCATGGTCTTATCTTCACTTTACTGCACCCCTGTATAAGGTTACTGCAACCTTATTAATACCTGATGATAAACAAGGGGGCGGACTAATGAAGGCCACGGCTTTTAGCGACTTAAATATGTTTCACGAGGTAAAAACCGTGGATAATGAGATGGAGATCCTACGGTCAAGAGATCTGATGTATAGGGTATTATCAAAACTTGATATTGGGACTGAATATTATGCAGAATCGTTATTAAAAAACAATGAATTATACGGAAAAGAGTTGCCAATAAAAGTTACGGTTTTAACAAAAAAATCTTCGGCTGTTATTAAAAAGTATCACATAATTATCACCGGCAAAAATTCGCTTTATATAAATGATGGTATTGTGCAGAAAACTGCGCGGTTTAATCAGGCTATTTCTTTACCTGGCATTAGTTTAAGTATTGCTAAAGGCCCTGCATTTGTTAATTATCAGAAACCTTTACTGGTAATGTTCAAAGATATATCCCAGCTTGCAGAAAGCTACAGCGCCGGGAAGTTAAAAATTACACCGGTTATTAAAGAGTCAAATACACTTATTCTTAGTGTACTTGATGCAGTACCTCAGCGGGGTATTGATATTCTTAATACTGTTATTAACATTTATAACAATATAGCTCTGGAAAAAAAGAACCGGGTTGCATTACAAACTATAAACTTTTTAGATAAACGCCTCGGGGCTATGGAAACGGATTTGTCTTCTACAGAAATAGGTATCGAAAATTATAAACAACAAAATAATGCCAGCGATGTGAGTGCAGGAAGCCAGATCAACTTATCAAAGTCGGCAGAATATAACCGCTTGCTCGAAGAATCTGATGTACAGCTTGGGGTCGTTAACCAAATGCTGGATTACCTGCGCTCATCAAAGCATGAATTTAACATTGTACCCAGCACTACTGGATTAAAAGATGCGGTATTGATGACGCTGGTTAGCAAGTTCAATGACCTTCAAATGGATAGAGACAGGCTTCTGCGTAATGCAAATGCTACTAATCCGTTAGTGCAGAATGTAACAGGGCAAATATCCGCGCTCCGTAATAATATTATTGAGAACTTGGTTAATATTAAGCAAAGCATACGTATAGAAAATAATCATTTAAAGGCCAATTCTGCCAATTACAGTTCAAAGATACACTCCGCACCTACTATGGAACGTGTACTATTACAAAGGGGGCGCGAACAAGTTGTAAAAACTAATTTATACCAATATTTTTTGCAGAAGCGCGAAGAAACGGCATTATCATTAATGACAGTTGTACCTGTATCTGAAGTTGTGGATAGGCCCGCATATAGTTCTATGCCAAGTTCTCCGAAAAGCGAGCTTATTTATCTGGGTAGCACTTTATTAGGGTTGCTAATTCCGTTCGGAGTTGTTTATACGACAAAAAAATTCGCACTAAAAGTTAATAATAGTACGGAATTAAACGAAATGCAAGGGTTGAGGATATTGGGTGAGCTTTGCCATAACGAATGTAAAGATAATGTTGTGGTAACAAAAAACAGCCGGTCTAATATTAGCGAACTATTTAGGTATATACGCACCAATCTAAGCATGTTAAAAGTAGGCGATTGCGATAAGGTTATACTGGTAACCTCATGCGGGAAAGGAGAGGGAAAAACTTTTTTTTGTATTAATATGGGCTTAACGCTTGCAATGTTGAACAAGAAGGTTATTGTACTTGAATTTGACCTGCGGAAACCAGATCTGCTCAGAAAAATGAATATGCAACAACGCCCTGGTATATCAGATTATTTGAATGGCGACGTTGAAGACTTTTCTGCAGGGATTCAAAGATATAGAAACAGTTCTCATCTATACACACTGGGTTGCGGCACCATACCCGAAAGCCCTGCCGAACTGCTAAACAGCCCCAGAGTAAAAGTATTATTTGAGAAGTTGAGAAATATGTTTGATTATGTAATTATCGACACTTCGCCGGTTGGGGCCGTAGCAGATGCCTTTAACCTCTCTCCGTTTGCAGATATGTCTGTTTACTTAGTACGATACAATTATACCAGCAATAAGCAATTAAATATACTTAAAGATATATACGATCATCAGAAATTGAATAACCTAATGGTTGTTTTTAACGATGCAAAACCCGAAAATCGCCCTGTATACGCATACGGAGCATATGGGTACAACTCCGAAAAAGCAGAAGCCATTTAGTAAGTAATCGTTTTTAAAACAGACACGGTTAACAACAATAACAGTGTTAAGTTACTACAGGTATATTTTGTGCGCAATACGGTAAGATTTATTTATCCTCATGTAATTGAGGTGGCGAAGCTATACAAGTACTGATCATTATTAATGCTTCTGTCAATGCTCATGTAAGTGAGATGGCGAAGCTGTAACAATTGGTCATTTTGATGCCTCAGATAATGCTCATGTAAGTGAGATGGCGAAGCTATAACAATTGGTCATTTTGATATTTTCCACAATCCTTATGTAAGTGAGATGGCGGAGCTCCATCTACCCACCTTAATGCCTAATAGATAATCATGAATAATAGTATCGACGGAAAAAAATGGATGGTTATTTATACCAGGCCTAAATGGGAAAAGAAAATTGACCAGGTATTACAACAGCTTGGCATCGAATCGTATTGCCCGCTGCGTGTTGTTAACAGAAAGTGGGCCGATCGCATGAAAGAAGTTAGCATCCCCTTGTTCAGCTGTTACATTTTTGTACATGTAAATCTTAAGGATTATGCGAATGTTTTAACCGTTGCCGGCGTTTTAGGCTACGTTTTTTTCATGGGAAAGCCCGCTATAGTAAGGGACGGTATAATGAATGAAATGAAGATAAATCTTAGCCGGTATAAGGACGCCGAAATAGTAGATCTGCGGTCATTATCGGTAGGTGAGCGGGTTTGTATCAGTAAAGGCGTTTTTGCAGACCAGGCTGGCAAGGTGATATGTATACAGGGGAAAAGCGTATTGCTGGTTTTAGAAAATATGAATTGCGCATTAGTTGCACGGATACCAGTTCAGGATATTATTAAACAAAATATAACAAATCAAAATGACATCATCCCTAACCATGCATAGGATAGGCGTAATTGGCCTTGGATACGTTGGCTTGCCCCTGGCAATTGAATTTAGTAAACATTACAAAGTAATTGGTTACGATATTAATATTGACCGATTAAATCAGTTGAGAGAAGGAACCGACCTGACGCTTGAGGCAAGCAGTAAAGCCCTGTTTGACGTAATTACGCCTGTTTGTTCAACTGCAACCGGCTTGTATTTAACCAACGAGGTTGAAAGGCTAAGGCAGTGCAGCATATTTATTGTAACTGTACCAACCCCGGTAGATAAAAACAACCGCCCTGATCTTTCTCCTTTACTTGCGGCCAGTGCAATGGTAGGTAAAGTATTAAAGAAAAATGATATCGTGATATATGAGTCTACTGTTTATCCCGGTGTAACCGAAGATGAATGTGTGCCTGTACTTGAAGAAGCATCGGGTTTAAAGTTTAACATTGACTTTTTTGCCGGTTACTCTCCGGAAAGAATAAACCCGGGAGATAAAACCCACACCGTGACAAAGATCAGGAAAATCACTTCCGGTTCAACACCACAAGCAGCCGATATTATAGATAGGCTTTATTCTTCCATCATCACAGCAGGTACGTTTAAAGCCGATTCTATTAAAGTGGCTGAAGCTGCAAAAGTGATAGAGAACGCACAGCGCGATGTTAATATAGCTTTTGTGAATGAGCTGGCAATGATATTTAACCGCCTGGGTATTGATACTTCAAAAGTTTTGGAAGCGGCTGGTACAAAATGGAACTTCCTCGGTTTCAGGCCGGGTTTAGTAGGTGGGCATTGTATTGGCGTAGACCCATACTATTTGGCCCAGAAAGCACAGGAAGCTGGATATCACCCCGAAATAATTTTAGCCGGAAGGCGCATTAACGATGGTATGGGTGCCTATGTAGCCGACCAAATGGTAAGAAAGATGATTTGCCATGGGGTTGATGTTATTGGCGCAGAGGTGCTGGTACTTGGTTTCACATTTAAAGAAAATTGCCCGGATGTTAGAAACACGAAAGTGATTGATATTGTAAGGCGGCTGCAAGAATACCATGTTAAAGTACACGTTCATGACCCATGGGCCGACAATGCCCAGACAGAGCGTGTGTATGATATTTGCTGTGAAAACAGTTTGTCTAAACTACGAACCTATGATGGTGTCATTTTAGCTGTTGCGCATGATCAGTTTAAACAACTTGATATTGCTTCATTAGCAAAACCAAATGCTGTTGTTTACGACTTGAAAGCATGCTTGCCTGACAGTTTAGTTAATGCCCGCCTTTAATGGATTTTAAATCCAAAGCCGTTTCGGCGCTTTTATGGTCGCTTTGGCAACACTTCAGTTCAAAAATTTTGGCTTTTATTATCTCTATTATATTAGCCAGATTATTGCAGCCTTCGCAGTTTGGGTTGCTTGCAATGCTGTCAGTTGCAATCTCAATTAGTAATACATTGTTGGATAGTGGATTAACCGGGTCTTTAATCCGCACAACCAACCCGGACCAGCGTGATTATTCGACCGTTTTTTTCTTCAATATAGCTGGTAGCTTAATTTTATATGGTTTGTTATTTATTGCAGCGCCCTGGGTAGCTGCTTTTTATCACCAGCAGCCCCTTATCAATATTTTAAGGGTTTACGGGCTAATATTAATAAGTAATGCATTTTTTGGGGTGCAAAGCACCCTGCTAATTAAAGATCTAAAGTTTAAAAAGCAAACCAACATTCAATTACCATCTACAATAATAGGGGGCATTCTGGGAATTGTATTAGCATACATGGGGATGGGGGTATGGAGCCTGGTATGGATGGCGTTATGCAATTCGATATTATCTACTGTCTTACACTGGGCATTATCGCCATGGCGGCCTGTTTGGATTTTTGATACCACTCGTTTTAAAACCCACTTTGTGTTTGGATACAGGATGACAGCATCCAATTTACTGGATACTGTTTTCCAGAACTTTTATCTGATCATAATTGGTAAGTATTTTTCGATAAGCCAGTTAGGTTTTTACTCCCGGGCCGATTCACTCAGTCAGTTTCCTATTACAAATATATCGATGGCTATAAATAAAGCGGCTTATCCGGTGTTTGCAGAAATTGCAAATAACAAGATACAGTTAAAAACTGCCTATAAAACGCTCATGCAACAGGTGTTGTTTTGGAACGCACCTGCTTTGGTACTTCTTGCTGTTATTGCCAGGCCATTGATTACGGTATTACTTACAGATAAGTGGCTGCCTTCTGTTCCTTATTTTCAGTTGTTGTGTATTAGTGGGGTGATGTATCCTTTACATTCCTATAACTTAAATATTTTAAAGGTACTTAACAAGAGTGCGGCATTCCTGCGACTGGAGTTTATAAAGAAGATACTGTTTTTGGCAGGAATTTTTGGAGCTATCCAATTCGGAATATTTGGGTTGCTTTATTTTCAACTGGCTTTCAATTTTGTAGCCTATTACATTAATTCCAGCTATAGCGGCAAGCTTATTTCTTACCCTTTAAAAGAACAGATAAGTGATGTTTTACCCACGCTATCACTGGCTGCCGTGATTGGGGCTGGCTGTTACTGGCTCCAGGCGTACTACCTTAATCCTCATATGCCCGATATACTTAAAATGGCATTTATAAGCGCTTGTTACATATCTGCTTATGCTGCCGGCGGCGCATTGCTTAGACTATCTGCTATAAAAGATTTCAATCAACTAATATTAAAAAGATGATACCTGTAACCAAACCATTTTTTCCGACTGAAAAGGAATTTACGAGCATGGTAAGATCTATATGGGAGCGCCAGTGGCTTACCAATAACGGGCCTTTAGTTAACACGCTTGAATTGCAGCTTAAAGATTACCTGGAGGTAAAGCACCTGTTGTTTGTAACCAATGGTACCATAGCATTGCAGTTGGCAATTAAAGCGCTGGAGCTTACAGGCGAAATAATAACCACGCCATTTACTTTTGTTGCAACTACCAGCAGCATTGTTTGGCAGGGTTGTACACCTGTATTTGTTGATATAGACCCCAATACATTCAATATTGACCCCTCCAAAATAGAAGCGGCGATCACATTGCGTACATCAGCAATATTGGCAACTCATGTTTATGGCAATCCGTGCGATGTGGAAGCTATAGAAGCTATTGCTAACAAGCATAACCTGAAGGTTATTTATGATGCGGCACACTGTTTTGGCACTAAGTATAAGGGCAAATCTATATTTGAGTATGGTGATATAACAACAACAAGTTTTCATGCAACAAAGCTTTTCCATACGGTAGAAGGCGGAGCCATTTTTACCGGGGATGCTGAATTAACAAGGAAAATGGCTGTTATGCGAAATTTTGGATATTCGGATACAGACACATTCTCTGAATTAGGAATAAATGCTAAGAATTGCGAATTGCACGCGGCTATGGGCTTGTGCAACCTTAAATACATAGGCGCTATTTTGACAAAGCGAAGGGAGCTTTATTTAAGCTACTTAACCAGGCTGGCTCATCTTGGGGTGGGTTTTCAAGCCATCCAACCCGGTACGCTTTACAATCATGCTTATTTTCCGGTATTATTTGATACAGAGGAAACGATGTTGAAAGCCAAAAAGAAGCTGGAATTGGAACAGATTTACTGCCGCAGATACTTTTACCCTCCTTTATCTGAGTTACCATACGTAGATCAGAAAAGTGTGCCGGTATGTGAATCTATCGCCAGCAGGATACTTTGCCTGCCATTGTATCATACACTTAGTGTTTCGGAGCTGGATATAATCTGCCGGATACTTTTAAGAGACAAAAAACAAAAAAGAGCAGTCAAAGCCGAAGTGGCCGAGATCCAGGTGCCTGGATTTAATACAGTACCAGCCAGATTGTTAAACTGATGAAATCGCAAGCACCCTTAGTAACGGTTTGTTGTGTAACATATAACCACAAAAACTTTGTTGCACAAGCCATAAACAGTTTTTTAATGCAAAAAACCAGTTTCGATTTCGAAATACTCATAGCTGATGATTGCTCAACAGATGGCGCGCTTGAGGTTATTAAAAAATTTACCGACAATTTTCCCGAGCGGGTCAGGCTTTTACCATCAGATAAAAATTGTGGTATACATAATAACTTAATGAATTCTTTGCATCAGTGCAAAGGTAAGTATATAGCCCTTTGTGAGGGTGATGATTACTGGATAGATCCATTAAAGCTGCAGAAACAGATCGACTTTTTGGAAGCTAATCCTGATTATGTAATGTGCTGTCATTATACAAAAGTTATAAATGAAAATGATCAGACTTTGTATGTACATCCAAAACCAGTAGCTCTTGAACATACTTATGCCGATTTGTTATCTGGCAAACAGGATGAAACCAAAACGGCTACGGTAGTTTATCGCAATTTACCAGGTATCCATCAAATTTTTCAGAAAAGTTGGTTCTTAAAATGTTATGCCGGCGATAAGCTCTTCAAAATTTTCGCCACAAGTTTTACCGGTGGTAAAATATATGTACTACCCGAAGTAATGAGTTGTTACAGAAATCATTCCGGTGGCATTTGGAGCATGATCGACGCTAAAATCAGGATGAAACATATGATCAGCGATTTTAACATTATTATAAAATCGTTTACCTATCCGTCTGGAGTAAAGAATAAACTTTTGCTGCTCTATATCAAACGGTACCTTTTATTTGAGCTGAAAGCTAAACAATTCAGCAAAGCATTAAACACAGTTAAATACTTATTACAGCATTGATGCAAGACAACAGGAGACTTTTGTTCGTGATCCCTACATTGTTGGGTGGGGGTGCAGAGCGTGTTTTGATAGCACTAGCCAATCACTTTTCAAACCTGGGGTATATATGCATAATTGTTTCCCTTAATAGATGCCTGCCTGCTTACTCTATTGAAAAAAACGTAAAGGTACACTATTTAGTAAATCGAACCAGAAGGGGGGCGGTAATGAGGCTGTGGTATCAAATAACAACCCTTGCTAAACTAATTGGCTATATGCTCACTTATAGGCCGGTTTGCTGTATAGCATTCATCACATCAGCAAATATATGGACGGCAATTTGCAGTAAATTAACAGCAAGCCAATACGTTTTATCAGAACGCACTTCTCCCGAAAGAAGTTTTGGGAGTCTTACGGCGATCAAACGGATGATTATTGGCTGGTTATATAAAGGGGCAAACGCTGTTGTCGTAGGTTCTGCCGGGGCAGAAGAGACTATGCGTAAGATGCAACCTTTTAGACAGTTGAAAAATCTTTTTAAAATCAATAATGCAGTTTCATCATTCCCGCAGCCAGGCATTACACCAGTACACGGGCGAAAATTCATCCTTGGGGTTGGCCGTTTAAATTATGTTAAAGGTTTTGATATACTCATTAACGCATTTGCATTTTGCCAAACCAGGGACATTGATCTGCTAATTGTTGGCGAAGGGGAGGAACGGGCTAATCTTATTTGTGATATATACAACTTAGGTTTACGTGGACGGGTGTTTTTAGTTGGCCGAAAAACCAATCTTCAGGATTATTACAGCCAGGCCGAGCTATTTGTACTGCCTTCAAGAAACGAAGGTTATCCTAATGCCCTGGTAGAAGCAATGAGTTTCGGCTGCCCTTGCGTAGCGATGAACTGCGATTTCGGCCCCGCCGAGATAATCACAAATGGAGAAAATGGAATATTGGTGAACTCATTATCAGCAAACCATTTGTCGAACGCTATAGATAACATCCTGTTAAATGATAAACTAAAATCATCGATAGGGTTCAAAGCCCAAAATATCAACAGAGTAAATAGTGTAGAGGTTATTTTTAAGGCATGGGGAAAGATTATACTACCCAATTATAACCCACAAGTGCCATTAGTACTAAACCTAAAGTAGATATGGCAAAATACATGATTAGACTTGATGATTTTTGCCCCACAAATAATCTGAAAAAATGGGAGCCCTTTTTTTCTCTTTTTGATGAGTTTAATATAAAACCAATTATCGCGGTAATTCCGTCTAATACCGACCCGAAGTTAATGAGTTGTGGTACCTACAACGTAAACTATTGGCCTACGGTGAGATATTTAAGCAGTTTAGGATATGCCATAGGCATGCACGGATATGAGCATCATTATCAGTCAAAAAACAGTGGCTTACTTAAAATTAATAACCGTTCAGAATTTGCAGGCCTGCCGTACAGGATGCAGGAAAAAAAAATCAGGTCTGCTACGGCAATATTTAAGGCAGAAGGCGTACCCGTATTTTGTTTTGTCGCACCGGCACACAGTTTTGATCATAACACATTGAAGGCATTGCGTCATCAATCGCCAGTTAGGGTAATTAGCGACGGGGTGTTAAACAAACCATATAAAAAATCAGGTTTTAATTGGATACCAGCACAATTATCTGAGGCTGTATGGCAATCTACAGGGACATGGACATTTAATTTTCATCCCGAAACATGCTCAGAAAAAACATTTGACGATCTGCGAAAATTTGTAGAGAAGTACCACCGCGATTTTGTACAGCCACAGGAACTATCCTATAAACCTTACACATGGTTTGACAGTGTACGCGAATTTTGGCTTATACAGTCCAGGGTATTTATCGATGCTTTAAAGTATTTTCTTCGTTCAACGTTATCCGCTACCAAACCGCATACCGTAAACTGATAATCCTTACCATTATGCATATTCCATTTTCACCTCCTTACATTGATCAAGCAGTGATCGATGAGGTAACCAGCACGCTAACATCTAACTGGATAACAACCGGGCCTAAAGTTGCAGCGTTTGAAACTGAATTGAAGACAATGACCTCATCTAAAGCGGTTATATGTGTTAACTCGTGGACGTCGGGTGCAATTTTGATTCTTAAATGGTTTGGGATTAAACCAGGCGATGAGGTAATTGTGCCGGCTTATACTTACTGTGCTACTGCACTGGCCGTTTTGCATTGTGGTGCAACACCTGTAATGGTTGATATTGAAGATGATTTTTGTATATCTGCAAGTGCAGTAAGAAAAGCAATCACACCGAAAACAAAAGCAATTATTGCAGTAGACATTGCCGGTTTGCCGTGCGATTATAACGCGCTGATGGGCATTGTATCGGAGCCTGGTATTCAAGCGCTATTTATACCCGAATCGGCTGAGCAAAACATGTTGAACAGGGTTTTGCTTATAGCCGATGCAGCTCATTCTATTGGCGCAAAATATCGGGGCAGGCCATCGGCTACGGCAAGCGATATTGCAATATTTTCATTCCACGCTGTTAAAAATATAACCACAGCCGAGGGGGGCGCCATTTGTCTTAACCTGCCTGTGGTTTTTGATCATGAGGCTTTATATCGTTTCCTTAAAATATACACATTAAACGGTCAAAATAAAGATGCCCTTGCTAAATCTTTGGGAGCGGGCTGGCGTTACGATGTGTTATTTGCAGGGCTAAAAATTAATATGCCCGATATTTGCGCGTCTGTTGGTTTAGCTCAATTACGCAAATACGAAACAGATATTTTACCAAGGCGCAAGCAAATTGCCAACAGTTATGCCAAAGGTTTTGAGCATAAGCCATGGGCAATTTTACCCTGCGTGCATGACGAGAACAGAGAGTCCAGTTATCATTTATACCCTATTCGTATAAAAGGAATTGATGAGAAACAGCGTGATCTTATTATTGATGCAATTGTTGCAGAAGGTGTAGCTGTAAATGTGCACTTTATACCAATGCCAATGCTCACCTGCTTTAAATCAAAAGGATTTAAGATACAGGATTATCCCTCCTCATACACAAATTATGCCTGTGAAATATCATTGCCGATATACCCTCAGCTGACTGACAATGAAGTGGACTTTATTGTTGCTGTAGTAAGTAATGCTGTCGAATATGAACTTACATGCAAAAAGGTATTTGCCACTAATTTAGTTATAAACCTTGCTTAAATATAAAGATATGATCAAAAGGATATTTGATTTTTGCTTTGCATTGATCGGCGTTATCAGCTTACTTCCAATATTTGTTGTAATTGGATTGATTATATGCATTGATTCTAAAGGCGGGGTGGTTTTTATACAACGCCGTATAGGGCGCAACGCGGTGGAATTCCCGATGTTCAAATTTAGAACGATGAGGATCCATACCGATAATCTTGGGTTGTTAACCGTTGGCTCGCACGACATGCGGATCACAAAATGCGGATATTGGTTACGAAAATTTAAGCTGGACGAATTGCCTCAGCTCTTTAACGTGCTGGCTGGCCACATGAGTTTCGTAGGCCCACGCCCGGAGGTTAGGCGTTATGTGGAGTATTATAACCGAATGCAAAAACGCACACTTTTGGTTAAGCCGGGTATTACTGATTGGGCATCTATAAATTACTTTAATGAAAACGATTTGCTATCAGTTGCAGAGTCGCCGGAACAGTTTTATATAAATGAAATATTGCCGGTTAAAGCAGCCCAAAATCTCGAATATATCAACCATCATAATTTATGGATTGATCTGGAAATAATTTTCCTAACCATTAAAAAAATTGTGCTTAAATAATTTGCACCACAATTTATATGCGAAAATTACTGGTTATTACCCTGATAATAGCTTACGTGTACACGTTAACCTGTGATATTTTTATGAGTAATATTTTCCGTTTACCTGCCCCTGTTATATTGGGTGCACCTTTACTGTGTTTTTTTTATATGCCCGGTCAAAGGTTTTTATACGGGAAGGAGTTACTTGTATTAATAGCCACAATAGCGCTATATTATATTGTGGGGCAGGGGGACGTGAAGGGATTTGTATTATGCAGCGTTACTGCGTTAATATGCGGGCTTTACTTTACTTTTTTTGTGGGTACAAACCAACTACGGTTTGCTGTTTCTGTTATCGTTTTTGCAATTGTTTTATTGCTCTCCATGCTATTGCTACTCGCAGACCATTATTTTCAGGGAACAGCAGATGCCTGGCGAAGTATCCTTCTTGATGATGTGGTAAAACAAAGCCCTTCGGGCCTTGCATTAACGCAGTTTACCTTTGGCTATCAGTTGGCGGCTTTTACCACATTGGTTGCAGCTTTTGCAATAACATACCGGGTTAATATTTTGTATAAATTACTTATAATAGCTGGTTGCCTTGTTTGTATCTATTTTGGCATGAACCGTTCAGCATTATTAAGTTTTAGTATAGCAATAGGTGCGTTTTTACTGGTTTTTTATAAGTACAAGGCCATACCGGTAATTTTAATTATAGTAGTTGGCGGCTTTTTGTTTTACAATTACGCGTTAATACCTAACAGTTCAATCGACGATAAAAATAATATCCTTGCTAAAAACCAGGCCAAAGAGGCTAATGACTTTAACAGGCTTGATCTTTCGGCAGAAAATCTTGCTATATATACTGATTATCCGTTGGGACTTGTTTTTTATGGTAAACGCTGGGAAGATGTTACTTACAGAAACCCTGTTTTTCCGGATGGGTTAAGTTCTCATAACGCTTACCTGATGTTTTTAACATGTTTAGGTCCGGTTTTAGGCTTCGGCTTGCTTGGGTTTATATACGCCAGGCCTGCAAAAATCGCAATTGATTTAGTTAGTAATATTCATACCAAGCGTGCAGTTGTATTGGCGCCGTTGATATTTGCCTTATTCGCTGTATCATTTAACGCACTATCTCATAATGCATGGTTGCTAAGCGGTAACGGGCCTACGCTTTTTCTATACTTCGCTGTATTGCAAGGCGCGCGTATATACATTTAATGGGTTCATGTTAAATCGATGGGTAAAAAAGTGGTTTTTATTTTAGGATCTTTAGGTGCCGGCGGATCTGAACGGGTATTTTGGCTACTGGCGCAGCATTTCAATAACCGCGGTTACAATGTTTCCATCGTGGTATTAAATGGGGGCGAAAAATGTTATTCAACTGATATACCGGGTATAACATTTATTGACCTTCAGACCATTAGGGCCTCAAAGTCGTTTATAAAGCTTTACCGGCTGCTAAAAAGTATAAAACCTGATGTTGTATTTTCTACTGTTGATCATATCAATCTTCTGCTTGGTATCTTAACCTGGTTCATTAAACTACCTGTAGCTATTGCCAGGGCATCAAATAGCCCCACAAAAATGAAAGAGTACTACAAGGGAAAGGAACGGCTTTTTAATTCTTTTACACGTTTATTGTTATCACGCATGAAATACATTGTTTGCCAAACCAAAGAAATGGAAACAGAATTAAAGCTTGTGTATAAACTCAACTTAATTAAATTAAAAGTTATTGCAAACCCGGTATTGATGAACAATATTGTTGCAAAGCACACCCATACAAATAATAAACGGTTGATTGCAGTAGGCAGGCTTTCGCCAGAAAAAGGTATAGATAAGTTACTACAGATAATGTCTGCACTTCCGTCTAACTATTACTTAGATATATTGGGTGACGGGCCTTTGATGGTGTCGTTACTTGCAGATACAAAGCGATTAAAGCTTACCGATCGCGTCAGGTTTTTGGGAAAGGTGATCGATGTGACATCGCATCTCGTGAAAAGCGATTTATTGCTGCTTACATCCATAACAGAGGGATTCCCAAACGTTGTACTGGAGGCTCTCAGTACGGGTGTTCCTGTAGTTTGCTACAGTGTAGGTGGTGCATCAGAACTTATTATAAACGGGGTTAACGGTTATATTGTTGAGCAGGATGATGCGCAGCAGTTTAAGGAAAAAGTTTTGCTTGCTTGTGCGCAAGTTTGGCCACATCAGCAAATTAAAAGCGATACCTACAAAAAATTTGAGCTATCGCAAATTGGTAGGCAGTATGAACTACTAATCAATTAATTATGTGCGGTATATACGGTTCTACTATAAAATACGGAGAAGATACCGTACAGGAAAAACTTAACCGTGCAAATTTTCGGGGACCTGATCATTGCGGTTATGAGGACGCAGAAGGTGTTATACTGGGGCATAACCGGCTGGCCATTATTGATTTAGACGGTCGGTCTAATCAGCCATTTTCTTATATGCATCTTAGGGTGGTTTTTAATGGCGAATTATATAATTACATTGATCTGCGCGGGCGGTTAAAGGTGATGGGTTACCATTTTACCACATCATCTGATACGGAAGTATTAGCTGCGGCTTACCTTGCTTTTGGCGAAGATTGCGTTGATCAGTTCAATGGAATGTTTGCTTTCGTCATCCATGATATTAAAAAACAGGTGCTGTTTGGCGCAAGAGACCGCCTCGGTAAAAAGCCGCTGTACTATACGCACCAGGGAACTAAATTTGAGTTTGCAAGCCAGCCTGCTCAAATTGCAATCGGTCAAAAACTTATGCCTGATACACAGGCGATCCACCAATTTTTTTTATGGGGGTATATCCCGGAACCTAAATCGGCCTGGGAAAAAATAAAAAAGCTTAAAGCAGGTTATACATTTATCCTTAGTGTTAAAACCGGTGAACTAATGCTGCGGCAGTATTGGAGTGTTACACAAACACCTTATGGGGAGTATAAGGGCGCGTACACGTCTGCAGTGAAAAGACTGGATAATTTGCTTACAGATTCGGTTTGTAGCCGTTTAAACGCCGATGTGAATTTGGGTGTCTTCCTTTCAGGTGGTATAGATTCATCACTGGTGGCAGCAATTGCATCAAAAAAAGAAAAGATCAAAACCTTTTGCGTAAAATTTAAAGGGAAAAAGTATGACGAAAGTCACTTTGCCGCAGCGGTTGCGAAACATTTAAATACAGAACACCACACAATAGAATGCGACTACAGGGAAGGTATTGCGATGATCCAGAACTTTAACAGATATTTTGATGAACCGTTTGCCGATTACAGCGCTATTCCATCATTACTTTTAAATAAATATACCAAACAGCACGTTACGGTGGCACTTAGCGGCGATGGTGGTGATGAGTCGTTTTACGGATACCATCGTTACCGGCGGTTATTACAAGTAGCTGCTATCTATAAATTTCCGTTGGGTTTAAGAAAAGCTGTCGGATCTGTTATGCAGTTGTTTGGCGGCTATAAACAGAAATTGCTTGGTGTAGGCATATCACAAAGTGATTTTAAAAGCTTATATGTACTAATGTTGGGCGGCCTTGATTTTTCATGGCTTAATTACCCACTTCAGGCGATAGATGTTGATGGTATAGAGATTTTGACCGACAATGAACGCTCATTACTCCAAAAAATGTCAGCCATGGACATCGCTACTTATTTAAATGGCGATATCAATACAAAGGTAGACCGCTCAGCGATGGCGTATGCTGTTGAAGTGCGATCCCCATTGATGGATTATCGTGTGGTTGAATTTGCGCAGGACCTGCCGGATAGTTTCAAGTATAAAAATGGAGTGCAAAAAAGGATATTGAAGGATTTACTATATCAGTATGTACCTAAAAGCTACTTTTCAAGACCCAAGTCAGGATTCACATTGCCCCTGGGTGAGTGGTTTAGAAACGAGCTGAAGGAGTATGTTTTGAGTGAACTTTCCATATCAGTATTAAAAGATATTCCTTGTATTGATCCGGTTAAGACGCAGCTGTATATTAAACAGCACATGAAAGGTGAATGGAACAGAACCATCATGATATGGAAATTGCTTGTTTACGTACAATGGGTAAAAGCTAATAACAATTAAACACCTGATATGATTCGCTTTAAAACAAAGGCACTGGGCTTTTTACCGGTTAGAATGATATGGTTTGCACCTAAACCTCAAAAAAAACTTTCATTGTACAGCTTTTATAAACAATCTGCTTGTTGTGAGAACCTTCCGGGATATATAAGGAAGCCATTTTTTACAAAGGTGATTGATTTGACAGCACCGCTTACCGAGATCGAAAAGGGGATAGAAAAGCAAACTATTTACGAATATAACAGGGGAATGAAGGAGGGTGTAACAACGATGTTAGAGCCTGATTTATCCCAGTTTGTAATATTTTATAATTTGTTTGCACAGCAAAAAAAGCTACCTCCCTTAGGACGGGGTTTTTTTAAGTATGTCAAAAATATAATCATTACCAAGGCCACTTTGGATGAGTCAGATTTGGTTATGCATGCCTATATCCTTGATGAAGAAGCATCAAGGGTTCGGTTGCTTTATTCGGCAACATCAGGCAACTATACCATAAAAGGTTATTCAAGAGCATTACAAGGGCGGGCCAATCGCCTGCTTCACTACAAAGATATTTGCCTGTTTAAAACCCAGGGCTTTAAGTGTTACGACCTTGGAGGTTACGCAATGCATACCAGCGACACGGCATTATTGGGAATAAATAAATTCAAAGACAGTTTTGGCGGGTCAATTTTAGAAGAAAGTGATTATTTGCCCCTACCTTTAAAATTGTTCGCCACATTATCCG
>NZ_JBAZRC010000010.1:0-59546 GCF_041663085.1 Mucilaginibacter sp.
ATCAACTACGCCAAATACAAAGTCCTGCACTTTAGGGTTTGTCAGATCGAGCACCAGTTGGTTCCTGAAATATTTTTCGGGGCGGTTAGCTTCTTTGATCACCCAATCAGGGTGCGCTTTGTACAGGTCGCTGGCCGGGTTAACCATTTCGGGCTCAATCCAGATGCCAAATTTTACGCCATTTGCCTGCGCTTCTTTTACTAGCGAGCTTATGCCGTTTGGCAATTTCCGTTTGTTTTCCTGCCAGTCGCCCAGGCCTGCATTATCGCCATTACGGGGATGGTTATTACCAAACCACCCATCATCCAGCAAAAACATATCGGCGCCCAGTTTTTTGGTGTCTTTTATCAGCTGGGCCAGTTTAGGCTCATTAAAATCAAAGTAAGTAGATTCCCAGTTATTTAATAATCTTAGCCTTGATCCGTTGCCATCAACAATCTTGTATTGTCGCGCCCAACGGTGCAGCTGCCTGCTGGCATCGCCACGGCCATGGTCAGAGTAGGTGTACACCAATGCCGGGGTAGTAAACTCCTCGCCGGGTTTCAGGCGATATTCTGACGCGGCGTTATTGATACCGGCAATCAGCCTTAAGTTATCCGCCGGGTCGTACTCAAAATCGACCCTAAAATTGCCTGACCATTCTAACGAACCCAACAGTACTTTACCCTCATCCTCGGTAGCGGGTTTACCCATGGATATCATAAAGGTTGATGGTTCGTATAAATTGGCACGGGTACCCAGTTTGGTGTCGATGGTTTTAATACCATGGGTTAGCTTGCTTTCTTCGGGTTTCATTTCTGATGCCCAGTTGCCGTGATACTGTTTCAGCCAAAAACCCTCACCTTCTTTTTTAAAGTTAAGGTTGGCAGATGCATACTTGTTCAGCGTTATCACGCCTTTTTCGTTATTGGTAATTACCGACCATTGCTCGGTAACATCCTCTTTATAAAATGTTTTATAATACAGCTTCACTTCGAACGGATAAGCCGGGTCTTTAAGCGTTACAGTTAATAAGGAAACATTGTCATCAACCTTGGTTACGGTATGATTTACATATAATAAGTCCAATGATTTATTGCCATCGGCATGGGTAACGGTCAATGCAGGTTCTGCCAGGTTAGCCGAGCCTGATGGTGTATAAGCATCATCTAATATCCCCGAATCATCATTTGGTTTGTACAGGTTTTTGATGACAGCATATTCAACAGCATTGCCCAATTTGGCGCCAAAATAAACCATCTTCAGGTTTTTCTGAGCATCTGTTTGCAGCACAAGTGCATTGTGCATCGTTTCTACCGGGATGGTTACAACTTGTGCTTTGGCAAATGAGCATACTGTAATAAGGCAAACTATCGCTAAAGATAATCGACGGGTTCTTTTAAATCTCATGATTGGGTTATAAATGTATGGCAGACAATAATACGGTAAAAAAAAAACCTTAACAAAATGCTAATGGGTAATATTATTGGGGCGGGCGCTTATAATGATTCAACAAAACAGTAAATGTATCACCTCCGGTTTTCCAAGTGCTGTTTACCTGCATTTTTGTTGGCACTGTTTCACCGCCATGCCACATAATCACTTTCGCCGGGCTGTGTGCAGTAGGTGTAAATATTTTAATTGCATAGCCAGGGCTTGCCCGCAAATTTTAGTTAGGAACTGATCATAACCTCATACCAATTATTGGCGTAGGTTTTATAAATTGCAGGATACTTTTGGAAACAAGCCTCATGAAATACCTTATTATTACCCTGCTTACTTTTATAACGCTAACCAGCCATTCGCAAGGCTATAAAAGCCGGTTAGAAACGCATCGTAAACAGTATAAAGCAGATTTCCTGACGGATAAAAACTCCCCCTTAAAAGAAGCCGACCTTAAAAACCTGCATTTTTATGACGCGGATAGTACCTACCTGATAACTGCCGACGTAGAAATTTTGCCAACTGAGCCATCATTCATGATACCCACCTTTAATGGTGCGAAGCAGGAATATGTACGTTATGCACGTGTAAAATTTGTATTGAACGGTAAACCGCTTCACTTAACTATTTACAGCAATACGCTATTGGCCAAACGCCCCGGCTTTGCCGACTACCTGTTTATGCCTTTTACAGACCAAACCAACGGTCATGAAACTTACGGCGGCGGCCGATATCTTGATCTTAAAACCACCGACATCAAAAACGGCCATTTAGAAATTGATTTTAATAAGGCTTATAACCCCTATTGCGCTTACAGCGCGGTCTACCAGTGCCCTATGCCCCCGAAAGAGAACGACCTGGAGGTAAAAGTGCAGGCCGGCGAGAAACAATACACCGGCGAAAAAAAGCATTAAATATTTAATTATGAATACGTAAGCTATTTTGTAAATTGCATTAATTAAACCTTTATAAACCCCTTATCAATGCTAAACTCAAATAGATTATGGAGGGTATTATTTGCCTTATCCATTATTGGTATTGCCTTATTGCAAATTGTATTTTTAGTGTTTATGCCTGTCATTATCCCGTGGCCGGCTGATATTGCCGTTTCGCATTTTTCGGCATGGATAGGTAGTATTGTACTGGCGGCAATATGCTTGCCTGTATTGGTGAACAGTAAAGCCCGGCCTGCTGCCATTTATTTAGGGTTGCTTTTTTTACTATTACTGATCGTTTTTCATATCCCAAACCAATTTTTAACTACTCCCGATTTTTTAGGCAGTTGGGCCAATGCGTTTAAAATATTTGCATTAAGCGGCTGCGCTTTTATAGTGGCATCATCATTACCGCAGGTGGGAGAATTTACCACCGGGTTTGAAGGGGTACTGCCTGCAGGCAAATACTTCCTGGCTTTAACTATACTCATATTTGGCATTGAGCATTTTATTTACATTGGCTTTGTACCCGGCCTTGTACCAAAATGGATCCCCTTCCCGGTTTTTTGGACGTACTTTACAGGTGTTGCCCTCATAGCAGCCGGGCTTGGCATCTTATTGAATATACAACGCCAGCTGGCGGCAAAACTACTGGGTATAATGCTGTTGATATGGGTAATTATACTTCACATTCCACGCGCCTGGGCCAACCCAAAAGGTATGCACGGTAACGAAATAGTAAGTGTATTTGAGGCACTGGCTTTTAGCAGCGCGGCTTTTATATTATCTAACGTGCCAAAAAAGGTTGTTAAAACTACGGCTAAAACCAAAGGCAAAGCAAAAAAGCGTTAGCATATGCCAACGCTTTAGGTTAAAGCTTACCTTCCAATTCTTTCGCTTTGGCGTAATTAGATGTGCCTGGTGGTACATTTTTGAGCCACTTACGGGCGTTTGCCTTATCGTTCTGTTTAACATAGCTTAAAGCCATGTAATATGCCGCATCATACTTAAATGCCGATTCGCCCTGGTAAAGCTGTTGCAAAATGCCGCGTGCTTTGGCCTCCTGTTTATCCTGTATCAAAGTGATGCCGTAATAATAAGCCGCCATACTGTTATTAGGGTTAGCTGCATACTCCTTCGCCAGTAGCTTTTCGGCTGCTATGTAATCCTTTTTATTGTAGAATGCTGCTGCCTTTTCTAAATTGGTTTGCGCACCCTCGCCCCTTTCAGATACCGACATGTTGCTTGCTGTGCTGTATTCATCATACAAACTCTTTTTCCATGGGTTAAAAACAATGAGCCCCAGTATAAGCACCGCCGCTATGCCCGAGATCCACCTTGTGTATGATTTAAATGATACTACTTTGGCTTCGGCTTTAAAATGCGTTTTGTTTAGGTTACCAAGCGTTTGTTTTAAACCATCAAGGCTGGCATCAGGCTTAAACCGGGTTTTTAACGCGATGGTTGCCTCCCGGTATTGCTCCACATATTCGCGCAATTCGGCATCGCCCTGCATTTGCAGCTCAAAATCTTTTTGCTGCTGCAAATCCATTTCTCCATCTACATAATTTGATACCTGTAGAATGCTATCGTTATTCATCGCTGTTAAATATTAAGATTGAACCATTTTTACTAAAGATGCCATACACTCCGATTTTTTTTTACGCAGATACCCATAAGTAACACCCATAGCCTCGGCCACTTTTTCCTGTGCCTCGCCCTGCATGCTCCAACGGATGATTTCCTTGCATTTTTCGCCCAGTTTTTCAAAAGCAGCCATAAACCTGTTGTTCTGTTCTATTTGGTGCTCCAACTCTTCGGCAAGTGCAAAAGTATCCTCGCTGCTATCTAATACATCGTCGGGGTTATTTGTTACCTGTATTAATGATCTTTTTTTTAATTCGTTAAACCATTTGCGTTTGCATACCAAAAAAACAAAGGCATTAAAGGGGCAGGTGAGCTGCAGATCCTTGTTTTTGGCCTGGTGATATATATCTATTAAAGCTTCCTGGAAAATATCGGCGGCATCATCCTCATTACCATTATTAAAACAGATATATGATTTTACCTGCCGGGCGCAGCTTTTATATATCTCATCAATAAGCCCTGCATCATTATTTAATAAGGCCGTTACATAACGCTGATCGGGATGGGTTGCTTTTGCCATAAAATAGGTTGTGGGAAAGTACGAAAAATAATATTTAAAAAATATTTCAAAAAAGGGGGTAACAAATTTTAAGCACCGCTGATATAGATGCAAACAACGATAAATCACGGCGTAACGCTGAAAAGCCAAAATAGAGTAAGCGATAAAAAAAATTAAAACTACAATTATGAAAAAGTTCAATTTAACCTCAGTATCAGTAGCAGCATTATTGTTATTAGCAGTATCCTGCACAAAAGACAAAAACGATATGGGCTTCGTTCCAACAAACCCAGATGGCAACGCACAGCAATTTGTAGCAAGCAACGCGCCTAAAACACAAACCATGCAAATTGATGCATCAAACCTGCCGCAAAGCGTAACGTTAAAAGGCGGCACCAAAATCACCTTCCCGGCAGGCTCATTAACTGTAGGCGGTGTAGCGGTAACCGGTACAGTAACGGTAGAAGCTGTTGAAGTATTAAAAAGAAGCGACGTACTATTTTACGGTAGCAACACTAACCACATCAGCGGCGCCCCGCTTGCATCAGATGGTTTTATATATGTAAATGTTAAAGCAAACGGTACAAGTGTAGACAATATGATGCCTGTACCTATGCAAATTTCTATTCCGGCGAAACGAAGCGGTGTTACCCAACTTTGGGAGGGGGTCGACCAGGGTGGTAACCCGCTTGTAGCCGGAGCCGCGGCACAAATGGCCTGGGCCGCACCACGCAAAGGCGCTAACGGCCAGGATGGCGGCAAAGAGGTAGCTTCGGTTAACAATACCTTCACTTTTAACTTCGGCAGTACCGGTTGGATCAATACCGACGTGTTTTACAGCTATAGCAATCCAAAAACTACCGTGAATGTTGATCTGGTTGGTAATCCCGGCACGCTATCGTCGTTCCACTCATACAGCGGCGAAACTTATGTTTACTTCTGTGCAAAAGGCAGCAATGTTGCGGCACAACTGTACACTACAACAGGCCCAAACAGTGTTAAAAGTTATGACAATGTAATGCCGGTAGGTGTTGAAGGCAAATTCCTTACCTTTTCTATAAAAGATGGCAAATACTACTACGGCGAACTGGAAAGCACTATTACAGCAAACCAGCATGTAACCTTAACCCTTACAGAAACTACCGAAGCTGCAGTACAAACAGCTATAAACAGCCTGGATAGTTACTAATTCTACCTGTATTTTTTAATTAGTTAAGCGGCCCTGAGTTTCAGGGTCGCTTATTATCATTTTAAGTTTTTATATTTAATTGTTTTTTACCTAACCAGTTGCCCCCTGTCACACCATGAGAAAGCTCTTGTTACTTACCTTCATCTGCCTTGCTACTAAACTGAGCGCGCAGGTACTTCCCCCGGCGGTAATACCAACAGATACTATCCCGGCTATTATTAATTATACTGATGACAATGGCACGGTAAAATTTACCCCGCAGTTACGCGCCCTAAGGCCAATTGCAGGTGCCCCCACCCCATTCTTTACCTACTTTTGGGAGTTTGGCGATGGCACCTTCAGCTTTGAGAAAGAACCGGTGCATACCTATTTAGATTCTGCCCTTACTTACTATAGCGCGCGGCTTTATGCCACCAATAATTATGACGATGGCAAACGCCCGCCAACCCGGCCAAAAAAGGTGATCATTAAACGGTCGAAGGCTATGCTGGCCTCGGCACCTGTGCCCAGTAATATCTTCCAGCCCGGCAGCAGTATCACCCTGAAAAATAACTGTATGCCAAAACCCGGCGATGATATGATGCTGGTATTAGGCTATCGCAACAAGGCCGGCAACCTAACCAATAACCTGGGCGGCACTATTGCCATTTTATATAACGATAAGGAATTTAGCAATAACAATTTCGACCTGACCGAAACACGCACCTATCATAACGAGAAAACCGAAGACCTGCAAAAGTTGAACGTGTTTGCCTATTCGCCCGTTAAAAAACCAAAGGATAATTTATACTATGCATCTGTTAGCCCCGGCATTTCACAAGCGCAGATAGATGAGATATTGGCAAAAGAGGCTTTAGTATTACGCGACCAGGTAAAGAACTTTAAAAGCAGCAAGGCATGGCATTTTGAGAACCTGAAAGCCGGGCAGGAAAACTTTGTTTTTATGGATTTTAAAACCACGCCCGAGATGATCAAAGACACCAACGCCATAGTGCGCCTGAGTGGTGTTTTTATCCCTGATGACCCTAAAATAGAACGCGAGATATTTAGTGTGGAGTTGCAGATAGTAGCCTCGCACGACCCCAATAAAATGTCGTTACGCAGAACGCGGATGGATTACCGATTTACCGGTAAACACCGCGAATTGACTTATAGGGTAGATTTTCAGAACACAGGCAAAGGGCCTGCAAAAAAGGTAAATGTGGGGGTTAGCTTGTCGCCGGTATTTGATGCCAGCACCATCAAGGTAAACCGCACAA
Source organism: Mucilaginibacter sp. (assembly GCF_041663085.1). Lineage (GTDB taxonomy): Bacteria > Bacteroidota > Bacteroidia > Sphingobacteriales > Sphingobacteriaceae > Mucilaginibacter. The sequence goes on from NZ_JBAZRC010000010.1 coordinate 6,952, forward strand.
AACCCGAAGTAAAAAGCTGCGACAGCGCATACGCCAACCAAAGCTGCCTGAAGGTTGTACCGGGTACCGACAGCGTGAATTTTATTTTTAACAACATTTACCTGCCCGGCACACAGCAGGAAGGTGTGCACGATGCCGACTCCACCAAGGGCTTTGTAGAATACAAGATCAAATTTAAGGAGAAACCAAAAAAGCTGCCCATCTATACCCGGGCATCTATCATATTTGACAAGAACGAACCCATTGTAACCAACAAGGCTACCGGCAGGTTTAAACCGGGCTTATCGCCGGGGATTATACTGGGTTTTGGGTTTCCGTTACAATCAAAAGGCAGCGATTACCTTACACAAAAAAACATCACGATTGGTGCAAGCATCGCGCCGTATTCGTCTTATGGCAAATATTTACAGGCTGAGATCTACCTGAGCGACTTTAAGGAAGTTTCACAAACACGGACGGTAGCAGGCAACAGGGATACCACAATAGGTAAGGTACCGTACATTATTAGCAGCCGTACCCGAACCATATCTAACAAAGTAACCACGCTGAATGTGGTGCCTGTATCCTTACGGTATAGCTTTAACGATTATATAGGCGCAGGTGTGGGCGCGTTGGTTTCCATAGACCTGAACAATACCTTTAAGAACAATATAAACTACGCATTAAAAGGTGTAAATGGCGTTGCTGATGAAAACCTTGCAGTACTGGCCGACAGGGTAAAAAAGACATTTTCGGATGCCCGGGCTTCTGTTTTTGCAGATGTTGTTGTTGGCAAGGTGCGCGTAGGACCTGCTATTGGGTTCAGGTATTTTTACGACCCAAAATCTTCAGTATCACATGCAAGCACCTATGTAACCTGGAAATTCTAACTTAAAATAACCTATTTTAGTGGCACTAACCATTACCTATGCCGCTAAAGCCTGTACGATATATTGTACTTTTTTGCCTGATGCTTTTGCATGCGGCAGCTTATGCGCAGGATGCCCCTATCAGCAAAAAACTGGCCGACCTAAAAAGCAAGAACGACCTTACCGAGTGGCTTTACCAGCGGATAGATTATGTGACTGCTAATCCGCAGCAATTACCCTTTCTACTTGCTGCACAAAGAGACGTGTGGCGACAGCCTGCCACCCTTGAGGAGCGCATTGCCTGGCTTACCTTGCTTAGCACACAAGGGTATGACCAGCTGCAAGCCGGGGATATACTCAGCTCCATTAACTACTATGAGGATGCTTACGCATACTTCTATAAGTATAAAGTAGTACAGTTTGATGTGGTAGAATATGTGTTTAAACCACTTGGCAATAACTATACCCGCCTTGGCGATTATGAGCGGGCTATATTCATCCAGCAAAAGGCAATTGAACAATTGAACGCCTTTGAAAATACCGGGGATATGGCTTCGGCTTATTGCAACATGGCCATATCATATTACACCATGGGCAATTATACCGCCGCCCTTAATTGCATAACCAAAGGCCAAAAACTCACAAAAAATTCCGGGGTAAATTTTCGGCTTCAGAACGTCCTGGCTGACATTTTAAACGACCAAAGCCGCCCTTCGAATGCCCGGAAAATACTCCAAAAGAACATTAAATCGCAAAAAAGCGACAACAGCCAAAACGCCTATAGCTTGCTTGGCGCTTATACAACTTTGGGGAATATAGAATTAAAAAGCCATCACCTGAAATTTGCCGGGAACAATTATAATTCGGCCCTTAACATCATTAACATTTGGTACCCCGGCGACCGGCTGCGCGAAAAAGCAAACCTGGTTGCACAACTTGCCAAAGTTAAACGCTTAGAGAAGCAGCCACAAAAAGCACTTTTATTAGCCGATGAAGCTTTAAGAATATTACGTATAAACACATCGCAAAATAAAACCCTGGCGCAAAACATTTATGGCGAAATTAACCTGGTTGATATCTTCTCGGAAAAAGCGCTTACCTACCAACTACTAAAACAACCCGAAGCAGCCCTGCAAAATATACGTTACGCCCTGCTGGCAACTGATAAAATAAGGAAGGAATTTGCCGATAACAAAACCAAAGAGCGCCTGCAAAACAACGGCAAGGAACTGGCCGAAACCGCCATAGAAATGGCATTGGGCTTATACCAAACATCGCACGATGAAAAATACCTGAACCTGGTACTGGAAATTGCCGAGCAAACCAAAGCCCGCACCCTTGCCGACCAGATACAGCACAACAACCAGCAATTTGCAAGCAACCGGCATGATAGCACCTTGCGCAAACGTACAGATCTTGAACGTGCCATTGCCTATAACGAACGGTTAATTATGACCGAAAAAAACGGCGCAAAATATCAGGAAAAGGTTAACGCCTTAAAATACGACCTATCGCTGCTCAACAAAAAATACCGCGAACAATCAGCCGGAACGGTTTCAGCGGCGGCGGATATGTTATCGGCTTTACCAAAAGAGCTGCATGCCATTGAGTTCTTTTTTGGTACGCGCGGCGTATATATGATAGATATAAAAAACAGCGTTGTTAAAAAAGTTACAAGAATAGCCGGCGCGGATAGTTTACGCCGGCAGCTTACCCAATTCATCAACACCTATTACCGCAACGGGCCGGATGCCATGCTTAATTCGCCAAAGGAATTTTTCATGGCATCCAATAGCATATACTCTACCCTGTTTAAAAGCACAACCTTACAAGCAAACGAGCGCCTTTGTATTATTGCGGATGATGTACTGGGCTACCTGTCGTTCGATGGCTTAATTACCGGGGATAAGTATGACCCCGCCACATCGCAATGGCCGTTCCTGCTCAAGAAGCTGACAACCACCTATGCATTCTCATTGAATGCCCTGATCAAAAACAAAGCTAAAGATACCGGCAGGACAACCTTTAGCGGGTTGTTTGTTACGCACGAGGGCAACAGCAACACGCCTATCATCGCTGTAAAAAAAGAGGCTGATGCAATTAATAAATTGGTAAAGGGCAATTATCTGTACAATGAGGAGGTCAACACCCGGTCGTTCTTTAACAGTTTTGAAAACTCGGCTACGCTGCATATCAGTACCCATGCTTATCTGTCGGGCATCAACAAAGAGCCTACACTTGATTTTGGCAAAGAGAAACTTTTCCTGTTCGAGCTATTATCTAAAGCTAATAAACCCAACCTGGTAATATTAAGCGCCTGCCGCACGGGGGATGGGATGCTGGCAAACGGCGAGGGCATCATCAGCCTGTCGCGCGGGTTTACAGCCATTGGTACACCTGCAACTATTGCCGGTTTATGGAACGTAAATGATGAAGCTGTATCGCAAATAACCGCCAACGTATACAAACACCTGCTTACCGGTAAAAGCAGCGGTACTGCACTGCATCAAGCCAAACTTGCGTGGTTAAATACTGCCCAACCATCTGATGCCATGTACCTGCCTTACTATTGGGACAGCCTGGTACTGATGGGTGCCGACGAGCCGGTACATTTACAGGCAGCCATAAATTCTATTTATTGGTATGCCATAGGCGGCCTCATAGTAATTACGCTCGGCTTGCTTTATTGGAGAAAAAAGAAACGATAATTTTTACCTGCTTGCCGCATAAATAAACCAGGCATTCAGTAAAACATAACCTGCCAGCATCACCTGCGCGCATAAAAAGTCGAACTTTTTAGCCTCCTCAACCTTATCCCTTTTCACCAGGCGCAGGGAGTAAGCAGTGCTGATAATTATTGTAAGGATAAATAACAAGGTGATGCCGTGCAGGGTATCAACTAGGGTAAACGTGGTAGATTCGGGCAAGGACGAATCTACAATATACTTGTTACCAATTACCGCGAACAGGGCACCCACACTCAATCCAAACCGCGAATCGATGCTATCCGTATGGATGTAAAAACACATATAGGCTATCAGGAAAGCTACATACATGCCCAGAAACATCTTCCAGAACAAGCCCATGGCAGCCCTGTCTATCTGTAACTTTACTTTAAAATTGCTGTATTCGGTATGTGGTTTAGGCACACTCTCGTCACCAAAGGCTGTCTCGTAAACTTTTATCCCGGTAGATACATTCAGGCTATCTATTTGCCAGCCCCTCAGGGTAAAACGCGGATCGAAGTGCTTACCAAGTGTATCGGGCGCAAAAACCAACGATTTGGAATCGAACTGTGAATTCTCGATAGAGAACCGGAGCTTTTGCTTATCAAACGGAAAGTTTTCTGTCGCCCATGAATCTTTCATCACACACTGCAGCTTCATCAGGATGTAAACCTTGTTATCGCTGGAGTCGACAGTTGAATAGGATTGCGTAACCGTTTTTGCCTGCGGCACTTCCAGGTTATGCAAAAAGTCGAATTTTTTGTTCTTGTATTTTAACCACAGCCAAAGGTTTATGCTGTATTCTTTATCCTTAAAATTTATATCGTGGATGCTGGTGATATAAATACCGCTGTAAACCGTATCCGGTTTTTCGGCCTGTGCCTTAGCCTGTGGGGATGCAAAAACGGCCAGGATAAAAGCAATGGCTAAAATAACTTGTTTACGCAGGGGTATCGCTATCATAAATTAAAACTACATGCTAAAAATAGTTATTTTGTTTTGATCAGCAGCCTATTAACAGGTGTAAATGAAATTATCTTACATCTATCAAACGTTCCTATGGAACGTAATGCTTTTATAATTGAAACTACCAACCAAACGCCCCGATGGGGCGAACCTATATATTAGAGCAACGTTCGCCCCTTCGGGCTTAACGTGTACACACCTAATCGACAAGCGTATCTTCTATGCCCTTAGGGTCATTCTCTTTCTGCATTTAAAATTTGTGGGAGCACGTCGCCCCATCGGGGCGTTTGGTTGGTAAGATAAACAGTAACACCGGCGCGTTCCATCGGAACGCTTCGTGAAATGTGAAAGTTTAATCTGCCCTTATTAACTCAGCGCATCATGAAAGATAATACCCAGGCTATGCCTGTTACCGCTGTGCAGCGGACTAACCCCATGTTTCATATTTACCCGGTGATAACCCTTTGCACCTTTAGCAGGGCGGAAGTTTGTAGTGAAGATAACCATATCGCCCCTATCGGGCACCAGCACATTGGCTTTTGATTGCGCCCGTGGTATTTGTTCTGTTATAACAAATTCGCCGCCCGTAAAATCTTCATTGGCCTGGTTAAGCACAAACACTATTTGCATAGGGAAATATACCTCGCCGTACAGATCCTGGTGCATGGTATTAAACCCGCCCGGCCCGTATTTTAAAATAAGCGCGGTTGGTTTTAGCTGGCCGTTATCATGGCTCACTTGTTTCATCTCCGCATGTGTTAGCGGGAAGTTTTTGTTTATACCCAGTTCCTGCATCCATGCATTGGCAACCGGCGCTATGTTGGGGTAAATGCTTTCGCGCAATTCGTTTATTAAATGGGGTAGCGGGTAGTCGTAATATTTATATTCGCCGCTACCATACCGGTAACGATCCATATTAACCGTTTTACGGTAATTGCCGGTATGGTAATTAGCAATCAGGCTATCGCACTCCTGTTTGTTTAAAATGGCCTTTACAATTACAAATCCTTTGTCGTGCAGTGTATGGGTAATTTGCTCCCAGTTAATTGCGGCTATCCGGTCCGATATTTCAGGTGTTTCCATAAATTTAATTTATCCAAAACTGCAATGATCACCACGTAGTTGAAACCCGTTTCTTGCGGAATTAAACCCTTGCATTTAATAAAATTGCCCAGCAGGCACCTAAATCAGGAAACACTTTTAAAAAATCAATCCATCATCCAGCGGTTACGCACACATCTGTCGCATTTATATCTTTTAAGCGGCAGCCAAAACAGTAATGTTTTCATTAAAAAAGTTCGCCGGATCCTTTGCATATCCGTTTTAAGGCCTTTGCCACAGGCACAGGGGGGTACCCTTTTTATGGGTACAGATTGAGGGGTAGATGTCATTATTAGGGGTATTTATAAATAGACGAGAAACCTATAGTACCCCGCCTATTTGTATTACAGGCAAAAATACTGGTTGTTTATTAACATAATATTAAGATGCAGGCATAATATTATACCATATTCGGTTATAAACTCCCGGCTAATTATTTTACTGCCGGCGGCTCTGTTCTATCTCTGGCTCGGCGTAATAGTATACGTCCATATGTAATCATACTGCCGTTATCTTTGCTGATAACGGCATATAGTTACCCTTTAATTATTTTTAATTCTGCGAATCCAGATACAAAGCAGCAGCGCCTATAATACCGCTGTTGTGCAGTTCTGAAATTTCTATTTTAATCTTTTCGACAGATCCCGGGAAGGCAAATGTTTTTATCTCATCCCACATGGCGGTTTTAAAATATTCAAACCCGTGGCGCGCAGAACCACCCAGCACAATAAGCTGCGGATCGTAAGTGTACATCACCATTTTTATGGCGTACCCAACATGTTTACCAAACTCCTGATACAGACTCAGCGCTTCCGCATCTCCTTTTTGGGCGTTTTGGAAAACCTGCTGCCCGTTTACACCTTTTGTAATGGTAAAAAATGAGCCGCTTGCATGGTACTCTAAAAGGTTGGCTTCATAAGGTAAAAAGCCAAATTCGCCTGCGCCGCAGTTAGCCCCCGCATACAGGTGCCGATTTATAATTACACCGGCCCCAAGGCCGGTGCCCATGGTTAAACCTATTACAGATGAGTATCCTTTGCCCTTGCCGTAGTAGTATTCACCAACGGCAAAGCAATTGGCATCATTATTTACATAAACCGGCAGGTTGTATCGCTCCTGCAGTATTTTTTTCAGGTGTACTTCTTTCCACGAGGGGATGTTCAATACATTGTAAACTATCCCCTGCTCTACATCAACTATGCTTGGTACACCTATCCCTATGGCAAGGATATCGCCATGCATTAAAAGTTTATCAACTACCAGGTATATATCTGCAAGCACTTCATCAACGGTACCGTCGCTTTTTATTTGCAGTGCCTCGATAGCCGATACCTGCCCATCCTCAACTACCGCGCCCCTAACGTTTGTTGCCCCTAAATCTATCCCTATAATTTTAGTACCTGCCATGCTTTATATTGCTATCAATTTCTTTTAAAGATCTGTAATGCTTCGTTATTTCTTGCTACTAATATATACGTTCCTTTTACTGTTTTTATCTGTTTTTATATCCCTTACCTCGCCGGTTAAAAACAAGCCTGTATTTGCAGGTGCGGTAAAGGTAAAATTACGCGTGCCCATGTACATACCCAAAATACAAATCGGATATTTTTTATCTTCATGTAAAACCAAACATTTAATTATACCAGTACATAATTAAATAATGCTATTAACTTTAAAAAAAAGCAATTGGATCAGAATTTTATTTATTAGGTTACCATTTTACCCGACATTTGTGATAGTTAACCCAACACAACCATAACTTTTGGTTATTGAACATTAGCAATAATGATAAAAACACACTTCTTTTCGCCTGTACTTTTGATCTGTCAATTATCAATAAACAGATCAAATGGAAGACCAGGAGCAACAAAAGGAACTTATCAAAACATTAGTTAAAATGTCGCGATATACTATTTATATTGCCTGTATTGCTGTAGCTTGTATTGCCATAGTTATAGTATCAATGCTCAACACCGGGCTGGCCCGTAAGGATGCCATAGCGGTTACTGCATCAAATAATATCCCGGCCCCGGTTGCCGCTACCTCAGTTGTGAATCCGTCACTCAGCATTCCTAAAGATGCCTGGAAAGCACCCGATGATAATACGATCCCCACGGGAGAAACCGGTGATGCTATCCGTTATGGCCGCGAGCTGCTGGCACATACTGCTAAATATTTTGGGCCAAAAGGCAGTATAGCTACGATAACCAATGGTATGAATTGCCAAAATTGCCACCTGGCAGCCGGAACCAGGCTACTTGGGAACAATTTCGCTGGTTTTATATCGGGCTACCCCAAACTAAGCAATCGTAGCGGGAAATTTGAACAACCGGCAGAACGTATTGCCGAGTGCTTTGAGCGGAGCCTTGCAGGTAAGGTGCCGGATATTAAAGGTAAAGAAGTGCAGGCTATACTGGCTTATATGAAATGGGTAGGGAAAGGTGTGGAAAAAGGGCAGAAATTATTTGGCAACGCCACAGAGAAGCTGCCGTTTATGGATTATGCGGCCGACCCGGCAAAGGGAAAGATAGTTTTTGCAGCTAAATGCCAGAGTTGCCACGGCGCAAATGGAGAAGGAACACTTGCGGTAGATAAAATAAGCTACATATACCCACCATTATGGGGCAAACATAGTTATAACGATGGCGCAGGCATGTACCGGTTAACCAACTTTGCCGGATTTGTTAAAAATAATATGCCGTTTGGCGCTACTTACCAAAACCCGCAATTAACTGATGAGGAAGCCTGGAATGTAGCCGCTTTTGTAAACTCACAACCCCGCCCGCATAAAGACCAGCACCATGACTGGGCTGACCTTAAGAAAAAACCGATCGATCTTCCGTTTGGCCCTTATGCTGATAATTTTAGCGAAAAGCAGCATAAGTTTGGCCCTTTTAAACCGATCAAAGACGCACAAAAAAATTAACTAATTAAAAATTATAAACAAATACAATTATGAAAAAGTACATGTTCCTATTAGTGTTCGCTTTACCGTTTTTTGTAAAACCGGCCATCGCACAGCAAACAGACCCCGCCGCTTTCACCGGTGCAATGGCCAAACTCAAACATTACAACGCCTTGTACATCCTCAACTCAAACGACGAGAAAAAGATAAAAGGCACCCTGCGTAATATTAATAACGCCTTAGAGGACCCACGGCTTAAAGGTAAACTACATGTGGAATTAGTAGCTTTTGGCGATGGTGTTGCTGTTTTTATGAAAACCGGCATTTATGAGCAAACCCTAAAGGACCTGCAAGCTAAAGGCGTGGTATTAGCGCAATGCAACAATACCATCAAAGAGCGGAAGATAGACAAGAACGAACTGTTCCCCTTTATCTCTTTTGTGCCCAGTGGTAATGGCGAGATCATCATCCGCCAGTACGAAGGTTGGGCAACTGTGCATCCATAGTTAACATTCTGTTCTGTACATCAATTAAAATAAATCATGAAGCACCTTCAAAAAATAACATTTGCCATAGCCGGGCTTATTGCCTTGAGCAGTCAGGTTAAGGCACAGGCTCACCGGTTCGACCCGCCATGGAACACCCCGCCGGAAAGTAAGGTAATGTTTACCGTACCCGGTGTAGATAATGTGCCCGACCTGTTTGGTGATATTAACGACCCGCAATTGGTGGTATTCTTCGCCGGGAACCAGTTTATGTGTATAGATGACCTGATGGTGGCTTTTAAAAAGGAACACCCGCAATATCAGCGCATTTTTGCGGAAACACTGCCTCCGGGTATTTTAGCAAAACAGATCATGGGCGGCTCTATCACTATTGGTAATATGCGCATTACACTTAAACCGGATGTGTACACCGCGGGCAAAAGCCGTACAGACCAGATGCCCGAATATTTTAGCCGGACAGTGCCTTATGCGTATAACCGGCTGGCCATTATGGTGCGCAAAGGCAACCCTAAAAATGTAAAAGGATTAAAAGACCTGGGCCGTGCTGATGTAAGGGTGAGTATGCCTAACCCCGAATGGGAAGGAATAGGTAAGCGTATTGAAGAAGCTTATGTAAAGGCCGGTACCGAAACACTGCGTAAAACTATTATGGAAACCAAGGTTAAAGACAGCACTACTTACCTTACCCAGATCCATCACCGCCAAACGCCGATGCGCATTTTGTACAACCAGGCTGACGCGGCACCCGTATGGTATACCGAAGCTTACTATCAAATGATGATCGATCATCCAACCGATGTGATAGAAATTCCGGAAGCTGAAAACATCAGTGCTACGTATGTGGCCGGCCAAATGAAGATTGCACCACACATACAGGCGGCAAAAGATTTTATGGATTTTCTGATCAGCCCGGTGGCCAAAGCGATATATAGGAAATATGGATTTACAACCAGGTAAAACATTAATTAACCACAAGTGCCATGTTAGATTTTCGTTTACAGGTTTTTTATACCGTAGCCAAAAGGCTTAATTTCACCAAGGCCTCTGCCGAGTTATATATAAGCCAGCCCGCGGTAACCAAGCACATCAAGGAATTGGAAGCGGCTTACAAAACCACCCTGTTTGAACGGAGCGGTAATAAAAAAATAGTGCTTACCACAGCAGGCGAAATATTGCTGCAATATACAGATCAACTGTTAAGTATTTATCGCGAACTGGAGTTTGATATGAACCTGCTGGTGAAACAGCATACCGGTGTTTTACGACTGGGCGCAAGTACAACTGTAGCCCAATATGTGATTTCGCCGGTGCTGGCCTTATTTCATAAAAAATTTAAAGATATTCAGGTACAGCTTATTACCGGCAATACCGGTGAAATAGAACAGGCCCTGTTAAATAAAGAAATTGAAGTCGGCATCATTGAAGGTATCTCGCGCAACCCGCAAATAAGCTATGAAGAATACTTAAAAGATGAATTGGTATTAGTAAGCGCCGTAAACAACCCAACGTTAAAGAAAGATATTATTAAACCCGAAGAGCTTAAAAACTACCCCTTGCTAATGCGCGAACCCGGTTCCGGAACGCTTGAGGTGATTGCCCATGCACTTAAACCACATCATATTAAATTAGCCGACCTGCAAATTGAAATGCAGTTAGGGAGTACCGAAAGTATAAAATCGTATTTGCTGCACAGCAATTGCCTGGCCTTTTTATCGGTTCATTCTATATTAAAAGCACTGAAAAAAAACGAATTACGCATTATTGATGTAAAGGGATTGTCTATTGATCGCCCGTTTCACTTCACCCGTCTTCACGGGCAGCCGTCGTCGTTAGCAGAATTATTTATCCGCTTTGCGAGGAATTACAAACCGAATTAACATGTAGTTAGAAGATATATTTTGTTTTTTGTTGGTATTATAGGCGGTGCCAAACTTGCTGCCGCCATCTTTATTGCAGTTGGCACCCCGGGCTTGCTCCTTACTATTATTGGCGCCAACTAATCATGGGTCGGCTTCTCGAATTTCTTATTGAGAAAGGTGATTATTGTTTTTGCTTTGATCAGTGTAAAGAGTGTCAGCAAAGAAAGAATTATCAAAGACCCAATAACAAACCAGAAGCGATAGTCGCCAGGTAATATTGGTGAATGAATACCCGGGAGATCGATATAAACAACCTGCCTTACAAAACCCGATTCGCCTTTATAGGGGTCATTATCCTCCACTGTCACAGTTGGTGCCGGTAGTTGTACTACAGCGTTTTTGCTTTCCGCCCTGATATATCCGATAATATTTTTAATGTCCTGATCGCTCAGGTTGGGGTGATCAGGCATCACGGTTTGATTAAATGCAGTGAACAGCCTTACAGCAGCGGTATCACCGCTTTTAATTACCGATTGTGAAGAATGAACAAATTTGATGATCCATGCTTCACTGTGGCGATCGAAAACATTGCGCAGCGCCGGGCCAACGATCTGGTTTTGAATAGAATGGCAGGAATTGCAGTTTTTCTGAAATATAGTCTTGCCCTGTAAAGGGTCGGGGTCGGCAGCGCTAACCGTCCCGGTAAGCGAAAGCCACATAAATGCACATAAAAGGATCTTTTTCATAACAATGTTTCTAGTAGGTTAAGGTTGCGCTTTTAATCTGCTTATATCTTTGATCAATCGGGAGATCTCATCGCTGTCCGTACCATCGTAATAACCCCGGATGTGACTTTGCCGGTCAATAAGTACGATCTTGTCGCTGTGAATAAAATCACCCTCCCCGCCATCACCATCTGTAGCCGTAATGAATAAACCATTACGCGCAAAAAGGTATAGTTCGGGCTTACTACCTGTACCCAACTGCCATTGCAGCAAGTTAATCCCTTTTTTAGCAGCATACTTTTTTAACTTGGCGGGAGTATCGTGATAGGGATCTACGGATAGCGAAACCAGGCGTACTTGTTGATCACCAGCGTAGGCTTGCTGGATTTGCCGCATGCCGGCCATCATTTTTGGACAGATAGTTGGGCAGGAAGTGAAAAAGTAATTTACCACCCAAACCTTGCCCCGAACAAAGTTGCCCTTTAACCTACTGCTGTCCGTATTTAAAAATGCAAAGTCAGGAACAGCAAAATGCTTCACGTCGCGGCTTTCGATGGAAGTTCCGTTATGATAATAGGGTAATGGCTCTATGTTGTTCTCATACCACCGCATTACAGTAAATGCCAGCAGCGGCACCGTAATTATCACGGAAAAGAATATAATGATCGCTTTATTTTTAACCGGTTTCATTTGCTATTGATTGATCGCCTGTTGTGCATGATGACTTTATTTGTGTAAATTTTGGGGACTATCCGGCTGGAACTTATTGGGTACCGCCTTGGAATATTTAAAAACACTGATCAGCGCCGGCACATAAGTGGTCATCACCAAAATAATCATCAGGATAAGCCACGGCTTCATGGTCAGCAAAAGGGGCATGTCTTTTTCCTCATGCAGTTCTTCAGATTCGGGCAAGATCAGTTGCGATTCATTCACCCGTTTTCCCATAGCTGTTGCAAAGAATACCACAAAATAAAGTATCGCGGCAACGCCCATGATTAGTCCGCCAATTAAAGTGGTGGTAGTGGTGGGCACAAAATGATGATTATATAAGGGACTGTCCGGGTTGGTGTAGGATAATCCCAGGTTAGTTCTGCGGGGTTCGCCCATCAAACCACCTGACATTAAACCATGAGACAAAAACGCTATGCCTACCATCCATACGTATGGAACCATAACTGCAAATGTTTTGAATTTTAAAGCTTTGCCGGAAACGGTGCTGTACATGTATAAACTCATACCCAGTATAACCAGGATCACCGGCCCGGCAACGGTCATATGGAAATGCCCGGGAACCCAGTCGGTATTATGCACCAGCTGGTTCAATGTGTAAGAAGCATTGACTATACCGGATAGGCCACCGAAAATAAACAGGATCAAGCCACAGATAAAGTAACCAAACAGGTAATTGTCTACCTCAAAATACGGCAGTTTCCACATCCAGCTAAAAACCCCTTTTGCACCTCGTTTCCGCGCGCCGTATTCCAGTGATGCGGCTACCGTGAAAGCAGTCATAAAACTGGGAATGGCTACCGCGTAAGTTAACAGGCTCGCCCAAAGCTTAGTGCCCGGCGTGAAAACCGGTTCGCTGAACTGGTGATGGACGCCAACCGGCATCGATAAGATGAGGAATAACAAAAAGGCAAGCCGCCCGGCATTCCCGGAGTAGAGTTTACCGCCTGCCACCTTGGGTAAAATGGTGTAATAAGCCACGTATGCGGGCAACAACCAGAAGTAAACTAACGGATGGCCGAACATCCAGAACAGCATACGGGTTAACGGCACATGGATACTATCTGTCCAGCCTAACGACCATGGCGTCAAAATAACCAGTGTTTCGTAAGCTACCGGAAGCGTACTAATCAGCCAGATGGAGAAATTAACAAAAGTACCGAGTACTGCTAAAGGCATTTTCGATTTCGGGTTCTCTTTTTTCCAGCTATACCATATTTTGATCCAGCCGAAAAAGGCGATCCAGCTGCCAACAATCAGCAAAGCGGTACCAACGTAAAAAAATGGCGAGGCTTTTAAAGGTGCATAAAAAGTATATAAAGCCTGGGCCTTTCCGGTTGCCATGGCAATCAGGTCCATTAGGGTACCGATCACCATCAGGACCATTGAAATTTGATAGGATAACCTGGGTGGCTCCCGCTTAAGATAATAGGATACGGTTACATGCCCAAAAACCACCGCGAAAAAAGTGGTCAACACGATGGCATTGATCACCCCGTGCATGGTAAGGCCCTGGTAATAATTAATGCCTGCTACCGACGATTGGTGAATAACGCCTGCCCGGTAAATGGTTTGCATAACGCCGTTATAACAGCCCAGGATAAAGAGTGTCATGGGCATTAATAACCCGGTAAGTATAACTGTCCGGTAAGTTTTGCTAATGTTCATTAGTAATATTTTTTAGGAGTGATCGTAATTTTACCCATCATATACTGATGACCGGCACCACAGTATTCATGGCAGAGAATTCTATAAACACCGGCTTGCTCAAAAGTGACTGTCGTCTTGGTGATCGCGCCGGGTACTGCCATGACGTTAACCCCCTTCTTTACAATATTAAACCCATGGACCACATCGTCTGATGTTAGATACAGGTCAACGGTACTCCCTTCCGGAAAGGTGAGGTCATCCGGCATAAAAGCCCACATCTTCGCAACACCGTAAACTTCATAGGTTGTTCTGTCCAGTTTTTTTACATGCGGCACTTTGTAAGTACCGGAGTAGGTCACGCAGGCGGGCACGTCGATGTTCCGGCTGAAATCATTGTAAAGAATGGCAAAGAAAAAAACTGATAGCAAAAGGCCCGCAAGCACAATTACCCTGATCTCGTATTTATTCATAGCTATAGATTAATAGTGCCTTTCTAACTGAAGATTGTAGAGACTGAACCAGATCAGCGCGGTAAGCGCCAATAAAAGCGTGATAAAAACAATGGTACCTACCGGCACGAAATGTTCTTCTTTTTCTTGTAAATGTTTTTCGGCCATATATTTGTTTTTAGAAGGAGAATTGGCCCGTTCCGGGGCCTATAGGTGGTAGTAAATGTTTTTGAAATAAAAACATTTTGATTATCGCAGGTCAATGATCAAAATGATCGGCGCAATAATTTGAAAAATTGATTGAATTAGTTTTCGTTAGGTTACGATATTCTGTGATAGCCTATTATTTATAAACTTTACCCAATCCAAACAATAAATACTACACAAATCAAATACCAGGTAATACTTATTAATCATACATTAATCGTCTATTCCGTTTTTTGTAATCCTACCGATCAGTTCCCTGCATCAACTTTCTTTGTGCTAATATTAAAAGGATAATACAAGGGGCAAAAGCTGATAAAACTGGTTAAAATAAATACGCCCGCTAAAACAAGCAATATAATGGCCAATGTGCCGGATAGCACACCTGTGTAGTATAATACGGCGATTCCGACAGCGGCAAAAATCCGTAAACCACGGTCAAGGCCCCCCATGTTCTTTTTCATAGCTGTTAATTTTTTTATTAAAATTAATAGTTATCTATGCCGCTGCCGGTAACATACGTCACATAAAATAGTGATCTTCGTCTCATTTTGGTCAGGAAGACCGGATCAAAGACTTCAATTGAGCGTTCAGTGTCTCGGGATGAAAGTGATTAGTACCGAAGCGCCTGTCGTTTAAATTTAAAGAGCAATATCAACCAGGTTTGATTGCATCTTAAAAAGCGTTGCATAGAAATGATCAAGATGCGTCTTATCCAGTTGCTGATTGATCATATGATTGACCTGCTCTATCGCTTCATGTATCTTGGGCACACTTTCTTTGCCTTTACTGGTCAGATAAATAAAATGAGCTCTTCTGTCGGCGGCATTTTGTTCGGTATAAACAAAGCCGTCCCTGGTCATTCCTTCGATGAGCACCGCAATGCGTGACTTATCAACCTGGAATAATTCAGCCAGTTCCTTGTGTGTTGGGGTCTGTTCCGCGGAGGCCAGTAAAAGGATGATCTCTGCGTAATGTTCAAGGCGGAGATCGGGCAGGACTTTAACGATAGCACGGCTATACAGCCTGCTTAAACGCCGCAAGCTTTTGGATAATAGGATTTGCATAATAAAATTCTTTAAGAAAAACAGGAATGAAACAAGCCCGCAACGGGCGGTTTGCCAAACAGTTAATAACTAAAAGAATCAAATACGCAGGGAGAGCCGGAAAGGTGAAAAGGGCGCAAAGTAATGCGGTATGAGGGTACGCCACATCATTTTCCGGGTAATATGGGGAATAAAAAATAAGATCAAAAAGGAACCGGCCAGTTTAACAAAAAGATCTTGCGCGTCTTTATCTTTGTTTAAAACAGACTTATCCGTACGGTGTATGATACTGAAGGCCTGAGCACTGGAGTTATCCAGTTTCCTTTTGAAGATAGAATTATAGCGTGCGTGAGATTTGGTGGAGACAATGTGATGGTTGGGCAGCAACAGGATATGGGTAAGCACGACAAATAGGTAGGCCGCGGTCAGCAGCAGTACACTTGTTTTTTTATCATTGTGCAGCCTCATAGACAAATGTAAGTATTTTGGTTTGTTTAATTCAAATGATCAGGGCCGCAAGCATCAGGGCCATTAACTGGGCCAACGTATGGATAGCTTAAATTCGAGCGCCTACAGGATACTGATTAATAATCATTAAACAATAAAAAAAATGTTATTGCAACAATACTTTTGCAAAAAAACCATTTTATTTTTTAGATGTTTGCAGTGAAATATTAAAAGGTGAAAAATAAGCAGGCTACATTGCCCCAAAATATCTTAGTGCTAGTGCTTTTAGCAGTGTATTTCTTCACTGCCTCTACTCATGTTTTTTTTATTCCGTGCTTAACCAAGGGTGCGCACCACGCGCCTCTCTCCCACAATTCTATTTTTAAAAGAAAGCAGGAATATCATGTGGGTGCAAAAAAAGAGCTGAGTTTTATTAAACGGCCTGATAAATCGATCTTCGAAGAGCGTAAAGCGGTATCTGATTCCATCAGGTCCTTTTTAAACTTTTTTACAATCCTGCTATTTATCTCGCTGGTGTGGAGACTTAAGCCCAAGTTATTTGCTGATGTGTCTGGCCATCTTTATCACCCAACTCATTCCTACTTATCCCTCTGCGTCATCAGGATCTGATCAATACCACTTCTGCAATAGCGCCATAGCAGGCCTTTTGCGCAATCTACATGCTTTTATTTAAGGTATTGCCGGTATAAACGGCACTCACTATTTATTTCATTTCCGAAAAATTAATATGCAAAGTTCAAAAAGACAGCTATTTGTCGTTATTTGCCTTTTTATTGCAGGGCATACTTACGCACAGCAAGCAAATCCGCCGGTCAAATTAAAGGACCTGTTAAATCGGGTCAATGAAAAAGCGCCCTCCCTGCTCACGGATTCTGCCGCCATTACGATCAGGCAGGCCCAGGCAGCCGAGACCCGCAGCAACTGGCTGCCTAACCTGAAACTAAATTACCAGGCCGATGTAGGCACCAATAACAACGATGCCGGCCCGTACTTTGGTTTTGGTATCATCCCGTCCAATTCGCGAGGTGTAAGAACCGAAAGTAATACGAGCGCGGTATTGACCAACCTGGGCATTGCCGCACTGGACTGGGAGGTTTACAATTTTGGAGCTTATAGTGCCCAGAATAAGGTGGCCAACTCGGATATCAATATCGAACAGAACAAGTTTGCGCAATCCAAATACCAGCTGCAGGCTTACACCATAGGCAGCTATCTGCAATTGATGCGCCTGCAGGACTATCTGGCTATTCAAAACAGGAATATACAGCGCAACCAGGAGATCCGCCGCTCCATACAGTCACTTGCCAAAAGCGGGGTCCGTCCCGGCGTAGATACAAGTATCGCCGAAGCCGAGCTGTCCAAAGCAAGGCTGACTTATATTGAACTGGATAATCAGTTGAAAAGGGTTCAGCTGCAGCTTTCAGCGATCAGCGGGCTGCCATATCAAACCATCATCCCAGATACGGCAGCAGAGACAAGGATGGTCACGGAATCAGTAACACCGGTAATGTTAACCGCCGATACTGCCAACAACCCTTTGATCAACTATTACAAGTCCATCTACCAAGGCAGCCTCTATCGCGAAGACCTGGTCAGGAAACAATATAACCCTAAGATATTACTGGAAGCCGCTGTTTGGGGCCGTGGCTCCAGTATAGATGCCAATGATAATTTCAACAGCCTTTCTACCGGCTGGGGGTTCAACCGGAACAATTACCTGGTAGGCGTGGGCATTTCCTATAACCTGTTTGATATTAGGCGCAGGCAGCTCAAACTCCGTACCCAAAAAACGGCGACCAATTACGCGCAAAAACAACTGGATGAACAAAGGAACGCCTTAACACTGAGCGTAAACCAGGCCGATGTGGAATTAAACACCGCAAAACAGCGTTTACAGGAGATCCCTAACCAGTTGAAGGCGGCCAATGCGGGTTACCGCCAAAAGCTTTCCTTATATAAAAGCGGTTTGACCGACATTATTGAACTGAACGCCGCCTTAAATATTTTGTACCGTGCGGAAACCGATTATGTCCAGGCCAAATATGCGTACACGAATGCCTTGTTCCAAAAGGCCGTGACAGGAAACCAGGTCAGTTCAGTTTTAAACCTTTTAAATTAATTAGCTATGTCAATGGTCACATCCGCACTCAAAAGGCCGATCACCGTCGTGGTGGTCACCATGAGCCTTTTAATATTTGCCGTGCTTAGTGCAATAAAAATACCGATAGATATTTTCCCGCAGTTGAACCTGCCCACCATCTATGTTATCGAATCCTACGGGGGTATGTCGCCCCAACAAATGGAGGGTTTTTTCTCCACCCGTTTGCAGGATCAGTTCCTGTATGTAAATGGTGTTAAAACTATTACCAGTAAGAATATACAGGGTTTAACCATGCTAAAGCTTAGTTTTTACGAAAACGTAAACATGGCCGAAGCCCAGGCGCAGGTAGCTTTACAGGTGAACCGCGCTATGAAGTTCTTTCCGCCGGGCGCCCTGCCGCCGCAGGTAGTGCGTTATGATGCATCGTCCCTGCCTGTCGGCCAGCTGGTCTTATCCGCTCCGGGCCGTAGTTTAAAGGAGATTTACGATATGGCGGCTACCCGTATACGGCCCATGTTCGCCTCGGTTCCGGGCCTGTCGGCCCCACCACCCTTTGGTGCCAACTCGCGTTCAATCACTGTTAGCGTTGATCCCAACAAAATGCGCAGTTACGACCTTACCCCTGACCAGGTGGTAGAGGCGCTGGCCAAATTCAACGCCATGTCGCCATCGGGTAACCTCCGTATCAACAATACCATGTTCACCACAACAATAAACTCTTTGGTAAAAAAATCGGAAGAGTTTGGTGATATCCCCATCAAAACCAAAAACGGGGTTTCCGTTTTGGTAAAAGACGTGGCCAGGGTAGCCGATGCGGCTGACGTTACAGTGGATTATGCTCTGATTAACGGTAAACGTTCGGTTTATATACCAGTGGTAAAAACCGCCGATGCTTCTACATGGTCGGTGGTGCAAAGCTTGAAAAGCAAAATCCCGGAAATGCAAAGTTTGCTGCCGGACGATGTGAAAATATCCTATGAGTTTGACCAGTCTATCTTCGTTATCAACGCAGTAAAGAGTTTAATGACCGAAGGCGGTTTGGGTGCCTTACTGACCGGGTTAATGGTGCTTTTATTCCTACGCGACTGGCGCAGCAGTTTGATCGTGGTAATTACCATCCCGGTATCCATTCTATTAGGTGTGTTCCTGTTAGGCATGTTTGGCCAAACCATCAATATCATGACCCTTAGCGGGCTGGCACTGGCCATCGGTATCCTGGTCGACCAGGCGACAGTGACGATAGAGAATATCCACCAGCATCTGGAAATGGGGAAATCGAAAAAACTGGCCATCTACGATGCCTGCGAAGAGATATCCTTCCCGCTATTACTGATTCTGCTTTGTATCCTGGCCGTATTTGCACCGTCCTTTTTGATGAACGGTGTGCCCAAAGCTATGTTCCTGCCCTTATCGATGTCCATCGGTTTGACGATGATCGTATCTTACCTGCTGGCACAAACCTTAGTACCTATATTAAGCAACTGGCTAATCAAGGCCGAGCAATATCAGCATTATGCCCATGGTGAATTGCATGCTCATGCCGGTGAAGCACTGAATAAAAAAGAAGAAACACAGGTTAATACGCATCTGAAAGAAGAACAAGATCATCCGGAAAACAATGACTTTTTTGAAAAGGTCAAAATGCGGTTCATGGGAATCATTACCCGCTGGATGCCGAATAAAAAATTCATCGTACCGATCTATATCGTAGCTGTGATCGTTCTGGCTGGTGTAGGGTTTGTTGTCATCGGTAAAGACATGATGCCAAAGCTAAACAACGGACAATTCCTGATCCGTATAAAAGCGCCGGACGGCACCCGTTTGGAACGTACGGAAGATAAATTCAAAGAGGTATTGAACATTATCGACAAGACCGTGGACCACCATATTGCCATCAGTTCGGGCTATGTTGGTATTGTACCGAGCAGTTACGGTACCAGTAACCTGTACATTTTTAATACCGGTACGCATGAGGCGGTGCTGCAGGTGAACCTCGATGAACATTACAAAGTGAACATGGATGAACTGAAGGACGCATTGCGCAAAAACATCTCGCATGAGCTGCCGGACATGCGGATCACTTTTGAGCCGATCGATATGACGGAAAAGATTATGAGCCAGGGCGCGGCTACGCCTATCGAAATCCGGGTCGCGGGTAAAGATATGACTCAAATTGAGACCTATGCCAATAAAGCGGTAGCTAAATTAAAGCAGATCAGCTACCTGCGCGATGTGCAGATCGTTCAGCCTTTGCGCATCCCTGTAGTGGCGATTACCCTTGACCGGGAAAAGGTGTCCCAATTCGGATTGAACGTGACCGATATTGCGCGTTCGGTTACGGCGAGTACCTCCTCCAGCCGCTTTACAGAAAAGAACCAATGGCTGGATGAAAAGGCTGCCTATACCTACCAGGTGCAGGTACAAATCCCGGAGTATGTTATGAACACGATGGATGAACTGAAAGAGATCCCACTTTTAAAAGGACAAAGTACGCCGACACTGGCTGATGTGGCCGATTTCAAGGTTATCTATTCCCCTGGCGAATATGACCGTTCCGGCCCCCGCCGCTTTTTAACGGTAAGCGCCAATATCTATAAAAAGGACCTGGGGACGGCAACCGCCGATGTACAAAAGGCCATGACTTCATTAGGTGCGCCGCCAAAAGGCCTTGTCGCAGAACTTAAAGGGATGTCAAGCCTGCTGACCGAAACCATGAGCAGTTTGCAAAGTGGTTTAGCCTTCGCCGTACTGGTGATCTTCTTGCTGCTGGCAGCCAATTACCAGTCGTTCAAGCTTTCATTAACAGTACTCTCTACTGTTCCGGCAGTAATATTAGGTTCACTGACCGCTTTATTGCTGACAGGTTCTACGCTTAACCTGCAATCCTATATGGGGATGATCATGTCTACCGGGGTATCAGTAGCGAACGCGATCCTGATTGTAACGAATGGTGAAAAACTGCGCCTGGAATTTAAAGACGCTACGCGCGCATCTATCACGAGCGCAGCTATCCGTTTGCGACCTATCCTTATGACCAGTTTTGCCATGATGGCGGGGATGATCCCGATGGCTTCCGGCATGGGCGAGGCGGGTGAACAGACCGCACCGCTGGGGCGGGCCGTGATCGGCGGCCTGTTTGCTTCCACACTGGCCGCATTGTTCATTTTGCCCCTGGTATTTGCCTGGGTACAAGACAAGACCACTTATGAATCACCGTCATTAATGCCGGAAGAAACCACAGCTATTCAAACATCAACGATATAAACACATGAAAACGAAAATAATCATCTTATGCGCATCGGCCTGTTTTTTAGCAGCCTGCTCCGGTAACGAAAAACCGGTTGACCTGACAGAAGCGAAAGCAAGCGGAAACAAGAAATATGAGACCGGTACCATCACTGAAAAAGCCTTGTCCAGTTATGCCAGGCTGCCGGGACAATTAAACCCTTTTAACGAGGTCAACCTGTTTCCCAAAGCAAATGGATTTGTTAAACAGATCTTCGTAGACCGCGGTTCCCAGGTCAAGAAAGGGCAGTTATTAATTATACTGGAAGCCCCCGAAATGGAATCTCAGCTACAGGCTGCCACTTCGCGCTACTTGCAGGCGCAGGAAACAGCAAATGCCAGCAAAGAAAAATATAACCGTTTAAAACAGGCTGCCGCTGAACCCGGTTCGGTATCGCCGCTGGACCTGGATAATGCTGTATCCCGGATGAAATCTGATATGGCCATTGCCAATGCGGAAAGATCCAATATGCAATCCGTAAAGACCATGCAGGGTTATCTTAGGATCTATGCCCCGTTTGACGGCACCATTGTACAGCGGAATGTATCGCCGGGAGCGTTGGTGGCGCCGGGCAAAGCCACCGACCAGCCCATGCTGGTATTACAGGATACCCGCAAACTGCGGTTAGAAGTAGCCATTCCCGAAGATTACGTTGATAAAGTGGATCTTAAGCAAGTGGTCTCTTTTACCTTCAATGCTATGCCGGGCAAGGAACATACCGCGAAGATCAGCCGATCAGCCAATGCCTTGGGCAATATGCGGTCAGAAGCGATCGAGATCGATGTCATCAATAAAGACGGCCAGCTTAAACCCGGTATGTATGCGGAGGTAAAGATACCGATGCTTTCAGGTGCCAAATCTTTGCTGGTACCCAACACAGCGATCGTGCGTTCCACCGAACGGGAATATGTGATCACCGTGAGAGACGGCAAGGCCAAACTGGTCGATATCAAAGAAGGGCTGGCAGGCAAAGACTCCACGGAAGTGTTCGGCGCTTTGGTACCGACTGATATTATCGTTACCCAAGCCGGCGACGATATTAAGGATGGTACCGTTATAAATTAAGCCTGAACCGGCATGGTTGCAAACGTAGCCATGCCGGTTTCTCTTTTAACCGGATTATTGTGATAGTGCCCCTCTTAGCGCCCTTTCACTAACGCAAACGATCTCCAATTAAATGTTGTGGTTTTTTTTGATTAATTACCGGGTTCCGGATGCATCTGTATAAGGCAGAATTTACAATCCGGGAATAAGATACATCACCAGTAAAATCCCAACGGTTAGTATAGCAAGCGTAAGGATTAAAGAAGGAAGATAAGATGGCTTGTAAGTTTTGTTTAACAATTGTTTTTCTGTGATACGGTATCGCCAATAAGCATAAAAAGCCATAAAAGCCCCAATTGCCACCAGCAGTATCCCAATTTGGGTAGAGTATCCCTTGCCCGGCAATATTGCCTGTTTGTTGGTTAATACCAGGGAAACTTCTTTTATAAAAAGAGCAAATTTCACTACCACAAATCCAAAACCCATTATCGCAATGCTCGTTCTTATCCAGGCAAGGAAAGTGCGCTCATTAGCTAAATGATCTGAGGGGCTGGCTGTGATCTTTTCGTTGTTGTCCATAGGTGCAAAGTTTATACAATACCAAAACGCCCCTGTTTGTTTGAATAACAAAACGGTATGATCATCGTAATTCCAATCAGCTATGCCAGGCCGGCTGGTAAGTGAATGATGGAAAGCATACCGAAATAGTATTATATGTTAAAACAATGATCACTACAGCGGCAATAATTTTTATAAAAGTTCCCTGGTTATTTTGTTGCAATTAGGAATCAAATGCTTTCAGCAGTTTGATCTCGTTGCGATATAAAAGAATCTTCCCGTTATTTTCCAGGATCTTCAGGAGACGGGAGATAACTACCCGGGAAGTAGCCAGCTCATCGGCGATCTGGTAGTGGGAGGCTTTGATCAGGCTGGAACCTGATAATCTTTTCTTTTCTTTCAGATAAGCGATCAGCCGGTCATCCAGTTTATGAAAAGCAATGCTTTCTATGGATTTTAACATCTCGGAGAAACGCTCGTTAAAGCTCCGCATGATATAGTTTTTCCAGCTGGGATATTTACACAGCCATTCATCCAGTTTATTATGCGGAATTGCGATAAGTTGAAGGTCACCTTCAGCGATGGCTTTAACTTCGCTCTTTTTTTCTTCCAGGCAACAGCTGTAAGCCATCGAACAGCTCTCGCTGCTGGATAAATAATACAATAATATCTCGTTACCGTTATCGTCTTTTTTAAGGACTTTT
Organism: Mucilaginibacter sp.; assembly: GCF_041663085.1. Classification (GTDB taxonomy): domain Bacteria; phylum Bacteroidota; class Bacteroidia; order Sphingobacteriales; family Sphingobacteriaceae; genus Mucilaginibacter. Next base: position 30,830 of record NZ_JBAZRC010000010.1, read on the forward strand.
AAGGTGCCTTTTACTACAAGCGGCATCATCCGGATATATTTTCCATAATCCATAATGATATCACCGTCTTTGAATGAACGTAGTTCACCAAACTCCTCAATTTCTGCTATCAGAGCGGGTTCAAACTGAAAAGCCAGATCTGCTGATTCATCCATGGAGCTAAGTTAACAGTATTGCGCCACATTATTCCAGCTTCCGCCATTGATCACATTGGCAATGCCGTTTTTTTCCAGTATTACTTTTGCCTGCCCGCTTCTGCCACCGCTCTGGCAGCAAACAATGATGTTTTTGTGGTCTTTGAATTTTGAGAGGTGCAGCGGCAGCTGATCTAACGGGATATTGACAGAACCTTTAGCATGCCCGCTTCCGAATTCACCGGGCGTGCGAACATCTACTATAAAAGCGCCCTCTTTGATAATGCCGGCGAGGTCAGCCGATGGTCCTCCGCCAAATAGCTGTTGGAATATATTCATCTTATTTATTTTATGATTATTAATTTTCTTATCACTTTTTTAAACCACATCTTCACATTGAACATCCTTAAGTTCCCCGTTACCTGTTTTAACAGGAGTGTAACAGGCGCCAGACCCGCAGCAGCCGATATTAAAAACACCCATACCTGTAAAAGCCGTAGCGGCTATCCCGCTAATCAAATCTGCTCTGAATATAGCCTCTCCAATGATGACCATACCGATGGCTACCCGAAGTATACGGGGTAAAGTCCAATTGTTAAGAATGCGGTTTTTCATATTTATTCGTATTTTAGGGTACCTCCTGGATCAAGAGCGTTTTACATATTGGTACAAAGATAGTTTCAATGGCCTGCCTGGTTGGTAACAAAGGTTACATACGAAAAAAGCAACCAAAGGCTGCTTTTAAAAAGATCGATATTCCTGAGTGACCATTAAAGTTCAGGCGGGATTAAGTTTATATAACGGTATGATCTCCGATTATTTCACTTAGGGCCAAGCCCCACTGCGGGATCTTGCCGCCCAGGGTATAATACATTTGCTTAAAACCCATTTTAAGCGCGTAAGGGGTAATGCCCATCTCCAAGTGGCTTTCTTTACCACCCCACCATTCATTTGTCCGCATATAGAATCCTTTTATACCTCCCATATCCCCCATACACAGCAGTTCAAACTCCATGGGGTTAACTTCTCCATTTAAGGCGCCTAATTCTTTGGCCAATGTGTTGGCCAATACCTCGGCTTCCATATGGCCCAGTGATCCTATCTTGGGAACAGTAATAGCGGCAGCGTCGCCCACAGCGAAAATATTCTGGTAATCCGGATTCCGCATAAACAAGTCTGTAATGACAAAACCCATATCATCGGTAAAAGGTAATTCTTTTAAAAACGTATGTGCCTGCCAGTCCGGAAAAATGATAGATACCTCTGCTTCCTGCGAAGAGCCGTCATTGAATTCAATACCACCGTCATATATTTTTTTAATCCCATTCGTGTTGGCCTGATAGTGATACCCCATTTTTGTCATCATGGGTAATAGCTGATTCAAAATGGTTTCGCCGGCATCTTCAGCAATTACTTTTGCAGGGGTTGAAACATAAACCTTACCGGCGGTACCTTTTTGGTTCTTTTCCAGCCAGTGCGCCAACGAAAACGCCAGCTCAACCGGCGGGCCTTCACAAGCGGTCATGGCTGTAGGTAAGCCGGGCGGCAGTTTCGGGCTCTTTCCCTGATGAAATACATCCGATGTAAGCGCAATTGGCCCGCCTTTGTATTCATTGTGCAGATAGTTTCTTAGCCGGTTGCCCAAAAAGGTATCCGTTACACTATGGCCGTTCTCGCTAAACCCGTCCACCGCATCGTAAGCCAGGCGGTTGCCCAGGGCTATAACCAGGTAATCATATTTTATTTTTCTCACGGGGTGCCCCGGCCGTTCATTCGGCTGGTAAAAAACTGTATTTGTTTCCGCATCCACCGTTATTACATCTGCCTGGATAAACTCGCTCCCGTCATGCTCCAGGTAGGACATAAACTTATATTGCAGGTCAATCGCGGGGTTTATGTTCGCCAAAACCTGCATTGGAATATTCGGGACAAAGGTGAGCAATGATTTTCGGTCGATGATCGTAATGTCTGCTTTATCTTTTATAGCAGCATGGATATACCTGGCTGTAGTAAGCCCGGCAAAATTGCATCCGAGGATGAGGATATGAGGTTTTGACATAAGATTTGATTTAAGTGCCGATTATTTTAATTATTGGGGTCATGGTAACTTTTGACTTTACAGAATTGGAGATCAGGCAGGCCGCTTCTGATTTTTGCAGAACCCTCTCCGCCCTTTCCCTGTCTTTTTCATCGGCAATGGTCACCGTGGGCTCAAGGATGATCTCACTCATGATAAATTTCCCGTCCACCTGTTCCAGCTTTCCTTTTGAACTACAGTTGAAGCTTTCAAACGGGAGTTTTGAATTTTCGGCGATGGCTAAGAAAGTCGTCATCAGACAGCTACTTACGGCGGCAGTGAACAAATGCTCAGGTGACCAAATACCGGGAATCCCTTTTGGAAACTCGGGCGGTGTCGCCACTTCAATGCAGTTCCCTGCTTCTTGGTTCAACTCCGGTGAACACATCGTGCCTTTTCGGTCAGTATTCCAGTTAACATCTACGTTATAATAATGCGTTTCCATATCACTTGTCTGATTTATTTAACCAATACTTTTTCTATAGCTAATGGCTTTGTGCAGAAAAACCAATCTGCACAGGTCATTTCTTCATTATGATCCATTCTTTCTTTGGCCACCCCGCAGGAACCCGCTGTCGGCACAATCACATCATCACCCGGCTGCCAGTCTGCAGGGGTCGCAATACTGTATTTATCTGCGGTCTGCATCGCGATCAGCGCCCTTTTTATTTCACCGAAATTTCTGCCCGTAGAAAGCGGATAATAGATCATCGCGCGGATCAGCCCTTTCGGATCAATGAAGAAAACGGCTCTAACCGCCTTAGTTGAACTTTCACCAGGTTGTATCATCCCGTATTTTTTGGCTATTTCCATCGTTATATCTTCAATCAGCGGGAATTTTACTTCTATGTTTTTCATCCCTTTGAATTCGATCTTTTCTTTGATTGTTCTTAACCAGGCGATATGGCTGTATAAGCCATCGATCGACAAACCCACCAGCTGGCAGTTTAACGCGTTAAATTCCGGTTCCATTTTGGCAAAGGTCATGAACTCCGAAGTACAAACCGGCGTAAAGTCGGCGGGATGGCTAAACAGGATAACCCATTTATCTTTATAATCAGCAGGGAAATTAATATCACCCTGAGTGGTCACTGCTTTAAATTCGGGCGCTTTGTCGCCAATGCGCGGCATTGTCTGTACTTGTTCTGTTAATTCCATTTTGCAGTATTTAGAACACTAAATTACTGCGGCTTTGAAGAATAAATAATGACCTTCAACAGTTCATTTGATGATCTAAAACACAGAACCGTATTTCAACGTTAGCGCCAGTTGCCCGGCGTGATAGGCTGTGTGAGAAATAATTCTGCCCAAAGCTTCGGCTTTAGTTTTTGTGCCAAATTCCCTGGTTGTTATGGCTTGCTGCCAATCTTCATCAGTTTGCTTTTCAATAATTGCTTTCAGGTGATCAAAGGCGTACTGCTGGTGTTCTAATAGCTCTTGAAGGTTTGTCCATTCTCCAGTATCATGCTGCGCAATTACCGTTTTGGCCTGTACTTTTACTTGGGTTGAGCCGAATACATTTTTGGCGAATAATAATTCTACATCGGCTATATGCCGGATAAGAAATCCCGCAGTATTTTTGGTGTTGGCTAACTTTTTTGTCAGTCCTTCTTCCACTAAGGAAGGCAACAGATTAGAAAACCTTGTCCGGGCTTCTATCCATGTTTGCATGTAGGCTTGTGTTAGGTTCATGATGTAGAATACAAAGCTATAGAAGATTTATTTAAGTAATTTTTAAAGCAGAATGTTGAATAGATACCCTGATAATACCATAAAAAGTGAGATCGTGCCAAAGTAAATAGCAATCAATTTCATGTTCATTACTTTTTTCAGCAGCATGGCTTCAGGCAAAGACAAACCGATTACACCCATCATAAATGCTATAGCCGTGCCTAAGGGAATCCCTTTGGCTACCAGTACCTGTATCACCGGTATAACACCTGCGGCGTTGCTATACATAGGCACACCAACCAGCACCGCAAGTGGTACAGCATACCATTGCCCCTTATTTATATACTGTTCAAAAAAGCCGGTAGGTAAAAAGCCATGCATGGAAGCACCAATTGCTATACCAATGACGATGTAAAGAGAAACGCCTTTTACAATATTGAATGCTTCCTTCAGAATGGCAGGGAAACGGTGTGATAGCGGGAGTTTTTCTTCCTCCAATGCTTCCTCTGTTTCAGCATTGGATATAATGTTCTGTACCCAGGGTGTAAGGTGTCTTTCCAGCTTAAACTTACCTAACGTAAATCCGCCTAAGATGCCTAAAACAATCCCGGTAGCTACATAGATAGCGGTAACTTTAAAGCCAAAAGATGCAGCAAATACGGCAATCGCCACCTCATTTACTAACGGGGCAGTAATGAGATAAGTAAAGGTGATACCTAAGGGTATGCCGCCTTTTACAAAACCGATAAATAACGGGACAGAAGAACAGGAACAAAAAGGCGTAATGACCCCAAATGAAGACGCAAACAAATATTCCAACCCGTACATTTTATGGCGGCTTAAATAATTGCGGATTTTTTCAACAGGAAAATAGGAGTTAACTACTCCCATTAGAATGGTAATTAAAAATAGCAGGATGGCAATTTTTAAGGTGTCGTTCACAAAAAAATTCAGCACCTCACCTAAATGGGTCTTAGCCGAAATGCCAAAAACCGAATAAATCAGCCAGTCGGCAAAGTTTTGTAACCAGTCAAACATGGTTATTGAATTTATTTACAAAATGATTATCCATTTGTTAGGGCGGCATTTAGTATACCCGCTATACATTTTAATGATTATTCCGTCAATAACTTTTTGATCTCGTTAATTTCAGCAACCCTGCCTTTCACTTTTGACACTTCGTCTATCAATAACACCGGAGTGGCCAGCACATTATATTTCATCATTTCTTCAATGTCTTCTATTTTCGTAACGTCGGCTTCAATTCCGGTTTGCTTTAAAGCTTCCAATACATTACTGTAAGTGGCTTTGCATTTTGCGCAACCAGTACCTAATATTTTTATGTGTTTCATTTTTCTGAATTTTTACAATTTAGGCAATGTTGACAGTTCGTAAAATGACAAGCATCATATATAAAATGTCACATTCAATTTTTCACACCCGCCGCCTTTAAGATCATTTCCAGCGGGCAAAATTTGGTAAATGCAGATTGCAGCAAATTAGCCCCTACAAATACACCCAGCCAAAGCCAGTTGATATTGACAGTGTAAGCCAGCGCTATGCTTGTTAACACGATGGTGCCGGCAACGGCACGTACAATTCGTTCTTTCATAATTATTTGTTTTTTAAGTTTATACAGATCTTTCTACCGGCATAATAAATGCCCGGATGGGAAAATCAGCATGGATCGTTTCATTATAGTCTTTGATCAGTTCAAGGCCCTTTTCAGCATTTGCTGCGGGCGTAAAAGTGAAGATCATCATCGAATCAGCATCTTCACCACCGCTGGCAAACCAGTCCTCCAGCAGGTTAACTGTGGCACTATTCCGGTGCCCGGTGATCTCATTGGTGCTGAAAACATCAATATTTGATTGTTTAAAGATCCGGGCAACGTCTTTTAAATATTCTTTCAGGCAGGTTACGATCAATATTTTCATAATTCTGATTTTTTAGAGTTAAGGTCTGTTTTACGCATCATTTTAAAGTACAGCAGCGGTACCACAATCAGCGTTAAGAAAGTAGAGGTAACCGTACCGCCCATCAACGAGATGGCCAGGCCCTGGAAGATCGGGTCGAACAAGATGATCACGGCGCCTAAAGCCACTGCACCGGCGGTCAATAATATCGGCGTGGTACGTACGGCACCTGCTTCGATAATCGCCTGTTTAAGCGGGATACCCTCATCCAGCCTGATATTGATAAAGTCGATAAGCAATATCGAATTCCGCACCATCACCCCGGCCAGCGCAATGAAACCGATCATGGAGGTCGCGGTAAAATAGGCATGCAGCATCCAGTGGCCCAAAACAATGCCGATGAGGGATAGCGGTATCGCAGCCAGCATCACCAGTGGCACAGTAAAATTCTGGAACCAACCTACGATGAGGATATAGATCATAATGATCACCACCGCGAATGCGATCCCCAGGTCGCGGAACACCTCGAATGTGATCTGCCATTCACCGTCCCATTTCAGGCTGTAATTATCTTCCAGCTCCGGCTGATGGGTGTATTCCTCTTTCAGCGAGAAACCTTTGGGAATGCTTACCGTTTTTAAATGATCGGAAACGTCTGAGATCGCATAAGAAGGGCTTTCCAGGTCGCCCGCCATATCGCCCAGCACGTAAACTACTTCTTTCTGGTTTTTGCGGTAAATGCTTTTTGGCCTCATCTGCCGGGTTACGGTAACCAGGTCTTTTACCGGTACGGCATTACCCTGCATCCCAATCACCTTTAAATTAAGTACATCATCTATACTACTTTTATCTTCATCGCTCAACTGCAGTTTAATGGCGGTCTGGTTATAGGCGGCTGGCTGGGCTATATTGCCCACCGGCATACCAGATAAACCTGCATTAACAGTTGCGGCGACCTGCGCGGTAGCGATACCATAACGCATGGCCTTTTCTTTGTTAACTTCAATGTGATACTCCGGTTGGTCATCTTCTACCATCCAGTCCACATCTACTACATTGGATGTTTTGTTCATCAGGTTTTTCACCTGCCTGGCTACCTTGATCTGCTCGTTATAGTCGGGGCCATAAATTTCAGCCACTAAGGTTGACAGTACAGGAGGGCCGGGCGGAACTTCCACGATCTTTACGTTGGCATGGTATTTTGCAGCAATGGCTTGTATCGGGCCGCGCATTTCTTTAGCGATACCGTGGCTTTGAATGCTGCGATCTTTTTTATCCACCAGGTTAACTTGGATGTCGGCTACATTGTCTCCTCTTCTTAAATCGTAATGCCTAACCAACCCGTTAAAGCTTATTGGCGCTGATGTGCCGATATAAGTTTCATAATTTCGCACGAGCGCCTGTCCGGACACATAAGAGCCGATGTCTTTGGCTACTGCCTGAGTTTTCTCCAGCGTGGTGCCTTCCGGCATATCAATTACCACCTGGAACTCATTCTTGTTATCAAAGGGCAGCATTTTAACCGCAACCGCTTTGGTATAGAACATCGACAAGGAGGCGAACAGGATCGCCACAGTGCCCAGGATAAAGGTCCAGCGTTTCCAGCGGGTTTCCAGTAAAGGCTGTATGGAAGACCGATATATTTTATAAATGCGGGTTTCTTCCAGCAATTTGGGTTTACTTTCTTCGTGTGCGGTACCATGATTTTCTTTTTCGCGCAGAAAAATGTAACCCAGGTATGGGGTTAAAGTGAGCGCAACAATCAGCGACAAGATCATGGCTATGGATGCGCCGATCGGCATCGGGCTCATGTAAGGCCCCATCATACCGGATACAAAAGCCATAGGTAATACCGCAGCAATCACCGTAAACGTAGCCAGGATCGTTGGGTTTCCCACTTCGTTAATGGCGTAGATCGCGGCCTGTAATGGCGGCAGCTTTTTCATTTTAAAGTGCCGGTGCATGTTCTCTGCGATGATGATGGAATCATCAACTACTATACCCGTAATAAACACCAGCGCGAACAGTGTAATACGGTTTAGCGTGTAATGCATAAAGTAGTACGCAAAAAGCGTAAGCGCGAAGGTTACCGGTACGGATAAAAACACCACCAGGCCACCGCGCCAGCCCATGGCCAGCATTACAAATACCGTTACCACCACAATGGCGATAAACAGGTGGAGCAGTAATTCACCCACTTTGTCCGATGCGCTTTCGCCGTAGTTACGGGTAACGGTTAAATGCACATCATTGGGCAATAAACTGGCTTTCAGATGTTCCACCTTGGCCAGTATCTGTTCCGAAAGTTTCATCGCGTCAGCGCCTTTCTTTTTGGCTATCGAAAGGGTGATAGCCGGGTAATTGGATCTGAACACAGTTGCATTTTTAATATCGGCTTTGCCATAGCCAAAAAGCACATATTGGCTGGGGGTTTCGGCACCTTCGTCCACTTTGGCTATCTGCTTCAGGTACACAGGCTGCTGCTGGTTAATTCCCACCACCAGATTGCCTACATCGTCTGACGAGGCCAGAAAGTTGCCCGTTTCCACTGAAAATGCGGTGTCTTTTTGCAGGAGTGTACCGCCCGGCAATTGCATATTGCTGCCTTGTATTTGTTTACTTAATGATAAAAAGTCCACATGGCTTTCGGCCATTTTATTTTTATCCAGCAATACTTTTACTTCACGGTTGCGGCCACCAATGATGTTAACATCTGATACATCGTTGATCTTTTTGACCTCATTCGCCAATTCCTGGCCCATCTGTTTCAGCTGGTAATCGTCGTATTTATCGCTCCAAAGGGTTAAACCCAATACCGGCACATCGTCAATGGCCCTTGTTTTGATCAATGGCAGCGTAACGCCTTGCGGCATTTTATCCATATTCTTCATCAGTTCGCTGTACAGCTTCACTAAAGAACGCTCCACATCTTCACCCACGTTGAACTGCACGATCACCATCGCCTGGCCCTGCATTGAAGTAGAATACACGTATTCTACGCCCTTGATGTTCGAGATCATTTTTTCAATTGGTGCAGCAACTTTGGTTTCCACATCTTTTGGCGATGCGCCGGGGTATCCGATAAATATATCAGCCATCGGTACCTGTATCTGTGGTTCCTCTTCACGCGGGATCAGGAACGTGCTGTAACCGCCGATGAGTAAAAAGGCAAGCATCAACAGTATCGTTAATTTCGATTGTATAAATGCCTTCGCTATATTTCCTGCAAATCCGTTTTTCATGTCTTTATTTAATTTTAACGGGTACACCGTTGTATAATCTACCTTCTGCGCTAACAATAAATTGTTCATTTGCTGCCAGTCCGCTTAATACTTCCACCTGGTTCCCTTGCATTCTGCCCAGCCTCACCCAACGGAGCAAGGCGGTATGGCTACTGCCAATGGTATACAAACCGGTCAACTGGTCTTTATATTGAATAGCAGCTACCGGTACCATCACCTGTCCACCGGCGGCCGTTTTGATGGCCGTTGCTACCGGGATACTTACATTGGCATACATGCCGGCAAAGAGTCCTTTCTTTTCATTATCCGGGATATCTATTTTGATGAGGAATTGCCCGCCACTGTTTTGTGAAGAATTGACGATCTGCGAAATCTTACCACTAATAACTTTATGAATGGCATCGATATTTATGGAAACTGGCGCACCCTCTTTTACCAGGCTGATCTCATTTTCCGGTACCGAGGCACTTACCTGGTAGCTGCCGGCTTGTTCAATGGTCAATAGCGGCATTCCGGGATTGGCCATACTGCCGGCATCCATCATTTTCTGGGTAATCGTTCCGTCAAAAGGCGCGGTCAAGCGGGTGTAGCTGAGCATCGCGTTTACCTCGTTACGTTGCTGCTTAGCGGCTTCCAGGCCTGATCGAGCCGATTGATATTGCAGCGTAATATTGTCCAGTTCCTTGGCCGAGGCGCTTTGCTGTTTATACAATGCGGTGAAACGGTCGTAGTCTTTTTTCGCATTTCTAAAAGCGGTTTCCGCCTGTGCAATCATTGCCTCAGCTTGGGCCCGTTTTGCAAGAATATCGTCATTGCTGATCGTTGCAAGTACCTGTCCTTTACTCACCCGGTCACCCAATTTTATATTAATGCTGGTGATATAACCCATAACGCGGGTGCTGATGTTAGCGGCCCGGCCCGCCTCCACCTGGCCGCTTACGGCTAATCCCTGCTTTACGTCAGCAGCAGGCCGGCTAACCGTAACCAGTACCGCACTATCTACACCTGTTTGTGTTTCTTTTTTTTCATTTGATGAACAGGAACTGATAATCAGTAAGCCTATAATAGTAAATAGTTGCAAGGCCCTGTTTTTATGGATAGGAAAGTTCATAGCTAATCGGTTATTTAGTAGTCGTTGTTGTTAAAAATTTGATATAGGCCCTGGTTACATCGGCAGTAAACTGCGCCTGGGCGAGCGAGAATTTTAATTGAGATAACTGGGTGTCGGCGTTCAATACATCGGTGGTATTGACCAGGCCCTGCTGGTAACGGTTCTGCAAAATCCGCAGCGCTTCCGTTGCCTGATCTATCGCGGCCTGGTCCTGGCCCATTTCAAAACGGGCATCAGACAGGTCCCGGTAGGCTTTATCCAGCTCCAGCTGGCTTTGGTCTTTTTGCTGGGCTAACTGCATGGCTAATTTGTCCCGTTCCAGTTTTTGCGCGGCAATCACGTGTTTGGTTTTATTGCCATTAAATAGGTTCCAGGATAACTGGATTCCAACCAAATAAGCGTTGGCACCGAAACCGGTTAGGCGGCTGTCATTATACTGGTAATTGCCAAAGGCATTCAGTTTGGGGAGGTAACTCATCTGGCTGGATCTGATCATGAGACCGGATGCATCAATCGCCTTTTGCATGGCCATCAGGTCTGACCGGTTAGCAAATACTTTTTGTGCGCTTTCTGCATTCAAAAAGGAATACAGCGGTTCATCAGTGACCATATAAATTATGCCGGAAGGCTGTCCCATCAACAGGCTTAGGTGATCGGATGCGTTACGGATATTGCTCTGCGCTTTCGCCAGGTTACTTTCAAGGGAAGTTACGTGAACCTGCGCATTCAGCAGGTCCGACTTCTGGATCAAACCCTGTTTAAAGTGGTCGTCGGTATATTTATATACCGATCTTGCCGTATTGGCAGCTTCTGTCAAAACTTTTAGCGCCTTATAAGAAAGCTGTAATTGCAAATAACTTTTGGTGGTTTCAAAAGTCATATACTCCTGGGTGCGCTGTGTTTTGTAGCGGTAAACTTCGGTTTGCTTTTCAGCCCCTTTACGCATATAAAGCATATCGATATTGAGCAAGGGCTGTTTAACCTCCAGTTGCGCCATGTAATCGGGTGTTGCCGACGGATGATTTAATAAAGCAGGATTAAAGTCATTTTGGGTGATGGTTCCCTGCTGTAGCTTAAAACCAAAGGCGTTGAGCGGGTTATTGGTGCTCATCGCTGTGTAGGACAGGTCGGCCTGCGGCAGGAAGATAGCGTCGGTTTTCCGGTAATTAGCCGCAGCGATATTTCCATCCAGTTTGGCCAGTTGAATATCCTTATTATTGGCTAAAACTGTTGATATGGCATCGCTAAGACTTAAGCTTTTCGTATTTTCCTGCGCATGTGCTGCCGAAAACGCTGCAAGGGTTGCCATTACCGGCAACACCAATAGTTTTAAAAAATGCTTCGTGCTGTTCATTACTTTTTATTTGAAACAAAAGTAGTTTCAGCAAAAAAGTTAAACGGTAACATTTGTTACCTACAGCGGGCGTTATAAAGAGAAATGATCTCTGTCACTTATATCATTGCCGGGCATCATTACCTATTTCAATTTTTTATGAAATATTTGTATAGAACCGGGGCTGTGCCCATAGTAACAGCATAAAAAAGTAAGCATGGTATCAATTCGCGGGCAGTGCGCCGGCTTATTCGGTCAAAATGGCTGAAAGCACTAAGGCATACTGTCCGGTATCTTCCCGGAATCGTTCCTATATAACAGCTACCAGGGGCTTGATGCACCTTCATTAATTGCACATCATTAATTCTAAACTCATGGAAAAAATACTCGTTACTACCGATCAGTCCGTCAATTCAAAGGCCGCCATACGTTTTGCCATTAAACTGGCCAAAAAACGCAAAGCGCAACTGATCATTCTGCATGTTTACCACCTCTTAAAGCCCTTTAAATGGAGCGACCACGCCTTTGCGGAGTATACCGATACCTATGTAAAAAAAACAGTGGAAGAATTAACATCGTTCATTGCCGGCATCTATCACGATATCAATGAACCAGAAATTAACCATCAATTGGTACTGGTATCCAATATCGATGTAGTGGATGGGATAATGGATTACGCCAATAAGCATAATTGCTCCTATATCTGTATCAGTACCCGTGGTGCCGGTACGTTTGCAAAAATATTTGGCACACACACAGCTAAACTGATCAGCAGTTCTTCTGTGCCTGTTTTATCTATTCCGAGTTCTTACCATTTAAAAGAATTATCGCACATCCTCTATGCGTCGGATATAACCGATTACGAAAACGAATTGAAGAAGGTTGTGGACTTTGCCAGGCCCCTCAAGGCCACAGTAGCAATGATGCATATTTCCTATCCTTATGAATTCGCGTTTGACAAGGAACTGGCGGAAGCAACGCTGAAGAAAAAGACTGCTTATCAGGTAGCCCTGTTAACCCCGGAAAGGGACATTACACGTACTTTGCTTGAAGACATCGACCACGCGATAAAGTTATGCAAACCTTCTCTACTGGTATTGTTCACCCACCAGTCAAGGTCCATGTTTGAAAAGCTGCTCTTCCCGTCCACTGCCGAGGAGTATTCTTTTTACGGCAGGATTCCCTTGCTTACCTTTAATAAACAGGAAGAACAGTAAATGAAATACCCTTTAGATCACCCTTTTTCATTAACTGTAGCAGAGGTGGTTGGGCTGGCTAAAACAGACGGCCGGCAAGGAATTTCCGAACACGAGGCGGCCAATCGCAGCAAAATATATGGCCCCAATACCTTTCCAACGCAAGCGCAGAAAAGTATCTGGCTGATCGTGCTTGCACAGTTCAGGAGCCCGATCGTTTACCTGCTGCTTTTTGGCGCGGGTGTTTCACTTTATTTTAAAGATGTATTAGAGACCGTAGCTATCCTGGCTGTTATTGTGATCAACGCGTTGATCGGCTTCTTGATGGAAATGCAGGCACGCCGGTCGATGAGCGCGCTCAAAAAAATGGATGTGATCCTGGCTAAAGTTATCCGTAACCGCGAGACGAGAACCATTCCATCTGAAGCATTGGTGCCGGGCGACCTGGTATCACTGGAAGCCGGGGATATCATCCCGGCGGATGGGCGTTTAATAACTGTTAACCGCTTACAATGCGATGAGTCTTCGCTTACCGGCGAATCGCTTCCTACAGATAAAATGACCGAAACGCTCCCGGCGGATACCGTTATCGGGGACCAGCGGAACATGGTTTTTAAGGGCACTTCTGTAATTAACGGTAACGGCGAAATGGTGATTACCGGCATTGGGGCGTATACGCAACTGGGCACTATTACTTCATTGGTGGAAAACTCGGCAGATACGATCACCCCGCTGGACAAAAAACTGAACAAGCTAAGCCGCAAACTGATCTGGATCACGCTGGCCATGACCGCAATATTTGCTATAACTGGATTTATCCAGGGTAAGGCGCTCTTAACCATCATAGAAACCTCGATCGCGCTGGCCGTCGCCGCTATTCCCGAAGGTTTGCCGGTCGTAGCCACGGTGGCATTATCCTACGGCATGCTGCTCATGGCGCGGCGTAATGCGATCGTCAAGAAATTATCTGCTGTGGAAACCCTGGGTAGCACCGGGGTGATATTAACAGATAAGACAGGCACCCTTACCGAAAACAAGATCTATACAGATACTTTCGTGTTCCCGGAGGAAACGGTTAAGGTCCATATCGAAAATAACCGACTGAAATTTCCGGGTGGTGCAATCAAGGTAAGCCAGGAAAACTTCGACAACCTTTTATTAACCGGGATACTGTGCAATGATGCGAATGAAACGAGCGGAGATCCGGTAGAAGTGGCATTAATGCAGCTAGCACTTGCGGCAGGTTTGGACCCGGCAGCATTGTCAGCAACGTATGTACGTATAGCAGAAGTGCCATTTAATTCGGAAATTATGATGATGGCCACCCTGCATCAGGGGCCATACGGATACTTTGCTGCGGCCAAAGGCTCAGTTGAACACTTATTGGAAAAATGCAGCCGGGTACAAATCGGCAGGCAAATTGAAATTTTGGATGCCGAAACCAGGGAGGCTATTCTTTTAAAATCCAATAAAATGGCAGCCAGCGGGTTACGGGTGCTGGCTTTTGCCTGCCGGCAGGATGACCTGCTTGATGCGCATAGTTATTTGAATGACCTGGTTTATATCGGGATGGCCGGTTTTCTCGATCCGCCCCGAATCGACATTAAAGGGGCTATATTTACCTGCAGGCAGGCCGGTATTAAAGTGGTAATGATCACCGGCGACCATCCGCAAACCGCATTGAATATTGCCCGGAAGGTAGGCCTGATCGATGAGGACGACCAGGCGGTCATCACGGGGAAAGAACTGCCGAAAGCTGAACTAATAACAAAAGAATGGCAGCAGCGTATCCTGGATACCGCTGTTTTTGCACGCATCTCTCCTAAGCAAAAACTGGAGATCGCTGAGGTGTTCCAACAGGCCGGATCTATAGTGGCCATGACCGGTGATGGCGTAAACGACGCACCGGCCTTAAAAAAAGCAGATGTAGGCATTGCAATGGGCGTTCGTGGAACTGAGGTCGCAAAGGAAACGGCAAGCATTATATTAAAAGACGATTCTTTCATTTCGATCGCACAGGCGGTAGCGCATGGCCGGGAGATCTTTCAGAATATCCAAAAGTTTGTGGTTTACCTGGTGTCATGTAACCTGAGCGAGATATTCATTGTGACTATTTTAGGTGTAATAAGCCCCACAGCAACCTTACTGCCGCTGCAGATCCTCTTCCTGAATATGGTGACCGACATCTTCCCGGCGCTGGCGCTCGGTTTAGGCACCGGTGACAGAACCGTTATGTTGCGGCCGCCAAGGGACCCTAAAAAGAATATCATTACTAACAAGAAATGGCTGGTGATTTCACTGTATGCTGCCGCCATTACCTCATCTGTGATCATCGCGGTTGTTTATTGCAAAGAAGTGCTACATGCCGATGACCGCAGCTGTAATAATGTAGCATTTATCACCCTAACCTTTGCCCAGCTATTTCATGTATTCAATATGTCGTCGGATGGTTCAGGCTTTTGGAATAACGAGATCACAAGGAATAAATGGGTCTGGGCAGCTATTTTGATCTGCAGCGGCCTAACACTTATGGTCTTTGCTGTGCCAGGTTTGCGGTTGGTTTTAGGGCTTTCGGTACTTTCTTTTAAATTATGGGCAACCGCTTTGACCGTCAGCCTGCTGCCGCTGGTCGTTTTCCAGGTATATAAGATCGTTCAAAATAAATAGCTAAACTTTCATCTGGCTTTTTAACGGCCGGTCATCGCCCAGCAATACGCCCCATTGCTTGTAATTTTCGGTACGGTCAAACACAAGCTTTAAAATAGACAGTACAGGCATGGCCAGGAACATGCCTGAAAGGCCTGCCATCACACCTCCGGCGATAATGCCTACAATGGAAACCAGCGGGTTGATTCTGACCTGCGAACCCACGATACGCGGCATTAAAATATTATTGTCCAGGAACTGAACAACCGTGATCGTGGCCAGAACGATCAGGACATCTGCCGGGCTCTCTGACGAGGCCAGGGTCAGCAGCACGCCCAGAATATTTCCGATCAGGGCACCCAGGTAAGGGATCAGGTTCAGAAAGGCAAATATGATACCGATCAATAACGCATTTTGGATACCGAAAAGCCATAAGCCACCACCCAAAAGAATAATGATGTAGGTGATCTGTATCAGCAGCCCGACCAGATAGTTTTTGACCATGCCCTCGGTCTGCCGGATGATGTCTTCGACTTTTTGATACTGTTCTTTTTTGAACCACATCAGGATGAACCTGATAAAGAGATTCCGGTATAACATGATAAAATAGATGTAGATCGGCAGCAGGCCGAGAAAGATAATGATGCCTGATAATGACCCTGCTGCGCCGCTCAAAACACCGCCCAGAGAGCTAAATAATTTCTTGCTCTGCACATTGATAAATTTCACTTGTTCTGCCGGGGAGTAGCCGAATGACCGGCTGATCCAGATACTCAGATCATCCAGGTGTTTGGCTACAGTACGCTGGATTTGCGGAAAATCGTCAAGTAAAGCACTCACCTGACTGGTGAACAGCCAGATAAGCAGCGCCACAATAACCGTTAATAATAAAATTGGTAAAAAAACAGCGATCACTTCAGGCACCTTTAATTTCCTAAAAAAGCGAAAAACTGGTAAAAGTACCAGGCTGAAGAAGAATGCCATCAATAAAGGCATAATGATCGTATTTCCAGCTACTATGATAGTTCCTAAAACAAATAGGCCAATGATTTCTATGGCCCGTTTTACGGTCACCGGCATTTCTTTTACCATAAGGTACAGTTTTACGCTTTTTGCAGTGCGCGTTTTTTTATTACCCAATATAAACCTTTTATATCAGTTTCCCATTTAGGGATTATAATGACGAGCGCAATTTCCTCCAATAAGTCGAGGATGGTTAGGGCTGATACGCAATAAAACAAAGCATAAACAGGTTGTGGCAGCCAATAGAAAAGTACAAGGAATATCCCCTGGAAAACAGTAACAAATTTAGCCAGGTAGGTGTGGAAACTACTGATCTTATGATAACGGATCAGCGCAAAACAGATCTGGGTTATAAAAAGCAATACTTGCACAACTATCAGCACCAATTCTTTTCTCAGAAAATCCGGGTTCACTAAAGTTATACCGAAGATCGCCACCGCGATGGTCAGGTCGTCTGAAACTGAATCCAGAATGGAACCGAAGGCGCTGGTCACTTTATACCTGCGGGCCAGGTAGCCGTCGATCGCATCGGTAAGGAAACTTACCACCAGCAGCCATTTAAAAACGGCAATATGGTCATTGAATAATAAGGTCAAGAGTACGGGGGCTGCCAATAACCTGTAAAAGGTGATCGCATTAACCATATAATAGCTGGGTTTATGCATAGTGCTGTTCGGCATGCATGCTTTAATCATTATCCTTGCCATTTCCATCTTTCACCGGGGATGCCGTGTTCGTTCCAATTTCTGTATGCCTGATCTGCCCGCCTAAATAACCGGTCCTTGCGATCAGCCCGAAACCGATTAATGAGGCCGCAAGCGCAAGCAGTGCCAACGGCCTGGTTAGGGAAGTGCTTTTTAGGGTGACGAAAAGCCCGGTCACAGCAATCACGCCAATAACAATTAAGCCGATCAACGAAGTTAAGGCAGACTCCGCATGTTCTTCGATCATATTTTTGGATATGCCCTGTAAATGTTCCACCGTTTCTTCGGCGCCTTCGCCCGTTGCATAAGCTATACCGGCTCCTATAGCAGATATGATCAAAAGGTTATAGGCGGCAATCAAAGTTGAATTGCTTTTTCTCCATATCCCATGGATCAAAACAAAAGCACCCAGCGCAGCGCCTATGATTGGCAGGTGGGTGATCAGCAGGTGGATGTGCGTCTGGCTCATAACTTTTTTTATCGAAGATCAATATTTAACCATGCTGTTTAAGTAATTGTCGTCAAGCGCATTAATGATCTTTGTCATTTATTTTAAGCAGGTAAAACGCCAATTTTATGATCTAAAATAATGCCGTTATGAAAACGACCCTGATGCTTACTGATTTTTCGGAAAATGCGAACCATGCCGTAAAAACCGCCGCAAGAGTCGTCCCTCAATTGAAGGCGGATAACCAGCATATACCACTAATGGTTATTCCGTCAGAAATGAGCTGAGCAGGCCCGTAAATTCATGATTGATCTATCAAACAAATGGCAGTAAATAATTTTAACATACCCGGGCTAAGCAACAGGGATGTAATTGCAGCAAGGTCAAAGTATGGGGCAAACAGCCTGTCGTTTAAAAAAGAAAACGGATTTACTGATGCCCTTAAAGGGCTGGCAAAAGAGCCAATGGTGATCTTACTGCTGGTTACCTCTTGTATCTATTTTATTAGCGGAAAAGCCGGCGATGGTATTTTTCTGGCTTCGGCAATTGTGCTGGTTGCAGGTATTTCATTATACCAGGACTCCCGAAGCCGGAACGCACTCGAAAAATTGAAGGACTTTTCGCAACCAAAATGTAAGGTCATCAGGGACGGAGAAATTTTAGAAATAAAAAGTGAAGAGCTTGTGGTTGGCGACAGCCTGATGGTAGAAGAAGGAACTTCGATAACCGCAGACGGGATTATCGTGCATTCAAATGATTTTTCGGTTAACGAAAGTATCCTCACCGGTGAATCCCTGCCGGTATATAAAGATAAGGCGGCTGATGACAATTTAGTTTTTCATGGCACCACCGTAGCAAGCGGCCTAGCTATCGCTACCATAACCGCTATAGGCAATAAAACCCGGCTGGGAAAAATTGGAAAAAGCCTGGAATCTATTACAGAAGAGAAAACCCCGCTGGAAATACAGATCAACAATTTTGTAAAAAAGATGGTGATTGCCGGCCTTATCGTGTTCCTGATTGTGTGGGGCATTAATTATCTCCATTCGGCTAATTTTTTAGACAGCCTTATTAAAGCGCTTACCCTGGCCATGAGCATTTTGCCCGAAGAGATCCCGGTTGCATTTACCACCTTTATGGCACTGGGTGCCTGGCGGCTGATGAAAATGGGCATCGTGGTAAAGCAAATGAAAACAGTAGAGACCCTGGGCAGTGCGTCTGTGATATGTACGGATAAGACCGGCACCTTAACCGAGAATAAGATGAGCCTGGCGAAAGTATACACCCTCCAAGACAATCGAATAGCTGACGCAACGGGAAAGATAATTGACAGTACAGAGCAAGAACTGATAGCACTGGCCATGTGGGCCAGCGAACCGATCCCTTTCGATCCTATGGAAATTGCCCTGCACGATGCCTATTCAAAAACAGGCCTTGCCGATGAGCGTCCGGGTTATAAAATGATCCACGAATATCCGCTGGGGGGTAAACCGCCTATGATGACCCACCTGTTTGAAAATGCAATGGGACACCGGATTATCGCGGCTAAAGGCGCGCCGGAAGCATTGATCAATATCAGTAATTTAAAAAGTAGTGAGAAAAAGCAGATAGACGCCGCAATTGAAGCAATGGCTACGGAAGGGTACCGGGTACTGGCCGTAGGCGAAGCTGATTTTACAGGCAACAGCTTTCCGGCTACCCAGCAGGAATTTCCCTTTGTATTTAAAGGGCTTGTCGCCTTTTATGATCCGCCTAAGAAGAACATCAACGCTGTGCTGCATAGCTTTTACCAGGCCGGTATTGCGGTTAAGATCATTACCGGCGACAATGCAGAAACCACCGGCGCTATTGCCAGGCAAATTGCTTTTCAGGGAACTGATAAGTGCATTAGCGGAGATAAACTAATGAAGCTTTCAGAAAAAGAGCTTGGAGATGAGGTAGAAACAGTGAATATTTTTATCCGCATGTTCCCGGATGCCAAGCTAAAGATCATTAATGCCCTAAAAGCAAAAAATGAAATAGTAGCAATGACGGGAGATGGGGTAAACGACGGGCCCGCTTTAAAAGCCGCGCACATCGGTATTGCCATGGGAAAAAAAGGGACCGAGATTGCGAAGCAGGCGGCTTCATTGATCCTGCTGGAAGACGACCTTTCAAAAATGGTTGATGCTGTGGCGATGGGCCGGCGCATTTACACCAACCTGAAAAAGGCGATACAATATATAATTTCAATCCATATCCCTATCGTATTAACCGTGTTTATACCGCTGGCTTTGGGTTGGATCTACCCTAATATCTTTTCGCCGGTGCATATTATTTTCCTGGAATTGATCATGGGGCCGACGTGTTCGATCATTTATGAGAACGAGCCCATGGAAAAAAATACGATGCTGCAAAAACCACGTCCGTTCAGTACCACTTTCTTTAACTGGAAAGAATTAACGACCAGTATAGTACAGGGGCTCGTGATCACTATCGGAACGCTGGCATCCTACCAATATGCCGTAAACAAGGGAGCAGATGAGCAATTGACCCGTACCATGGTGTTTACCTGCCTGATAACCGCTAACATCGTACTCACCCTGGTTAACCGGTCATTTTACTATTCATTGTTTACCACCATCAGGTATAAAAATAATTTGGTTTTAATCATTATTGGGGTCACCCTGCTTATCTCGGCTTCATTGATCTATCTTAAACCGTTAGCCGGCTTCTTTGGCTTCGAACCGCTTAATATCTATCAGCTGGCGATAAGTATGGCTATCGGCTTTATCTCGGTAATATGGTTTGAGTTGTATAAATGGCGGGCACGCAAAAGTAAAGGGGCATGAAAAATCGGACCTGTTTAAATATACTGCTGGCGCTTTTAGCGTCCCTTGGCCTGGGCGCCTTAGGAGGTGGCTTTGTGCTGATGATTTCTCCTGATGGCGAATTGATGGGCATGCCGCTTTCTGTTTTAAAACCATCTCCTTTTACCAGTTTCCTAATCCCGGGAGCCATATTATTCACGGTTTTAGGTATCGGCCCTTTGCTGATCATAGGCGCGCTGATCAAAAAGCCAGCCTGTACTACCGCAGAAATGATCAACTGTTTTAAAGATATGCATTGGTCATGGACATTCACCATCTATATGGCGTTTGCCTTAATGATATGGATACAGCTCGAAATGGTGTTTATCCAGGCTGTTCATTGGTTACATACCTGCTATATTTTTCTCGCTATCATCATGGTATTTGTTGCGCTGTTGCCGCAAGTGCGACATTTGTATCAAAAAAAGCCGGTTATTAAAAAGGGATAGGTATGAAAACTTTAAAATTTAATTTCTGCCACCCAGTTAAAGTGAATGCGCACCTGATACCACTTAACGGAACCTGCACAAAGTGCTTGCACATGAGTGTTGACAGTGACGAATCGGATTTGGTAGAGATCCCGATAGACCAATGCGGCGACGGGAACTGGAGAATTGAACTGGAATGGGAGTACCATAACGAGTGGTTCCATCATAAAAAAGAGTTCGGGGTCAAACGGAATAAATTACTGTATTAAAATGGATGTAACTATATGATGACCAGCAACATGAATGGACGGATTTAACCTGGAGCGTATCGGAATCATTATGAGACCGGAACCGGGAAATGACATGGAGATTGAAGGCGTACTAAATCCGGCTGCGATACGCGGGCCTGACGGCAACCTTTATTTATTCCCACGGCTTGTGGCGAAAGGGAATTATTCCCGTATCGGCATAGCAAAAGTAATATTCGATGAAATGGGTGACCCTGTTGGTGTAAAGCGGCTTGGTGTTGTATTAGAACCCGAGGCTGAATACGAAAAAAGACCCGAGGGTGGCGGGTGCGAAGATCCCAGGATCGCTTTCTTTGAGCCAATAGGGCAATATATCATGACGTATACGGCTTTTTCCTCAAAGGGGCCGCGCATCGCACTGGCAATTTCAAAGGACCTGCTGCACTGGGAACGCCTCGGGCTTGCAGACTTTGCCGATTATAAACTGATTACTTTTAATGACGTTTATAATAAGGATGCCTGCATCTTTCCCAAATCTATGACGAGCCCGCATGGCGATACTTCCATGGTAATGCTGCATCGCCCGTTATTTCCGGGCACCACGCCGGAGGACATCATGTGTGACCCGGAAGACCGCAGGATCAGGGACCACCATGAATGTATCTGGATATCCTACAGCGATCTCATGTTAAACGGAAGCAGGGCAGAACACTTACAGGAGTTTGAATCTAACAGCCCGCTGGCACTGCCTGAAGCGGCTTGGGAAAAGATAAAGATAGGTGCGGGGACACCGCCTGTATTGTGCAAGCATGGCTGGCTATTGGTTTATCACGGGGTACACCAAACCCTGCCTGTCGGCGACGAGCCGCATCATTTGATCTATTCGGCCGGCGTCATGATATTAGATATCAATAAGCCCGATAAGATTTTGTATCGTTCGCGCTTGCCTATACTGGAGCCGATGCTTCCGGAAGAAAAGACCGGTATCGTACAAAGTGTTGTTTTCCCCACCGGCATTGACCGGCGCGATGACCTGGGCACGCCTAACCGATTTGATATTTATTACGGCATGGCCGATAATTACATCGGGGTAGCGCGATTGGACATTCCCGATGAATTGCAATTCCATTAAATTGAACAAAATGGAAATCCTAAGTTTTCGCAACGTATTAAATGACCAGGAGTTTATGATAATATGATCTATATCAAAAACGATTGCTTATTAATTGTTACTTTTGAAAAGTTTGAAAAAGTTCACAGCCATATTGCTTTTAACAGCGTACCTGTTCTCAACAACAGAACTCCACCAGTTGCTGAAATTGCCATTGGTATTTGAGCACTTTGCCGAACACCGAAAGGAAAATAAGAACATTTCATTTCTACAATTCCTTGATCTGCATTTCATGCATGGCAGCCCCAGGGATAAAGACTACAGCGAGGACATGAAATTACCTTTTAAAACGGCAGACAGCTGCACGGCAACCATATCACCCGTGCTGATGCCACAATTGGTACAGGCTTTAGGTATTCCCGTTATTATCCCTACGGAAACGAAGGTACGCATCTTAGATGCCTGGTTTAACCCTTCCTCTTATTTATCCAGCATTTGGCAGCCGCCAAAACCTTGTTAATTAGTTTTCCTTAAATTTATTAACTGTACTTAGCGTAGCTATTTCTGCCATGCGGTATTTTTTAAATTATTAATTTTTCAAGATCTTATTTTATGTTAAATCATATTATCGCTTTTTCCGTGAGGAATAAGCTGATCGTTGGGCTTTTTATGATTGCCCTGATCGGCTATGGCGGCTATCAGTTTACCAGGCTGCCCATTGATGCCGTACCCGATATCACCAATAACCAGGTACAGGTAATTACTATTGCCCCATCGTTTGGGGCTACCGACATCGAACGTTTAGTTACTTATCCGATAGAACAGGCTAATAACAATATTTCGGGCCTTAAAGAGATCCGGAGTTTTTCCCGTTTCGGACTTTCGCTCGTGACTATTGTTTTTGACGACGCAACAGATGTGTACTGGGCAAGGCAGCAGGTTGCCGAACGCCTGCAAAAAGTGCAAACTCAGATCCCGGCTGGCATCGGAACGCCCGAGCTTGGCCCCGTAAGTACCGGGCTGGGTGAGATTTACCAATATGTGGTACGCCCTAAAAAGGGGTACGCAGGTAAATACAACGAAACAGACCTGCGCACCATACAGGACTGGATCGTTCGCCGCCAGTTGCTTGGCGTTAAAGGCGTGGCCGAAGTGAGCAGCTTTGGCGGAAAGCTGAAGCAGTACTCCATCGAAGTTGATCCTAATAAACTGCTTTCGCATAATATTACCATAACCGATGTATTTAAAGCGTTGGAAAATAACAACCAAAATACCGGCGGTGCTTATATAGAAAAAGGCCCGACAGTATTATACATCCGAAGCCAGGGGTTGATCGGGAGTATAGACGATATCAATAACACGGCTATTAAAAATACGGCCGATGGATCGCCGCTTTTTATCAAAGATGTAGCCGATGTAAAAATTGGTTACGCTACCCGCTACGGCGCAATGTGCTATAACGATGAAGGTGAAGTAGCGGGTGCGGTGGTAATGATGCTGAAAGGCGCAAACAGCAGCGAGGTAATTAAAAACGTAAAGGAACGTATCGTTCAGATACAGAAGACCTTGCCCGAAGGCGTGGTGATCGAGCCGTTTCTGGACCGGACCAAAATGGTGAACAACGCTATCGGAACGGTAGAGCGTAACTTGCTGGAAGGCGCGCTGATCGTGGTATTTGTACTGGTATTATTCCTCGGAAATTTCAGGGCAGGTTTGCTGGTCGCATCCGTGATCCCGCTGGCTATGCTGTTTGCCATCATTATGATGAACCTGTTTGGGGTAAGCGGTAACCTGATGAGCCTGGGGGCCCTTGACTTTGGCCTGATCGTAGATGGGGCGGTCATTATTGTAGAAGCGGTAATGCACACGCTTAGTCATAGCAAGCATTTCACAAAGGTTGGTGTATTGAGCCAGGAAGATATGGACAAGGAGGTGAACAACTCCGCCAGCAAAATGATGAACAGCGCGGTGTTCGGCCAGATCATCATCCTGGTGGTTTATCTGCCGATCTTCACTTTACAAGGCATCGAAGGCAAAATGTTTAAGCCAATGGCGCAAACCGTTGCCTTTGCCTTATTAGGTGCCTTCATTTTATCGCTTACTTATATCCCGATGATGAGCGCCGTTTTTCTGAGTAAGAAGATCAAGCACAAGCCCAACTTTTCAGACCGGCTGATGGCTAAGGTTGAAAGAGCGTATCAGTCAGGCCTTAAGCGCGTAATTGCTTTCCCTAAAGTGGTTTTGCTAACTGTTTTCGGCCTGTTCATATTTTCGGCCTATATTTTAACGACACTGGGTGGCGAGTTTATACCCGCGCTGGAAGAAGGCGATTTTGCAGTAGATACCAGGGTATTGACAGGCAGCAGCCTCAATACAACCATCGCCAATACTCAAAAAGCAGCTCATATTTTAAAAACACAATTCCCTGAGGTAGAAAAGGTGGTCACCAAAATAGGCAGCGGCGAAGTACCGACAGACCCCATGCCGATGGATGCCAGCGACATGATGGTTATTTTAAAGCCTAAAAACGAGTGGACATCGGCTAAAACCTTTAATGAACTATCTGAAAAAATGGGGAAAGCCTTACAGGCAGTGCCCGGCGTTACCGCGGGTTTTCAGTTCCCGGTTCAGATGCGCTTTAACGAACTGATGACCGGTGCACGCCAGGATGTAGTTTGTAAAATATTTGGCGAAGACCTGGATACACTTGCGGCTTATGCGAATAAGCTGGGTAAGATCATCAATACCGTAGATGGCGCTAAAAACCTGTATGTTGAAGCCGTTTCCGGGATGCCGCAGATCATCATCAACTATAACCGCAGTGCGATAGCGCAATACAACCTCAATATCACCGACATTAATAAAGTTGTGAATACCGCTCTTGCAGGGCAAAGTACAGGAACTCTTTTTGAAGGTGAAAAGCGTTTTGAGGTAGTAGTAAGAATAAGCGGTGAACAGAAAAAAGACTTGAAAGATATACAAAATTTACTGATACCGACACCGCAGGGTACGCAGATTCCTTTATACCAGCTTGCTGACGTGCAGATCAAAGATGGCCCAAACCAGATACAGCGCGAGGATGCCAAACGCAGGATTGTTGTTGGATTTAATGTTCGTGGCAGAGACGTGCAAACTATTGTAAACGAACTACAAGCCAAGGTGGAAAAACAACTTAAATTTCCTACGGGATATTATGTAAGCTATGGTGGTGCCTTTGAAAACCTTAATGCAGCCAAGCAACGACTGATGATAGCAGTGCCGGTTTCATTGCTGCTTATCTTTTTACTGTTGTATTTCGCTTTTAACTCTATTAAGCACGGGCTACTTATTTATTCTGCAATTCCATTATCAGCTATTGGAGGTATCCTGTTCCTGGCATTGCGTGGCATGCCCTTCAGCATCAGCGCCGGGGTTGGTTTTATCGCACTATTTGGTGTGGCCGTACTTAATGGCATCGTATTAATATCTGAGTTTAATCAACTAAAAAAACAAGGTATAACCGATTTGAAAAGAATTGTTTTAATGGGTACCAAAGTAAGGCTCAGGCCCGTTTTGATGACCGCATTTGTGGCTTCACTGGGTTTCTTCCCCATGGCTATCAGTAATGGTGCAGGTGCCGAAGTACAAAGGCCTTTGGCCACGGTAGTTATAGGTGGCTTATTGATAGCAACTTTCCTTACGTTGTTTGTATTGCCTGTTTTGTATATCATGTTTGAGAAAGGTTTCAAAACCGGGCTCAGCAAAACAACAACTGCCTTGGTTTCCATCGTCTTATTGACCTTCATCAGCCAAGCCTCCAATGCACAGGCCCCCATTACACTTAAAGCAGCTATTGATACGGCTTTAAAAAATAATTTGCAGGTAAAACATGAACAGTTAAAGGCAAAATATCAGCAAATGCTGGTTGGTACTTCGGCTAATATCTCCCAGGCAACGCTTTTTGGCGAAGTTGGGCAGATCAATAGCAGTTATAGCGATACTAAATTTGGCATTTCACAGTCGTTTAGCTTCCCCACAGTGTATAACAGGCAAAAGGAATTGTTCAAAGCGGAATGGAGCAGCAGTGTTTTAAATGTTGCGGTAAACCAGGCCTTGTTAAAAAAACAGGTTACGCAAGTGTTTTATACACTAATATATTTAGAAGAGAAAAGAATGCTGTTGCAACATACTGATAGTTTATACCTCGGCTTTTATAAAAAAGCGGAACTACGGCTGGCGAAAGGAGAAACCAATATACTTGAGAAAGCCAGTGCCGAAACCTTACTGGGCCAGGTGCAAATGCAGCTAAATCAACTAAAAGAAGATGCAAGCCTCATGCAGTTACAATTCCAGCTACTGCTGAACACCACAGCGCAGTTAACGCCCGATGGTTCTGATCATCTATTAGCCCCTGCAATGGCCATAGACACGCTTAATTTAACCGAACACCCCGCAATAAAGTTTATTGCGCAGCAACAACAGGTTGCAGATGCCGCAATCCGGGTGGAAAAAAGCCGGCTTTTGCCCGATCTGTCTATAGGGTATAACAATACCAGCATTAAAGGTATTGGTGCCGATAATAAGCTGTATAATGGCTCAAACCGATTTAGTTCGGCACAATTAGGTATTGGCATCCCCATTTTTACCGGAGCGCAAAAGGCTAAAATAAACAGCGCAAAGATAAACAAACAAATAGCAGAAAGTAATTATGCGGTAGAGGTACAAAAAATGACATCTGCTTATCAAGCTGCAATTTTTCAATACCGTAAATACCTGCAAACAGTTCAATATTTTGAAAGCAAGCCATTAAAAAATGCGGCTTTAATAACCGGTACCGCCGGCCAGCAAATAGCCGCCGGGAACATCAACTACCTTGAATGGGCACAACTGGTTAACCAGGCCATCACCATCAAAAATGATTACCTGGAGGCAGTACGTAACCTCAATGAGGCCATCATCCAACTTAACTATTTTTCAAACAAATAAAAACCTGATCATGAAATCCATCATATATCTGTCAGCGGTCATAATTCTTTTATCAGCCTGTGGCGAGAAAAAAACCGCACCTGATAATGCGGGCAAAGCAGTCAATCCCAACATAGTAACCTTAACAGCTGCACAGCTAAAAAATGCAGCTATAACTACCGGCAAAATCGGCCAAAGGGAAATATCTTCTATTTTAAAACTCAACGGAAAAATTGATGTTCCTCCGCAAAATATGGTTTCCATTAGTGTACCGTTAGGAGGGTATTTGAAGTCAACAAAGCTTTTGCCGGGTATGCATGTCAATAAAGGTGAGGCTATCGCAATGATAGAAGACCAACAATATATCCAGTTACAGCAAGATTACCTTACAGCTAAGGCCCGGATCGGATACCTGGAAAATGAATACAATCGTCAAAAAGATCTTAACCAAAGCAAAGCCAGCAGCGATAAGGTTTTTCAGCAAGCTGAAGCAGAATTTCGGAGCCAGCAGGTACTGATCAGATCCTTGGCCGAAAAACTGCAACTTATTGGTATCAACGTGCGAAATATCAATGTGTCCAAAATATCGAGAAGCGTAAATATATATTCTCCCATCAATGGTTTTGTATCTAAAGTAAATGTTAATATCGGCAAATATGTATCGCCAACGGATGTACTGTTTGAGTTGGTTAACCCAACAGATATCCACCTGGCGCTAAAAGTATATGAGAAGGATCTGGATAAATTATATATCGGCCAAAAGCTGGTGGCCTATACCAATAATGAGCCGGCAAAAAAGCACGAAGCCGAGATATTGCTGATAGGCCGCGACCTCTCGGCCGATAGAAACGCTGATGTACACTGCCATTTCGAAACCTATGACAAAACACTGGTTCCGGGTACTTATATGAACGCGGAAGTACAAGTTAAAAATGCACAGGCATATGCCATAGCTAACGACGCAATTGTTCAGTTTGAAGGTAAACAGTATATCTATAAAGTTATCGGCAACCGACAGTATGAGATGACCGAAGTTAAAACAGGTGAAACTGAAAATGGCTTTACAGAAATTATTACACCCAACAATGATATGCTATCGGGCGTGTATGTTACCAAGGGGGCGTATTCTCTATTAATGATGATGAAAAATAAGGCAGAATAACGCATTGGCAACACGGCCTACCAGGAAATTGAGTTCTACACTCCGAGTTTATCCAACTCGGAGTGTAGAAAAATTAAACTAACGGCAATTAAGAAGAAAAAAAGAGGAAAGCAACTAAAGGCCAAAGCCAAAATATAAAATGATATATTGGACTTTAAAGGGCAAATGGATGCTTAGAATCAGTGTTTTAGTTAAACCTATATTTACCAGCAAACTATGCGACTATTGAAAAACTATGCGAGAACTGTGCGAATAAAAAAACCCCACTCGCCAGAGTGGGGTTAAATCATTGATTTTGAGGCTCCTGAGGCTGGGCTCGAACCAGCGACCCTCTGATTAACAGTCAGATGCTCTAACCAGCTGAGCTACTCAGGAGTGTTTTCCGATTTGGAGTGGTGCAAAAGTATGATTTCTGAGGTAATTTCACAATATTTGCACAAAAAAAATTAAAAAATATTTTACATGAGTTTGTTA
>NZ_JBAZRC010000011.1:0-49680 GCF_041663085.1 Mucilaginibacter sp.
TAACAACATTTCCGGCCGGTTCCTCAACCTTACCAACCGTGCGGATAAGCTAAAAAAGAATAATATCGCTACAGCCAACCTTACCAGCTATTTTATGGGAAAGGCCAAACTCGATCTGCACTTTGTATTTAACCTTAACGATGCTACTTATAACTACGCTTACAAGGGGCACCTTGCGCCCATGAACATGAGCGATGTTAACCCGGTGCTGATGCCCCTCTCAATGGTTAAAATAACCGAGGGCAGGTTAACCAGCTTTGATTTTGATATACATAGCACGCAAAAGCTATCAAAAGGAACGGTATCTTTTTTATATAAGGGGCTAAAGGTTGATGTGTTGCGCCCGGATTACACCAGGAAAACCCTCATCAGCACCCTAGCTAACGCCGTGATTATAAAACACGACAACCCTGATGATGGCAACAATAAACCCCGGCTGGCCAATGTGGTTTACATCCGCCCGGCTAATTTCCCGTTCTTTAAAACGGTTTGGCATGTGCTGCTTAACGGCATCAAAAACTGCGCTGGCGTGGGCCCTGCCCAGGAGAAAAAACTTAGCCAGCAAGCCGACACCGATGATAAAAAGGAGCAGGAAAAAATCATCAAGAAAGCCGTAAAAGAAAAAGAGAAAGAGGACAAGAAGTTTAAAGAAGCTGTAGAGAAGAAAAAGGAAGGGAAGAAGGGATAATTGTAGCGCGCGTCATTGCGAGCGATAGCGTGGCAATCTTCGATATGCATCTCGCCTACTTTTCTATCGAAGATTGCCACGTCGCTACGCTCCTCGCAATGACGCGTGGTATAGGTTCGCGTATTATCTTACTGCAATAACAGCTTTAAATTAATACCAAAGTTGGTAAACGATGTATTAAACGACTGCGAAGTATAAGGCTTGGTAATGTTACTATCGTAAAACAGGTTAAGATTGAAACGCTGATTTATCACGTAATCAATAGAGGGACGCATGGTGATATTTTTTGCGCCCGATGACACTTCGGCCGCTGCTACATCGGCACGGTAAATAAGTGTTTTGTTATCACGCACAGCTACATCAAGTTTAAAGTTTATATCATTATCGGTACGGTTACCGGTGCCAAACAATCCCCACGGCATCCTGAAATTTTTAGGGCGATAGCCAAATCCAAAAACCAAAATGTTTTCTTCCTGCTGTGCCAGTTGGCTATTTAATAAACTCAGGTTTAATGAACGGGTTTTGCGGTATTCAAAGTTGGCCGTCATGCTGTTTTTGAAACGCACATCGGCACCCAGCAAGGGCACAAACTGCTCAAATATGGCCACCTGCGAAAACTGGTAGAAAGGCAGGAAATCATTATTGGCATCCCTCGAAATTGCCGCACCGTTGGCTTCCTGGTATTGCAACAAAGTAGTAAAACTACCCACAGTATATGATGACCTGTAGCCATGCTTCAGATCGAATGAATCGAAAAGATCTGTGAAGAATGGCAGCTTGCCTAAACCACCGTATGATATTTGCCAGTTTGGTATGGGTATTTTAGGGAACTGGTTTGTACTTACCGAGCCTGCATCCTTACCTGCATAAGCCGCCAGGAAAGCCGGCACCAATACGTTTTGCGCATTAGGGCCATAACCATCGGCAAAGCCGCCGGTTGTACCAGCCGAATTAGGGTTTGTTGGCCCCAGCCTTTGGGAAATAACAGAACGATTATCTAAAAACTTCTGGTACGTAGCCGAGGTATTATTTATCCCACCTGATTTTGAGAACGCAGTAGCAAGCGACATGTATGAGATACTATAAGTACCTGTTGTTACCGGGCTAAGGTTTTCAATGCTATTGGTGCTGGCCAGGTATTTAAAATTGGTTTGATAGTTACGATCCTGCGTTTTAAAGGCTATCAGTTCTATCCGCAGGTCGGCTATTGGCTCTATAATACTCCGCAGGCGGATATCCTCATTAAACGATTTTATATACAGCTGATTCTGCAGGGTATCTTTAGTGATCCATCCGTTTGCTACCGCTTTGGCGCGCAAATCTGCCTGGCTGCCCAGCAGAAAGCCGATACCCGGCGCATTGTAATTAACATCCTGCCCAAAAAAGTTTGATTCCGGCAGGTAACCCGGCAGGAAAGTTCCCTCGGTACGGGTGTACGTGCCGCTTATATTTTTTATCCCGGTTAATATCCCCAAAAAGAATTTAGCAGCGCCTGTTTTTTCATTCTTTCCTTTACGCAGTGCAGCAAACTTATTATAAAAGTTAGCGAAGTTAAGGTTAGGATTTAGCTGTATGGTACGCGCGTTCTGTATACTGTTACCTACATCATAAGTTGGATCGTTAATGGCAAATTCGGGTTGGGTTTGCCAGTTAAAGTTGGTGCTGTAACGCACGGTAAGGGCGGTCCAGTCCAACCCCGGTATTTTGTTTATCGGCGCGGTATAGTTCAGGTTAATGGTATGGTTATAGTTTGTGGTACGCCCCAGTTTCCAAAGGTTTTCCCAAAGGGTATCGCGCTTTAGGCCGTTTAAACGCCCCGCAGGCTCGTCCACAACCGATAGGTTAGTCGCGTCGATATCCAGCGTTAACCCTTTCGACAGGTTCCATCCTATCCCGTAAACCCGGGTTATATTAAAGTTTTTATTGAACGATGTAGGTATCGGGATAAAGTTATTCGGATCGTTATTACGCAGGGTGTTCTCCGAGTAGAAACGATCGAAACTAATACTGAAGTTTAACCGCGACGGCAGGATGCTGAAGTTAAAATCGCGTGCCAGGGCCAGCAGGTTACTTTTAATGATCTTGGCAAAAGGCGTATAATATTTTGGCTCCTTATTATAATTATAGCTTAATGCTACTCTGTATGTTTTAGAAAAATCGTTCTCCACATTAAAATCGTGGTGCTGATATTCGGTATAGGCATAAGTAGCCGCAAAGTTTTCAATATCCCACACATGCACCGGTGCCGATTGATTAATACGCTCTTTATGCACATTGGTAAAGTTGATGCTTTTACGCGTGGTAAAATCCTTTGTTACATTTTTTATCGAGTCGCGTGCCTGGCTGGTTGGCGCGTTGGCAAGTGATTTTTTCAGCTCCACATCTGGCGACCCGGGGTCATACTGCGGCGTACTTATCTGGGTTGATATGTTTACATAAGCAGGGATGCGGATACCGCTTTTCTCCGGGAAAAACTTACCCAGCTCCACACTGGCCGATGCATCGATAGACTGGTTATCGCTTCGATTACGATCGCCCACCCTTGAATCCAGCGTACCAAAACCAATGGTGCTTTTACTACCCGCTACGGTTATGTTGGCAAAATCGGCCAGGGCGGCATCTACCCTTGCTGTTGCGGCCCAGCCTCCCCGCTGGTCAAAATCAGTTAAGCGCAGTTCATCAAACCAAACCGTACCTGTTTTATTCAGTCCATCGTCGTTGCTTGCACCTGTGCCTTTTAGCGGGTTGCGCACACCCAGCATAATGGTACGCAGGCGGCTCAGATCGGGCTGCCCTTTAATGGTTACTTTATTAAGCCCGTCTGTATATACAAAAGGAATGGTGAACGGCCACGGTTGCCCGTTTAGTTTAGCGTTGTTACGTGCAAGTTTGGCATCAACCAACAATGAAAGTTGCAGGTCAAGTTCGTTACTGGCAGGCCATATAGCGCCGGGGTCGCGTGTGCCGGGTTGTGTTATAGCTAAAGGCACCTCGTATTCGTAATAGTTATCCTGGTAATCAACCCCCAGGCGTATAAAACCATTCAGGTCTTTATCTTTTAAATTTTCGCCTTCAGCATGTATAAACATCTGGATGCGCTTATATGCACGCAGGTCATTAAAGAAGGTACGGAACGCAGCCCGTGAGTAACCATCGCGCAGGTTGGCCACATTTAACGATAGCGATTGCTCGTTAAGCTTGGTATCTGTTTGCAGGTTATTGTAATTACGCTGGCGGTTAATACCCGGTGGCACTACATAAGGTATAGGTGTGCGGTTACCGTTCTCTTCAATATTAACGGCCTGCACGTCCAGGGTAGATCCGTCTATTACAGGGTTGGTGATGGCGGGGTCGGCAATTACGTTAAGCGGGTTATTCTCAATGTTAAAAGTACGCCATTCGCTGCGGGCCAGTTGCAGGGTGGCAAAACGCAAAACAGATGTATCGGCAAAATTGGTCATGAACATCCGCATAAACCTGATGGCTTTGAAATCCTGTATGTTCCCTACTTTGCTTTGGTAATCGGTTATCGGGATCCTGAACTGGTACCAGGTAACCGCCTCGGTGGTTCCGTTTGGCAACTTTACAGCAGTGGTAATTTTATCATTAATATAATTTTGCCCTATCACCATATCCTGCGGCCTTACGGATACTTTGTATTGAAAATACTCATCCGTTTGGCTCATGTTATTATCCCGGTTAATATCTTCCCCATCCGGCAATGATGTTGACGCCGATGTTTGGATGCCCAGTTCTGCCTGCGATTGTTCGGCAGTTTTAGAGTTACCCTCTGTACCATTATAGCGGCTATAGCGCTCTAATATCCCGGCACCGGCCTGGTCAAGTTCCCTGCCCTGGTAATAACGGTAATCATCCGATGATGGATCGGCGGCAAAAACGGCGGCTGCTTGTTGGTTTAGCTGGCCTTGCACTTGTTGTATAACAGGCGCAAATTTCACTTTTTCGCCGTCGTCATTCAGTCCGTCCAAACCAACATCCTGCAGCCTGCGCGAGTTTGGGTCGTTGTCAAAAGCATTAATAACCGGTTGTAGTTTTGATACGCGCCCCCAGTTGGTCTCGTCCACCTTATCGGCGGTTACACCATCAACCGGTAAAGCATTCTCCAGGCTTTTCCTGCCATCCTTTAATATATCTTCAGATACACTCCCCAGGTTAAAATACAGATCGCCCCCTGTTGAGTTTGGTTTATAAATAAACGGATCTAACATCCAAAACTCTATATATCCTACGTTTAACGATTCAAAATCGTTGGTTTCCAACTTGCGGAACATCCCTCCCCAGCGGTTCCTGGGGTTCTGCAATGTGCCATCATTATTAAGGCCTGTAGTGGTAAAGTTATAAGGCCCGCGCACGGTTGGGTAAAAAGCAAGGTTAAGGGTTGATAAGCTTAACGGCTGGCCGGTGGTTGATTGTTTATATGGAAACACCTCCTGCTCAATAACCTGCCTTACGTAATGGTTAGAAAGCTCATTACGCGATACATTAACAGAGCCCGAATTGGTGTAAAATATGGGGTCGATGTTATAAAAGGCCAGGCGGGCGCGGTTATAACCGTAGCTCAGGTCATCAAAATTGGCCGACTCGCCAAACATTTGTGGCGTGCCGGAGATTTGCCAGCTAATGGCGCTTTTTATATCAATAACAGAGCGGCTGTTCTCAAAGTCGTCCAGGTAAGAAGTACCATTTTTTGAGCCGGCAAAGTTCAATGCGCCGGGGCTGCCGGGAAGCAACTGGGCAAACTCGCCGCTAAAGTTGATGGTTGATGGCGCCTTGGTATGTATAAACGGCAGCTTATCAACCAAACGGGTTAAAAACCTTGATTGCGAACTGTAGTTGGCATCAAAACCCCAAATGGTGTTTGAGATGGATTCCTCGCCGGCAATTTCATTTTGCGTGATGGGCTGCTCTGTAAGGTGCATCATGGTTGCACCCAACGCCCATTTATCATTTAAATGATAATCAAGCCTGGTGCCGAACAACGATTTTTGCTGTACGCCAAAAAGCTCGTTATTCTCCAACTTAACATTAATGGTTTGGCCTGATGCCAGCAAAGCCTGGTTTAAGATACGGATACGGCCCGCACTGTAATCAATAGTATAATCGTTACCCTCCTGTAATTTTACCGAACCGGCCGTAACCACAACAGAGCCTTGCGGGATGTTAACCGCATTCAACTGGTACTCCGATCCGCTTTGCGAGGTGTAGGTACCCTTTATTAAATACCTGTTAAGCTTAGGAAAAAACTGCTGCGCGATAGTTTTGGTAGAATCATAAAGCGGCTGGTAAACATATCGGGCCACCAGGTCGGTCTCAGATGGGATAAACTGTTTAGCAAGGTCGCTACCAAAAGGCTCAAGTACCGGGAACATAATGCGACCGTTTTGCGAATCGATGGTGATACCTTCCAAAAAATCGAAATACCCATCCGGGCGTTTATCATTTTGCTGATCCAGGTTATCTACACCGGTAAGCTGCATCCAGCGTTTACTTTTAGTGTTCTGCCCCTCGTCCATAATGGTTTTCTCGATGCCCGATTTATCATCCAAACGGGATATGTTCAGCTTAAAGTTTGTTGAACTGATTTGATATGCGCCTAACGAATAGATGTTTTTCATCATCAGGTCCCAGGTTGGCAGGTCGGTTTTAAGCAGTTCGTTCTTTAATAACTTGGTGAATAAAACCGTTGGGGTGCCCGGGTCAACCGCCCTATCGCTCGAGAACTCACCCACCTGGTATTGCACACCATTTACGGTATACTGGTAGGCAACGGCCAAAACCTCATCGTTATTTAAAGGGTAGTTTAATGATATATAACCCAATTGCGGGTGCAGCGTAAACTCTTTATCGGTTAATTTACGGGCATAGGTAAGCTTGGCGTAGTTATCTGTAGCACGCGTGGTCCTGAAAAGATTGGCCACATCATTTGAATTGGTGTTACGTGCGGTAGCAGGCAAAATATTTAACAAATTGTTTGACTGCTGCGAAAAGCCCGGCCCTTTAAAGCCCGCCGGGTAGGCACTTGTACCGCCTGTTACAACCGAGGTATTGAAGGGTTTATTTTCGCCCAAATCTAAAAATGCCAGTATATCGCGCGAGTCGGTTGTAACGTTGGTACGGTTGGTTGTCCAAACCTCGATTTTTGTAATGTTGATATTAGAGCTGATAATAGGGATATTAGCCAGCGCCCTGTTATAATTATTACGGAAGTATTGCGATAAAAAAAAGTGTTTATTGCTTTCGTAGTCGGCAGCTGTGATGTTGATGCTTTGCTCCTGTGAGCCATTTTTTATGGTGATATTTTTTGCCTGCGACCGCTGTTGCGAGAAGATACTGGTTACATCAAGCTTGCCAAACTTCAGTTTTGTTTTAACACCAAACAAGGCCTGGCTGCCCGATATAAGCGTGGTATTTAATGGCATACTTACCGTACCGGCCTCTATCTTTTGGATGATCTCGTCGGGGTGACCGGTGTAATCAAGCTTTATCTGATTCTCAAACTGGAACTGTGCCTCGGTATTATAATTTGTGGTGATCTTTAACTTATCGCCAATATCACCGGTAACATTCAGTTGGATCCGCTGATCAAAGTTGAAGTTGAACTGGTTGCGCTGGCGGGTATTAAACAGCGGGTTCTCGTTTTTATTGATCTGCCCGGCCAGTATTACCTCTGCCGACCCCTGCGGGCGAATGTTGATATTTGAGCTGCCGAAGATCTGCTCAAATGTTTTGCTCCTTATCTTCATCTGCGGTATAAACCCCGGCTGTTGTGATTCATAAGCATAGTTATCTGCCAGTTGTTTAAAATATTCGCGCTTTACGCCCCTTTGCATCAGCATTAAATATTCGCCAAAGGTTAAATATTGTGGCGCGCGGTAAAGCAGATTACCTAACCGTTCATATAAAACATATTTATTTATAGCGGCATCATATTCAACTGTGCGTACCAATCCCGGAGGGTCGATAAAGAAAATCCCCTCGCGCTGCCTTTTGCTCATTGGCTCAGTTAAACTAATGGGGCCAAGTTTTTTACCGGTATCTGCCTTTGCTGTAACAGGTACTGTTTGCTGTGGCTTTGTTGTAGCCGGGCGCTGGCCGGGTTGTTGAAACTGGGTTTGCTGTTGCTGATTAGTTGTTTGCTGCGGTTGTTGCCCTGTACGTTGCTGATTGGGGAACTGTGATTGTTGCTGTGTAGGGAACTGCTGACCGGGTTGCGTAGGCTGAGCCGGTGTTTGTTGCGCGTATAACTTTCCCACCCCGCTTAAAGCAGATACAAAGAGTATAACTACAAAAAGCCTGGTAGTAAAATTTTTAATCAAGCGTGTTATTTATTGCAAAGTAATTATAAGGTTTTTAATGCAGATTTAATCAATTGTTCTACAGTTAAAACCCCTGTATTTTTAGCTATTTCCAGCTCCAATACTTTCTCTGCAACGTTACGAACAAATCCAAGCATTACAAGGGCAGAAAGAGCTTCATCTTTTGCCGTTTTTAACCCTGGCATTACAGTAAGCGTATCAGGGCCTTCTTTTTTAAGCTTGTCTTGCAGTTCTAAAATCACACGCTGGGCCGACTTTGGGCCTATCCCTTTTATTCTTTGTATGGCTGCCACATTTCCCTGCACAATAGCCGCCTGTATCTCGGCAGGGGTTATAGACGACAACATCATACGCCCGGTATTTGGCCCTATGCCTGATATAGAGATCAGGTGCATAAAAAGTCTGCGCTCGCCCTCGCTGGCAAAGCCATATAGGGTGTGTGCATCCTCTTTTACGTGCAGCCAAACAAAAAGTTTGCACCGCTCGCCCTCGGGTAATTGCGAGTAGGTGTTTAATGATATATTAATATGATAGCCAACGCCGCCGGCATCTATTATTACATGCGCCGCGCCTTTAAAGGCAAGTTTACCATCAATATAATCGTACATCAGTTGTTTATTTTTTAGCTTTTGATGGTTTGGCTTCAGCGCACTTTACCTGCGCATCTATTACCGCAATGGTAACCATGTTCACTATCTCGCGAACAGAACTGCCTAATTGTAATACGTGCACCGGTTTTTTCATACCCAGCAAAATAGGACCTACAGCCTCGGCGCCGCCAATTTCCTGTAATAATTTATAGGCAATATTACCTGATGCCAGCCCCGGGAATATTAATGTATTTGCAGGTTTGCCATTTAGGGTAGAGAACGGGAAGTTATCAGCTAACAATGATGAGTTTAATGCAAAGTTAGCCTGCATTTCGCCATCTACAACCATATCCGGGTATTTTTCATGAAGGATACGTACCGTTTCCCTGGTTTTTTCGGGTATATCGCCGTTGTTTGAGCCAAAGTTAGAATAAGACAATACGGCTATACGCGGCTGTATGTTCAACTGTTTTATAGAACGATCCATCAACACAGTAATATCTACCAGTTCCTGCGCCGATGGGTTTACATTTACGGTGGTGTCACCAAAAAACACAGGGCCTTTTTCGGTTATCATCAGGTACATACCAGCCACACGGTTTACACCGGCTTCGGTACCTATTATCTGCAAAGCCGGTTTAATGGTGGTTGCATAATCTTTGGTTAAACCCGATATTAAGGCATCTGCTTCGCCAAAGTGGATCATGCAAGCGCCGTAATAGTTACGGTCAACCATCATTAGTTTTTTGGCTTCGAACAAGGTTACCCCTTTACGCTGGCGTTTTTTGAACAGGAATTGTGCAAACTCAAGCGTGCGCTCGGTCTCAATTCTTGGATCGATGATCTGTACATCGCCCAAATCAAGCTCGTTCTCGCGCATAATGCTCCTTATTCTTTCGGCATTACCCAATAAAATTGGGGTTGCAATACCCTCGTCCTTCACAATTTGTGCGGCACGCAGTATTTTATAAGTATCCGCCTCTGCAAATACTACACGTTTAGGGTTCTGTTTAGCCTTGTTTGTAATATCGCGCAGCAACTTGTTGTTGGTGCCTAAGCGTGACAACAACTCCTCGTTATAAGCATCCCAATCGGTGATGGTTTTGCGGGCAACGCCCGAATCGATAGCCGCTTTTGCAACCGCCGAAGACACCTCTGTGATGAGGCGCTGATCCATAGGTTTGGGGATAATGTAATCGCGGCCAAACTTTAAGTTGGTAATATTATATGCTAAGTTAACAGCTTCGGGTACCGGCTTTTTAGCCATCTCGGCAATTGCTTTTACTGCCGCTATCTTCATTTCTTCGTTTATCGCAGTAGCCCTTACATCAAGCGCCCCACGGAAAATGTACGGGAAACCCAATACGTTGTTCACCTGGTTAGGGTAATCGGAACGGCCGGTAGCCATAATAATATCCTTACGTGCGGCTGTAGCCAAATCGTAGGTTATTTCTGGCTCGGGGTTGGCCATAGCAAAAACAATTGGGTTTTTAGCCATGCTTACCAG
This sequence comes from Mucilaginibacter sp., assembly GCF_041663085.1. Classification (GTDB taxonomy): domain Bacteria; phylum Bacteroidota; class Bacteroidia; order Sphingobacteriales; family Sphingobacteriaceae; genus Mucilaginibacter. Next base: position 10,123 of record NZ_JBAZRC010000011.1, read on the forward strand.
CATTGCCGGTGTAACCACATTACCTGCCGACAGGCCAACAAATACGTCGGCATTTTTCATTGCATCGGCAAGGGTGGTAATATCTTTACGGTTTGTGGCGAATTGCAGGCGCATTTCATCCAGGTCGGTACGCTCGGGCGTCAATAACCCGTTAATGTCAAACATTACCAGGTTCTCTTTTTTAACCCCAAGCGAAAGGTACATTTTTGTACATGAAACAGCTGCCGCGCCGGCGCCGTTCACAACCAGCTTTATTTTATCAAGTTTTTTACCCTGTATCTCGCAGGCATTCATCAATGCCGCGCCCGATATGATGGCCGTACCGTGCTGGTCATCGTGCATCACCGGAATCTTCATTTCGGCCTTTAGCCTGCGCTCAATTTCAAAGCAGGTTGGGGCAGATATATCTTCGAGGTTGATACCCCCGAATGTTGGCTCAAGCGCTTTTACAATATTTACAAATTCATCAACCGTTTTGGCGTTTATCTCCAGGTCGAACACATCAATATCCGCATAGATCTTAAACAGAAGGCCTTTACCCTCCATAACAGGCTTACTGGCTTCAGGGCCAATATTACCCAGGCCAAGCACCGCGGTACCGTTACTGATAACAGCTACCAGGTTGCCCTTTGCCGTGTATTTATATACATCTTCAACATTTTCAGCAATACGCAGGCATGGCTCGGCAACACCCGGCGAATAAGCTAAAGTTAAGTCGCGTTGAGAATTGGTAGGCTTTGTTGGTACTACCTGTATTTTACCGGGACGGCCTTTTGAGTGATAGTTTAAAGCGTCCTGTTTACGATTGGGTTTGTTCATGGTCTCAATAATTCAAGCCCCCAAAATTACAATTAGTTTTCCTGAAGTGGCTAATAAAAAAAGCCCGGTTTCGAAATACATCAAAACCGGGCTTCACAAAAATATCTTTATCCCCTGCCTATATTAACAGCTAAACCTGGCAATAGCGGCAGTGTTGCATTATTACCCAGGGCCCTGTTCCATTGCATCAACTGCTCAACCTTTACGCCATACATAGTAGCAATACTGGTAAGTGTTTCGCCCTTTTTTGTAGTATGGATAGTTGGGGCAACCACTTTGCCATCAACAACAGCCTGCACGGCCATTACCGGCGGTTTAATTGGTATTGGCGGCGGTGGCGGCACAATTGACACATATTGTATTGGCCTAAGCACCGGTATAGGCGCATTTAAATCGGCTATGGCATTGCGCAAAATATTATCGCGCTCTTTATCAATTTTAGGAATAACTATGCGGCGCGGAATGGCGGCTGTACCGTTTACCAATTGTTGCCTGTATGATGGGTTCAACGTACAAACATCCTTTAACGGCATGCCCAGTGCCTGCGCTACCCGGTTTAGCGATACAAACTTGTTCACCATAATGGTATCGGTAACAATAGCTAAATTGCCCGTTTGCGGCACTATGTAATGGTATTTGTGATACTTCATCACATAGTTTATGGCGATAAATGCAGGCACATAACCACGTGTTTCGGCAGGCAGCAGTTCGCGGATAGACCAGTAATCGTGCGTGCCGGTTTGCTCAAGCGCGTGCAATACGTTGCTTTTACCGCAGTTGTATGATGCTATGGCCAGCAGCCAATCGCCAAATTGCAGGTAGGCATCCTTTAGATATGCGGCGGCGGCGGCGCTTGCCTGGATAGGGTCGCGGCGGTCGTCAACATAATCGGTCATGCTAAGGCCATAGATCTTGGCTGTTTCTGACATGAACTGCCATGGCCCTGCTGCCCCTACCCTCGAAATCGCATTCGGGTTAAGTGCAGACTCTACTATCGACAGGTATTTGATCTCATCGGGGATGCCTGCATCGTGAAACGCCTTCTCATAAATAGGGAAGTAATATCTTGATAAGCCCAGCATACGGCCCATTTCATCGCGGCGGCGCATATAATTGTCTATATAAGCCTGTACATAGCCATTATAATCTAAAGGCACTTCGTGCTGTATAGAATCGAGCCTGCGTTTAAAAATGTTGTTCTGGTAAATAGATACCGGTGCCTGTATAACAGGCAAAAGCACGTTGGTATCTTGCTGCACTATCTCTGCCGGTGCCATATTAAACACGGCTTTGGTATCTGCTTTAACTATTTGTATAAATAATGCACAAATAATAAAAGGAAACAGTTTCTTCATACTTTAGGGTAAACTCTCAAAAAAAGTTTTCTGACAATTATTTACTAATATATTAAATAATTATAGCTGCATGAAATATTCGGAAAAATTAAGCAGCGCCTGCTCGTCGAAACTTTTAGTTAATAATTGTAACCCTAACGGCAAACCTTTACTGTTATTGCCTGCCGGAAGCGAAATGGCAGGCATCCCCACCAACGAGGCCTGCACTGTAAAAATATCGTGCAGGTAGGTAACCACAGGGTCTTTTTCTTTTACACCAAGTGCAAAGGCAGGTTCTGGCGCCGTGGGTGTCAATATAAAATCAAAGTCTTTTAAAATCTCGTTGGTTTTGTTCTGGATAAGCCTGCGTACTTTTTGGGCTTTGGCATAATACGCATCGTAATACCCGGCGCTTAGTACAAACGTACCCAGCATTATGCGGCGTTTTACTTCTTTACCAAATCCTTCGGACCGGCTCAGTTTATACGTCGATTGCAGATCGGTAGCATTGGGGCTGCGGTACCCGTAGTGTACACCATCGTACCGGGCAAGGTTTGACGAAGCCTCGGCCATGGCCAATATATAATAGGTTGGAACAAGATATTCCAGGTACTCAAATGTTATAGGCTTTACCGTGTGGCCATCGGCACGCAGTTTTTCTATGTAAGTTGTAAGGGTGGCTTTTACATCCGCGTCAACGCCCGGGCTTGATAAAGCTTCCTGCAAATACGCAATATTCTTTTTGCCTGTTTCTTTCTTGAGATCGGCAGATGCAGGTACAGCATGTTGCGACAGGGTGCTGTCGTATTCATCTACACCGGCTAAAACTTCCAGCAGTAATGCCGCGTCGGATACCGATTTTGTTACCGGCCCTACCTGGTCAAATGACGAGGCGTAGCTGATTACACCATGGCGCGAGATACGGCCATAAGTTGGCTTTAGGCCAATAACTCCACAAAACGATGCGGGTTGCCTTACCGAACCACCTGTATCTGTACCGAGAGCGGCATGGCACATGCCGGCTTGCACCGCCACTGCCGAGCCTCCCGATGAACCACCCGAAACACGGGTTACATCAGCATAGTTTTTTACCGGGCCAAAAAACGAATTTTCGTTAGCGGCACCCATAGCAAATTCATCACAGTTACAACGGCCAATAATAATGGCATCCTGCGCAAGCAAGCGCTCAACAACGGTTGCTGAATATATAGATGTAAAATTTTCTAAAATTTTGGATGATGCGGAAACCTTGTGCCCTTTATAGCAGATGTTATCTTTAATAGCGATAACCATCCCGGCAAGCTTACCGGCAGTGCCGTTGCTAATGCGTGCATCAATTTGTTTTGCAGAGGCAAGTGCCTCATCTTCAAAAACCTCGTTAAAAACGTTTAAATGTGTGTTCGTTTTTATCTGCTGAAGGTAACCTTTTACCAAGCTTTCAGCCGTGATCTCCCCACTTTTCAACCCGCTCTTAATTTCTATATAAGAGGTATAGTTTTTAGCCATGGGCCTAAAATAAAAAACTTATCCGTTGAAGCATAACTATTTCAACAGATAAGTTTATACGTTTAAACAGCTAAAGCTTAGCTGTACAATAAAAGGGCAGAAAATTAAACCTTGGTTTTATCTTCTGTAGTAGTAGTATTTGCAGTATTGCTTTCACCGTTCTGCGCGTCTTTAAATTCTTTAACGCCCCTGCCTAATCCTTTCATTAGTTCAGGAATTTTTTTACCGCCGAACATAATTAATATTGCAACGATGATCAGAATGATTTCTGGTGCGCCTAATCCACCCATGATTTTTAAGTTTTATGTTATGTTAAATATTTTTGTTGTTATTTATATTCTTCTTCATTAGTTTTTTTAACCGGTGCCTCTTCCGTTTTGGTTAAGTTGATAGGGCTGTGAGCCTTTTCTTCCTCTACATGCTTTACTTCTGCATTATGCTCATAAGTAGCATCTTCTGCAGTTTTAGCAGCTTCCGGTTCTTCAATAGCATCAGTACCTGCAACATACCCCTTATACGCAGCTATGGTACCTTCTACCGGTTCATAAGTATGCTCCGGCTCGGTAGTTGCTGGTATTTCAGCCTCAACTTCTTCCTTTTTTTCGGGTTTCTTTTCTTCGTAATTGTTTATCTGGTTATTTATTTCGCGTTTAACATCCTCTGATGCATCCTTAAAATCGCGGATACCTTTTCCCAATCCACGCGCAAGCTCAGGCAGCTTATTGCCACCAAAAAGCATTAGTGCAGCAAACAAGATCAAAATCATCTCGCCGCTACCTATGTTTAAAAATAAAAGCACTGAACTTAACATCTCTTATAAATTAAGGTTACAAATATAAACAATTAGTACTATAAGGTTTAAAATCAATTTGGTGCAAGCCACATTTTAGGATCCACCGAATCCCTGCCCTTGTTGATAGAGAATATGATAGTTGCATCGCCGGATAACTGATCAAGCGCTGCAGTACCAATAGTTTGTTTGGTACTTACTTTTTGCCCTTTAGTAACGTTAACCGTTCTTAAATTCTGGTAAGATGTAAAGTACTCCCCATGTATAATGATCACCAAATAACTACCGCCTAAATCAACAATGGTTTTCACTGTTCCGTCAAATACGGCCCTTACCGGTGCTCCATTATTGGTCCTTATCTCGTACCCGGTATTATCAATGCTTATACCATCTTCTTTATAGCTACCAAATCCATGAATTAACTGGCCTGTTGCTACCGGCCATGGCAAACGCCCCCTGTTGCCTAAAAAGTCGTTAGACAGTTTAGCCGCTTCAGGTGTCGAGTTCAATATCTCGCTTGTTGTCGAGTTTTTGGTTATCGCTTTTTTGGTTGGGGCAACCACCTCACGGTTTTCGGCCTTCGCTTTCGCGGCGGCTATGCGGGCCCTTTCCTTCTCCTCTGCTTCGGCCTTGCGCCTTAACTCTTCAATTTCTCGCCTTATCGTATTCTGTATCGCGCGGTTGGCCGCTGCTATCCTTTTACGTACGTCTTTTTGCTGCTGCTTTAACTCTCCCTGATGTTTAGACAGGTCGGTAATTACTTTTACCTGGTTATTTTTAGCTTTTCCTAACTCTTCTTTCTCTTTTTCCTGGCTTTGCAGCAGGTCGCTTTTCTCTTTTTTGTTCTTATCCAGCTCAACTATCTTAACATGCAGGTCTTTTTGTGTGCCCTGTATATAACCGGCCTGCCGCTCGCGATAAGTGCCAAATTGCTGTAAATACTTTAAACGCCTGTATGCCTGGTTAAAGTCTTTTGATGCAAAAATAAACATCAGTTTATTGTAGGCACTTTGGTTACGATAAGCAAAAAGCACCATGCCTGCGTATTCTTTTTTAAGCTGGTCTAACTGGCTTTGTAAACTACGTACGGTATTATTGCTCTCAGAGATTTGATTATCTAAGTTTCTTACTTCTGAATTGATATTGGTTATCTTTTCTTCGCGCAGGTTTATCTGCGCTTTAAGTATGTTAAGCTGTTTTAATGATACTTTTTTATTGCTTGCTGTTTCCTGGTACTCGCGGTTAAGTTGTTCTAACTCATCGGTTAACTTATCGCGCCTGCGTTTAAGCTCGGCACTGCTTTGTGCAAAAACACCGGTAGCTGCAAATACGCAAACAAGAAATAATGCGGCTCTAAAAAATTTCATTCACCAAAAATATAATTTAATTAGCAGGTTCGTAACTTTTTGGGATACTAAAAGGATAATCGAGTTGCTTATCAAACTCGGCCTGTGTATAACGCAGGTTTAACCGGATCTTTTTATCGCCCGCTGTTGATGAAATATCTATCTGCGAGGGCATAACCCGGTTATCGGCCTGTATAAAAACATTATTGGCCACTTGTAATGATTTGCCACCAAACTGGTTTGACAGGTTGGTTTGCGTAACTTTCATATCCGGGCCCAATAAAAGCTTGTATACCAGATCCTGTAAAGTGCCGCTTAGCACAGTATTATTACCATCTGCGTCAAAATCAGGCTTGCTGTTAAGCACCTCGGGGATGGCATTGCCAACCAGTAAAGCCTGCAGCGTTTTAAAGGTAATTTGCCTGCTTGCATAGGTGTACACATAACTAAACGGTTTCTTAAGATAAACACTTTGCAACCGGTTCACCACAATAATACTATCGGGCGTGATTTGCGCGCGGGCAACTTCAATACCTATAATAGCGGTTACCGAGATCCAGATCTTTTGGTCGCGCGCTACGCGGATGTTTAGCGTAACATCATTACTGTTGCCGTTGATATCTAATTTGGTTTTTGCTTTGCCCGAGAAGGTATTAAACGAAACCTGTTTTGACTGGATAGCTGCCAACCTTGCACGAATGCTGTTCTCTTTATTAATAGCGGCAGAATCTACTGCGGTGGTAGGGCGGTTTACAACAACCAGCTTTTTCGACTTACAGGCAACCAGTGCCATGAGGCAAAAAACAACGGCTATTTTATTCAGAATATTTCTTTTCATTTATCTTTCGTTCTAAAACCGGCGACTTGCCACCCTGCGTTTTTGCTTTTGTCCAGTTTTGCAGGGCACCTTCGGTATCTCCTAAAAAAAACAGGATGTCGCCATAATGTTCTGTTTTTGTGGCGCTGGCCCCTTTATCATGTTGGAGCGATTTTTCTATCCAAAGTTTAGCTTCGGTATATTTTTTCTGCTTAAACAGGATCCAGGCGTACGTATCTTCAAACGATGCCGTGTTGGGCTGCAGGTCGGTGCTATGCTTTGACATTTGCGCCGCGTTTTCTAAGCGTTCATTCCTTAACGACAAATAGTAGGCATAATTGTTCAGCGTAAAAGCATTATCGGGGTTTATGGCGATGGCTTTTTCGTATGCACTATCCGAGTTTTTATTATCGCCAAGCGAGTGGTAACAATCTCCCAGGGCCGAAAAACTTTGCGAAAGCAGGTCTTTGTCCTGCGTTTCTAAGACGGTTGCCGTGCGTAAATAGGATATAGCTTTGTTATAATCGCGTTTTTGCTGCCAGGCCAAGCCCACCATATAGTTCATCCATGCCTGGTTAGGGAAAAACGAGAGTGAGTTTTCTCCATCCTTAATGGCTGCGTCCAGGTCGTTTTCGCCAAGGTCTATCCGTACCAGTTGCTCCTGCACGCTATAGGCCTGGTTATCTAAACTAATGGCTTTTTTATAGGCTGTTTTGGCATCACTTATTTTTTCGCTTTGCAGCAGCATATCGCCATATATGGCAAATGCCTTGCTTTCGGCCGGATGCGCAACGGTGAGGATGCGGCTTAGTTCAAGCGCGCTGGCCTTTGCGTTTGCATCTGGAAATTTGGGCACATAGCCCAAAATTATCCTGATTTTTTGATCGATGTCCAGATCGGGAATGGCAAAGGCTGCTATCAATTCGTCATAACTTGCCTCAATGTTGTTTTTTTCGCGGTAGATATCTGACAGTGCTAAATGTATCAACCCGTTTTTCGGATCGAGCGCTTTTGCTTTTTGCAATACCGCAAGTGCTTTATCATTTAAATTATTGGTGTTGTATATCTCGGCCTGCATCAGGTAATATTTTACCTGTAATGGGTTAACCATTATTAATTCATCAAGCGCCGAAATAGCTTTCTTGATATTCCCCTGCCTGATGTAGATCTTTTGGCGGTTAAGCAGCAGGTCTTCGCTTGGGCCGGCAAGTTCTTCTACCTTATCATACATGACCAGGGCCTCGTCATACCTTTTTTGGATGAACAGGGCGTTGGCCTTATCGTAATAGTAGTCGGGCTTACTTGGGTCAAGGCGGATAAGTTCGTTAAAAACATTCTCCAGCTTATCCAGGTCGTTGCTTTTTTCGTAGCTGCCGGCAAGGGCTATCCAGTACCACTCGTTATTTGGGTTTACGGTAACTGCCCGCTCCAGCAGGTTTTGCATAACCGGGTAGTTGTTCTGCGCTTTCTCCAGGTTAGCCAGCTCAAACATAGTGGCATCATTGGTAGGGTCTATCTGCAAAATGCGGTTAAAAAGCTCGGCAGCCAGTTTGGTGTTCTCGACCGTTTTTTCGCGCAGGGCCGAAAAGAAGAGTTGTTTTACCATACCGCTATCGGCGGCTGTCATGGGTTTTGCGGCAATTACTATGGCACTATTAGCCTTCCCCGGCTTGTTTTGCGCCAGGCAGGTAAATGATAGCCCTGTAAGTAAGATGGCCGCCGCTAATTTCATTATGTCCCCGATGTTTTTATCTGTTAAAGATAGCTTTTAGTTCTTTGCGTTCGGTATACAATGCTCCCAATCCAAACAGAATTAACAAGCCGTTACCTATAAATATATTGCGCTTAAACACGCTGAACGATAAATAAACGAGTACGGCTGAGATAATTATATAAGCAAGGTTCTTTTTAATATTATAAGGTATAGGATAATTTTTTTGCCCCCAGATGTATGATAACATCATCATACTGGCATACGCGGTTAATGAGATCCAAGCCGAAGCTATGTACCCATAATAAGGGATAAAAATAATGTTAAGCACTATGGTAAGCAAAGCCCCTATGCCAGATATGTATAACCCATATTTGGTTTGATCGGTAAGTTTATACCAAACAGATAAGTTCATATAAATACCCAGACTTACATAACCAAACAACAATACAGGAACCACTTGTATGCCTGACCAATATAAATTAGTTTGCTCTGCATCCTTACCCTTTATAAAATATTTCAGCAGTTGAATATTTGCTACCAGTGCCACGAATATCAGGCATACGGCAATTATAAAGTATGTCATGATACGTGCGTAGGTTTGCGTTGCATTTTTATTTTTAGCATGGCTAAAAAAGAAAGGTTCGGCTCCAAGCCTAAATGCATTTACAAAAATGCTAAGGAAGATAGATATTTTAGCGCAGGCTGAATATATACCAACCTGTGTAGCGCTTACATCTTCGGGTAATAGTTTACCTAATAAAATTTTATCAAGATTTTCATTTACCAGGTATGAGAAGTTGGCTATCAGAACCGGCCAGCTATATATCAGCATTTCGGCAAAAAGTGCGCGGTTAAATTTCGGCCTCAGCTGTAACAACTCGGGCATCAGCATTAAAAAGGTAGCAATACTGGCAATTAAATTTGACAAGAAAACGTAGCCCAGCCACCCCTTTATGAACCATGGGGTAATAAGATTAACACCCGGTAAGTTATGCTTTATGATAAACGGGACAGCGTATATAAAAAACAGGTTTAACCCAACAAATATTACTACGTTAGCCAGTTTTATAAGACCATAACGCCCCGGACGGCCATCGGCACGTACCTTCGCAAAAGGTATCACGCACAGGGCATCAAAAATTAAAATACCAATAAAATATTTGGTGTATAATATGTACTGATCTACTGGCGTGGTATTATCAACGCGGATCCAATTGGTTATGCTGCCCGCAAAAGGGAAGGTAAGCAGGAAAAACAATACCGCTATACTTAATATTGCCCCGAATGTATTATTGTAAACCGCCTGTTTGTTATCAGCATGTTTATTCAAATACCTGAAATAAGTTGTTTCCATACCAAATGCCAGCAAGGCATTAAGCATAGAAGCATAACTAAACATATTGCCAAAAATCCCGTAGGTTTTGGTGGCGTAAGTGCGGGTGTATATCGGGGTCAGAAAAAAACCAAGTACCCTACCGGCTATGGTACTTACACCATACAGTGCGGTTTGCCCGGCAAATTTTTTAGCAGTTGACAATCAGAGAGAGGATAAAATGGTTTATGAACTCTTTTTTACTATCTCAAAATTACGATAGTTTTTCAATTCGCCCTCGCGGGTTTCAACACTGGCTATAACGGCATGTTCGGCACCTTCGTGGCAATACTCCAAAAACATTTCCATCATTAAATCGTCAGCTTCGGCTTCAATAAATACATCGCCGTTGGGCTGGTTTGCTACAATACCTTTTACGCCTAGCTGGTCGGCAACGGCTTTTGCACCGGCCCTGAAATATACGCCCTGTACTTTGCCCTTTACCGTAATATCAAGATGTTTCATTTAACTGGAAAGTGGTTGATTATGTTTACCGGTGAATACATTGTAAAAACGCACACACCTTATATTTTATTGGATACAAAAATAAGGTAATCCAACGCAATCAACCTAATCAATTATTAAACCAGCTTTTTAACCTTTGTGTCGGCGGTTAGTTTAAAGCCATCCATGCCGGTAATAAGGTTAAGTCCGGGCGTTTTACCAGCCTCAATAGTCCCTTTTTCATCATCAATACCTAAAAATTGCGCACCGTTAATGGTACCCCATTTTAACAGGGTATCAATATCGATAGACGGGAAGTGCTGCTGTATAGTTCGCATTTCGCTTAAAATGCACAGCTTATTGTTAGAGGCAAGGCTATCGGTGCCCAGGGTAATGTTGAGTCCCTGGTTTATAAAAAGCTCTATTTTGGGTAAACGTTTTTCAATATAGATGTTGGCATTAGGGCAAAAGCACCAGTTCACCTTACGATCAAACCGTTTGATAAAATAAATATCCTTTAAGTTGGTGCAGGTATTATGTACCAGCAATACCTTTTGCCGGTTGGTTAACAACGGGATAATTGATTGCAGGGAATTACGCGCCTGCGGCCTGAAGTAACCAATATCAACCCCTAAATGCTTATACAGATCAATAAACCCGCCTAATTTATAGCGGTAAAATTTATTCTCGTCTTCGCACTCCTGGTTATGGATACTTAGGAGGTTAGTGCCGGTTTCGCAATGCTGTTTGATCAGCTTAAATAATTCTTTAGATACCGAATAGGGCGCGTGCGCGGTTATTGATGTTGATTGCGGTTTAAACTCTTCGGCCGTAGCAAGGGCTTTATTAAAAAGCTCTTCGGCATTTGCGGGCAAAAACCCCAATATTTCAATAAACGTATGATAATATAACTTGCTTTTTGCTTTGATGGATGCAGTGATACTGTTGTTAGAAATATCGCCAACGGCCACTATCCCATTATCATACATCTGCTGATCGGCTGCTTGCGCTGCCGCCAGTATTTCGCCCGGCTCGGCGCTTCTGAAAGAGAGGATGTCTTTTATAAAATTGATTAGCCCACCACCGGCACTTATTTTATCTTTCATGTGCGAAAGCTCGGTATGGCAGTGTGTATTTATAAAGCCGGGAACAATTATACCGCTTACGGTTTCGATGGGGGTTTGTGTTGGGGGGGCACTGTCGTCAGTAACTGATATGATCTTCCCAGAGTCATCTACAGTAACAATTCCATTCTTTACAGGATCGGCACAAATAGGGTAAACGTAATCGGCTTTAAAACTTTTCATTAAATATAACTTAGCATCAGCAATGTTTTTTTTAAATCCAATCCCTCATTAAATACAATTAACCTTTAGTTATTGTTTTTAATGTTAGAAAAGAATGACTTTAAAAAAAGAACAGAATTTTTAAATTTAAGTACTTTTGCAACGTGAACAACAAAAAAGATAAAATTGATATCCGCAGCTTAAGCCTCGAAGCTATACAGCAGCATTTCATCAGCATGGATGAAAAGGGCTTTAGAGCTAAGCAGGTGTACGAATGGCTTTGGGAAAAATCATGCGTCTCTTTTGATGAAATGAGCAATATTTCAAAAGAACTTCGTACTAAACTTGATGAAAAATTCGTAATCAACAACGTTAAAATAAATACTTCACAGGTTAGTGCTGATAAAACTATAAAAAATTCTTTTATATTACATGATACTCACTTAATTGAGGGTGTTTTAATTCCAACAACCGACAGAATGACAGCCTGTGTGTCGTCTCAAGTGGGTTGCAGCCTTACTTGTAAGTTTTGCGCTACGGGATACATGGACCGCAAACGCAACCTTAACCCCGATGAAATTTACGACCAGGTGGTGCTTATAGACAAACAGGCTCGTGAGAACTACGGCATCCCGCTATCAAATATTGTGTACATGGGTATGGGCGAGCCTTTGCTGAATTACGCTAACGTAATGAAATCGATAGAGCGCATTACGGCAGAAGATGGACTTAACATGTCGCCCAAACGTATTACAGTATCAACCGCAGGTATTGCCAAAATGATCCGCAAACTGGGCGACGACCAGGTGAAATTTAACCTGGCACTTTCCCTGCACGCCGCTAACGACGAAAAGCGCAACACAATAATGCCTATAAACGAGCAAAACTCGTTAAAGGCTTTAGCCGATGCTTTAAAATACTACTACGCCAAAACCAAAAATGCTGTAACCTACGAGTACATTATTTTTGACGGTGTAAACGATAATATACAGGACGCTATGGAACTGGCAAAATTTTGCAAGCACCTGCCCTGCAAGGTTAATATTATTGAGTACAACCCAATATCAATGGCGAGCTTTATCAATGCCGGTGAGGATAAGGTAGAGGCTTTCGCCGATTATTTGCGCAGCCATGGCATAAACACCAACCTGCGCCGCAGCCGCGGTAAAGATATTGATGCCGCTTGCGGACAGTTAGCTATAAACGAGAAGGAAAAAGAAAAAGAAGGCATTACGGAGTAGAAGCTTTATTGAACATATTGGTGAGTTGACTCACCCCTCCCCCCCTCTCTGCAGCGCAAGAGGGGGCTTTTTTTATTTTCTTTACCCTCTCTTTACGCAGAAAAAGTCGACCAGTAAACGGTAGTAAGGGCAAGTAAAGTTATTGGACTATTCAATAATTTCTCACTACCTTAAACCCATGCAAGCCTTCCGCACTTATCTGGCCGATTTTGTTTCGCTGATATTCCCTCAGCTTTGCCCGGCCTGCCGCGCCAGCCTGATGGCTAATGAGGATATTTTGTGTACCGATTGCCTGTACAACCTGCCATTTACCAATTTTCATCAAAAGCCCGATAATATTGTTGCCCGTCAGTTTTGGGGTAAATTAAATATTGAAGGTGCTTATGCTTTGTATTATTTTAACAAGGGCGGCAAGGTGCAGAATATGGTACATGAATTTAAGTACAACGGTATGCAGCATATTGGAAATTTGTTGGGTAATATGGCAGGGAAACAGCTAATACAAAACCCGGTGTTTACAACAGTTGATTACATTATCCCGGTGCCTCTTCATCAAAAACGTTTAAAAACACGGGGGTATAACCAAAGCGCCTGCTTTGCCGAAGGCCTGGCAACTTCGCTAAGCGGTATTGTTGAATTAAACAACCTGATACGTACCGTAGCTACCAAAACACAAACGCATAAATCGCGCTTTGCCAGGTTTCAAAACATGCAGGAGGTATTTGCTGTTGCCCGCCCAAAAGTTTTAGAGAATAAGCATGTTTTATTGGTTGATGATATCATCACTACCGGATCGACGCTTGAAGCCTGCGGGATAGAATTACTTAAAGTACCGGGCCTAAAGTTGAGTATTGCTACGATAGCGTATGCAGAGTAAGTTTAATTTGTCATCCTGAGCGAGAGCGAAGGATCTATTAGTGAACTTTGCATGTCGGGGGTTAGATGCTTCACTATCGTTCAGCATGACAGGTATATATTAGGCCCCCCATCAGCCATTCACCAGCCTATTGTTTCTGATACCGGCTCAGTTTTTCGAAAAGGGTTGTAGGGTCGAATGGTTTTAGGATGTAATCGTTCATGCCGGCATCTTCTATCTGGCCCATTTGGTTGCTCAGCATAGATGCAGTTAAGGCAATAATAGGTAGTTTTTGGAAATAAGCATTGGTTTTTGAACGGATTATACCGGCGGCTTCAAGCCCGCCCATAACAGGCATATGGATATCCATCAATACAACATCAAAGTTTTGATGCGCTTCAAGCTTATCAATGGCTTCCTGTCCATTCTCGGCAAAATCAGCAGTAGCGCCCCATTTTTTTAGCACCTTATTAATAAGGAGCCTGTTTATTTGGTTATCATCAACTACCAACACATTAATATTTAATCCTGTATCCACTTTGTTATTGTTATTAATTGCATGGCCAACCACCTTATTAAAGGTAATTGTGAACCAAAATATTGAACCTTCGCCGAGCACACTGTCAACATTTATACGCGAGTCGTGCAGCTCTATTAAACGTTTGCTAATGGCCAAACCTAAACCTGTGCCGCCGTAATTACGGGTAGTATCAGCCTCTGCTTGCTTAAACGATTCAAATATGGTGTTTAATTTGTTCTCGGCAATGCCAATTCCGGTATCTGATACACCAAAACGTATACGTACGGAGTCATCATTTTGTTCAATTACCTTTAAATCTATGTTTACACCGCCCTGGCTGGTAAATTTAACAGAATTACTTACCAAATTCAATAAAATTTGAACAAGCCTGGCCCTGTCACCAATAACAAGGGCCGGGATATCCGTATCAACACTCTGTGTAAGATAGATATTTTTCTCCTGTGCCTTATATTTCATGGAGCCTATAATGCTCTGTATCATCTCACGGATATCTATCCGGGCTTTTTCCAGTTCGATGTTTCCTGTTTCAATTTTCGTAAAATCCAGCACATCGTTTATCAGGGTCATTAAATTCTCGGCCGAGAATTTAAGTATACTCAGGTTCTCTTTTTGCGATTCTAACGGATTACCGTCAAGCAACAGGTGCGACATGCCAATAACTGCATTTAACGGCGTGCGTATTTCATGGCTCATCACGCTGATAAACATATCTTTGGCGCGGCTTAACTGCAATGCTTCCTCTTTGGCTGATATCAATTCAAGCTCGGCTTTCTTCTTAGCAGTGATATCAATAATGGTTTCAATGTATTTATCAACCTTGCCGCTATCGCCTATAATTACCGAGTTGATCACCGAGATCCATAGCGGCTGCCCATCCTTGCGGTATATCAGCAGGTCAACCTCGAACGATTGCTTTTTCTCTGATAACTCACGCGCTTTTTGTATAATAGCTACGTCAGTAAGTTCGCCCTTCAGCGAATCGCCCAGGTGCTTATCTTTTACATCATTTAAAGTGTAGCCGGTTATATGCTCAAATGCATTATTCACCCATTCAACCTTACCATCGCTATTATTTATTACAACACCGCTGGTTGTTTTACTGGCTACAAGGGATAGCATAGTCAGTTCTTCTTCCGTTTTTTTACGCCCGGTAATATCAACCATTACACCTATCTGGCGCTCAACGTTACCTACCTCGTTAAACAGCGGGCTGTTTGATATAAATACCCATGCGGTAGAACCATCTTTCTTATATATCTTTATCTCAATCTCATAAGGTTTGTTTGCCTTAACAGCCTGTACAGCACTTTCAAAAACCGCCATGTCTGTTTCTTCGCCAATTAGTTTATTGCCTACAGTTTGGCCTTTTAGCTCCTCAAAAGAATAGCCTATGATGTGCTCCATGGATTCATTCATCCAAATAATGCCACCCTTACTGTCGCGTATCATGATACCGCTTGGCGATTTGCGGGCGGCAAATGAGAGTATCTCTACATCCTGCTCGGCCTGCTTACGCTTTGTGATATCAATAATAATGCGGATAGATTTTTCTATGGCTCCATCAGCGGTGTAAGTAATGGAGTTTGTTACCGAGATCCATAAAGGGCGGCCATCTTTACTTATCATAGAAAGCTCAACCTCGTACGATTGGTTGTTCTTACGGGCATCTATCAGCATCTGCTCTGCCTCGGCATCTTTGGGTTTCCCCTTTAAAACCTCGCCCAAAAATTTGCCTGCTACATCCTCCAGTGTATACCCGGTAATGTTTACAAATGCATCATTTATCCACACTACCTCATCGTTGGCATTGCTGATAACAACTCCGTTTTTTATTTTGCTGGCTACCAGCGACAGCTGCTTGGTTTCGTTTATCAATTTTTGTTGAAAGGTGGTATCGCGACCGCTGGCATACCACTTGCCTGCACGGTTAATGGCAGTCCAACTGATGTGTTTTACCTCGCCTGTGCGGGTTACCGTTTCTGTCTCCAAATCAAAGGGCTTTTGCGACCTTATGGCCTCTTCAATAAGCGGCACAAATTGTTCGCGATTGCGGCCGGCAACAAAACCCCACAACGATTTACCTATAGCCTGCTCCGGCGTATACCCCAAAATAGGTTCAACAGCATTATTAATGGTTTCTATGTTTGAGTCGGCGCCTGCTATAAAGTGGATTTCGGAAGAGCTGTTGAACAGGTTAGAAAACTCTTTATGAATATCCAGGCTTTTCTCCAGTTCCTTTTTTTGCTTACGCAGCGTAAGGTGCGACATCACCTCATCAGCCAGTGTACGCAATGCGTCGCGCTGCTCATTGGTAAGCTTGCGTGGCATCAGGTCAATTACGCAAAGCGATCCCAGGCGGTACCCTTCAGGGTCTATCAACGGCGCACCGGCGTAAAACCTTACGCCATCTGCTGTATCAACAAAAGGGTTGTTTTTTAACTGTTCGTTCAACAAAGCGTCAGGCACCTCAAAAACCTGGTCGCCTTGTATGGTATAATTACAAAACGCCTCGTTACGGGGCGTTTCGGTAATATCAAGCCCTACTTTTGATTTAATCCATTGCTTATCATTATCAATTAAGGTTATCAAAGCAATGGGTGCCTGGCATATATAGGATGCCAGGCGGGTTATGGCATCATACTCTTTCTCGGGCAACGTGTCAAGTACGTCGTATGAATTTAGTGCCTGGAGGCGCCTACTTTCAACATCCAAAGAGTTTTCCTGCCTTATCCCCATCTACTATATTAGTCTTTATCCCTATACAACGGGAAATCTTCCATCAATTTATGAACCTTTTTACGGATTTTCTTGATAGAAGTTTCATTTTCCGGATCGATTAATACAGCATCTATCAGATCAACAATAGTTTCCATATGTTTCTCTTTTAAACCGCGCGTTGTAATAGCCGCTGTACCAACACGTATGCCCGATGTTACAAATGGCGATTTATCATCATAAGGCACCATGTTTTTGTTTACGGTAATATCAGCAGTAACCAACACATTCTCGGCAGCTTTACCGGTTATATTTTTGTTACGCAGGTCAATAAGCATCAAATGGTTATCGGTACCGCCCGATATAATGTCATACCCCCTGGCAACAAATGCTTTTGCCATGGCAGCAGCATTTAGTTTTACCTGGGCAATATATTTCATGTAGCCATCGGTTAAAGCTTCGCCAAAGGCAATTGCTTTAGCAGCGATGATATGCTCTAATGGGCCACCCTGTGTACCCGGGAACACGGCCATATCTAACAAGGCTGACATCATTTTAACCTCGCCTTTTGGTGTTTTTAAACCCCATGGGTTTGCAAAATCTTTCCCTAAAAGGATAAGGCCGCCACGCGGGCCGCGTAATGTTTTATGTGTAGTAGTGGTAACAATGTGGCAATGCGGCAGTGGGTCGGTTAATAAACCACGGGCAATTAAACCTGCCGGGTGGCTTATATCTGCCAATACCAAAGCGCCAACTTTATCGGCCACCTTACGGATAAAAGCGTAATCCCAATCGCGCGAGTAAGCCGAAGCACCACAGATAATCAGTTTTGGTTTTTCGGCCAGGGCAACTTTTTCAAGCTGTTTGTAGTCGATAAGACCGGTTTCTTTTACAACACCGTAAAAATGCGGTTCGTAAAGTTTACCAGAGAAGTTAACGGGCGAGCCATGTGTTAAGTGGCCTCCATGCGAAAGATCAAACCCTAATATTTTATCGCCGGGGGTTAATACGGCAAGCATAACCGCCGCGTTAGCCTGCGCACCGCTGTGTGGCTGCACGTTTGCCCATTCGGCATTAAACAGTTGTTTGGCACGCTCAATAGCAATAGTCTCAATTTCATCAACAACCTCGCAACCACCATAGTAGCGCTTGCCTGGTAAGCCTTCGGCGTATTTATTGGTTGCAACAGAGCCTGCTGCTTCCATTACCTGCTTGCTTACAAAGTTTTCTGATGCAATAAGCTCAATTCCTTCTTCCTGGCGTTGCTGCTCTTCGTCTAACAGCTTGAATATTAATTTGTCTCTTTTCATTGTTGTGTGTAAAACGGTGCTAATTTAGATATTAGATATAATAAATTGGCTTAAAAAAACCACTTATTTAATGAGCGGTGCTTAGTTATTATGCATACATAATTGTTTTGGCGTTGCCTGCGGCCGGGCTATCCGTTCATACTGCACAGGCCTTAGCCACTGGCCGGTATCCACTCCTATCCCTAACGCGAATTTGCAAATTCTTATAGCTCTCCCCTCGGTGCTATCCAAAAGTTATTATATCCCAATCCTATAGTTATATCTATCATTTCCTGTTGAAGCATCTCCAGAACGGCTAAAAAATTGTATACAAAGTGCACCTTGTTCTCGCTGTTGCCGGCAATGTTCTTAAAATCCATTTTTTTATTGATACGCAGCAGGTTGTTTATGGCTTCCTTCTGCTTTTCGATGGTGTATGGGTATTGCACAACGGTATGGTGCACCTCTTCAGTGCGGGTCATGTACTGGCGCATCATGCGGTTATACACCATCATTAGCTTATACAGGTTCAGTTCAGATAGCTCCTCGCCGGGCACGGTCACTTTTTCCACCTGCTCCAGGTCGGCCTTAATGTTGCCTCGTTTCTCCTGTTTAAAGCGTTCGTCCTCATAAGGCCGCAGTTCGTCGCAAAGCACTTTAAATTTCTTGTACTCGATGAGTTTACGGATCAGGCCCTCTTTGGTATCCATCTCATTCTCCTCTTCGCCGGTATTGTGGCGGGGCAGCAGCATTTTGGCCTTAATGCGCATTAGTGTGGCTGCAACAAAAATAAACTCGCTGGCCAGTTCCATGTTAAGCACCGTCATCTGGTGAATATAATGCAGGAAATCGTCGGTTATTTTGGCAATGGGGATATCATGGATATCCAGTTCATCCCGCTCGATAAAAAATAGCAAAAGGTCAAAGGGGCCTTCAAACTGCGATAACTTTATGGAGAACCCATCTTCGGTCATGTGTCAAAAATACAGCTATTTACGATTTAAAAAATTATAAACTAATAAAATCAAAACAATAATTACCTTTAATATATTCCAATTATTAGTAATTAAATAGCTTACTTTGTAGGTTATAACAGAGTGAATATCATACATGCAGGTAACCGCCGGTGATTTATTAAAACGCATCAACTATCCTTCTGATTTAAAGCAATTTAAAGAAGACGATCTTGAGCAAATTTGCAACGAGCTACGCCAGTACATTATTGATGTAGTATCGGTAAACGGAGGGCACTTTGCGGCCAGCCTGGGCACTGTAGAACTTACCGTTGCCCTTCAATACGTATTAAACACCCCTTACGACCAATTGGTTTGGGACGTTGGCCACCAGGCTTACGGCCACAAAATACTTACGGGCCGCCGGGAAAATTTCCACACCAACCGTGTTTACAAAGGTTTAAGCGGTTTCCCGAAACGCAGCGAGAGCATCTTTGATACTTTTGGCGTAGGGCACTCTTCTACCTCTATATCCGCAGCTTTGGGTATGGCTGTTGCATCGCAATACAAAGGCGAAACCGACCGCCAGCACGTAGCCGTTATTGGCGATGGCGCCATGACAGCGGGTCTTGCTTTTGAAGCATTGAACCACGCGGGAATAGAAAACTCGAATATTTTGGTGATCCTAAACGACAACAATATGTCGATAGACCCAAATGTAGGGGCGCTGAAAGAGTATTTAACAGACATTACCACCTCAAAACCATACAACCGTTTCCGCGATGATATTGCGACCGTTCTTACCAAAATATCATCAATGGGGCCTGATGCTTTTAAATTTGCTAAAAAGATAGAGAAAAGCATAAAAGGCACCCTGCTTAAACGCAGCAACTTTTTTGAGGCGCTTAAATTCAGGTATTTTGGCCCGGTTGACGGCCACGATGTTAAACACCTGGTTAAGCTACTACAGGATCTGCGTGATATCCCCGGACCCAAATTATTACACTGCGTTACCGTAAAAGGTAAAGGTTATGCCCTGGCCGAAAAAGACCAGACCAAATGGCACGCCCCCGGCTTGTTTGATAAAATAACCGGCGAGATAAAGAAGACAAAACATGATAAGCCACAGCCTCCTAAGTACCAGGATGTTTTTGGCCATACCATTATTGAACTTGCCGAACAAAATTCAAAAATAATGGGCGTTACCCCGGCTATGCCATCGGGTTGTTCATTAAACCTGATGATGAAGGCTATGCCTAACCGTGCTTTTGATGTGGGTATTGCCGAGCAGCATGCCGTAACATTCAGCGCAGGGCTGGCTACACAGGGCTTAGTACCTTTTTGTAATATATACTCCAGCTTTATGCAACGGGCGTACGATCAGGTAATACATGATGTAGCCATACAAAAGCTAAATGTTGTTTTTTGCCTTGACCGTGCCGGTTTTGCCGGTGCCGATGGCGCAACACACCATGGCGCTTATGATTTGGCTTATATGCGCTGCATCCCTAACATGACGGTATCTGCCCCCATGAACGAGGAAGAACTGCGTAACCTAATGTATACGGCACAACTGGATAATATGGGGCCGTTTGTGATCCGTTACCCACGCGGCAACGGTGTTATGGTTGATTGGCAACGCCCTCTAAAATCCATCCCGGTTGGCAAAGGCCGCATAGTATGTGATGGTGAGGAAGTTGCTGTTCTTTCTATCGGCACTATCGGCAACGAGGCTGTAACGGCTATTGCCCGGCTAAATGCACAGGGCTATTACCCCGCCCACTATGACCTGCGTTTTGTAAAACCGCTTGATGAGGCTTTACTGCACGAGGTTTTCAAAAAATTCAACCACATTATTACGGTTGAAGATGGTTGCCTTGAAGGCGGTATGGGCAGCGCGGTATTAGAATTTATGGCCGATAATAAATATAAAGCGGATGTTGTACGTTTAGGCATCCCTGATAAATTTATTGAACACGGCGACCAGCCCGAACTTTGGGCCGAGTGTGGTTACGATGCTGCAGGCATTGCCGCCGAGATCAAAAAATACGCGATAAAAAGAGATAACACGCATATTATAGCGTCGTAAATCTTCAATATTTTTATAAAACAAAAGCGCCACCTGATTTTCAGATGGCGCTTTTGTTTTTAGGGATCTGGCAACTTTAAAAAATTGCCAAATCTAATATTACCTGCCAGGTGCAGCTGGCGGAGGGGTTGGCAACGCCTTGCGCGGGATCATGTCTTGTCTTTCGGAAGTGTTGTAAACAAACGATGCTACAATGGTGGCAGCTTGTTTAAGATCATCTTCGCTTAAACGGTCATAAGTATCCTGGTTACTGTGGTGGGTACGTGTACCATAATCCATAGCATCCTGTATGAACTGGAAGCCCGGAAGGCCAACTGCATCAAACGACTGGTGATCGGTACCGCCTGTATTGCTTACGGTAACAGTTGTAGCGCCAAGGTCTTTGAACGGAGCTAACCAGGCCTGGAATATTGGCCCTGCCGCGCTATCGCCCTGCAAGTATATACCACGAATTTTACCGGTACCGTTATCAAGGTTATAGTAAGCATCCAATGTTTTTTGCTCGGGTTTTAACTGCATGGTTTTAGGATCGCCGAAGTGAGCGGCCACATAACCGCGCGAGCCAAATAAGCCCTGCTCTTCGCTGCTCCATAATGCAATGCGGATAGTACGTTTCGGTTTATACCCAATTGCTTTTAAAATACGCATAGCCTCCATCATCACCGCGCTGCCGGCAGCATTATCTGTTGCACCGGTTGCAGCATGCCATGAGTCAAGGTGGCCGCCAATCATAATAACCTGCTCTTTTAGTTTTTTATCGGTGCCCGGTATTTCGGCAATAACGTTATAACCTTGCAAATCTGAAGTAAAGAACTGGGTTTTGATATCAGCTTCCAACTCCACTTTCTGCCCCGCTTTTACTAAACGTAAGATGCGTAAAAAGTCTTCGCCGCTGGTTTCCAACTCAGGCGCTACAGCTTTTGCTGTATCGGCGTATGATGCACCATTAGTTGTAAAGGTAGTACCATCGGTACCGCGGCCCTGGCTTAATATCAGGCCAACTTTTTCATCAATTAAAAACTGGCTGATAGCTGTGCGCATTGCCCTTGCTTTACGCATTGCAACAAATTGCGGCGAATTTTGGTCAAACGCCCTGCGCTGGCCGGCTGGCTGTGGCTTGGCAGCTGCCATTTCGGCTAACTGCTCGTCGGTGTAACGCTCAAGATCGGGCTTAGCCGAACGTTTTAAAGTATTTTGGGTATCAAAAATTACAATTTTACCGGCAAGTTTGCCTTTGTATTTATCCAGTTCAGCAACGCTATCAGCTTTTACCAAAATCACTTCGCCTTTTATAGCGCCGTTGGTGCCGGGTGTCCATGCTTTAGGGATAGCGATGATAGCGTGGTAATAAGGTACGGTAATAGCTGCATAGTTTTTTTGAACTTCCCAGCCTTTACCAAACTTGCCCCATGGCTCCAGTTTAGAGTTTACCATTCCCCAGGTTTTAAGCTGGTTAACAGCCCAATCCTGCGCACGTTTTAAACCCGGCGAACCTGCCAAACGCGGTCCGGAAACATCGGTTAAATAAAAAGCGGTTTTCATTACCTGCGAGTGGTTTAAGCCCTCTTCGCGGATTTTTTGAACAGCAGCCTGGTCTACAGTTTCCTGCGCAAAGGCAGTACCTGCTAAACCTGTGAGAGCCATACAAGTGTAGAGTAATTTTAATTTCATAATGAGTCAGTTAGTTTAGCACAAACTTATCTAATTAGAATTGTAAATTTCTTAAGTATGTTTTAACAAAGTTGTTACAAGTAATAATTAAGTTTGGGTTATATTTGAATTATGAGTGATTACCGTTTAGATAGAAATGCTTTTAAAGCTCAAACAGCCAAAGAAGCCGCCGACCATGATGTGTATTACGATAAGCTATCTTTAAAAGAAAGACTGAGTGTAGTTAATTATTTAAATAGCGTAGCCTATAATTATCCTGTAAACGAACCGCCAAGAATGGATCGTACTGCTTTCAGTATGAGAAGCCATATTAATAATGGGTAATATTTTCAATCAGGATTTCAGAGATTTTATTAATGCCTTTAACATTAACAATGTTCGCTACATACTTGTTGGTGGATATTCTGTAATACTACATGGCAGAAACCGAACTACAGGGGACATGGATATTTGGGTAGATCGAACCCGGGAAAACTACAAAAGAATCTATCTTGCTTTTTTGCACTTTGGCATGTCTGTTTTTGATATGACTGAAGAAAAGTTTCTGAATGATTCAAACACCGATGTATTTACTTTTGGCAGGCCGCCTGTTGCAATAGATATTATGTTAAACGTATTAGGGCTGGATTTCAATGAATGTTTTGAAAAATCTGTTTACTTTGAACAAGATGAATTACAAATAAGAACAATTCATATTAACGATCTTATTAGCGCAAAAAAGGCCTCCGGGCGACACAAAGATTTAGATGATCTAGAGCATTTAAACCCATAACGATGTTTCAATATGCCATACCCATTTTAGCTTCGTTAAACGAGGAAGCAAGCATAAAATTTTATACCGAAAAACTGGGATTTACATTTCACAACAGTTGGGATGGATACCTGATATTTAGCCGCGATGGGGTAAATATCCACATGTGGCCTTGTAAAAACCCGGAGATACCTAAGGCCACGGGCTGCTATGTAAATGTAACGGAAGTAGATAAGCTATTCGCCGAATTTAAAGCACAGGGCGTGATACATCCAAACGGCGAACTACGGGATATGCCCTGGGAAATGCGCCAGTTCAGTATATTGGATAACGATGGCAACATCATCCATTTTGGGGAAGATACATCTGGCGGGGAAGATTAATTAATCAGCAGCTTATACCCCCTGCCATGTACATTAATGATCTCTACCGATGGGTCGTCCTTTAAATACTTACGGATCTTGCTCAGGAAAACATCCATACTACGGCCGTTAAAGTAGTTATCATCGTGCCATATATTGAGTAGGGCTTCCTCGCGGGTTAGCACCTCATTTTTTTTGATGCAAAGCAAGCGCAACAGTTCGGCTTCTTTGGTTGATAGCTTTTGGATAGTATCGCCGTGGGTTATCAGTTGCGAGGTATAATCAAAATTGTAAATACCCAGTTTAAATTGCGATGGTTTATCATCCCCTTTTTTCTCGGTGGTGTCTGATCTTTTTAACAGGGCATTTATCCTGAGCAAAAGCTCTTCAATGCGAAAAGGTTTGGTAATGTAATCATCGCCGCCAAGGTTAAAGGCCATGGTCTTGTCTTCTATCATGGCTTTTGCAGTTGCAAAAATAATGGGCACTGTAGCATTTATCTTCCTGATCTCTTTCCCTAACGTAAAGCCATCCTTTTTGGGCATCATTACATCAAGTATCAGCAGGTCATATTGTTGTTTGGTATAAGCGCGCAACCCTTCATCGCCATCTTTACACAGCGTAACATCAAATTTCCCTTTTAGCTGTAGGTAATCCTGCAATAGCAGGCCAAGGTTTGGATCGTCCTCAACAAGTAATATTTTTTTCATAATTGTGACCGGATGTCGGGAACGCCGATAGTCCGTACGGTTATTTTATACTTTGTATTCACTTCCGGACTTTCCCGACCTTCGGACCTCCGGACTTATATTATGCGACAGGGAATTTCAGCTCAAACTCTGAGCCCTTATCCTTTTCAGATCTTACACCTATAGCACCTTCCAGCCTCTTTACTATGGTGTTTACATAGCTTAAGCCAAGGCCAAAGCCTTTCACATCGTGCAGGTTACCTGTTGGTATGCGGTAAAACTGTTCAAATATTTTTGTTTGCTGGTCGCGGCCCATACCTATTCCTTTATCTGCCACGCGTATTACGATATGCCCGTTTTTATTTAACGTGCTAATAGCAATCTCTGGTGTATTGGTGCTGTATTTTATAGCATTATCTATCAAATTGAACATTACATTGCTAAAATGTAACTCGTCTGCCATGATAACTGCATTTTCGGCATCTAAATTCAGCGTAACAACAGCCTGGCATTTTTGCATTTTAAGTGCCATGCTATCCAGCACAATGGTAATCATTTCATTTACATCAAGCGGCTTTTTATCCAGCTTAAAGTCGTTCTTTTCTATACGGGCAATATTCAGTACGCGTTCTATATGGCTGCCCAGGCGTACGTTCTCTTCATAAATAACACTGGCCAGGCGTGCAACGCGCGTTTTATCCTGGGCTATCTCATCATCCTTTAACGCCTCGCTGGCTATCATAATGGTTGATACCGGGGTTTTAAACTCATGTGTCATGTTGTTAATGAAGTCTATTTTCATTTCAGAGATCTTCTTTTGCCTTAGTATAGAGAAGATGGTATAACCGAAACAAAATATCAGTACAAACAACAAGCCGCCTGTAGTACCAATGGTAGCCGTCATGTTGCCCAATATGAATGAGCTTTTTTGCGGAAAGGTTATTTTTATCTTACCGGGGTCGTTTATCAATTCATTACTAAAAATAACCTTCTGGTATGTGTTTGCCGGTATAAATTCGGGCTTGGTACCCTTGGTATCCAGCGCGCTCGAGAAGATCAGCGAATCGCTGTTGGCAGTGCTCACCTCATAGCTAACCGGCAGGAATATGCCACGGTTGTGCAATTCAAAACGCAATAACGAATCAATCCAAAATCCATTTAAACGTTTCACCAGCGGCTCGTCAGATTTTCGGTACTCTTCGGCAAGGTTCTCAATTACATTTGGTTTTTTAGCATTCTGCGGTGCATTCTCCAACGAATCGGCCTCCAGCATTTTTTTAACCTGTTTAAATTGCCTTTCTTTTTGCAAACGCTCCTGCTCCTGTACCCATAACGGGTTTAGGTTTGCTACAGATATGATCTGCCTGCCAAACTGCGGATCCATATACGTGTAACGCAGGGTATCATATTTATGCAGCTTTTGCTTAAACGGCCGCGGTGCCGACTTTACTATCTCGGGGATAAAGCGGCCATGTACTTCGCCAAATTCATCGGTGTATTCTTCAATACGTATGCGCAGGTTAACCGAGCCTTGCTGCACTAAAGAGGCCAGCTCATCATCCATTTTTTTATGCATGATCATGCGCTTCAGGCTATCACGCAGCATGGCCAGCTTGCGCTCGCGGCGGGTTTGCTTTTTCTTAACAACGGCAGGGCCGTCAATAATACTTTTATTTCCGTTGATGCTTATTTCGGTTTTCTTATCATCAAGGTCAGTTGATCTTAACTTATAGATATGCGACTCCTGCGACTTCGCATTCAAAAAGTTAAGGGCATCCTGCTTCATGATTTTTGACGCCACATTGTTTAATGCCTCGTTAACCGACCGGTTAAAAAGCTCGGATTGCATTTGGTATGATTGCCGCAAAAAATATAATTGCATAACAACCACCCCCAAAAGGGCAAAACCCATTAAACCAATAATAAGCCCTATGCTTCTTTTTTTCATGCAACAACAAAAATATTTTAAATTATACGAGAATAATGGCTTTTAACAATTTTTAACAATTTACCTTCGTTAGATTAAGCTACTGATTAGCAAGAGTTTTTAAATTTGCGTCACCACCTTAAATCAGCATATAAAATGAAAAAAATTATAAAGCCCAACTTCGAGTTTATATTCTCGGTTGCTTTGATAGCCATATTAGGCCTGCCACCTTTGGTAATGGCAAAGGCATATAAAAATATTGATTCAAGATCTGCTATAATACCCCCTGTCGATCTAAAAAAAGATCAGGATATGTTAAAACAAACCAGCGAAGCCATCAGAGCTGGTTTTGCCCACGGCGATATTACAGCTATAATGAGTTACCATCACCCTGATGTAGTTAAAGCACTTAACTACACATCTTATTCGAACGGGCGCGAAGCAGTAAAGGCCGATCTGCTCAAAACACTCAACATATACAACCTGGAATTTTCAAAAAACAAGGTCGAAAGCCTTTTAATAAACGGGGATACTGCTGTAGAGCAAACACTATTTACAATAAAAGGCACGCCCAAAAGCGGTGGTGAGCCTTTTGTATTTGAAGGCCGCGCAATGATCATTTATATCCGTTATAAAGAAAGCCCAACAGGCTGGGCAACCATTCGCGAAATAATACAACCGGCAACTAAATAGCCAGGTAACCAACTAAACAAAAAAGGCCTTTCTAAAAATTTAGAAGGGCCTTTCATTTTATGTCTAAATAAATGCACTCAGTTTCGCAACTGTATACAAGGTCTTAAAACGGCAGATCGTCGTCTTCAGGGGCTGAGCTGATATCCGCAGGTGCCGCGTATTCTGGGGCAGAGCTGCTGCCTGCGCCACCTAAAGCGTTAACTTTCCATAATTGTAAAGAGTTAAAGTAAGTTTTTTTACCTGTTTTGTCCGTCCATGGGCGGCCGCGCAGGTTAAAAAACACTTCTATATCATCGCCTACCTTAACGTTATCCAATAAATTGCAACGATCCTGTATAGCTTCAAACTTTAAATACTCGGGATATTGTGGGTTCTCGATGTACTCAAGTATCAATTCTCTCTTCTTTAACGACTCGGTAACCTGTTGGGTTGCCGATACTTCATATACCTTACCTTTAACTTCCATAATTTCAGAAAATGTTTAAAATGTAAAGTTAATAGTATGAAATTAAATAGCGGCGTATTTAATTCATAAATTCGCAAAATAATTATGCAAGTTTTCCACACTGAGAGTAAGATCATTATCACCTGCAACAAAAGGCTATCGCCATATTTGCAGCAAGAGGTTGAAGCATTAGGCTTTAAACCCACACGCGTTTTTCAAACCGGTGTTGAGTTGCTGGGTACCGTTACCGATACCATAGCGCTTAACCTAAACCTGCGCTGTGCAAGCCAGGTGTTATATCTGCTAAAAAGCTTTGATGCTGCCGACCCGAAAGCGCTGTACGACGAACTGGTACAGATTGAATGGGAAGAGTATATCGATTTTTCGGGCTACTTTTCGGTAACATCAAACGTTAACAACGAGCACATACTTACGCCGCTGTTTGCCAACGTTAAGGTAAAAGATGCTATTGTTGACAGGATAAAAGATAAAAAAGGCATCCGCCCAAACTCGGGTGCCGATGCCAACAAAACGGTTATACACCTTTACTGGCAGGACGATAAAGCCGATATATTTATAGATACATCAGGCGAAACCCTGGCCAAACATAGCTACCGTAAAATACCGGGCAAAGCCCCTATGCTTGAGGCTTTGGCCACATCAACCATTATGGCCACCAACTGGGACAGGAACAGTACGTTCATTAACCCCATGTGTGGTTCGGGCACGCTGGCTATTGAGGCCGCGCTGCTGGCTACCGATAAACATCCCGGCCTGTTCCGTATGAACTATGGCTTTATGCACATTATGGGGTACGACGAGCAGGAGTTTTTTGTAGAACGCCGTAAATTAAAGGATAAGGCTAAAAAGACCGTCGACTTTAAGATCATCGCCACGGATATATCAGAGGATGCAGTAGATATTGCCCGCAAAAACGCAAATACTGCGGGTGTAGAACATTTGATAGAATTTTACGTTTGTGATTTTGAAGATACTGAAGTGCCGGAGGATGCAGGCATTGTAATGTTTAACCCCGAGTATGGCGAGCGCTTAGGCGTACACACCAAACTGGAGATAACCTACAAACGCATTGGCGATTACCTGAAAAAGAAATGCCTGGGCTACCGTGGTTATGTATTTACCGGCAACCCCGACCTGGCCAAAAAGATAGGGTTAAGGGCTGCCCGAAAAATTGAATTTTACAACGGCAAGCTTGATTGCCGCTTATTTGAATATGAGCTGTATGAAGGCAGCAAACGCGAACCAAAAGAAACAGAATGAAGAAACTGATCATATTTGCCTTATTATTATCATCGTTTTGCGCAAACGCGCAGGAGGACCTGGCGTTCCCATTTCAGGGAGGCGCCCCGGTTATGAATACTTTTTTTAGAGATAACCTGGTAGTAAGCCCGGAAATAATAGCAAAAAAAGCAGCCGGCGTAGCTGTAATTAAGTTTACAGCAGACGTTAATGGAAATTTGTCAAAACTGGTTATTTATTACGCCGACGATTACCTGCTTACTATTCCGGCCATTGAGGCACTAAAAAAATCGACTAAAAAATGGATCATCCCTAACAAAGAGAAATTTCACGATTTTATTATCCCGTTTTCCATCAACTTTAACGACCCAACTACCAGTGTAGCCGATGTACAAAAAGCAGCGTACGATTTTTACAAAAAACGCCGGCCTATTGTAGCGCACGATCAGATCCCGCTAAATGCAGCTACTTTGCTGCCAACCGTAGTAGTGAAATACGATATACAGTAAAACAATAAAGCCGGCAAATGCCGGCTTTATTGTTTTACTACCCCGGTCACGAAAAAAAATTAACCAAAAAACACACTTCTTAAATCCGCGTTCGCAGCAATCTCGTTTATATATAAATATTCAATTGCAAAGAATGACAGATATGCTCACTTACAAGGTTAAAGCAGTTGCAAGCAACATCCGCAACAAACGCGAATCATTAAATTACACACAAGAATATCTTGCTGCCAAGCTCAGCATCTCTCAAAACGCTTACAGCAAAATTGAATTAGGGTACACCAAAATAACCGTTGAACGCCTTTTTCAGATAGCTGATATTTTGGAAACAGAACTTACAGAGCTTATAAAAACGGAAAACGCCGAGGCGGCATAACTAACTAAAAAATCAGGAAAGTAGTGCCTGTACCTATTATATTTGCACCCAAATACTGCAAATAATGAATACCCCTGATATTGTTGAAAAAACTGTAAGTTTTGTACAAGACACGCTAAAGAACGCTGAAGGGGGCCATGATTGGTGGCACATACACCGCGTTTGGACCAACGCCAAACTGATAGCCCAAACAGAAGATTGCGACTTACTTACAGTTGAACTTGCCGCCCTGCTGCATGATATTGCCGACAGCAAATTCCACAACGGTGATGAGGAAATAGGCCCTGCCACAGCAGGTAAATTCCTAAACAGCCTTCAGGCTGATGCCGGTACCGTAAACCATGTGCAGCAGATCATCCGGCACATGAGCTTTAAGGCAAGCTTTGATAAAGCCACATTTTACTCTAACGAGTTAGCTATTGTGCAGGATGCCGACCGCCTGGATGCAATTGGCGCAATAGGTATTGCCCGTGCATTTACTTATGGTGGCTTTAAGGCGAGGGAGATATACAACCCTAATATTAAGCCTAACCTAAACATGAGCAAGGAGGAGTATAAAAATACAACCGCCCCTACCATAAACCACTTTTACGAAAAACTGCTGCTGCTTAAAGACAAGATGAACACCCCTACAGGTAAACAACTTGCACAGCAACGCCATAATTTTATGGAAAGCTACCTGCAGCAATTTTACAGCGAAGTACAATAAACTAAACCCCTAACATTCGTTTCATCAGCATGAAAAACCTTTTACTATCATTAATTATACTATTTAACCTAACCCAATTTGCTACCGCGCAGGATACGCTAAAAAACCAACGCTTTAATTTACACTTCCAGCAAACCATTATTACACAATACAAACCCGGCTTTAGTGCGCCCTATACCGGCAACAACAGTTTGCTTACCGGCGAGGAAACACAAACATCATTAACCACAACCCTTTTTGGTGGCGCGCGTTTATGGAAAGGCATGGAGGCATACTTTAACCCCGAAATGAGTGGCGGAGCCGGCCTGAGCAAAACTCTGGGCATTGCCGGTTTCCCAAATGGCGAAACCTTCCGTGTTGGTAGTGCCGAACCTAAAATTTATATAGCCCGCCTGTATTTTACCCAAAACTTTGAATGGGGTAATGATAAAGAATACATTAATGATGATGTAAACCAACTGGCCGGCTTGAAAAGCAAGCGCTACCTTAAAGTTACCGTTGGTAAATTTGGCATGGCCGATTTTTTTGACGGCAACGAGTTTAGCCACGATGCCCGCTCGCAGTTCATGAACTGGAGCCTGATGGATAACGCAGCCTGGGACTACCCTGCCAATACCCGTGGTTACGTTTTAGGGGGCATTGCAGAACTGGGCCAGCCAACCTGGGCACTACGTTTTGGATTCACCATGACTACTACCACGGCAAATGGTGCTATTTGGGATGAAAGGGTAAGCCGCGCCAATACACAGACCTTAGAATATGAGAAACGCTATGCCCTTGGCGGGCAAAAAGGCACATTAAGGTTACTGGCTTTCCGTAACAACGGCAAAATGGGCGTATATCGCGATGCCATTAACCAAAGCCCAAACGCGCCCGATGTGGATGCAACCCAGGCATACGGGAGGCACAAATATGGCTTCGGCATAAGTGCCGACCAGTACCTAACCAATGACTTTGGTGTTTTTGCAAAAGCAAGTTATAACGACGGTAAAACCGAAACCTGGGCATTTACCGAAATTGACCGATCATTAAGTTTAGGCGCTGTTTTAAAAGGCAGCTCATGGAAACGTAAGGATGACGAGCTGGGCCTGGCATTTGTAGGTAACGGCATTTCGAAGGATCATAAAGATTACCTGGCTGCTGGCGGTTACGGTTTTATTATTGGAGATGGGCGGTTAAACTACTCGCCCGAACTGGTAGCTGAGGTGTATTATAAATTGAATGCCTACCAGCACAAGTTATGGCTATCGCCCGATTACCAGTTTATTGATAACCCGGCTTATAACAAGGATAGGGGTCCCGTAAACGTATTCTCGTTAAGGGCACATGTGGAGTTTTAACACTGGCCTAAAGTAAATTGTATCTCAAATTAAACCTGGCTGGGTAAAACCCGTCATATTCGCAACATGAAAAATATTCTCGCAGCTATAACATTACTTATTGTAAGCACCACGGCTTTCGCTCAAACAAAAAGCATCAGCAACGCTAAGGTATCCTTCGAGATAAAAAACCTGGGTATTAAAACCGGTGGCACCATTGGTGGGGTACAGGGTACCATCGCCTTTGACCCCGCTGCTTTGGCAACAAGCAAAATTGAAGCTACTGCCGATGTTAATACAATTAACACGGATAATGATATGCGCGATGAGCACCTGAAAAAGGACGATTATTTCGACGTGCAAAAATATCCAAAGATCGGCCTGTCGTCTGTTTCATTTAAAAAAGCAAATGGTAACAACTTTACAGGCCAGTTTAACCTTACCCTAAAAGGAAAAACCAAAATGGTTGAAGTACCATTTACTTATGCCGATAACTCTTTTAAAGGCAGCTTTAAAATTAACCGCAGGGATTTTTCCATTGGCGGTAACAGCATGACCATGGGCGACGAAGTAACCATCAACTTCGAAGCAAAATAAGCCCAATAATACACCGCAATTAAATGATAACAATTAATTAACACAGGGGCTTGCTTCTGTGTTAATTATAACCGTTTACAAATAGTAACTTTATGCTATGAAATTGCGCGTATTGATATTGATAAACGCTGCCGCGGTTGCCATCACCTTATCGGCAGTAAACTACTACTTTCAGCATAAATGGTACGATATGATGATAACCTTCCTGGTTACCTTCATCACCAGCTATATTGTTTTTTATTACCTGATAGAAAAATACATCTACTCAAAAATTAAGCTTATTTACAAGCTTATCCATAACCTTAAACTTGGCCGCGACCTGCGCGATGCCCTTGGCGAACACGTAAGCGCCGACCCTATAAACGATGTGGAACACGAGGTACAGGAATGGGCAAAACAAAAAAAGAGCGAGATAGACGAGTTGAAAAAACAGGAAAAATTCCGCAGGGATTTTTTATCGAACATCTCGCACGAGTTTAAAACACCTCTTTTTGCCATACAGGGTTACATAGAAGCCCTGCAGGATGATGGACTGGAGGACAAGGAGCTAGCCGTACAATTTCTGGAAAAAGCATCAAAGAATGTTGACCGCCTAAGCTACCTGATCCATGATCTGGATGAGATCTCTAAGCTGGAATCGGGCGAGATCCCTATCAATTACACCAAGTTTAAGATCAATGACCTGATCAAAGAGGTTTTTGAATCGCTTGAGCTAAAAAGCAAGCAGCACAATATTAAATTAACGTTTAAACAAAAATACGACGACGGCATATTTGTTAACGCCGACCGGGAAAAAATACGCCAGGTGCTGGTAAACCTTATTGACAACTCCTTTAAATATGGCAAGGATGGCGGCAACACCGCTGTAAGCATTTTTGTGCTGCACGAGCAGGTGCTTATTGAGGTTACCGACGATGGTATAGGTATTGAAGAAAAGTTCCTTCCACGCTTATTTGAGCGCTTTTACCGTACAGATACGAGCCGTTCAAGGCAAATTGGCGGCTCGGGTTTAGGGTTGGCCATTGTTAAACACATTATTGAAGCGCACCAGCAAACCATTAACGTACGCAGTACCGAAGGTATGGGGTCGACGTTTGGTTTCACCTTACAAATAGCCAAACAAACTTTACCATTTCCAAACATTCCTGTATTAAAAAGTTAACATTAACTTAACATTGCAAGCTTACCTTTACGCCAAATTAAATAGCAGATGTCACTAAACAGTATATTTCAGTATTTTGTTCCTAAAGATAAGAAGACCTTCTTCCCGTTGTTTGAGCAGGCTGCAAGTAACGTTGTAAGTATGGCAACCATTTTGGTTGAAGCGGTAAACTCGGTTAACCCGGCCACCCGCGAAGAACTTTTCAGGCAGATTGATAAGCTTGAAAACAAAGGCGATGAACTTACCCACCAGATATATCTTGAACTGGGCAAAAACTTTATCACACCATTTGACCGTGAGGATATACACGCTTTAGCCACTGCTATTGATGATATTGCCGATTACATACACGGCGCTGCCAACCGCATGCTGCTTTACAGAATAGACGATTTTAACGAGCACATCCGCAAGTTATCTGAACTGATACTACAGGCCGGTACCGATCTGGAAAAAGCCGTGCGCGAACTAAAAGATCTAAGAAACGTACGCGCCATTGCCGATTCATGTATCCGCATAAACAGCGTAGAAAACCAGGCCGATTATGTTTTTGACCGTGCCGTTGCCGATCTTTTCCTATACGAAACAGATGCCATCCGCCTTATAAAATACAAAGAGATATTAGCTGCGCTTGAAACCGCTACCGATATGTGCGAGGATGCAGCAAACGTAATGGAATCAATTTTAATTAAAAACGCCTAAGCATAACTTAAATCATTTAAATGGTTACCACTTTACTAGTTGCTGTAGTTGCCCTGGCGCTTATTTTTGATTACACCAATGGGTTTCATGATGCCGCCAACTCTATAGCTACCATTGTTTCAACAAAGGTACTAACGCCTTTCCAGGCAGTATTGCTTGCCGCTGTATTTAACTTTGCCGCTTACTTTTTTATACCCGACCATAAAGTAGCTAACACGGTAGCTAAAACCGTTCACGAACAGTTTATCACCTTGCATGTAGTGCTGGCCGGCCTTATTGCCGCCATTACCTGGAATTTAACCACCTGGTGGTTTGGTATCCCATCCAGTTCATCACATACACTTATTGGCGGCTTTGCAGGCGCAGGCATAACCAATGCATTATTTATGGGGCAGCATGGGTTTGACGCAATCGATTCAGCTTCTATCATTAAAATTATCGCTTATATTGTACTGGCGCCATTTATCGGCTTAATCATTGCTTACTTTATAACCATTCTTATACTCCATATTTGTAAACGGGCTAAGCCTGCCGTTGCCGAACGTTGGTTTAAACGCCTTCAATTGATATCAGCAGCTGCATTAAGCTTTGCGCATGGTACTAACGATGCCCAAAAGGTTATGGGTATTTTATATGTAAGTTTGGTTGCTGCAAAAATTATCGTCAGCGGCTCTCCAATGCCCGAATGGATCCCGTTGGCCTGTTATTCGGCCATCGCATTAGGCACTATGTCCGGCGGTTGGAAGATCGTGAAGACCATGGGTTCAAAGATCACCAAGATAACACCTTTAGAGGGTGTAGCTGCAGAAACTGCGGGCGCGGTAACCCTGTTTATCACCGAGCATTTTGCTATCCCTGTTTCAACTACGCATACTATTACGGGTTCTATCATCGGTGTTGGTTTAACAAAACGTGTATCGGCTGTGCGCTGGGGGGTAACCATTAACCTGGTTTGGGCATGGATAATCACCATCCCTATTTCGGCCCTTATTGCAGGTTTGGTTTTTATGCTGGTTAGGCACTGGTAATTAGGTGGATACTGGCAGTAAATTTGCTTACCTTATTACATGAAAAAAACACTTTTACTTATTCCGGTCCTTTTGGTTTTGTTTTGCAGTTGCGATACCCTTAACCAGGTTGCACAGAGCACCGTACAGCAAACCGGTAACCCAACAACACTTGATATTAATAACGGCTTAAAACAAGCACTGGAGCTGGCTACCGGCAAAAGTTCCGACCAGCTATCGGCTGTGAATGGTTTTTTTGGCAATGCTGCCGTTAAGATACTTTTCCCGCCCGAAGCACAGAAAGCCGAAAAAACATTACGCAGCATTGGCCTTGGCAAACTGGCCGATAATGTAATATTATCCCTTAACCGCGCTGCCGAGGATGCCGCCGTACAGGCCAAACCCATTTTTGTAAGCGCCATTAAGCAAATGACCTTAACTGATGTAACCAATATTTTATTGGGCAAACAGAACGCCGCTACAGAATACTTTAAACGCACTACCACACTGCAGCTATCGGCCAAATTTAAACCTGTGGTACAAACCAGTTTAAATAAAGTAGGCGCTACAAAATATTATACCGATGCAGCGTCGGCTTATAACAAAGTGCCATTTGTAAGCAAAATAAACCCGGATATTAGCGACTACGTTACCCAAAAAGCAATTGACGGTTTGTTTGTAGAAATAGCACAGGAGGAACTGAACATTCGCCAAAACCTTGGCGCGCGTACCACACCACTACTGCAAAAGGTATTTGGTTATTACGATAGGAACAAGAAATAATACATAGAGCTTTGATATGTAAAAGGCGATAGGTTTTGGAACCTGTCGCCTTTTTGCGTTCATATCATTCTGAGCAAATTGGTGTCATTCTAAGCTTGTCGAAGGATTGACAGATTGGGTAGTCGGCTATGGTTCGACAAGCTCACCATAAAATATAAGCCAATCGCTTTATGAAAGCCCCTACTGATGAAACGCCACCTTAACCTTAACATCTTCGGCTTTACCGCTGGTGTTTCCGCTCCAGGTTGGCCCATTCTTTATCAGGTCGATGGCTTTGGCATCGGCAGTTGCACTTAGGCTTTTGGTTACAATTATGTTGGAGACAGAACCGTTAGCATTAACAGTAAAGGACAGGTCAACCATGCCCTCTTTGCCATCAGCAGTAACGGCATTTTCTTTCAGATATTTTTTAAACGCGTCCCAGCCTGCATGTGGGCGGGCCCGTTCGTTTTTAACCTTTTTAGCACGCCCGGCTAATACTACCTCATTCAGCGAACTTCTGTTTTCATCCAGTTCAACCTTCAAACTATCCTTGTTTTTGACATCAAGTGTTTTACTGTTGTAGCCAATATACCCAATGGATAGAGATTCGTCTTTTTTAACATTTGGAAGGGTAAATTTGCCGTTCGCATCGGTTTGCGTACCCGCCGATCTGCCAACAACTTTTACAGACGCTCCCGGTAACGGTGCGCCATTCGTGCGGTCTAATACCACACCTGTTAATAAATTAGCAGGCAGGCCAGCCTGGCTCAAAGCATAAGCGTTGTTATCGCCAGGTTTGCCTGGTCTTACTGTCATATCAGCACCTTTTGCCTTACTGTTTAGCATGGTTAATGCGGCCGCATTATTAGTTGTTATTACTTTATCGCCCCCCAATACGGTATCCTGCCTTTTGGCAGCCATATAGCCCATTATCTTATCTTCCATTGCAGAACTATCGGGCAAACTTTTCAAAGCCTCCATTGGCGCTGCATTTGTTTCGGCAACTGTAACCGGTGCTTTATATCGCTCAACGTTCGCAAAAACAGGCACATCTTTTTTTACAGGCCTGGCTTTATTATCTGCTATAAGTTGCTGCGGTGTATCTAAAATTGAATGCCCTGCTTTATTATCTGTTATAGTAGCTGTGGAATCTGGCACTACACTTTTAACCTGATTCATAGCCACTTTTTCAACCTTAACAGGTTGATTCTCCTTATACAACAACCCAATTACTATAGCAAAGCCTATTACACTGGCGGCAACTGATATAACCCCCCATGGTATCATTCGGCGGGTTTTAGTGGTTGTGCGGGCTTGTAAACGCTCCTGCAAGGCTGCCAGATTATCCTGCTGAGGATTTTTTATACGGCCATACCCTTCCAGCGCGTCCATCAAAAACGGGTCGCCCTGCGCCTCGCGCTCTAAGCGGTGCATAGCTTTTGCATCAAGCTCCCCGTTAAGGTACTTCTGTATTTGCTGTATGTCGGCCCTTTTATTGTCCACTATTCTTCTCCAAACAAATTTTAAGGTTGCGTTTACCGTTCTGTATATAACTCTTTACCTCGTTCATGGTAAAGCCGGTTTCGTCGGCAACTTCTTTATAACACTTCTCATCAAGGTAAAATAATTTAACACTTTGCTTTTGCGCAGGTATTAACTTATCCATACATCGTTCCAAAGCCTGCATAGCTTCTTCCCGGCCCTCGGTATCAGGATGCAAAACCGGGGTAAATTCCACAAACTCATCTAAAGTTACGGTTTCTAATTTTTTACCCGCACGCAGCTGCATCAGGCAATAGTTACGGCTAAGTACGTATAACCAGCTCCTGAACTGTTTTACATCGTGTTGGTGAACCTTCTGTGCAAGCTCTTCAAATATGGCCATTACAACATCCTGTGCCTGCTCTTCATCTTTTAAATACTTTAAACCAACACCATAAACCAGCAGCATATAACGCTCATACAGCCGGCCTAAAACTTTCAGGTCGCGGTTTTCCCGGTAGCTGTTCAGTAAAGCATCGTCTGCGGTATCTTCTGGTTTAACTGGTTTGGTAAAAAACTTCATCAAGAGGGCTGCAAAATAATTTTTTTTAATGGCTTATGGAAATTGTATCTGCATTGCATTAGGCATGCCGTTGTCGTTTAATAAAGCAGCTGGCCATTCACACTACTTTACTAATTCCTATTGTAATATTAGTGAGCGGTTTATTTCACGCAGTTGTAGCATTTTCAATGATATGTGCGTATTATGTATGATTAAACCGGGCCTTATATGAAAAAAATATTCCTACTCTTTATCCCTGTATTATTACTCTTCGCTTGTAAAAAAGAAAATGGTTCACCAAGAGTTGAAACTACTACTTCCGGAAGCAAATGGGATATTAAAATTGGAAGCTCGTACGCGGATGTTTATGCGCAGGTTCAAAAATCGGGGCAGCAAAATAAATTCACTGAGGTGGATATTATTAACCAAAAGCAGGTTTTTAATAAACCGGAAGAGATACAACAAAAATTCAAATTTTACAGTATGATCATGCTGCAGAAAAATACCGCAGAGTTAGGGGGGACAAGTATAATTTATGATGGGAGTAAAATAACCTCTATTACGGCTACCGGAGCTGCTTTAATTACCAAATGGCCCCGGGATGCAACTGATGAAACCGCCTTTCATGAAAATGATGCCGTTGATGATATTTACAATAAGCTTTTAGCTATTTATAAACTACCTGACTATGCCAACTATCAAATTATTTTAGCTTATAAATCATTAAGTAAACCTTTTGATCCGGATATGGCCAATTATAACGAATGGGCCTTCTATATTACCCAATATCCTAAACCGGGTATAAGCGGGCAATATTACGTAAGGCTTTTATTTAAAAATGGCAAACTTAGTATGATCCGTAGCGAATACAAAGAATCTGAGGTTTATAACTAAGCGCGCTAATTTAAATACTGCTAAACGCTTCCAAATACTTATCGATATAAACCTGCTTTGTTTTGGCTTTATACTGCATAATGAAGCGAGGGTGCTCCAGCGCTACTATCTTATTAAAAAAACCATACTCATTGTTCAGCTTCTTCAAAAATTTTTCGTTTTGCCCTGTACCAAAACAGAAACATGTATCGGTATAGCAGCCCAAGGCAATTTGCTTTTTGATGTTATCGATGCTAAATGGGGTTACTGCTGTACAAAGTTCCTTACTATCGTAGTAGTTATAGTTCTTTTCTTTCCCATTATTGTGTATAGTGGTAAAGCCCAGCGGGCAAACCGAACTAATATAAAACTTATTGTAAAATGACTCAACCCCACCGTAGGCGTTAATCATTTCGTAAACGTAAACCGATGATGGCTCGTGGGTGATTTTTCCCACATAATTAATATTACACTCCGATTTCAGGCGTTTAGGATCGGTAAATGGCACACCCGTTAAACCGCTGCCAAACCTGCCGGGGTTAATACCCATGATAAGGTGGCGCTTATTATCGTCATTGTAATATTTTTTAT
>NZ_JBAZRC010000012.1:0-48897 GCF_041663085.1 Mucilaginibacter sp.
TGTAATGGATAGTATATTCAATGCCCGCCTCGTCTGCTTTTTGTTGTAACAGGGCAAATTGCGCTGCAAGGTATTGGCCAAACAGCAGGCGTGGCAGTACTTTATAATCGTTATATATTTCGGGGGTGATACAAAACTTGTCCAGCAATGCTTTTGGCGCTGTTTTTATCCAGTCGGCAATAGAGGTAACCAACTCCGGGATCTCGTTACCGGATACATTGGTGATATGTTCAGTACCCGCACCTTCGGTGCTGTAGGGCATGCCGGCGCCTAATTCCTGTTTTTTTTCAAAAACAGCTATGGTGATATCCTTACGGCCGGCATCAACCAGGCGTTTAAACATGAACAACCCACTGGGGCCCCCGCCAAGTATGGCAATGCGTTTTTTATTTTTCAATTTACTTGTGCCACCTATTTTAGCGGTGATATATGTAAATCGAAATAACATTAAATTGTTTTACCCGTATTGCTTTATAGGATATTTTATATATTAAGGGTGTATTAAAGTGCTGCTTCCTTTTTTTGCGGAAGGCTATAATAAAATGTGGTGCCCTGGCCCGGGGATGATTCAGCCCAGATACGGCCATTCATCTGCGCTATCATATCCTTGCAAATACTCATGGCTATTCCTGCGCTTTGCAAATAACCCTGTACCTGTGTGTCAGTATCCTGCAAATGGAAAAGCGTTTCCAGCTGGTCGGCAGTCATCCCGTTGCCGCGGTCGGTAAAGGCAACGGTTACCCAGTCTTCGTCTGCACTGCAGGTTACACCTATAATGCCGCCATGCTGCGAATATTTGGTAGCATTACTTAAAATATTGCGATTGATGAATTGCAGCATTTCCTTGTGCGCGTAAATAAGCTGGCGCTCGGGAATAACGTTATATAAGGTAATGTTTTTGCTTATCTGGTCGTAAAGGTATAAACCGTTAGCCTCGTGTATCAGGTCGCACAAAAGCAATGGTTGTGTTTTACCGGCCGAGTTTTCTTTTCTTGATTTTACCCAGCAAAGCAAGCCATCTAATAGTTTGATGCTTTTAGCGGCGGTATTGCTCAGCTCTTCAAAAAGCAAATGCGTTTCATCAACAGCCAAAGGGCGCTGGGTATGTTTAATTACATCGGCAGTCATCACTATAGATGCAAATGGCTGCCGCAGATCATGCGCCATTATAGCTATCAATGTTTGGCAAAAAGTATCTTGTGTTTCCAGGTTGTCTGATTTCATGACCGTGACGTGCGATTGAGTTTAACGGGTTGGCGCAGGTACAGATGGCGCTTTTTGTGCCTGCGATGATAATCGGCGGCAATCCATACAAAAAAAATAATACAGCCGTTCCACATCAGCACTACAAACATTGGCAACATGCGTTGTAAAATAAAATGCATTACGTTTCCCTCCTTTGTTATGAAAAACATGCTATCAGTAACGATAAACAAGGCTTCACATGCAAAGAAAAAAAGAGTTGCCGAAGCTAAAGACCACGTTCGACAGATACCCCGTTATGACAGACAGAAAGGTTGATAGGTTAGACCATGGCTACTCCTAAAAGTTTTGGAAAAGCACTATTTACAGAGATAGAAAAGGTGTTTGTTAGAACCACTGATGCGCGAACTTCCTGAAATCGTCTTTAAACTGTTCGGTTACCGGGATAATGGTTTTACCAATTTTGATAGTGTTTTTGGTGATAGCGTCTATCTTATCTACAGAAACTATAAATGACCGGTGCACCCTTATAAAGCCATTTACAGGCAACTTTTCTTCAAGTCCCTTCATGGTAGTTAAAGCTTTTAAAAAGCCGTTATTGCCCGTTAAATAAACCTTAACGTAATCTTTAAAGCCTTCCAGGTATAAAATGTCTTTCAAATAAATGCGTACCATTTCATACTCTACCTTTAAAAATATAAAATCGTTTATTACATAGCTATCGCTATGTATGGCGGGTTTTTCTTTTTCGGCGAAATAGGTTTTGGCTTTATAGCAAGCTGTTAAAAAATCTTCATACCCCACGGGTTTCAGCAAGTAATCGAGCGCGTTTACTTTGTAACCCTCCAGCGCAAACTTTTCATGCCCGCTTATAAAAACAATACGGGGGGCATTAACGCCATGCATAGCCTGTAGCATTTTAGCAAGTTCCATACCTGTAATACCGGGCATATTAATATCCATAAATATCAGTTGGATATCCTGTGTTTCTATAGCGGCAAGCGCCTCAGAGGGCGACTGATAGAATGTTATTAAGTTTAAAAACGGTACCTGACTTATAAATACCTGCAGATGAGATATGGCTAATTCGTCATCATCCACAATGATACAATTGATTGACATAGGCAAAGATGTAAGCAATAATTGGTCAACAAACACTAAAGCCAATGTTTAACTGGCTTTTTTACCTGCCTTTAATGCTCAGGTGGCTGTATCTGTATATACCGTGCATTAAAATTAGGGTATTGCTTTTATATATTATTAGTGTGATGAAAGTTTTTATGGTGCTGTAAAATCTAAAATGTGTGTTTATTTTCTCAATTGTAGTACGCCATTCCACAATTTATAAACCCAGCGCCAGTATAATTTGCTTTATTAATTCAGCCTCAACAAATGGTTTAACCAAAACACCGGCAAAGCCCTGCACTGTATATTTTTCCCTGTCGGCAGGTAAGCCGTCGTTACTTATTACAATAACAGGAAGTGTATTAAGCGGCGCTTTTAAACTTTTTATGTTTGCAACAAGTTCTGTGGCGTTCATGCCGGGCAGGTTTAAATCGGTCAATACAATTTGTATGGTTTCTTTAGCAATTGTTTGCAGGGCTTCATCGCCGCTTGATGCCTGGTGAAATTTGATGTTCCACTTAGCGGTCATCATTTTAAGGAAAGTTAAGCTAAGCTCATTGCTGTCAACCGCTAAAATGCTTATGCCGTTTAACTTCCATACCGGGTTATTGGTTGCCTGGTCATTTTCGTCAGGCTGGTGGGTTTTGTATAGGATGATAAAACTAAAGGTACTCCCTGTTTTCTCATCGCTTTCTACCTTTATTTCGCCGTTTTGCAGCTGAATAAGCTGCTTGCATATGTATAAGCCCAAACCGGTACCAATTTGCCCCTTAGCAGAGTTTGACTGGTAATATTTAGAGAAAAGCTTAGTTTGCTGCTCAGCACTGATGCCCGCGCCTGTATCAATAATTTTTATTTGCAGCTTATTTACGCCGTTGGCGGGTACAAGCTGTGCTTTTACTGTTATGCCCCCTTGTTTGGTGTATTTTACTGCATTGCTTAATAAATTAACCATTACCTGTTTAAGCCTGAAGCTATCGCCCAGTACCACCGCTTCTTTATTCCCCTCAAAATTATAGGCAAGGCTTAGCTGTTTTTTGGTGGCGCTAAACTCCATACTTTCAACAACTTCTTTTAAAACAGTGTTGGGGTTAAAAGGGTCGCTGTTTATTTTAAAGGTGTTGGTTTCCATCTTTGCGGCATCAAGCGTATCATTTAAGGTATGCAACAACATGTCTGACGAGAGCCTGATAGAGCCCAGCATATCTATTTGCCTGGCCGAGAGGTTTGAACGGCTGAAAATGTACAGGAAGCCGTTAATAGCGGTAAGCGGGTTGCGTACCTCGTGGCTCATGTGCAGCAGCAGGTCCATCTTTTGCTGCGCAATGGTTACCGATCGTTGGTTCTCGCGCAATAAGTACTCTTCGGCCCGGTTAAGGTTGATGATAAATATGATAAGCAGGGTGGCAAATATAAGCACCATTAAAAGCGAGGCCAGGTAAAACTTATTTAATAAAGCGGTGGTGTCGCGATAGCTTTTGAGCGCGTTTTCCTTCAGCTCGTTGATAATGTTGAGGTTGATATTATTTACATCACTTACAATCCTTTCCAGCTCATTATTAATGCGCGTGTTGAGCATTATCATTTGCTTTTGCGTGGTAAACAGCTTTAAATTATGTTGTTGCAGTTGCTTTAGCTGTTTGTTGTAAAAGTTTTTGCTGCGTTTAGCATTTATTTTGTTTACCGAATCAATTATCCGTTTGCTGCGGTTGTAGTTAATTACCGTAACGTTAGGCGCCCCTGTGGTGCCGCTTTTGTTGGTAATAGCATCTTTTATACGCGCAAATAAGCCCTTTTTAGTAACCTTGGCGGTACTTTTTACAGTATCAATACTGTTTGTTACTTTCTCTGTACGTATGTATGGGGCAGCCGTGGTTAAGCCGCTGTTTGATGTATCGGCAGCCGAAGGCTTTTTTAAGAGAGAATCGAAACTATGTTTTAAAATATACAGGTTATCAGAAAGTTTGAGTTTCTTTAAAAACAAGCTCCTTACTTTAACACGCTGTTCGGCAGATAATTTTGTTGTATCTATATCATCTTTAAGCAGCCCGTCTATCAGGTTAAACGATAACGAAAGTTTTGTTCGGTATGAGTTGCTTTTTGCAGTATCGCCGGTTAAAAGCGATTCCTGGAAATCATCCTCGGCTTCGTGAAGCAGCAGTAAGGCTTTTTGTGATTTTGCTTCATCGTACTCAATGCCCGATGTTTGTTTTGAAAGATTGGCCAGCTGGTTGGAAATGGAGCTGTGTACAAACAATGCGGCAATTGCCAGTGCAATTACAAATAGTATAAATGCAATAAGTATCCTTCTTGATAACCCTTTTATATTGGTGGCGGCTAAGTTATTT
This sequence comes from Mucilaginibacter sp., assembly GCF_041663085.1. Lineage (GTDB taxonomy): Bacteria > Bacteroidota > Bacteroidia > Sphingobacteriales > Sphingobacteriaceae > Mucilaginibacter. Next base: position 4,677 of record NZ_JBAZRC010000012.1, read on the forward strand.
TGGTTGGGCATAGGGTTGGTAATTGTGAGTTACAGGCAGCAATAATAGAGCGCGGCAGGGCCTCCCAAAAATCGTTAAAAAAATGAAATTTTATACCAATTTTAAATTTTGTGCCCACAAGGATGTTTGCAAGGTAGTGCCGGCTTATATTTTATATAACCTTTCTTTTTTTGCCGACATGATACGATACCTGGATTTAAGGCATTTAGCGCAAAAATATCGTTTTATGGGTATAAAAAATAAAAGGTTTTGCCCAAACCAGTTCCTGGGCAATTTATAGTGAAAGGGCTGCGAGCACTTGCCGCACCTTAAAAATTCTCTTTGATCGTGGTTCATCACATCGTTCTTAACAACAAGCTAAACAGCTATACGCCCGGGCGTGTATAGCCACAGGTTTTACCGGGCAAAGGAATAAATACTTCCGCAATATTTAAAAAAAGTCGACGTAAAGCGGAAAGCGATCGACGGAACACGGGGAAATAACAGACAGGACGGGCTCGCCTGATGAATATGTTCCCAGTAACCGGCTGTTAATGGAGATGGATATACACGCCCTGTATCCCGGCATAATTTACATTGCAATATGTTCCCCAATATAAATATTAATTATAACGATAAATTTAGTGAACAATCATACAACTATTGTGTTTATTATTTGCCTGTCTGCTCTATTTATTTTAGCCGTTCCCAATCTTTTTTCCCGGCAGGCCAACCATTAACTTATTTAAAAAATTTGTCATGAGCAAAGAAACAGGGGAACCTAAATTCAGCACCAAAACATCACCAAAGGCCGAGCCTGCCTTACTGGAATTGTTTACCGATGGTATTAAAGACATTTACTGGGCAGAGAACCACCTGGTAAAAACGCTGCCTAAAATGCAAAAAGCAGCTACTTCAAAAACACTGGTGAGCGCCATTGAAGGCCATTTGGAAGAAACCAAAACACATGTAACACGCCTTGAACAGGTATTTAAACTGCTGGGCGAGGAAGTGCAGGCGCAAAAATGTGATGCTATGGAAGGCCTTACCAAAGAGGGTGAAGGCATTATAGAAAGCACCGAACCCGGCACCGCAACGCGCGATGTAGGGATCATCCTTGCTTCACAAAAGGTTGAGCATTATGAAATAGCTACGTATGGCGGTTTAACCCAATTGGCTAAAACGCTTGGGTTAAACGATGTGGCCGAATTACTTTATCAAACCCTTACGGAGGAAAAAGCCGCGGATGAGAAATTAACCGGGGCGGCGGAGAACGATATTAATTACCTGGCTGCAAACGAAGCTTAACACAATACCATGAGCAAGAAAAACACCCCCCCAAAGCTGGGTACAGAAACGGCAATAGATAAGAAGTTAGCCGCACAACCCGAAAATAGTAAAACAACGCAACTGGCCGAACATACGGCAGATGCAACCGGCGAACGGATGAATACCAATACCGGTTTAAATATAAATGACGACCAAAACTCGCTTAAAGCAGGCGACCGCGGCCCTACCTTACTGGAAGATTTTATCCTGAGGGAAAAGATCACGCATTTTGATCACGAACGTATCCCCGAACGTGTGGTGCATGCAAGGGGCTCCGGTGCGCACGGGGTATTTAAAGTTTATGAGTCGTTATCAGGCGTAACAAAAGCGAAATTTTTAAACGATATTGAAAGGGAAACGCCGGTATTTGTACGCTTCTCTACAGTAGCCGGCTCGCGCGGATCAAGCGACCTGGCGCGTGATGTACGCGGTTTTGCCGTACGTTTTTATACGCAAGAGGGTAATTTTGACCTGGTGGGCAATAATATGCCCGTGTTTTTTATACAGGACGCCCTTAAATTTCCAGACCTGATACATGCGGTAAAACCCGAGCCGGATAACGAGATCCCCCAGGCGGCTTCTGCACATGATACCTTTTGGGATTTTATTTCCCTGATGCCCGAATCGGCACATATGGTTATGTGGGCCATGAGCGACAGGGCTTTGCCACGCAGCCTGCGTATGATGGAAGGCTTTGGTGTGCATACCTTCCGTTTAATAGATGAGGCGGGTAAAGCCAGTTTTGTTAAGTTTCACTGGAAACCTTTGCTGGGCGTACACTCCGTTGCCTGGGACGAAGCGCAGAATATATCCGGGAAAGACCCCGATTTTCACAGAAGAGACTTGTGGGATGCTATTGAGAGTGGTGCTTTCCCTGAATGGGAGCTTGGCCTGCAGATCATTCCGGAGGAAGATGAGTTTAAATTTAATTTTGACCTGCTTGACCCAACAAAGCTGGTGCCCGAAGAGTTGGTGCCGGTGCAGCGCGTTGGTAAAATGACGCTGAACCGTAACCCCGATAATTTTTTCGCAGAAACAGAACAGATCGCTTTTCACCTTGGCCATATAGTGCCGGGGATAGATTTTTCAAACGATCCGCTTTTACAGGGACGTTTATTCTCTTATACGGATACACAGTTAACCCGTTTAGGCGGGCCAAATTTCCAGGAGATCCCTATAAACCGCCCTATTGTACCTGTGCACAATAACCAGCGCGATGGTTTTATGCGTCAAATCATTAATAAAGGTAAAACCAGCTATAGCCCAAACTCTTTGGGGAATAATGACCCGCAACAAGTAAAAGAAGCGGATGGTGGTTTTGTAAGCTATCAGGAACGGATAGAGGCGCGTAAATTACGCAGGAGGAATAAAAGTTTCTTTGACCACTTTAGCCAGGCACGCCTTTTCTTCAACAGCCAGTCGGACCCGGAGAAGAACCACATTGTTGATGCCCTTACCTTTGAGTTGGGTAAAGTAAAAACGGTTGCCATCAGGCAGCGTATGCTGGGCATACTGGAGCAAATAGATAAAGGGCTGGCAACGCAAGTAGCCTTTGGTTTAGGCCTGCACCTGCCGGCAAAAGCCGATTTGCCTTCCAACCAAAGTATCCCTGCTGATGGCGACCCTTCCGAATACCAGTCAATACAGGTTGATGGATCAATTGCCCGGTCTGCAGCATTAAGCATGGCCAATACTATTAAAAACACTATCAAAAGCCGCAAAATTGCTATACTGACTGCAGATGGCGCTAATGCGGAATCCATCATAAATATTAAAAATAAACTGACTGCCGAAGGGGCCGTAGTAGAAATAATTGCGCCAAGGCAAGGGTACATTACAGCCGAGAATGATGCGCAGATAGAAGTTGACCAAAGTTTTTTGGGTGCAGCATCGGTATTATTTGACGCGGTTTATGTTGCCGGCGGTACCAACGCTGTGGCAACCCTGGAGGCAGAAGCCAACGCGGTACATTTCCTGAACGAAGCGTTTAAACATTGCAAGGCCATTGCGGCGCATGATGATGCAAAGCAGGTTTTAGATGCAACCTATTTTAGTAAGAAACTTCCGCCCGATTACAGTGAGGAAACTGTGCTGAGCGAAGGTGTGCTGCTGGGTGATGCCGGTAATAAATTTGCAAGCCTTTTTGTGAAGATGATTGCGCAGCACCGTTTTTGGGAACGCGAGAAACCAAGATTAATACCTGCATAAATTAATTCTATAGCCTGTGCGAACGCACAGGCTATTTTTACAAAATATATATGGACCCAATTATTACACAATTAACCGGCGCAGCCCGTTCAGGAAATATCGAATTGCTTACAGACCTGATAGCCTCGGGGGCAAACCTTAATGCGAAGGATGAAAAAGGGTTTACCCCGCTCATAATTGCATGCTATAATAATAAAGCCGAAGCCGCAAAACTTTTACTTATGGCCGGCGCCGAGGTGGACGCTTCAGACTTTGGCGGCAACACCGCACTTATGGGTGTTTGCTTTAAAGGGTACCCGGCTATTGCCGAGCTATTGCTTGACTATTGTGCGAACCCCAATTTGCAGCATGGCAATGGCGGCACAGCGCTAATGTTTGCTGCCATGTTTGGCCGTAACGATATTATAAAGATCCTTTTGGCGCATGGTGCTGATAAAGCTATTGTAGACAACCGCGGGATGTCGGTTTTTGACCTGGCCGCGCAACAGGGTAACGAAGAGGGGATAGCTATACTGGAACAGGATTGAGCTGCTATAGCTAATTTAAAAAGTAAGCCTCTTTGATTTCTCTAAGAGGCTTGCTTTTTTGTGTATCAGACGCAGTGGATAAACCATTCGCCGTGGCTGTTTTATTTTACAGGTTTAACAACATGCCAAACATTTACAGTGTTGTGCTTACCTTCTATTACAACTTTATAAAAAGGCTGGCCAACTAAACCGGCAGAAGTATAACTGAATTTTTGTGCGCCAGAGGTTGGCGTGCCTATCAGCTTGTAGGTATCGGCTTTACCTTCCTTTACATTATTTGTATAGGTGATATATACTTTCAGTTTTTCGGCAGGTGCAAATGTTTTCCATTTTACGGTGAATCCCTGTGCGGTTGTATCCAGCGTAGCGTTACTTAATGATACCGGGCCGGTGATAGGTACGCCGTCAAGTTCCCTTTTTATTGGAGCAGGCAGGTTGATGTTTAAATAATTGGCAACAGATGGCAGGATATCTACAATGCCGGGTTGGGCATACTTCATATAAGCATTGGTAACAGGCTTATTCAATATCATCCAGGTGGTTCTTTCGCGTTCGCTTTGGCCACCGTGCCCGTGCCCGTTTACCGGGTCGCGGCCGTGGTCGGTCGTGATCACCAGCAACCACTTTTCTTTAAATTTCGCTTCCCTGTAATGAATGGCGGCAGCAATTTTTTTCATCCGCTCATCTAAAAGGCCAATAGCTTTATCAAACTCTTTCCCTGTGCCCTTGCTATGGCCAACATCATCCGTGTATTCCAGGTATATCCATGACAGGTCGGGCGCTTTTTCCCTGATAACCAAATCGGCACAATTCACAACATGGTCATCAATTTGATTCATGTAAAGGCCGGCTTTATCATGCGGAAAGTGTGCGGTGTCTTTTTCAAAGCCATCATACACATAATCTACAGACAGGTTTTGTGTTTGCGGCAGGCCCGTTCCCAGTAACATCTTCCGGTTTTGTACCCAGGTAGAAAATATGGCAGTAGTGCCGGCTGGCCTTGCTGTTTTAAACAGCCTAAAAATGGTGGGGTAATTATAGTTAGGGTGCTGGTTATCATTATCCCAAACATTATGTTTATAGCCCCATGTGCCGGTTAACATATCGTTATAGCCGGGTGCCGATATGGTAGGTGTTTCGGTATAGGTGCCTTTTGTGCCACCAACATGGGCACGGGTGTAGGCCCCTTCGTTAATAATTTGCTGCATGGCAGGGGGGCGCAGGCGTTCTATCACGTCGGCGGGTATACCGTCTGCAATAACCAATACAACCTTTGGTTTAGTCTGCGCTAACGCAGTAAGGCTTAGCATTGTTAAAAGTAAAGTGTTTATGATACGCATATATATTGTTTTTTGTTTTAGGGAGGTGGTAAACAGGGTGTGGGGCATTGCCATGACCCTTGTCAGGGGCCAAAAGTATATTCCTGCTATTAGCAAATTGTTAAGGTTAATATTAATATTTTGGTTATCTCCATTTTTAATTAATCTTGCTGTGTTGATAAGAACTTAATCCAATAGCATGAAGCAAATTATATTATCAGGTATTGGCTGGCTGGGTGTTGCGTTTTGCACAGTAGGGTACCTGCTGTTAAGTATGAAAGTGCTTACTGCCGAATCGCGCATTTTTCAGTTATTAAATATTCTGGGTGGGCTATGTTTAGTAGCTACAGCTGTTGATAGTGATGATATGCCAAATGCAGTAGCCAACTTACTATGGATGTTTATAGGGGTTTATGCTTTAGGTCGCCGCTTATTAACTCAAAGCCTCGTCCGTAAGGATTGAATGTTCCATCCCTAAAATTTGGTAGGCCCTGTTCTTATAATACTCCAGCCTTGCCGCGTAGGCTTTTTTATCATTTTCAAGCGAAAGGTAAAAATACGCACCATCCACCAGCACAAATATCAGATCGGCAGCAGTTTTAGGTTCTGCAACACGTGTTAACTGCTTTGTATTGCATTGCTCTATCATTGATGAAAGGGCAAGGCGAAGGGAATCCAGTATAGCTTTATATTTCATTTTAATTTTTTTCTCTCTAAAGGCCAGTGCATAAAATGTGTAGAACAGCCCGTCATCAAATAAAAGGTTCCATTTTTTTGAGAAAAGCATTTCAATTGTTTTTTGCAGATCTGTAAGTGTAACCTCTTGTTTGTTTTTGATAGTATAGATAAGTAGGTACCTCTCCAGTATATGATCTATCAATGCATAGGTTAAGTCCTCTTTTGTTTCAAAGTAATGGCTAACCAGGCTTGGGTTAATATCCATCACTTTAGCTATTTTGGCAATAGAGGTATTCTCGTACCCTTCCTTTTTAGCAACCTTGTAAAAAGTCTTTATAATTTCTAATTGTCTTTCCTCTTTAAGGCTTTTTCTACCCATGTTAATTATTGTGAACGGTTAAACTAAACAAAAGTAATGTTATTCTGAAATAAAATAGATTGATTGACCATTCAATTAATTTATTAATTTAACGCTAACTTTCAGATAACATGATAAGCGGAACTTAGGCCTCGATTTAAATAGCACAACATTACAAAAATCAGATTTGCTAAATCTTAATTAATTATGAAAAAATGTGCTTGATATGCTTTATAAGTTAAAAAAAGGGGGATGTCCGGCCTATCATTATGAGCTGTGTGACTTTGAATGCCGAAGGTTCGGCCATCAATAGATGACAATTAATTATAACCCTTAAACTATAAAAAACGATAGCAAAAAAAACATAATGATTTAAACACAGGCCAGGTTTGTGTTTAAAAAAAACCGGCATGTACGAGGTGCTGGTTGAATGTTATCCTCTACACAGTTTACATTAAATAACAAATCAGTTAGTTTATGAAAAAAAAGAATTTTACCCATTTTTTGCTTCCTTCATTTTTACGGTGCCTGGGCCTGCTTATGGGCTTTACCGTACTTTTAAATACGTTTGCCTTTGGTGAAAAAGCAAATGTTTCTGCTAATATGTTTGGAAGCGCTCCCCGGATTATAAAAGGCTATGTTACCGATAGTAAAAAGGTAACCTTACCAGGAGTTTCTGTATTAATAAAAGGTACTAATAAAGGCACTATAACCGGCCAGGACGGAGGGTTCTCTATCAAAGCCGATAATGGAGACATACTTGTTTTAACCTATTTAGGTTTCAAGACCCTTGAAGTACCCGTAACCGAAAGTAACTTATACAATATAACCCTGGAAGAAGATGCCAAGGGGTTGACCGAGGTTGTAGTAACCGCATTGGGCATAAAAAAGGAAAAAGCCAAGCTGGGCTATGCTGTACAGGAAGTAAAAGGAGAGGCCCTGGTTAAGGCGCGAGAACCTAATGTAATTAGTTCATTAACCGGCCGGGTAGCAGGGCTTAACATTAGCAACTCGACAGACCTGTTTCAGGACCCGGGTATTACTTTGCGTGGTAAAAAACCCCTTATTGTAATTGATGGTATACCTGACCAAACAGCAGATTTGTGGAAGATTAATGCGGATGATATTGAAAGCATGAGTGTGCTAAAAGGAGGTAACGCGGCTGCCTTGTATGGTAATATTGGTAGAGACGGCGCCATTATGATAACTACCAAACGCGGTAAAGGGAAAGAGTTAAGTATTGAGGTAAATTCCTCAACCGAGTTTCAGCCAAGCTTTATCCGTATCCCAAAGGTACAAACCAAATACGGCAACGGTAATTACGGCCAATATGCCTATGTAGATGGTTCTGGCGGTGGAACGGAGGGCGGAGGCTGGATATGGGGCCCGGAACTGGATAAAAAAGATCCTTCTACAAAAAGTGGTTTTTTTGAAACCCCGCAGTTTGACAGCCCGATTGACCCGGTAACCGGAAAACGGATACCTACGCCTTTTATTTCAAGAGGTAAAAACAACGTAACAGACTTTTTCAGGACAGGGCTTATTTCCAGTAATAACATTACGATTATGCAAAGCTCTGATAAGGGAAGTTTTCGGGCATCGGCCTCACACATATATCAGCAGGGCATTGTACCAAATACCGATTTGAAAAATACCTCTTTTAACATCTCGGGAAACTATAAATTAACCGACAAGCTTACCCTTGATAGCCGGTTAAGCTATAATAAACAGTATACCAAAAATTTCCCGGAAACTGGTTATGGCCCTACTAACTATTTATATAACCTGGTTTTATGGACTGGTGCCGATGTGAGTGTTAAAGACTTGCGCAATTACTGGGTACCCGGACAAGAGGGGGTACAACAGCGTAATTATAATACATCGTATTATAACAACCCCTATTTTCAGGCTTATGAATACCTGCGGAGTTATGATAAAAACAGCACTTTTGGGTCAGTTGACCTTGATTATAAAATCAATTCAGATTTTAATGTTAAACTAAGAAATGGCATTAATCAGTACGGCCTGTTTCGCGATTATAGTGAGCCTAAAAGCTACATTGGCTATGGCGATAAATCGCGCGGGCAGTACACCGCTGCTACCGATAATTATTTTGACATAGCGACAGATCTGATTGGCGATTATAACCATACTTTTTCTGACAAGTTTAAGATCCACGCATTGGTTGGGGGGGCAAATTATTATCGTAACCAAAGGTATGGCTCCATTGCTACCGACGGCTTAACTGTACCGGGGCTTTATAATCTCGGTAATTCAGCCAACCCTATTAAAGGTAATTACTTTTTAGAGCAACGTAGAACAAGCAGCGTATATGGATCATTAGATCTGGAATTTTTAAATGCTATTTATGTATCTGCAACAGGCAGAAATGATATTATATCAAGGTTACCCGTAAAGAATAACAGCTTCTTTTACCCCTCAATAAACACATCGGTTGTAATATCATCATTAACACAACTACCAACATGGTTTACGTACTTAAAAGCACGAGGGGGATTCTCAAAAGTTTCGGCAGGCAATTTAAACCCAAACGACCCCTATACTTATCGTTACCTGTTAACGTATGATACCGGTACCACATGGAATAATTTGCCATCGTTAACCTATAGCAGCACACAGAAAAACCCCAATTTAATTCCCGCAACCACAACAAGTTGGGAAATAGGTATTGATAGCAAGTTTTTTAATAATCGTATTGGTTTAGAGGCTACTTATTATAAAAACCGCGACTACAATAATCTTTTAGATCTGGAAAGATCAATAGCAAGCGGATATAGCAGTCAGCAGCTCAACGCCATAGAATATAGCCGCAGAGGTTTTGAATTTGTATTATCAGCCTCGCCAGTACGAAATAAAGACTTTAGATGGGATGTTGCCGCTAACTTTAGCACCTATAAAAGGATACTCACCAAAACTTATGATGGTCAGGAATATTTTGGTAACCTAAAAGTAGGCGACCGTGCTGATAAATTATTTACAGGTGTTTATCAAAAAGATCCGCAGGGAAACATTATTTATGGAAGCAATGGTTTCCCGGTTGATGATCCCTACCCAAGAGCTATAGGGAACAGCGACCCTAACTGGACCTACGGTTTAGAAAACACGTTTACTTATCACGCCTTTTCTTTGAAGTTTTTAGTTGATGGCCGTATTGGTGGTATGTTATACTCTACCACAAACCAAAAAATGTGGTGGGGCGGTACCAATCCGGGTACGTTAAACCAATACCGTATAGATGCTAATAACGGCCAGGAAACCTTTGTAGGTAAAGGTGTTGTGGTTGTCTCTGGTAGCGCTACTTATGATGTAAATGGTAATATCACATCAGATACCCGTGTATTTGCGCCCAATACAAAAGCGGTAAACTATATTGATTATATGACCACTACAAGTAACGGTGCTTATAATAACTACAATTATTTTTCGCAAACCTTTTTAAAACTCCGCGAGGTAACGTTAACATGGCAGATGCCTTCCAAAATGTTTAATAAAACATTAATAAAGGGTATTACACTATCAGCGGTGGGCCGTAACCTGTTATTGTTTTCAAAGATACCTAACATAGATCCAGACCCCGGAGTTGATAATCTTCAAACTCCATCAACACGTACAATTGGTTTTAACGCAAACTTTAAATTCTAACCAGTAAAATATTTATATGAAAAAAGTAATCTTAATATTGCTTGTAGGAATAGCTTTACTGCAAGCGGGATGTAAAAAATTTAGCGAATTTCAAACAGACCCTAATAAAGCAACTAAGGCCACGCCCGATTTGCTTTTGAATTCAATTGAACAAAGCGCGTTTCAGTCTACCGATATCAATAATGCGCTTATATGCCGCCAAATGATAAATACCGATGGCGTATCCCTATCGCAATACTATGGTTGGTCAAGGAATAGTTATAATGATTATGACAATTTGCTTCAAGTATTAAAAATGGAACAAGCCGCCACAGCATTAAACAAACCGGAATACGTGCCTATTGGTAAATTTTTTAGGGCATGGTATTTTTTAAGGCTCACCCAGTTATTTGGCGACATCCCATATTCGGCGGCCTTAAAAGGTGACGAGGGGAATTATACACCGGTTTACGATAAACAGCAGGATATTTATTTAAGTATACTGAATGATCTGAAAGCGGCTAACGACCTGATAACGGCCAGTACAACACCCATACAAGGCGATATTGTATTTAACGGTAATATGCAGCAATGGAAAAAGGCCATCAATTCATTATCATTAAGGGTTTTAATGAGCCTGTCTATAAAAGAGCCTAATACCCCCGCCCTTGATATTAAAAAACGCTTTGCCGATATTGTGAGCAACCCCGCCCAGTATCCTATTTTAACCGGCAATGTTGATAATGTTAAGCTAACCTTTTATAATTTAGATGCTAACCGGTATCCATATTTTAACAGCAATGATATACAAACGGCTGAGTATATGGACGAAACCTTTATTGATTTATTGAAGTCTTTAAATGATACCCGCTTGTTTAGCTTTGCAGATAAAGCATCGAAATTTGCAGACTTGCCGGTTACAGATTTTAATGCCTATGGTGGCGCAAATGGTAGTGCTCCTATTGCAACTAATAGGGGGCGGGCACTTGCGGGCACGGTTTCGAGAATTAACCCTCGTTTTTATAAAGACCCGATTAATGAACCCAGCATCGCGCTAGGGTATGCCGAGGTGCAATTTATTTTGGCAGAAGGTGTAGTTAAAGGTTGGATAACCGGTACTGCCAGTGATTATTATAATAAAGGGATACAGGCTTCGATGCTGTTTTACGGTATTGATCAGCCAACTATTGATACATACCAGGCACAAACCGGTGTAAAATTACAGGGTGCAGCCAATCCCATTAAAAACATTATTACTCAAAAGTATATAGCATCATTTATGAACAGTGGTTACCAACCGTTTTATGAACAGCGCCGTACCGGTTACCCTGTTTTTGATGTATCTGGTGGCGGTATTTTAAATGGAGGCGTAATCCCAAAACGCTGGATGTACCCGGATAGCGAATCGAGGCTTAACCAAAAAAACCTTGTGGATGCTATAAACAGGCAATATCCCGGCGGTGATAATATTAACGGGGTAATGTGGTTGCTTAAACCCTGATGTAACTTTATTTACCCGGCAGATACTTTTACCTGCCGGGTAAATATTTTATGATGCAGAACAAAATGTGATGAAATTGAACAGAAGATCTTTATTAAAAGCCGCAGGCGTAGCCACCGGTATAATAGCCACAGGTGGGCTGCCTGCCTTAGCTTCCGAAAATAGTAATGAGGATAAAAAAGGTAAAAAGTTGGCGCTTAATGTGGCCCACATTACCGATGTACATATCAGGGAGGGCGACAACGCACCGGCGAGGTTTAAAAATTGTTTGAAGCATATAATAACCAAACATAAGCCCGATTTTTTCTTAAACGGGGGCGATTCTATCAACGATGCATCGTATGATAATGTAACGTATGACCAGGTTATCCGGCAATGGGGTATTTGGGATGAATGCATAACCATGCTTGATAAATACGAAGTACATAGCTGTATTGGCAACCATGATTCGTGGTGGAAAGCGCCATCAAAAGAGGATGCCATGTACGGCAAGGAATATGTGGTTAAACGGTTAAAGATTCCGCACCGGTATTATAGCTTCACCAATAAGAACTGGCATTTTATTGTGCTTGATGGCAATAACAGCAACATATCCCTTGATGAGGAGCAGTTTAACTGGCTACAGGCCGAACTGGAGAATATCCCTCAAAATGAGTTTGTATTGCTCATGTCGCATTACCCTATTTTGGGCACCACCCAGGTGCTGGTAGGCGGTGGCCATTCTGATCATAAGAAACTAAAGGACCTGTTTTACAAACATCGCGATAAAGTAAGGATATGCTTAAGCGGGCATAATCATTTGTCTGACCATACCTTGTACAATGGCGTTTTATATTGCTGCAACGGGGCCATGAGCGGTTTTTGGTGGGGTAAAGGCGATAAAGAGTCGGCCGGCCCCGGCTATTATTTTGAAACCCCTCCGGGCTATGCCATGCTGCGCTTATACGAAGATGGAACCGTTGAGAATGAATATTATCCGCATCCCTATTAAGGATGTTTTATAAACCACTCTGCAAATAAACAAAAAGCCTCTTAAGTTAAATACTAAGAGGCTTTTGTGGTATTAACTGCGACCAAATTAACGAGAATTAAGATTTTCGTTTTGCTGTTCTATAACCCGGGTTATGAAAATGGTCCGTTTAACATCCTTATATGATAAAAAGGCTCTAATAATAGTTTCATTTTGGAAATTAAACTATTATTACCTAGGTTTATATAACCAAAGTATACAACCGTAATAGTTGAAAAAGATTTTTGCAATATTCATGCTTGCCGTGCTTGTGTTTAACATGGGCGGGTATATGTTATTGTTTCAATATTTTATAAAAGCATCAGACCGGTTTGCCAACGAGCAAATAAGCAAAGGTTATTACAGGCCCGATGAACTGGTAGAAATAAAGATCCCTGTGCGGATGCCTTACGTTCAGGAACAACGCCAATACGAAAATATCTCAGGCCAGATCCAGCTAAAAGGCAGCTGCTATAACTACGTAGCCCTTAAAATGACAAGAGATACCATGTACGTGAAGTGTATACCCAATTACACAAAAACCAAACTGGTAAATGATAATGTTATTACTGCTAAAGAAATAAGCGATACACCGCTTGCCAAAAAAAACCATCTGCCGATTGTTAAAAAAACAGGGTTGGATAACGACTATAATTACACCATTGCGTTATTTGACCTTACGGTGCCTGCAAGATCAACACGCACGCAGCTTGTTTATGTAGCACCAAAAGTACTGAATACCTATTTTTCTGCACCGGCACAACCACCAGACGCCCGGGCATAATCCAATTATTGTAATTCACGGGAATGTATAACAGGTACAGCTATAAGCTGCTGCCTTAACCTACATGCATTTTTTACTGCTTATTACCATAAGCGGCAAATTGCCGTATGCATCCCCATTTACTTACTTTTTTATTGATTGTTTTATGCTTTATAGCACTTGAAGATCATTTGCCGGGTATTATCGGTTTGTTAAAATATCCTACAAGCAGGTATATCAATTATGATGCGTCAGGCAAACTGCTCCGCAAGCGGCATTACGATAACAGCGCGCCAGCAATAACCACGGACTATATAGACAGGGCATCTACACCGTATTGTATGCAAGAAGGTTATCAATCAAGTGTATATAAATAAAAAAACCATCTGCTTACCTGAAACAACATGACCATAAAACTAAAAATCATCATCCTTGCGCTTGCAGTATTTGCAGCGCTGGGGTTTACGCTGATTGTAAAAAGGCGATCAAATTCTCATAACCAAATGATCGCTACACTACAGGCGATCCATCGGAAAAACACCAATATCGAAAATCCGTTTAACGCGGAACCTAAAATAGCATATCTGGATTCGTTTATTAAAGCAACCCCCGCTGCAGAGGACAGGGAACTGCTCTCAACAAAAGGTGCGTTATTATTAGAGGCCGGTAAAGAACAGGAAGCCGTAAAGCAATATGAAAAGGTCATGAACCAAATGGATTTTATGACCACAGACGAAGTATTGGATAATGCCGGTATAGCTTACATGCGCTTAGGCGAACGCAGCAATTGTATGTTAAACCACACTGGTTCGTCGTGCATATTTCCTATTAAGGATGATGGGGTGCATATTATCAAAACCGGCTCAACCAAGGCTATTGAAACATACAAAACCTTACTGAAAATAAACCCGAATGATCTGGAGTCGAGGTGGCTGATCAACATTGCTTACATGACATTAGGGCAATACCCGCAAAATGTACCGGCAGATTTACTGATTCCCGGGCTTAATGAAACAAATGTAACTGATGTAAAACCATTTAAAGATATAGCCAAAAGCTTGGGGCTTAACACCAACGGCAGGGCCGGTGGTGTAATTGTAGATGACTTTAACAACGATGGGTACCTGGATATAGTAACTTCTGCATGGGACCTGAGCGACCCTATGCATTATTTTGAGAATAACCGAAACGGCACATTTAGCGATGTTACCGAACGGGCTAATTTAACGGGTATTACAGGCGGGCTAAACATTCAGCAAACTGATTACAACAATGATGGGAATATAGACATATTTGTGCTGCGTGGTGCATGGCTTGATAAAGGCTTTGGCGACCAGCCAAGCTCATTGCTGCGCAACAATGGCGACGGAACCTTTACAGATGTTACTAACGAAAGCGGCCTGATGTTTTTTCATCCTACACAGGCAGCTACCTGGGCCGATTTTAACAATGATGGGTGGCTTGATGTTTTTATAGGTACCGAAAGCCATAACTACGATATTAACAGCAGGCCGTCTAATTGCATGTTGTATGTCAATAACCACGATGGTACATTTACCAATGTTGCAAAGGCCGCGCATGCTGATATAAGCGCATTTGTAAAAGGTGTTACCTCTGCCGATTATAATAACGACGGATGGATGGATGTATTTATCTCTACCATGGATGGGAAAAAACACTTGCTTAAAAACAAGGGTAAAAAAGGCAGTGGTATTGATTTTGAAGATGTAACAGAACTGGCCGGTATAGCCGGAAATACAGAGCGTACCTTTACTACCTGGTTTTACGACTACAATAATGATGGCTGGCAGGATATCATCGTATGCGATTATAAGTTTGAGCATGCGCTGTCATACTATGCAGCAGCGGAAGCCTTAGGGAAACCTATACCCGATGCAGGCAATGTATTTTTATACAGAAATGATCATAACGGAAAGTTTACTAACGTAACCAAAGAGGCTGGCCTTGATAAAGTGGTTTACAGTATGGGGGCCAACTTTGGTGATATTGATAACGATGGCTACCTGGATATGTATTTTGGAACAGGCAACCCCGATTTCAGATCATTAGTGCCTAATAAGTTTTTCAGAAACGTTGGTGGTAAGAAGTTTGAAGATATTACCACGGCATCCCATATGGGTAACCTGCAAAAAGGGCATGGTATTGCTTTTGCCGACTTGAGGAACGTAGGCAAGCAGGATATTTTTGCCGAAATGGGCGGCGCCTACATCGGCGACTCATACACCAGTTCGTTATATTTAAATCCCAACAATAATAACAACAACTGGATAAGCCTTAAGCTGGAAGGTGTAAAGGCAAATAAAGCCGCAATTGGCAGCCATATAAAACTAACATTCACCGACAACGGTGTGCGAAGATCTGTTTATAAAGATGTAAATTCGGGTGGGAGCTTTGGCGCATCGCCATTAAAGCAGGAAATAGGTATCGGAAAAGCAACCGTTATTGACGAAATTGAAATAAAATGGGCGGGAAGCAATGTTATACAGCATTTTAAAAATGTATTGCCAAATCAGTTTTTGCAGATAACGGAGGGGAATAACAAATATCAAATTAACAAATTGGCTAAACTAACTTTTATTGATAAGCAAGACCCGCTTTGTATGCCAATGACTGCAAAACTTAAATAAAATAAGTATATTTAAATATCTAATAACCAAACAACTAAAGCATGAAAAAAATAATAATGTTATGTGGCCTTATCATAGGCTTTGCAACAGCTGTAAGCGCGCAGACAGCTTCTTCAGAAAAAGCTAAAGAGCTACAAAAGCAATTAAAACTTACCGATAAACAAACAGATAAAATATCGGCTATCTACAATGAATCATCACAAAAATTTGAAAAAATAAAGAAAGATGAGCATGGCGATAACGCAAAAATGATGGTTGCAATAAAACCCTTACGCACCGAAACCATAAAAAAAATTAAAGCAGAATTAACCCCTGTTCAAAAAGCTAAGTATGATAAGCTTTTAACAAATAAAGTTAAACCGGGTGGCCTCGCATGGGGCGAGGGCTGGAGTTCGCCCGCATCAGAATAAGTAAAAAATTAAAGCAGTAATATGCCGGAGATAGCCGTATATTACTGCTTATTATTACCCTTTTAATTTACAGCAGTGCCAATTTTGCTGTAAGTTTTAATTATTGTAACCTTTATTATGATCTCAATGCATAATGAATCTGTGCCTGCGGTACAAAATATGTATGTAAAAAATACCGTGGGTAAAAGCCTTGCTAAGCCTTACCTTTTTTGGTGGGGATTTGCATTCTTATTATTACCCGGTTTAGTTCATGCTTATTTACTCATGCCTTTCCCGGGAAGCCAAAATTTAAATGCTATTACCGTTTCCTATTATCTTGAAAAGATAGTAACACCCCTACGTGTTTTAGGCGGATTGTTAATTGTATGGTACGTTATTGCCGATTTTACTAATGATTCCCGCCGTGGTAAAATCATTAAAACATCCATTTTGGTGCTCGGTTTGGGTAGCTTTTATTTTACCGATTTTAAATTCCGGGCAGAGCGGATGTTTGAGGAACCGCAAACCATTAAGTTCGCTAATTTTATTCATAACAGTGTGCCTGAGAGTACTGTTATCATCGGGATAGTTAACAACGGTGTGGCCAAAGCTTACCCATTAAATTATTTGGGCTATCATCATAAAATACAGGATGATGTAGGCAACCAGCCTGTATTGGTTACATATTGCACCATGTGCCGCAGCGGCAGGGTGTACAACCCTGTAATTAATGGCACAAGGCAAAACTTCAGATTGGTAGGTGCAAGGCATTATAATGCCGTTATTGAAGACGAAGCAACAAAAACGTGGTGGTACCAGGCCAACGGCAAGGCGGCAGTGGGGGAATTAAAAGGCAGCCAGTTGCAAGAGATCCCTTATGAACAATCAACCCTGGCCGCATGGATAGGTAAGCACCCCGGCTCGCTTATATTACAACCCGATAATCATTACTTAAGTGATTATAATGACCTTAAAAACTACGACAGACTACAAGCTGTAGATAAAGACAGCACCCTCAAGAATAAAGATTCCCTTATGCGTAAAAGCTGGGTGGTTGGCCTTGTTGTAAACGGGCAGGCAAAAGCTTACGATTGGCGTAGATTATTTAAAAAACGGTTTTTGAACGATAGTTTTAACCAAACCAACCTATTGCTTACTTTAGAGAAAGATAGCCTTACGTATCATAGTTTTAATACATCAGTAAACGGAAAAGTATTACATTTTAACCTGGATAAATCCGGGCAGCTAACCGATCTGGAAACCGCTTCATTATGGGATTGGGATGGCCTTTCAACATCAGGGGCGCTTAAAGGTAGCCGGTTAAGCAAGGTGCAGTCGTACCAGGAGTACTGGCATTCGTGGAAATATTTCCATCCAAATACCTTATTTTGGAAAGGTCTTTAGGGGGAAATAACCCGGATCTTTTTTCCAGTTGGTCCAACATCTTTAGCATTGGCCATCTGCACATGTAACAAAAAAGCCTCTCAGATTTCTCTAAGAGGCTTTTGTTTTGTGGTATCAGCTGGGATCGAACCAGCGACACAAGGATTTTCAGTCCTTTGCTCTACCGACTGAATAAGCGTATTTAAGGCGTTTTTTACGATTTTAGTTCGAAAGTGCGCCAAAAGTGCGCCAAGATGTCCATAAAAATCTCCGATTACACAGAACCAATTATTGTCACTAATGATGATTTAAATCATCGCTCTTACATTACATTTTATTTTAACAACGAAATACAAAAGCAGTATCATGGTAAAAATGTTGGATTGAAAATTAATCCTAATCGTGCGAAGTCTTTAGATGAAAAACGTCAGCTACTTAAGAAGCTGCAATTTGAAATACACAAATCGTTAGAAGCCGGCATCTACCCTATAATTAAAGATGATACCCCACTACATCAAAATATCAAAGAACTTACGGTTTCGTTATCAGCTATAAAATTATTGTTTGAAGCTGTTAAGGAAAAATTACGTTCTGATTTAAGCAGAACATATAAGCGTGATCTTAAGAGCGTTTACAGAGACTTCAGGGATTTTATGCTTCCTAGTGAAGCAAATGGCCCTATCAATGATGTTGCCAGCATTAGAATTGAGAAATTCCTCTCTCGATTCGGCTCGTCAGGAACATATTACATGAATAAGCGAAGAAACTTAGGTGTAATAATCTCTGCTGCAGGAAGGCTTGACAACAAAGAATTAAAAACAGTAAAAGACACTAAACGCAGGAAAGCTAAAGCCAAATTACATAAAGCTTATGAGAGGTCCCAGGTAAAGCCAATTCTTAATTATTTAAAAACCCACTATCCCAACCTGTACTTATGCTGCCTAATTACCTATAGTTCCTGGCTTCGTCCGCACGAAGAAGTTAGGCTACTGACACTTAATGATTTTAAGAAAGACTGGACTGAAATACATTTATCGGGTGATGAAAATAAGGGAGGAAAGGTCAGGGTAGTGTACATTCCGGATTACGCCCGAAAGGAGCTTGTGCCTATTCTTTCAAACTTGAGTAGGAGGGATAATATTTTTAGTTTAAAAATTGAACCTTTTAATGAATCCTATTTCAACACTGCCTGGTCAAGGGCTTATAAGAAAATGTTTGAGTTAGGATTGATATTTGAAAATCAAACTATTTATTCGTTTCGACACACAGCTGCCATAGAGGTTTATAGGAAAACAAAGGATGTTTACTTACTTCAAAAACTTTTAGGACACTCTAATATCATCGTAACTTTAAAATATTTGCGTAGTCTTGGAGAGTTTAACAGCGAGGAACTAAGAGATGCAGCACCGCAGTTGTAATTAATAATGAAACAAAAAAGCCCATCCTTATTAGGGATGGGCTTGAGTTTATTCATCTTCAGGCTTAAGTTTAAATAAAGGTGTATATCCTCTTATCGATTTTTTCTGCTTTGCAGCTTGTTCAAGGTCTGAACTAATTTCATCAATCTCCGTTTTTACCAAAAACACAGAGAACAAGTCTCGAAGGGAGTTTTTCTTGATACCTGTTAAGTAAGTATCGAGATCAATATCTCGTCTCAGAGCACCAATGATACCCATAACTTGATTTTCGGTATAGGTAACACCAACTTCAAAGTTTTCGGAAAGCAGGTCATGATATCTCTGTGTGAGATAGTCAGCTTTCATAATATTTTGCAGTTTTTCGCTTACTTTCTGATAACTATTTTCACCTCGCGGTTCTAATAGCGTTATTAGTTCATAAGTACTTGAATCGTCTGGGAATATGTTCCGCAGTACAGCAAAGCGTTGCTTCTGATTATAAGATAAGTTTGCTGAATTTGTTATTGATGTAGAAGCCAAGTCGTTGACTTCAGATTTGTTTGTTAACATGTTTTAATTAATTAAATAAATGATTTTTTCAGTTATTTAATCGGTACCGATAATGCTGATTGGCACAGCATAACAGGGATAACTTTAATAGCCCCCTCGCCTAGAATTGCCATTCTAAACTGTATATAGGAAGTCTCACAAGCGTAGCTATCACTTGCAAGGTTCAAATTTTAATTTCCATGAATAAAAATTATTATGGGTTTATTCAAGATGTCAAAGAACGAATTATTATTTTGCCTTGGTGATTGGTACAACAACCAGAAGAGGTTGCGTCATGATTGATTTTGATGGTTTAGGTTCTGCAAATGTAGTATTATTAGAATAAGTTGCAAATTATTAATTAAAATAATTTAAGAATTAAATATCACAGTCTTCAATCAGCTCTTGACTCTTGCATAATGAAAAATATGAGTTGCAGAAGTTTATTGTTTAAATAACTGATAATCAGTGATATATTTGTAAATGTCAATTAATTTTCGTATATTTGTCTTAACAATTCGAAACGATATATAACTCTTAAGCAGGGTACAGAAGCCAATGTAAATTGGCTTTTTGTTGGTTTTAGGTTTCCAAAAAACATATCGTTGGTATATTAGATACACCACTTCAATAGATACACCCAGGCAACAGATTCACCCTGCTTTACTTTTTATATACAATGAAGTGTACCAACAAACAATTTACATCAACCTTGAATTAACTGATAATTTCAATGTTGCATTCCCGAACAAACGAGTTCCCAACGGTTTTATTGATAAAACCAAAACTAGATTAGGCATTACTTATACCAACTTCCATGACGAAAGGCATAGTATTAGTGTAATCCCTTCAGTTCCTATAATTGAAGATGCGTTAAAGCAATATCCCTACCTTAATCTTTTTGAGATTAAAAAAGGGGTTACACCCGAGATGATTGCAGACTACCTAAATTCTGATGCGCAATATAAAAGATTAGTAACCACACCAGAAAGTTTTAATAAGATAATTGCAGCGGCCATTACGAACGAACAATTACAATGGCTATTCAATAACTTCTTCCTATATCTTGACGAAGTGCACTGTTACGTCACGGATAGTTTTAGAGAAGATATATTGATTCCATTTGACGAAGATTTGATCTGGGAGTTTAAGGATATGGCTATGGGTTCTGCATCGCCTTTTCTGTTCAGTGACCCAAAGATTTTAGCATTGCCTCACTACAAAATCTTATTTAAAGAGAAATTTGGTAAGATTACGATAGTAAATGAACACGATCCTAAGGCTGTGCTTTTACATATGCTAAAAACACCTGAAATGTTCCCCGGCAACGTTTATATCTTCTATCCTTCAGTAACCAGTTCGGGTGAAGTAGTTATGTCAGCCGGAGTAACAGATGTCAATATATATTGCAGGGACGAGCGACGCAATATCGAAAACCTTAAGGAAGCAAGTGTATTTCACAAAGAGCTTCCGCGCAAAAAGGAGTTTAAGAAATTCAACTTTTTTACTACTCGATACAATGAAGGATGGAATCTAGACGAGGATGAAACCGCTACCATCATTCTAGTAACCGATGTTCATCAACCACATACAATGATTGGAATACCATACAAGGGTTACCAGGCCGTGGGAAGATCAAAAGTAACGCCTAATAAGATTTACCATGTCACTAACAACTTATGTAAGGGCGATATGAGAACCTTTGAAGAGATACAAAGCTCCGCATTGTTTAATGCTACGAACCATATTAAATATCACAATCATCATATTAAATTATGTAACACAGAGAGTTTTGCTGATGATGGTAAGATTGTTGATTTAGTTAAGCCTTTTTCACGTTTGGATGGAAGCAATTACAGGGTTCGCTACCCTATGAAGCATGACCAATTAATTTGTGCAGCATGGTGCCGCGAGCATTATAACAATGCAGATACCATCAAAAAGACTTGGGAGAGTATAAACTACGATACCGAGTTTAAAAAGTTTGACCTTGAGCCAGTCGTTCGGGAAAGAAAGTCCCAAGAAGAAATCAATATGCAAATAGTAGAGCGCCTGGAGGAGTTTAAGATTAACAAAAGTCAATATGAATACGGAGTCGTTACCGAAACTATAAGAGGTTATGAGGAAGAGTGTCCTATTCTATTTGAGGCGTATGAGCAACTTGGACTAAAAGAAATTAGAAATCTTAATTATAACAACAAAGCAATGAAAGCTAAACTAATACAAACAAGCAACCAAAATGCAGAAGCAAAACTACGGTTAATGCTAATAGATGAATACCAATTAGGTGAACGATACATAAGAAAGGATATGAAAATTAAATTGCAAGAGTTTTACGACAAGCTACGGATAAGAAAAGCTGATGGAAAGCGCGAAATCGCAACTGTCGAGAAACTTAAGGAACTTGGCTTGTTTGAACTGCATCAATGCAAGAAAGAAGATGATGCCGGTAATTTAAAGCCAGCATATGAAATTACTAAACTAAATTTCATTGTAAAGGAAGCTGCATAGCAAACTGGGAAATTGCCATTTTCCAGAAAATGAAAATATGTTGTTACTATAGGTAATATGAAAGGACCTATTCGGAATTTGGAAAACGTTCAACAACAATTAAAACCTGCCTTTAAAGCAGGTTTTCTTGTTTAACATAGACTTTGGTTATTATAAACCATAAACCAGTGCTTTTACTTGTTCTTGAGCAAAACCACACCATTTGCCATTTTTGTTGACAAAACACACGTTTTGCTATTAGTTGAGCATTAAATAGCCTTTGTTGTTAAGCAAGGTTTGAGATGATATCTTGACAACAGGTCAACCACATTCATTTAAAAGGCAACATTCGAAGTTAATTATTAATGATAATGAAAAGCAAGTCGAATGGTAACTTATAGTAAATAGATTGGCTGCTATTTTTAATATGCAAGTCCTTATAGTAAATAATATAAAATATATTGCTTGCCTAAGCTCTTTAAATTTCGTATCTTTACGTAAGTAAATATCTGATATACAGTTCATCTACAACACTTCCCTTTTGTTGTTTTACGAATTCTTTAGATCCAACAAAGGATGTTTAATGCATCCATCCGTTTAGATAATTAGCATAAACAATTAATACATCAGCTATCATAATGAAACTAAATAAATTAAAAAAGAAAATTGAGTTCCTTTTAGAAGAATGGAGACTACAGATTAATACAAATGTCGAATTAACAACAAACTTGATGTTGATTACAAAGAGAATCGAAAAGGTTGAATTGCTATTAAAAGCGAATCATGTATCTCAAATTAAATAACACTCTAAGCTGCCTATGTGCAGCTTTTTTGTTTACAGAGAATCCGATTGCACGCCAATAACGCAATCCCACATTCATTTATAAGGTAACTTTCGAAAAGTACCTTGTAAAAAAAATAGTTCGGCTAGCCTTTGTCAATTAACTCAACGTACTTAGCACCTTGACAGCTAAAGCAGATTCCTGCCTGCACATGTTTATATTCTGGGAAATAGCCGGCGCCATGACACTTATAACAAGGTGTTAGTAGTCCGATCTCACGACCTTGTTCATTTAAATATGGAACTTTACTATTGCTGTGTAGATTT
Source organism: Mucilaginibacter sp. (assembly GCF_041663085.1). Taxonomy (GTDB): domain Bacteria; phylum Bacteroidota; class Bacteroidia; order Sphingobacteriales; family Sphingobacteriaceae; genus Mucilaginibacter. Next base: position 27,954 of record NZ_JBAZRC010000012.1, read on the forward strand.
TCATGGCATTGCCAGCACAATGTTTGAAAAGATTCTTCAGGATACTCCCACGGCAACCTCCCTTTCTGATAATAACTATGATGCACATGCAAGCCTGAAACAAACCGCCAAAACGGTTGTGTTAAATCTTTCATGGATGCCTCTAATTTTTCAGTTAAAAGTGGATCAAGAAAAAAGAAAGGGTTAGTACTTTCAAACTTCACGCTACTATCCTTTATCGCAATTACTTTAGCAAACTTATAATTTACCGATTCAGTATCAACATATCCTATAAATGGTTGCTTATAAACTGATAGCAAAGATGTACTCGGTTTGATTATGGTAGGCTTTCTAAAAATCTTTTTATCGTTGTCAATACCAATATAATTAAATATCATTGATTCTTGATAGTTAGATTGATATCGTAGCACGCCACAATAAGTGTTTTCCAAAACTTTTTTATTATTGCAATGACTGCACGAAAAGTTATCTCGCTCAAAAACTACCTGCCGCTTAAGTAGCCAGTTGCTGTCCTGTAATAGTTCTTTATAGGTCATCGATCAAACAGCGTTGAGTATTCAGGGAACGAGTAACCCAGCTTTTCAAAATTTTCAATATGCTTCTTTTGAATTTGAACATAACGATTTTCTCGCTGTTCGTTCTTTAATCCATCCTTTAACAAATCATCAATTACTATTTCTAGCAAGCTTTCGTATGCGCCTTGTTTATCCCCTAGAACTTTCGCTTTGTAATAATCAATTCTTATTTGTTTACGATGATATTCATTTTGAGCGGTCACTTGATGCTTAATAGCCTCCAGCTCATTAACAATTATATCTATTTTCCAATACCAAAGCATAACAGCCCTGAATACAAGAAACACAACGATAGAAATAGCAAGAACTAACAATAAGGGGAAAATGACATCCATGATGAGATAAGGGTTTAAGGTTTATTTTCTAAAGCTATTAATTAAAACTATCAACTCAAAGCGCTATTAGAATACACCCCTCCCCATAAATACGCCCCCCTGGCCTTTCAACATTAGTTGCGTCTGCTATAAGAAACTCATGTCTGAGAAAAATTATTGGGAGTGTTCTGCACACACCTGGAGTTCTGATTGTACCCCCCCAACCTAATCTCGTAGGAAAACGAAATATATAGCGAAGTGTTCACGCAGCCAAGCTGCCATGAACGCCGAATTATTCTTCCTATCGGAAGAAATCTCAAAAGCTTGCACAAGGTGCAATGAATACTGCCTACGTATAATCCATTTCGAAAATCCCAAACCAAAATCAAACCATAAACGACCACCAAAAACCTCCAAAACACATGAAAGAGATCTCAGAAGTCAACGAAATCCCAATAACGACACCTACTTACTCTAAAGTTTACCCTATTTCAAAACGCTGGAAAAAGGTGAGTAAACTATCACATGCTAATAACCACAAACAGCTCATCGACACAAGAATCATCCAATATGAGTGCGTGCTCAGGAAAGTAAAGGAACTTTATGCCAATTCAGGGGAGACCTGCTATGAACGGGATTATAAACACGACAATGAGAATCCATTTACTATCTACAGCTTTCTTACCTCAACTTTTTGGTGGGACATCGAATGTGACTTTGTTTACCAAATCAACATAGTATACCAATTTGAGAATTCTCCTCATGAAGATGCCATACGAGCTCTGTTTCGCGAGTTTCATCTAACCCCATACATCACAGAGGTTGCCAAGCAACCGAGCCTTGCAGGGTTCCACAAAGCGGTTTTGGCTTATCAAAAATCTCAATTCATTCACACTTTATAAATCCATATAAACCATGAACGCAGCAGAATTAACAATTATTAAAGAGACACCGGCAGAGAGCGTATACATCTTAGTCCTATGGCCTATGGTGCAAGACCTGATGGAATACACTTGGTTTAGAAAAGAATGCATCCTTTACAATGCGTTCGAAGACCAGGAATATCATGATTCAGCCTACTTTGTTCCCATACAACGGATGTTGGAAGTTCAGGTTGGCGACATGACCAATCACATAAAGGACGATGAACCGCAAAGGTAAATCCAAATCAACCTTATTTTTCTAAAAGGTACTGCGCCTTATCAATTCTCAAAAACATTCTAAATGCTTGGTAACGATGTCAACAGGCATTGTTCATTTAACATAAATCCATTAACCCAAACCCAATACAACATGAAACAACGAACGATCAATGATTCGCGAACATTACCGTATAATAAGGCAGTTAAAGCAGCTTATTATAAAATCCTCAGAGGTGCAAAGAACCTTATTGCTACTGTAGATAGGCACGACCTTAGATGCACAATAAACCTTACAGCTAAACCAATCGGTGGCGGTGAAAAAGAGCAACAACTCATTTCGCCTATTCTCTACCTCGCTTTAGATCAAGACGACGATGGCGAACATCTTTGCATCCAGTTTGGCTTCGAGCAATTCAGCGAAAGGAACGTCTACACAGATATTACTGCAAAGTTTGTCAGGATGATTTACAATGTAACAGCTAAAGCTAACAATGAAGTTAACATTGAGGACTGCCTTTACACGGCTGCGGTGATTACAGATTGTTCAGAGCTTTATGAAGCTATCGAAAGCAGCCACATGAATTACCCAATTGCGGTAATACCATACAAACCGGCAGCGGTTAAAAGAAAGCAAATGAGAGCAGTTGCATAACATAGTAGGAGTTTCGGCTCCTACTTAAAAGGCTCGTTAGGTAGAAAATCTTTAACAGAACATTTAAATATTATAGCAAGCTTATTCAAATGATTAAGGTTGTATTTAGCAGGAAACTTTGAGCTTTCAACTTGGCCAATAAAGCCATCAGACAAATCCAACTGCACAGCAAGTTCAGATTGAGTCAGCTTTAAAGCCTCCCTTTTCTCCTTGACCTTATTGATTACGTAAGCTTCAATATCTGTTTTAAGATTCGCTGCCATCAACAACGAAAGAATAAAAACAAAGCTTAAATACTACTTAGTTATAACTAAGTAAATTATTAATTTAGCATTATGGTTTAGTCCACTATAATCATTACAAACCTACCGATATGACTAATCGGTTCCCTAATTATCACAATGAGAAAACTAATACTGATCATTGCCTTGATGTTTAAAATGATAAATATCCAGGCACAAACACTTACTTACAGTCAACTACAAAAGCTTTTTACAATCTGGATGAGTAATAAAGGATCCTCTATAACACAAGTTTCAACACATCTTAAGTCTATTAGCGCTAAATGGAAATTAGAATCTAAAACGCCAACAGTTGATGGGGAGGTTAAATATTTTGTATGGAAAGCTATGGAGGGAAAGTCTGATACAACGCTATTCGCTGTATTGATCGAAGAGGATGAAACTACCGTCAAATTCACTGTGAAGCACGCGTTTCACAACAAAACCTGGTTTAATGTTTTGCATAAAAGCTTAAATGCGTCTGCTTACTACAAAGGCAACGTAGTTTCATTCAACGATAAAAGCCGGGGCCAAATAACCTACACTGGCAGACCACCAGAGACCGGGCCAAAATCGGAAAGAATTGATTGTATACTATCTGACTACAATTCAAATGAAGGGACTAATCCACGCTTGTTTACATTCGATTTAAAGTCGCGATACATTGATAAATAAAAGAGGCATGAAATTCAAAATTAAAACAGCTATCTGCATATTAGTAGCCGCTATGATTTCAGGCACGATCTACGGCCAATCACAGAAATTTGTTACATCGTACAAGAAGTATTTCGATGCCAATTTCAACCCTCGAATTACAGTTCACTATCATAACATTCATAAAAAGGATATAACTCAGATAATGTATGTTTTTGTTTATAACGATTTCCACGAGTGGAGCGAATCGAGTATGAAACGCAGCTTAGTTAATGATGCTACGGTGAAAATTATAAGAAATGTAAACCTTCCGGTTAACGGAACTGGAAAAGATGATTTTGCTATAACTCCATTAGAGGGCTATGAAGGTAAAACCCCAACTGGCCATATTTCAAAAATAAGGTTCTCCGACGGTTCAGTGCAATCATTTGATTAGTATTACTTCGAGAGCCTACATCATAGTAGGCTCTTATAAAACAATGAAATACAACCCAATTACAAAAGAAATTTATACAGATGCCGACACATTCTTAAAGAAGCTGCATTGTCCTTTCTCAAAACAGTGGGAAGAATTGAGTGTAACTGATTCCTTAAAAAAAGGTAAGATGTGCGATCAATGTCAAACGACCGTATTTGATACAGCATCATTAAGCGAAACAGAGTTGCAGACTTTAGTTAATGACCAACCACAAACCTGTCTTAAAGTGGATATAAATCAAGACAACCTAACCATCACATATAAACAAAATGGAAAATAATTTAAGAATTATAAAGACCGCAAGGTCAGAAGCTGCAATTAACGCAGCTGTAAAAGAAGGCTATTGGCCATTAGTCAAACCTGTAGTGCCATCACCCCAAATAAAAAGCAAGTATTCGGTAGTGCAAAATACTACCACAGGAGAAATAAAAGTAGTACATGATTATCGAGAGAATACGTGGGGTGATAAGAATTTAGCAACGGTGATTGATTTTACCTACTACTATCCACATCACTTTGAATCCCCTTTTGCGGCTTACTTAATACCATCTGATATTGTTATTGGGGAAACTGTTTGGCTGAGTGACCTTATAGAAGATATAGTAAGTGGTAATTGGAATCAAGGTGATACATTCCGTTTAAAAAGCTGTGAAGCTACATGGAACGGTAAAGACTTTATAATTCATGTGAAGCCATTATTGAAAGACATTATAGTAGGTTAGAATACTAACTTACTAACTTAGGGGCATAAACCTAATCTTATGAAGTTCACAGACAGACACGCAATTTATTTAATGTCGCTTGGCGTTGGTTTCGCAGTCATATTAACAATGATTTTCTTTTGGAAAGAATGGTCAGGACTATCAACTAATCTACCGGTGAATGATGGCAAAATTAGTAGCTATGGTTCTATTTTGAGTGGGTTAGTTGGCACATGTTGGTCTTTAGCGAGTGTGATATTATTTTATGTTGCCCTTACGGAACAACGAAAAGATATGGCAGTCAATAAAGAAGCTTTGGGTTTACAAACAGATGCTTTAAGACAACAGATTAAGGAATTTGAATTGCAAACCAAAGAGTTAGAGGAAACGAGAAAAGTTTATTCTGAACAACTTGCAACTCAAACATTGCAGAGATTTGAAAGTTCTTTTTATCAGATGCTCAATCTGCACCATAACATTGTGAATTCAATGACTTTCCGAAGCAGCACTGGTGGGCCTAATAGAATTGGAAGAGATTGTTTTAAAACTTTCAACACCCTTTTTAAAAAGGAATGTGAGGCAATCGACAAAACATCTGTTGTGAAATTAGTTGACGCCTATCTTAGTTTTTATGATAACCACGAAGATGCACTTAGTCACTACTTTAGAAATCTATATCATATCTTTAAGTTTGTAGATACATCTTCCATAAAAGATAAGAAATTCTACACTGCGCTTGTTCGTGCCCAGCTATCTTCTAATGAATTGTTATTGCTCATCTATAATTGTTTATCACCAAACGGTTTAGAAAAGTTTAAACCTATTATTGAACGTTATTCTCTGTTAAAAAATGTCAGCTTATCGGATATCGAGGGTGGAAGACTAATTATTACTCAATACAAAGCGACTGCATACGGGAGGAAAGACTTCGAATCTATTCTTAAGGGAATATCGGGATCGTCGATAGTTTAACAACTACTAACAGTTACATATACATGAAAGCAACCAGAACCATATTTAACCATTTCCTAAGAGTTGCTTAAGAGGGAATGGTTAAATATGTTCTTTGCGCTTCGGGCCTCTCACCCACCAGGAAGATAGGTGTTACGTTGCGCTAACCTCATCAAACCATCACGCCAAGCTTCGTTAAGCATTAATAAGCTTTTTCAAAGCACATTAACGCTTTACCGGCAAAGCCGGCTTGTCATGCGATTTGATTTTCGGAGAATCGCCACTCCTCATTCGCTTTCTCTGTATTTATATACGTTTCACTAATGCTGCGCTTATACTTGGTTTTACAACCAGGTAAAGCTTGCAACGTTCAACATTTACAAATCCAGTCGCTCATCATAATTTTAGCTCACCTGCGTCTCGCAAAACGCTTCAGCCATTGTCACGGCGCTTGCAATGCCAACCCGCTATCCATATAGCAACCGCAGCGCCAAGCCTTTGTGAAGCATTCTGTGAAACCGCCTATCGGCTCTCTCTTCACAGACGTTTTGCTCTATTCGCAGGTTGGTTCGCTAATTAAAAATTAATAAATATTTTAGCTTATAATTATAATATGAAATCATTTTCTGAAAGAATGGGGATAACCCCAACGAGAGTAGAGATTCAACGAGAATCTATCGATGATGAAACTAAAAATGCCTTATGGAATATCGCCTATTTATTATATTTCGATAAGCTTTCATTTCACATCAGTGACAATAATGATCCATCTCGGGTATTGTTAAATAGATTATGGATGGGATATTTTCATCGGAGATATGATGATTTTCCAAGCGCTCCTCTAATTTGTGAAATGGTAAAAGAGGTGTTCATCAAATCCCCTTGGTATGAAGTGTTTAATGTTTTAGAATTTATACTAAATAACTACGAACTCGACCAATATCACGGGGGTGTTAACAATCCAAATAATAAGCATTTCGTCGAGAATTGCAATAAAACACTTGAGCGCTTCTTATCCGCCTATCGGTTTATAGACTTTCAAATTAGTGAAATTTCATCTTCCATTGAGATTGAGTCGATTGAAGAAGCGTTAAATAACCCAAGTAAACCTTCGGTAAAGATTCATCTTAAAAGAGCATTGGAATTGTTTTCAGATCGAACAAATCCTGATTATCGTAACAGTATAAAAGAATCAATATCAGCAGTCGAAGCTTATTGTAAATTGATTACAGGAGAAGAAAAAACCACATTAGGTAAAGCGTTAGCATTTATTGAAAAGAATCATGCTTTACACGGTTCATTAAAGACGGCTTTTAACGCTCTTTACGGCTACTCAAGTGATGCAGAGGGGATTCGCCATGCACTATTAGAGCAATCTGATCTAAATCAAGAGGACGCAAAGTTTATACTAGTTACTTGTAGTGCTTTCATAAATTACCTTACTGTAAAAACAGGTTAACCTTCAAAGTTTATCAAATGGCACCGCCAGTTTTTTATGAGCATACTGAGCAGTCGTAATGAGTACTTTCTCTGCTCAGACCCTAGCTCCACTCGCAATCACCTCCAATTATGTTCGGTGCTTTAGACGGCTCGCGTGATGGAGATACTAACATAACTTTTAATTTCTCTAAGATAATGTTATATATTTACATACATTAGCTATACCTATACCTATTCCAAAAGGATTATGTGTCCAATACCATCATTCAATCATAACAACGTTTTACCACCTCATTTGGGTTCTCCAACAGCTCCAAATGATCTATCTCCATATAATTGTACTATAATGGAGTTATGTGCGAGGTTCGCAACCTCAGTTGAAAGAGTAGCAATTTTAAAAGGTTTCATAACGTTTAGATTAAATATGTCGCAACACGGTGTTGTTGATGGCTTCCAGTGGGTAGATGGTAGCTTTGTCGAAAATATTGAATTGTTGGAAGGGCGTCCCCCAAGTGATTTAGACGTTGTAACTTTCTTTGGAGGATTAGATATGACAGTTCAAGGGACAATAGCAACCAATTTTCCAGAATTCTTCAATCCTACGCACTCGAAAGCTAAATACCTTTTAGATCATTATGTAGTGGATTGCACCTTTCACCCATTAAATACAGTCCAATCCACGAGGTATTGGATACAGTTATTTACGCATAATAGGCACGGTGTTTGGAAAGGAATATTAAATGTTCCAATTAATACACCGGTAGAGGATGCCGATGCTTTAACTTATTTAAATGGACTAACAATATGAGTTTGTTTAGGACAAAAGAAAGGGTGATGGCTGAAATCGTTGACACTTCCAGAATGTTGGATATGGTAAAGGAACACCCTTTCATGTCGATAGGGCTTCGCTCAAAATTGGATGAATTACAAGATGAACTGAGAAATTTACCTCAGACTGAATTTGAACCTAAGATAAGTCTGCTCTTTAGTGGCCGTGCGGTTAGGGGGGCGATTGGAATTAAATCTTCTTTCGTTGGCAAGACAATTATTCCTTTTCAAGAAATGATTAAAACTCAAGCAGCACTGCATCGATTTGGTAGCGTAGGGCGTAGAGGCCAGGCGAAAAGCCTCCCCAATTCAGAGTTATTTATAACTGCTTTACCCGTTGGGTCATTCGGTGTTGAGTTAAGCCAATTGGAAAGCAACGATTTATTTGCAGAAAGAGATATATCAACTGCGATGAAACAAGTTATTCAGTTAATCGCGAATATTGCTGAAAGCGACGAACTTTTTGAATCTACTATCGAAAATATCCCAAATAGGCATTTAAAGAATTTAAAAAGATTTTTAAAGGAAATCGTAGATGAACATTCAATTTTGAAAATGGAATCTGGCGAAGTAGGGGTTGTTTTTTCAGAGGAGCAAGTTGAGCAAGCATATCTTCGAGTTGCTTCGACAGTCGAAGAAGACGTGGAACAATTCATTGCGGTTATACTTCGCGGAATACTTCTCGATTCAGGTAAGTTTGAAACTCTAACGTTAAATGGCGAGGCCATCTCGGGAATTATCGCGGAAGATTTAAACGACGAAACTCTTATTGCTTATGACAAGGAGTTCCTAAATAAGGAGTGTATAATTCATATTCAAATTCATAAGACCAAATTTAAAACGGGCGCCGAGAAAACTGAGTATGAGTTGCTTCAGATATTGCAGCCGTCGGATACCGTTTAGAAATAAGCAGTTGTAACTGTCAAATCATCATCTGCTTGCAAAGCTTTTATTAATTGCGTTAGCGAGTGTTCTGGCGCTTTCAACGTAATCAATATTTCTCCATCAGATGTGGTATTTACGTACCATCTATCGAAAGTTGAGAGATTTTTATCGACAATTTTCTTAACATGGTCACTCATAGCTTTCCCAGTTTTTTTAGTGTGTTTTATCCTAACTAACAATACTGGGTTGTCCTTTACACCATCGAGCGTTGGCCGAAGTCCTACATTATTATAAACCTGTTGCAATTCTCTTTTGATTTCATCAAATCCTTGAATTACATAATCTTTAAGGTCGATGTCTTGTACTGTGATCGTGGGTTTGTATTCTGTAAAACTTTGTAAAAAGGTTTTGTATGTGCCATCTTCAAAAGCTCGATAAGTTGCGATTAATGCTGCTTTTAATTCTTTTTTAAATTGTATAATCTTTGTATGCCTAAGATCTTTCGGGTACGAAATATGTCTAATAGGTGAAGTGTCGAAGTTATAATCTGTAGCATCATCTTTAATGACTATCGTCGGCTTATCGAAAGCCAATCTTAAACCAAGCTCGAACATTACATTAGGGTTTTTTGAACTTACATCGCAAATAACGATTGGATTTGAATAAAGATTCTTTACTATCTCTCCATGAATTATGTTACTTACTTTAGAATCACTTACAACTTTGCCGTCGAACCCTGCGAGATCGATTACTTCCATTAAAATATTTAGCACATCTTCCCATTGACCTAATGGGTAGCCATCTGTATTACTTATCGGAATAATTATCCCGCATACTTCTCTTGGCTTTTTCTTTGAAAGTTCAATATCCATTGCTAAATATATAAATTATATTAATTCTCTTCTCAAAGTTAGCTGATACATCAGCATACAGCCACTTCGTTTCAAGGTAGTATATAAAACCAGGGTTTCCCTTTGGGAGCCTCCCAGCTTTTATACTCCACTTTTTAAGCATCTTGGTTTGAAGCCGCATGTGCATGACCCTGGCGAGAAGCGCTGAGGAATGGTATAGCATCGTATTACGTTATGCCTACACTGCCAGCGTTGCAGGGAACAACAGCCAGTCACCGGCTATTGAGTTATCAATTTTGATGGCAATTATTGGCCCGCCTGTTAAATGGGGATATAAGACACGAAAGCCTGTCTTGCCTATACCAGTAGCTGCATTAAACGGATATGTTGTATTAAGATCAAGCTTACTTATGCTGGACGCGGAACTTGGGTTGATCGTATTATACGAATTATCGAGGGCGGCGTTAAGAGTTGAAGGAGTTATAGCTTTTACTCCGTTCGATGCCGCTTGTACTTCAGCTTGAGTAGCCAGTTGGATTTTACCGGGCGCACTGGTAGACGACACTGCCAAAGTCAATAACACCCACCCTTGTCCCACGGCACTTCCATTATAATTTTGCACCCAAAGGTTTGCTGTAAAAGCATCCTTATAAATACTGTACGTGCGCTCATACGAATAACCATTGAACGTCCTTACCTCACCACTAGCAGAAGGATATTCAGTTCCGGAAGCGACAATAACACTTGTTATTGCACCGTCTACAAGCGTACCAGTTAGATTTAGGCCATCGGCATTGGTATGCGCTGACCCTATACTTTTTACTGTCCCCACATTGTAAACCCAAGTTGTACCATTCCAAATTTCAGGGATGAAGGTATCCGTATTGCTGTATATGAAACCGGTTGGTATTCCTGTAGGGCGATTAACAGTACTGCCAGCAACATTATAACGATTGTCTATTACAACATTTTTAACCCCTGAGTTATTTATCTTATTGGTAAGACCCGAATTTAGAAGGTCATTATTAATGATAAAATTCGACACCGCTGCTGACGTAGAGGTACATGAAATACCATACTTGATCTTGTTTGTGGCCAATCCGGCTCTTATGGCATTACCCTGAATATTGTTGTTATCAGAGGTGCCTTCAATAAGTATCCCTGCAAATGTGTTCGATACATCTTTTCCCACGTCAGTAATTTCATTATTGCTGATTATGTTATTATTACTGTCAGTTAGCCTGATACCATCCCGCCCACATTGCTCTATTATGTTGCCGGAAATAACGGAGTTCGTAGTATATTTTAAGCTAATCCCCCAAGAACTGGCTTGGCTTACTTTCACATTTAAGATTCTGATGTTTTTATTGCTTAGTGAATTGTCTGATGTGATAGAATAGTTAAACGTTGAAATATTTCCGTTTGAAATCGTGACGTCCAAATTATCTCCTAGCAAACTTAATCCGGAAGTCATTATGGAATTCTCCTCGATCTTGAAATTATTCACATTTCCGTTTGAAATATAGCCAAGATAAATGCTCCAAGTATAAGCTTTAGAATTTCCGCTGTTATAAATACTTAAGTTGACAACGTTAAGGTTTTCCACACGTACAAATGAGAGTCCGCCTAAATTGTTAGAAACAGACGATGCATTTACTATGTCAATATTCTTGATTCTACCTAATGAATTTGATGCAACGTCTATGCCCTTTCCACCGTTATTTGTTGTTGACAGGTTCATACAACTTATGTTATGAATGAAGCTATTTTCAGGGTTTGCGAACATCAAAATTCCAGAACCTTCGTTTGCATTACATTGACAGTTATCTATCATAACATTTGCTACAGTTTGATTTGCGTTCGGTTCAATATCTATGCCCGCTTCTGGTGCAGTGCCACCGGTATTTGTGAAGCTACTATTTGACACTTTTACCCCATCAGCATTCGTTATACTCATCCCCTGCCTTCTGTTGTGGTTACATACTACTCGTGATACCAAAATATTATTAGGCTGACCCACTTCAGCGGTGCCACCACCGATATATATGCCGTCCCCCCAACACTCAGAGATTCTGATGTTATCAATGACAACGTTAGTGCTTCCCGCTACATTTATTCCAAAGCCATGCTCACCACCCGGTGCCGTATGCTCATCGCGCTCTCCTACGATATCTCCACCGCCGTCTATAATAACGTTTGCAACATTTCTTAAACCGACGATCGTATAATCGCCGGCGTCAACTCTATATTTTTTCAGCTTTGAAAAGGCAGCAATAATCAAATGAGTATTATCGTTTAGCGATACTTCCTTTCCTGCATCAATCAAAAAAGTCCCCCCGGATATAATAACGGTATTTTCATTAGTGTAGGATGCCCAATCTATTGCATTATTAATACGGTCAGTGGCATAAGTTACCCCATCTCCTTTTGCACCGAACCATCGAATGTCAATTGGTGGAGAATAGATTCTTTTCCACTTGCCAGTAAGTGGCGTAGGTGAAAAATTAGTATCGAAAATGGTACCATTATTAGCGGTTTCTATTGATGAATCATCCCAATAAAAAGTTCCGCCTCCACCATCAAATTGAATCGAATAGTATTCTGCAACAACTTCTTCATTTACTGACGATGGATCAAGGGCTTGTAGTGCCGCTATGTTTGTAACTAGCATAGGAATTTGTTAGGTATAAATAGTGTTCTATAAATATACGAGGTTTACATTAACTTGATGTATACTTAAACTTTTTTGACTTTTTGCAAAAACATACAGCCGCCCGGCGTAATCACCGAACATCGCCGGCATATCTTTTAAGGCGTTTGGCTGGTGCATCCATTCGTATGGAACAGGGTCGCACGGCCGGTCCTGGCAAAGCGGGCAAACATTTGGTTTTCATAATAGGGGATTGCCGAACGGGTATTTGAACCTTAATGGGAATCTTCCTTGTTCATACACCTTATTATTCTTATTACCTTTTATTGTCCGACACTAAGGGACAAAGGAAAACCGGATATTATGGATCTGACAGGGGCCCCGTTAATCAAAGCTGGATTCCACTTTGGGAAGGCTTTAAACACCCTGATCGATTCTTCTTCCAGGCCATAGCCAATCGTCGCTGAAAATTTTATATTACTGATGCTACCGTCCTTTTCTATAATAAACGTAACAATCTGTTTGCCTTTAGCGTGATTATCTACAGATTGAGCGGTGAAATGAAAACGATAGCCAAAGGTCTGGTATATACTATGATTCCCTCCAGGAAATTCAGCCGGCTTGTCAACCTGAGCTTGTTTGTAGATTGTGGTATCTTTCATCAAACTGTCGGCGTTTTGTGCTTTCAGTGACGTTAAAGGCATAAATGCCAATAATAAGATTTTGAGCATTATAGCTTGCCGCTTGAAAAAACTTTCAAACATCTTTGTTATAGTCAGTCGCATTATCGCCTAGTTGTGTTTTGAATCCTCTTAGCAATTCCGTTTGTTGTTCAATCAAAAAGTTTTGCCTTTTTAATAATTCAGTTTGAGCTGTTTGATTTGAAACAATCGTGTTGACCTTCCAATACCATAGCATCAACCCGCGCAAGGCAAAAAACATTAATACAAAGAAACCAATTGACAGTAGTGCGATTATTAACTGTGAAAAACCAATGCCGCCACCGGCTTGAAGCAACACACAAAATTTATTCATTTCTATAGGGTTAGGTGAAACTCTAAGCTATGTGAATTATAGCAATAATCAAATACTTACTTATGCCTTATAACTTATCCTTCAACTTCTTTTACAGGGTACTGTTCTTGAAAGCTTCGAAGTTTACCTTTAAAGAACAAGCTTAGAATACACCCCAAACCACCCAATCTACATTTCTATCCTCACCAAGAAACATTTCCAAAAAATATTAAATCTTTGTAATACTCCTATACTAAGTAACATCAAGTAGTTTTTTGGAAAATGGCAAAGTGTAGTTCCACCAAATGCTCAGCTTACATGGTAAAACATGTGTTTTGCACCGTTTTCTACCAAAACCAGCGAATTGTACCTTTTAAAGCATAAAGGACGAATTGCACCAACCTTACTCCAAACACAGCATTAATCATCAAATTGATTCAATTCTAAACATTTCCAAAAAATTACAGTTCTTTGTAATCTTCCTATATATAGTAGTTTGATGAAACTTTTTGGAAATTGGAAAATCGGCTAAGTGGGAAAGGGGAGTGTGAGAATGATTATTCAGCAAAGTTAGGCACCAGGAACAACACAAGGCAAGGAACTACGGCATAAACACAAGCCCTGACACTACCCAACATTTATTCCGTTCCTCCTTGCATTTAGTTTTTCCTTACGCCTGTATAGGCATCATAATCATTCATTCACTTAAACAATACAGATATGGAAAGACTATTTAACCCCTAAAACTGCGCCAAAACTGCGCCAAAAGCAGTACATTTACCTATGAAATGGTGAATTTTGAATTTATAGAACAGTCGTAGTTCTATAGTGGATTTAATTAACAATTATTTTAAACATGCACTTATAGGCTAAATAAGCACTTTAAATACAAAAAAGCCTCTCAGATTTCTCTAAGAGGCTTTTGTTTTGTGGTATCAGCTGGGATCGAACCAGCGACACAAGGATTTTCAGTCCTTTGCTCTACCGACTGAGCTATGATACCGCTCCGTTTAAGGTCTGCAAATGTAGCGTTTTTTTTATTTCTGGAAACATTTTTTTCAACTTTAGTTAAGCAGGCGGCATATTACTACGTTCTTTGGTTGAATTTCAAGGAATTACATTGCTAAATTATTTTTAGTTTTTTTCTGCAGGGCTTTCAACAACCGTTATTTAAACAAATTCTAAGTTCAAAACATTTCCGTAATATCTACCTTTACTTTAAATCAAATTCCTAATTTAGCTTTAAATTACTATGCACGCATAATATAATGGTCGCACAAATCGTATTTATCATCATTTTACTTGGCGCTGTTTACCTGTTTGGTAAAAACGTTGCCAGGGTACGCCGCAACATACTTTTAGGCCGCGATACTGACAGGAGCGACCGCCCGGCCGAGCGCTGGGCAATAATGGCCAGGGTTGCTTTAGGCCAAACCAAAATGGTAAAACGCCCAACCGCAGCAGTAATGCACTTTTTTATCTACGTAGGTTTTGTGATCATTAACCTGGAGGTGCTGGAGATCATGATAGATGGCATCTTCGGTTCGCACCGTATCTTCTCAAAACCACTGGGCAGCTTGTATGGCTTACTGATAGGCGGATTTGAGGTGTTGGCGCTGCTGGTGCTGGTATCATGCGTGGTATTCCTGGCAAGGCGTAATATCCTTAAATTGAAACGCTTTAACGGTACAGAAATGACCGCCTGGCCAAAATCTGACGCGAACTACATCCTCACCATAGAGATATTACTGATGACGGCTTTCCTAACCATGAACGCCGCCGACTATAAATTACAGCTTTTACATTTTGGCCATTATGCTACAGCGGGTAGTTTCCCCATCAGTGGGTTTATAGCACCACTGTTGCCATCTGGGCCGGGCGCCTTAGCCGGTATTGAACGCGGCTGCTGGTGGTTCCATATTATCGGCATACTGGCATTCTTAAACTATCTGCCGTATTCCAAACATTTCCACATACTGCTGGCGTTCCCCAATGTGTATTACTCCAACCTAAAACCCAAAGGCGAGTTTACAGATATGGCATCGGTTACCAACGAGGTAAAGGCTATGCTCGATCCTTCCTTCGTGCCCGAACCTGCCGAAGTAAGCCGTTTTGGGGTAAAGGACGTAACCGACCTTACCTGGAAGAACCTGATGGAGGCTTATACCTGTACCGAATGCGGCAGGTGTACTTCTGTTTGTCCGGCAAATATTACGGGCAAACTCTTATCGCCCCGCAAAATTATGATGGATACGCGCGACAGGCTGGTTGAAGTTGGTAACAATATAGATAAACACGGAAAGGATTACACCGACGATAAAACTTTACTGGATAACTACATCACCCGCGAGGAGTTGTGGGCCTGTACCACCTGTAATGCCTGCACAGAGGCCTGCCCGGTGAATATTAACCCGCTTGAGATTATTACCGAGATGCGCCGTTACGTTGTGATGGAAGAATCACAGGCGCCGGCAAGCCTTAACAATATGTTTGGCAATATGGAAAATAACGGCGCCCCGTGGAAATACAGCCAGGCCGACAGGTTTAACTGGGCAGCAAATGATAAAGTTGATTAATAGCACGAACGAATGGCAGAAGAGATAGAAGTTAAATACAACCAGTTTATAGAAAAAGTAGCCGCCGCAAAATTAGTGTGGGGTTTAAAAAGCAAAACCGGCTGGGCCAATGCCGAGTCGGCCCAAAACGATGAAGCTGCCGTTGTGCCGTTTTGGTCGGAGAGGGGGCTCGCCAAAACCAGTGCCCGCGACGACTGGAAAAGCTTTGTTCCAACAGAAATTCCCCTTGCCATTTTTTTAGAGGATTGGTGTATGGGTATGGACGAGAACGATACCCTTGCCGGTATCAACTGGGATGCAAATATGCATGGCATTGAGAGCGATGCACTGGGTGTAGCCCTTGATATTTTAAACAGGCTGAACGAGATTAATTCGGCCATTACGTTTACCAACTACAGCAGCATTAACGAGTTTATAACCGAGATAAGCGAAGAAGAATAATGGAGCAAAAGATACCAACCATGGCCGAAATGGCTGCCGAAGGCAAAGAACCTGAGATTTTATTTTGGGTTGGCTGTGCCGGTAGTTTTGACGAGCGCGCGCAAAAAATAACCCGCGATATTTGCAAGATATTACATCATGTAGGCATCAGTTACGCCGTTTTAGGTACCGAAGAAAGCTGCACCGGCGACCCGGCTAAACGCGCCGGTAACGAGTTTTTGTTCCAGATGCAGGCCATGGTGAATATTGAGGTGCTGAACGGTTATAACATCAAAAAAATAGTGACCGGCTGTCCGCATTGCTTCAATACCATCCGTAATGAATATCCCGGCCTTGGCGGTACTTACGAAGTGATCCATCATACACAACTGATACAAGGATTAATTGATGAAGGTAAGCTAAAAGCAGAAGGTGGTGAAAGCTTTAAAGGCCGAAAGATAACCTTCCACGACCCCTGTTACCTGGGCCGGGGCAATAACGTTTACGAAGCCCCGCGTGCGGCTTTAGAGATATTGGATACCGAACTGGTAGAAATGAAACGCTGCAAAAGCAACGGCCTTTGTTGTGGTGCAGGCGGTGCCCAAATGTTTAAGGAGCCCGAAAAAGGCAATAAAGACATTAACGACGAACGTATGCTTGATGTGATTGAAACCGGCGCCAGTGTAATTGCATCGGGCTGCCCGTTCTGCATGACCATGCTTACCGATGGCGTAAAGCACATGGAAAAAGAACAGGAAATAAAAGTGCTGGATATTGCCGAAATAACGGTCAGGGCAAACGGTTTATAACCCCTTTGCTTTTAAAAAGGTTAACGCCCGCCGCAAGCTATCTACCCGCGGCTGCGTCATTTTCTTTACCGGGATATCCCAGCTTGTGGCCATCGAATCTATATCGCCTTTTGGGTCTTCATAAGTTTGGTAGATGATATCGTCTGTTTGGGTTTTTATCTCCAGGGTGTCTGTAGCTGCCGTGCCGGGGATATAATTCAGGTCGGTAAAACGCTTTACGTTAAACGAATAATACTCCTGTTTACCCTGTTGATAAGTTTTACGAAGACGGATAAAATGATCAGGCGTGAGCATTATTTCATACTTTTTCAGCTTGGGCTCAACAGTAGGGTCGTAGCTCTCGTTCAGAAAGCGGTTGCCCCATGTTATCCATTGCTGCTCGTCGTTTAGCACCGTAAATCCCCCTAAAAATACCCCGGAAAGCAATATTGCCGCAATAAGCACCAGTTTTTTAGATCCGGGCAGAAGTGATGTTTGCATGACAACTTATAATAAACACAAGGTAATAATTTGATAAATTTGCGATATGGAATTTTCTTCACATTCAAGGGTTTGGGTATACCAATCAGATCGTAAATTAACCGATGCCGAAACGCTGCAAGCGCAGGTTTTGCTGGATAACTTTACTACCGGGTGGACAGCCCATAACAACCAGTTGCTGGCCAAAGCCGAAATAAGGTACAACCGGTTCCTGATTTTGTTTGTAGACGAAAGCCAGGCCGGCGCAAGTGGCTGCTCTATAGATAAATCGGTGAACTTTATGAAGCAGTTGGAGCAGCACTTTGGCATTAACCTGTTTGACAGGTTTAACCTTGCCTACCGCGATGGGGAAGAGATACTATCTGTACCCCGCCACCAGTTTGAAGATTTGCTAAAAGCCGGTAAGATAAACACCGAAACAATTGTGTTTAACAACCTTGCCCAAAACATAACCGAACTGCAAACAAAATGGGAGGTGCCATTTAAAGATAGCTGGCATATCCAACTATTTCGTGATCTGGTTGTTGCTTAAGCATGTTCATTATCAGCCTTAACTATATTGTTCCGCTGGAAGAGCTAGATAAGCACATGGAAGCCCATGTAAAGTATCTGAAGAAGTATTATGCCGCGGATGTATTTATCATGAGTGGCCGTAAAGTGCCGCGTACAGGCGGCATTATTATTGCCCAGGCCGATTCAAAAGAGATATTGGAGAAGATCATCACCGAGGATCCCTTTCATCAGCACAGGCTCGCTGAGTTTGAAATAACGGAGTTCCTGGCCTCGCAATCGCATCCTGATTTAAAAGATTTATTGAAATAATTTTTTCATTAAATTGCATAATGGAAAAATTTGATGCACGGGTAGACGCGTATATCGAAAAATCGGCAGATTTTGCAAAGCCCATTTTAAACCACCTGCGCGAGCTGGTACATAAAGCATCGCCCGAGATAACGGAAACCATGAAATGGAGCGCTCCGTTTTTTGAGTATGATGGTGTATTGTGCTTTATGATGGCTTTTAAGCAGCATTGCGGTTTCGGTTTCTGGAAGGCCGGTTCTTTGCCCGATCCACACGGGCTGATAAAGGATGAAGGCAATGCCGGTAGTATTGGCAAATTAACCAGCCTGGCAGATCTGCCAGGCGATGATATACTTATCTGGTATATTCGGCAGGCTATGGAGTTAAAGAGGGTGCCGTCTGTAAAAAAAACTGTGAAAAAGGTAGTAGCCCCGCGGGCAATTATATCAACAGATACTCCTGATTACCTCAGTCAGTTGCTTGATAAAAACCGGGTGGCAAAAGAATATTTTGAAAAATTCAGTACCTCGCAAAAAAAGGAATACATAACCTGGTTTGAAGACGCCAAAACAGAAGCTACCCGTAACAAGCGTTTAGCTGAAGGCTTGGCCTGGATCAGCGAAGGCAAAACACGGCATTGGAAGTATAAATAAGAAATGTGTTTTTGACGGTTTTGTTCATGTTCACACATGTGAACACCTTGAATATTTTTAAGTATTTTATTATCAGTAATTTAATATTTATGGGTCTGACAAAACGTTGTCACCATTATTTAGAAAATATATGGTAACGATGTTTAGCTGATAGATACTTTATTAAGTTTACCATCATAAGTTCTAACCTATTTATACATCAAGCTTAACCATTGCTTAATAACATACTGTAAAGCATCAGCTTTTGCTTTTACATCAGCCATGTCTTTAAAAATGGCCAGGCGCCTGCCGTCTTTGTAATCGCCTTCTAACAGCCCCGAGGTGTCATTTATCTTTGCACCGCTGGGGAATACCAGCATAATACGTTTTTTATACAGGTTCATTACAATTATGTCCCGCTTATATTCCTTTGGGTCAAATGGGGCCATTTCACCGGTGTAATAAAAACTGGGGTTGTTCCACTTTATCTGTTCGGCAATCTCGCTGCTAGTACCTAAAATAATCTGCCTGAGCATTTCTATCACATCGCGTATAGAAGGATCGATTTTTTGGATATGTTCGGTTACTTGTTGCTGAGGCGTGAGGGTGTTTTTAGGCATAAGATTCTTTATAATTCAGATCTTCCGGTATAAGCAGAATTTGTTGCTTAATATCGCTCAAATCTTTAAAACTCCAGCGGCCCCAGCCTGCGCATGTTTTTCATGATGAGGTATTGCCTGTGCCTTAAATAGCGGGTAGGGTTGGTAGCGCTCCATCGTAAGGGGTTCGGGAATATCACCGCTATGGCTGCCGATTGCCTTTTGGTAAGCTGCGATGCCGGTTTATGAAAGTAAGCTTGTGATGCAGCCTCTATGCCGTAAATGCCATCGCCCATTTCTATTACGTTGAGGTAAACCTCCATAATGCGTTTCTTACCCCAAAAGGCTTCTATCAGAATGGTGAACCAGGCCTCGAAACCCTTGCGCACAATAGACCGGCCCGGGTACAGGAAAACGTTTTTGGCTGTTTGCTGTGTAATGGTACTGCCGCCGATTAATTTTTTGCTTTTAGCGTTTTTTTGAATGGCGCGTTCAATCGCTTTAAAATCAAAACCGTGGTTCTCTAAAAAACTTTGGTCTTCGGCGGCTACAGCGGCGCGTTTCATAGGGTCGGCAATCTGGTCAAAATCAACCCATTTTTTGTCAATTTTCCAGTCTTTACCATCTGCCTTGCGTTCAAAGCCGCGCTGTATCATCAGCCAGGTAAAGGGCGGGTTTACAAATTTGAATAACAGAACGCCAAACAAACTTGCGGCAACAAATACAATGGCAATTAGCTTAACCACGCGTAAAAGCAACCTTACAATGCCGGTATTAAAAAATCCTTTGGTTTTGCTGCTGCTTTTGCGGCTTTGCGTTTTTTTTGCCATGTAATTTTTGATGCCCTAATGTCCGTATAATCTTTATTAAACGCAAAAAGGTGTTTAGCCTAAACTAAACACCTTTTTTAAATTTATGAGTTCCGGATTAATTACTCAGCAACAACTGAGAAAGGAACCTGAACTTTAACTTCTTTATGCAGGTTCACAATTGCGGTGTAATCACCAACAAATTTCGGCTCCTGGTCAAAAGTAATGCGGCGACGGTCAACTTCAAAACCTTCTTTCTTTAATGCATCAGCTACCTGGATGGTATTGATAGCACCGAAAATTTTGCCGCTTTCGCCAGCTTTAGCGCCGATAGTAAGTTTAACACCTTCTAAACGTGCAGCTATTGCGTCAGCATCTTTGCGTATTTTTTCTTGTTTAAAC
>NZ_JBAZRC010000013.1:0-48677 GCF_041663085.1 Mucilaginibacter sp.
GCTGCGGTGATCGTTGGTTACAATAGTTATCTTCTCTGCCTTAGCCACTACGTGGTTATTAGTTACAATATAACCATCGGGCGAGATGATAACACCCGAGCCTGATGCCATTTGCGGGCCCTGCGGGCGCATACGCTGACCAAACATTTGCCCAAACATTTGCTCAAACTGATCCTGGCGATCGTTACTTTTAGCGGCATAGGTAGTACGGATATATACTACAGCAGGCGTAACATCCGCAGCAGCCTGCGTAAAATCTACAGTGCCTGCCGATGATACAACAGGTGCGGCTGCGCGGTTATTAGCAAAATAAACTTTTTGCTTATCCTCTATACTCATACTATCGGCGTATTTGTTTTCGGCAAGTTTATATACGCCTAACGCCATGGCACCGCCAACAAAGGCGGTTAATAATGTTAAACCAAATTTTTTCATATTATTATTCACTTTTCTTTTCCTTTTTTAATCCGGGATTCAAATTTAATACCATATAGACGATATTATCAATAATAAGGTATATGTAATATTGTTAAAATTTGTTAAATTAAGAGTAGCGGCACGTTATATTTGTTACGTATTGCTATACCGAATTATTTAACGACTAAGATAGGAAACCATTGTGCATATAAGCTTTTATAAATACCAGGGGGCAGGAAACGATTTTATACTAATAGACAATCGCGCCGGCATCATAAAAAATCTTGATAAACAAACTGTTGCGAAAATTTGCGACAGGCGTTTTGGTATTGGCGGCGATGGGCTAATGTTGCTGGAGAACGAACCCGGGTTCGACTTTAAGATGGTTTACTACAATGCCGATGGTAACGAGGGCAGCATGTGCGGTAATGGCGGCCGCTGTATTGTGGCTTTTGCCAAATACCTTGGCGTTATTACCGACACGACAAAATTTCTGGCTACGGATGGCGTGCACCATGCCAAAATTTCAGAAGCTGGCAACTGGGTTAGCCTGCAAATGATAGATGTAGCCACTATAAATAAAGATGGCGATGCCTATGTGCTTAATACAGGGTCGCCGCACTATGTGGCCCTGGCCACTAACCTGGAAGTTAAGGATGTTTATAATGAAGGTTACGCTATCCGCAATAACCCAACCTATAAACAAGATGGTATCAACGTAAACTTTGCTGAAAAAACCGACGGCGGATATTTTGTACGCACCTTTGAGCGTGGTGTAGAGAACGAAACCTACGCCTGTGGTACCGGTGTTACAGCCGTAGCGCTGGCCATGGCCAAACACAACCACCAAACCGGCGCGATAACTACTCCCATAAAAGTTTTAGGCGGCGATCTCAATATCCGGTTTAATTACGACGGCTCAACCTTCAGTAATATATTTTTAGAAGGCCCCGCTGAGTTGGTTTTTGAGGGGGAGATTGATCTATAATTAAAGCCAAACAGTAAGGCTGTAATTGCGAAGTACGGGCAATCCCTTGCATGCATCCCGCCTCCCTGTTAACAAATATTTACTGCCGAAAATTTTCGGTTGTAAATATTTTACGTTACGTTTGAATTTTTTCTCGATGTAGCTTTCTTTAATTTTTTTACCTAAAGAAAGTTCATGTTACGCGTAGACAGTAGTAAACCCTGCCAAATAATTTATGCCATTGCCCGGCACGATTACCTGTCGTACGTGATAGAACCGCATGTTGTTCAGTTAAACCCCAACGGCGAATTTTCTTTTACCCACCAGCGCTTATTCTCGAACACAGCCGAAGAGTTTGCCCAGTGCATTGATGATACCGACCGCAAACTCATCAAAATACTGGAGGATATTGAGCAGGGTAACATTATCAAAAAATTCTATAAAAAGCCGATCCGCCCGTTCGAGTTTTTTGCCAAGATATTTAACGACCAGCTTTTTGATACCATCCGCCCAAAAATTGAAAAGAAACTGGTAGAGGCATTGGCTCTATTAGGGAGTGGAAACAAGCAAATTTACCTGATGAGCAAGGAGGGTTACCCCGCCGGGCGCAGGTTGCATATTGCTGACGAACCCGCTTCGGTGTTGTTCCACTTTAGGCGCGGCGATGACGAGATCCGTTACTTCCCTACCATCAAGTACCAGGGGATGCGCATCGAGTTTATGTTTAAGGATGCCGAGATCATTTGCAACCACCCCGCCTGGATGCTGTTGGATGATACACTATATTATTTCGACAAAGAGATAGAAGGTAAAAAGCTGCAGCCATTCTTGAACAAGCGATTTATATCCATCCCAAAATCGTCAGAGCAATCATACTTCGAAAAATTTGTTGCACCGCTCATAGAAAAGCACAATGTTTACGCCGAGGGCTTTACCATCAATACCGAAAAGTACGATGCCACGGCTTTCCTGAAACCCATATATGTAGAAGGCGGCACATCGCAGCTGCAACTCTATTTTAAATATGCCGGTTATATTTTCCCTTACGGGGATGGCAGGCACGTATCGGTACGCATGGAGAAAACCGGGGATGATTACCTGTTCCATCGCATTAAACGTTCAGTTACCTGGGAGAAGGGTAAACTACAGCAGTTAGAGGCCATGGGCTTAAAAACTGTTTCGTCATTATTCCAAAACCTGGAGGTTGCCGCCCATGATGAAGAAAGCGACCGCTCTTTCCCCGTTTTTGAATGGCTTAACCAACACCATGATGAGCTATTGGAAAAAGGTTTTGAACTGGAGCAACCCGACGGGCAAAAGCGCTATGTTTTTGGCAACACCAAAATAGACCTGGAGATAAGCGAAAACAACGATTGGTTTGATATTAACGCAGTAGTTTATTTCGGGCCGTACCGTATCCCATTCATCCAGTTAAAAAACCATATCCTTAACCATAAAAAGGAGTTTTTACTGCCATCAGGCGAGATAGCCATTATCCCCGAAAGTTGGTTTTCGCAATACGGCAACCTGCTGCATTTTAGCGAGGGCGGCGATGAACTAAAACTGCGCCGGCACCACCTTGGTTTAGTTAACGACCTGAGCGACGGCGAAATGGCCGAAGTATCAATGAACCGCAAGCTGCAAAAGCTTACCGATTTTGAAGAGACCGAAGATGTGCCAATGCCGGTAAACTTTGCCGGGAGCCTGCGCACATACCAAAAGGCGGGGTATAACTGGTTTCACTTTTTAAAGGAATACCACTTTGGAGGCTGCCTTGCAGATGATATGGGCCTTGGTAAAACCATTCAAACCCTTGCCCTGCTCCAAAAGCATAAAGAAGACACCGAGGCGGCAGGCAGCAAAGCCACCTCACTGGTAATCATGCCCACCTCACTCATCTATAACTGGCTTAACGAGGCTAAGAAATTCGCACCGCAACTAAGGCTGATGGTGCATACGGGCGCGTTCCGTTATAAATCGGCAGAGGTGTTTGCCAATTATGATGTAGTGATAACTACCTACGGTATTAGCCGCATAGATATTGAGATGTTTAAGGCTTACTACTTTGATTATGTGATACTGGACGAAAGCCAGAACATTAAAAACCCTTCGTCAAAGTCGTTCCAGTCGGTAAGGCAGCTAAAATCAAGGTTCAAGCTGATACTGAGCGGTACGCCTGTAGAGAATTCGGTAAATGATCTTTGGACGCAGATGTCGTTCATAAACCCGGGATTATTAGGAGCCCAGCAGTTTTTCCAAAATGAATTTGTAACGCCGATAGAAAAGAAAAAGGACGAGGACAAAGCCCGTAAGCTACAGGCCATCATCAAACCTTTTGTATTGCGCCGTACCAAAGAGCAGGTAGCCACCGAGCTGCCGCCAAAAACCGAAACACTGTTCTATTGCAAAATGAGCGAGGAACAGGCCGAGGTGTACGACAAGGTAAAATCAGAATACCGAAACGAATTGCTACGGAGTATTGAGGATGGTACCTATGCCAAAACGCAGATACAGGTGCTTCAGGGCCTTATTAAATTGCGCCAGATAGCCAATCATCCATCCATGATAGATGCGGAATACGAGGGAGATAGTGGCAAATTCGAGAACGTGGTGCATACCCTTGCTAACGTTTTAGATGGCGGGCACAAGGTGCTTATCTTTTCGCAGTTTGTAAAACAGCTTACCATTTACCGCAACCATTTTGACAAAGAGGGAATCCCTTATGTTTACCTGGATGGCAGCACCCAAAACCGAGGCGACGTGGTAAAACAATTCCAGGAAGATACCAGTACGCGGGTGTTCCTTATCTCTATAAAGGCAGGCGGCGTAGGCCTTAACCTCACCGAAGCCGATTACGTTTTCATCCTTGACCCATGGTGGAACCCGGCTGTTGAGCAGCAGGCTATCGACCGTACGCACCGTATCGGCCAAACCAAAAACGTATTCATCTATAAATTCATTACTAAAGATACTGTTGAAGAAAAGATCCTGGCCTTACAACAACGTAAGCTTAGTGTAGCCCGCGCATTGATCACCACCGAAGATAGTTTCATCAAGTCGCTTTCGGCTGATGATATTAAGGAGATATTGGGGTAAAGATGGCCGCCGTCGCTCGGCTCCAGCCGAGTGACCGTTATTACACGGCGTCCCGCCGCAGTATGCTAATTAATTATAAAGGCGGCCAGAGGCCTGCTAATAATTTATCACTCGGCTGGAGCCGAGCGTGTGCAATGATAAAAAGGGGTTGGTGACACCAACCCCTTTTTAAATACTTCTTTGTTTCGGTATCCTCAGCAAAACAACTATTTCTTAGCTATTCTGTACAGTTTACCGCTATCAGTTAAACCATATAAAGCGCCGTCTTTGCCGGTCACAACAGCACGCCAGCGCTCATTCCTGTCCCTAAGCAAGCGTTCTTCGCCAACTACTTTATTGTTCCTGATAACAAGCCTTGCAATGTGCGATCCGCTCAGGCCTCCTACAAAAAGGTTGTTTTTCCATTCAGCTATATTACCGGTGTAAAAAGTTATACCGCCCGGCGATATGGTAGGGTCCCAATAGTAAATGGGTTGCGTAACGCCTTCTTTTTGCTGTATACCATCGCCAACCTTTTCGCCGCTGTATTCAATGCCGTAGGTAACCACCGGCCAGCCGTAGTTACGCCCCGGTTTAATAATATTGATCTCGTCACCTCCGCGCGGGCCAAATTCGGCTTCCCATAGCTCCCCTGTTGCGGGGTTCCAGGCCAGGCCATCGGGGTTACGTAACCCATAAGCATATATTTCGGGCAGGGCGTTTGCCTTACCTGCGAAAGGGCCACCTGCAACCGCTTTACCGGCTTTGGTGATATGGATGATCTTGCCTATGCCGGCACTCAGATCTTGTGCCTTCATGCGGATATCGTTGCCGCTCCTTTCGCCTGTGCTTACAAACAGGTTACCCTGCTTATCAAACACAATACGCGCACCGTATTGCAGGTTGCCTTTATAAGCAGGTGTTGCACGGTAAATCACCTCTACATTTTCAAGCTTAGTTTCATCTGCAGATAGCTTTCCTTTGGCTATGGCCAGTAAGGAGCCTCCCTCTGCCTGTTCCGCATATCCCCAATATATCATGCGGTTTGTGGCAAAAGCAGGATCGATTGTAACATCAAGCAAACCGCCCTGCCCACGAAACAGTACTGCCGGGAAACCGGTTATTTGTTTGTCAAAATCTCCGCTGGCTTTTAATATGCGCATACTGCCGGCCTTTTCGGTAACCAGGAAACGCCCATCGGGCAGTACATGAATACCCCAGGGGTTTTTTAAGGTGCTATTTATAACAGTTACCGAATAGGGTGTTCTGGTTTTTACACCACTTATACGGGTTTGGCCTTTAAAAGCTGGTTTATAGGTACTGTTGGGGCTTTGCGTTTCTACGGGTGCCAGCGTTGTATCGCGCTGTACAGCCGCATAACTTGTGGTTACTGCAACAGAAAAACTTAGGGCCAGTAACAGGGCTTTTTTGTGTTGAATCATGGTAGTAGCGTTTTAGTTTAGAAATATCGCCATTCCATCCGGATTTGGCTTCACCAATTGAATAATGTAACAGATAAAATACCTTTTAGTGAGCGGCTGGTGCAATGTATAAATGCTTTTTGCATCTAAAAATTTCAGCCTCAAACAAAACTAATTTAATGTTGTATTTAGCTTAACTTAACATCATCGCTATCACATTTTTTTAATCATGGATAAAATATCTACCGCATACGGCTTTATTGCTTCCGGCTTATAACTTGCTTTTTGTAACATTGCACAAATTTTTAGATTGACAGCCGCCGCCAAAAAAATATTCTCATACCTGTTAAAAGCAAGCATTGTTGTTTTAGCATTTGTATTTATATACAGCAAATTTTTAGGGAAAAACGATAGCCTTAAACAATTCGAGGCTTTAATATCTGTTATTAGCCGTAACCAGGTTATTTATACCTTAACAGCAGTAGTATTACTAATGGTAGCCAATTGGTTTTTAGAGAGCCTTAAATGGCAGTATCTGGCCAAAAAGCTAACCAATATATCTATATGGGTAGCTGTAGAAGCTGTTTTTTGTGGCTTAACCTGGGCCATATTTACCCCAAACCGTATAGGCGAATACGGTGGCAGGGTAATGTTTTTACCAAACCGTAAACGTATCCATGGGGTTTTTGCTATGGCGGTTGGCGCTTTTGCCCAAAACGTAATAACCAACCTGGTGGGCATACTGGCTTCATTATGGTTTATCTATTATTTCCTCAGCATCAACACCTGGCTATATTTAGGGATAATGGTATTGTCGCTGGCTTTTTTGGGTCTTTTCCTGATGTTTTATTTCAACATTAGCTGGCTGGTTATATGGCTTAACCGCATCAAATTTTTAAGGAAATACAACCGTTTTTTCGAGATCATGGGCCGGTACAATGCCAATGAACTTTGGGTAGTATTTGGTTATAGCCTGGCACGCTTTTTTGTGTTCTCGCTGCAATATTACCTGGTGATAAACCTGTTACTGCCCAACATCCCGTTTTTTAATATGATGATGACGGTATTTGTATTTCTCTTTATCCAATCGGCCATGCCATCTTTAGACCTGCTGGATATTGGCGTAAGGAGTTTTACCGCCATGCATTTATTTTTATATGTAACCAACCAGCAAATAGCTATAATTGCAGCGGTTTCATCCATCTGGCTGATCAACCTTATTATCCCTGCCATTATAGGTTCGGTATTTGTTTTTAAACTAAAGTTTTTTGATCGTACTGCATAGCACCATTTCGTTATTACTAACAGGTTTATACCTGCTGGTAGTTGCCTATTTAATTAAAGGCTGGGGGGCATTAAAACGCCCAAACATCAGCACCAGTGGTTTTACTACAAAAGTTACCGTACTAATAGCCGCCCGTAATGAATCTGCCCGTATCCGCTATACCATTGATGATATTATAGCGCAAAACTACCCCAAGCACCTTACCGAAATTATTATTGTAGACGACCACTCTACCGACGATACCGCCGCTATTATTAGCAGCTATGCCCACATGGGCGTTAAGCTATTGCAGCTAAACGAGGATAAACCCTTAAACTCCTATAAAAAGAAAGCCATTGCCGAAGCTATTGCCCTATCGACGGGCGAACTGATGGTTTGTACCGATGCCGATTGCCGGATGGGTAAAAACTGGCTATCATCAATTGTGGGATATTACGAAACCCATCAACCGGTTATGATCTCGTCGCCGGTAACTTATTTTGAAGAAACCACCTTGTTTGAACGACTGCAAACGCTGGAGTTTTCTTATCTGATAGGTATTGGCGCTGCCTTTATAGGTAACGGCCGTGCATCAACCTGTAATGGGGCAAATTTTGCATACAGAAAAGATATTTTTTACGAAGTTGGCGGATTTAAAGGCATTGACGACCTTGCATCCGGTGATGATGAGCTACTGCTGCAAAAAGTAGCCGAGATATATCCCAACAAAATAGGTTTCTTTAAAAACCATGATGCTGTAGTATTTACGCATGCCAAACACACCTTGCAGGAGTTTTTACAGCAACGCAGGCGCTGGGCATCAAAATCAACCCGGTATAAAGATAAAAAAGTGGTAGCGCTGGCCGTTTGCATATGGCTGTTTAACCTATCCCTGTTGGTTAATGCGGGCCTGGGTTTTTACAATATCTTTTACTTTAAACTTTTCCTGGTGCAGTTCCTGCTTAAATATCTGATAGAGGCAGCCTTCCTGCTGCCTATAACCTCGTTTTTTAAACGGGCAAACCTGGTGGGCCTGCTCATCATACTTATCCCGATACATATTATTTATTTTGTGTACGTTGGCCTTATTGGTAACACCAAAAAATATGTTTGGAAAGGCCGTACAGTACGTTAAGGCTGTTCATTTTTGTGCATGGTTGTAAAAAAGGCTTAAACGTATCCGTTTAAAAAAGAATATTTAGCTATTTTAGGCTGCCTAAAGTAATAAATGCAAAACAACAACGATAGTTCTGGCGAGGACGAACTGATCCGCCTGCTGCTTAAACGGCAGTCTGAACTGAACTCCCTTTTGGAGGTCACCAGGGCTATTAACAAGAATACTCCAACACCCGTACTGGTGCAAATGCTGGAGGTTATCCTAAAAAATTACCTGCAGATAGGCAAATTCCGTTTTCTGATAGAAAAAGATAACACCTTTACGTGCATCTCCAAATACGGCGGCGAAATTGAGCCACCCCTTGCGCTTAATCAAAGCTGGGCGCATCTCCATAAAATAAAAGCACCCTCGCTCTTAAGTGATCATGCCGATACTTTATTGAATAAGTATAATTACTTCATCCCCATCTACCATAAAAATAAAGCGCTTGCCTTTGCCCTTATTGGTGATTTTAACACCTCGGGCGATATGCTGAACAATGATCTGAATTTTATACAGACCTTGATCAACGTTATAGTAGTGGCACTGGAGAATAAGAAGCTTTTTCGCGAGCGCCTGCAAGCCGAGCGTTTTAAGCGCGAAATGGAGCTGGCTGTTGAGGTACAGAATATGCTTATCCCGCTGCGCGAACATAAAGAGGAAGGCGTTGAAGTGGGTGCCAAGTATCTGCCACATCAGGATATAGGCGGCGATTATTTCGACTTTTTTCGGCTCAACGAAAATGAGTTTTTGTGGTGCGTGGCCGATGTATCAGGCAAGGGTATCTCGGCGGCTTTGCTGATGGCCAATTTCCAGGCAAGCCTGCATGGCTTGGCAGCGATTGAAGATGAGCTGACCACCGTAGTTGAACGCCTGAACAAAATTGTGATAAGAAATACCAAAGGCGAACGTTTTATAACACTGTTTTTGGCCAAGTATAACGAGAAAACCCGCAAACTAAACTACATCAACGCGGGGCATAACCCAACCATCCTATACTCTGAAGGTGAAGCCGTCCCATTGAAACTGGGCACCACCATGATAGGCGCCTTTGAGGAGCTGCCCTTCCTTAACGAGGGCGAGGTAGATCTTGAACCCGGCAGCCTGATATTTAACTATACCGACGGACTGATGGATTACGAGTTACAAAGCAAAAATTGGAGCGAAGAAAAGCTGCTTGAGTTTGTAATAGCCAACGGCGAACTATCTCCCGATGAGTTTAACGAGGCCCTGATGAACCACATCAATTCGGTAGTAAAAGGTAAGGCCATTGATGATATTACACTGCTAACGTTGCGGATATCGTAGTGCTGATTTAAAAATTGTCATGCTGAACATCTTGAAGCATCTAATCACCCACATGCATATAGGCGATTGCACAGTTCGATAATAGATCCTTCGCTATCGCTCAGGATGACAAGCCGGAGAAATCCTACCCAAACAATAGTCCAAACACCTCTTCTATCCGCCCCACAACTTTTACATCAATGGTATAACGCGATAAATCAAGCCGGTTTTTATCCTTAGCGGCGGTTGGCATATTGTATTTAGATATAAAGATCTGCTCAAAGCCCAGCTTTTGTGCTTCGGCAATGCGTTGTTCTATCCGATTAACCGCACGGATCTCGCCTGACAAGCCTATCTCACCCGCAAAACAGGTTTTAAAAGGGATTGGGATATCCTCATGCGAGGAGATAATGGCAGCAGCCAACCCCAGGTCGATAGCCGGGTCTTCTACCCTGATGCCCCCGGTAATATTCAGGAACACATCTTTAGCGCCAAGGCGGAAACCGCAGCGTTTCTCTAACACAGCCAGCAGCATGCTCATACGTTTGGTATCAAAGCCCGTTGCGGTGCGCTGTGGCGTGCCGTAAGCCGATGTACTCACCAGCGCCTGGGTTTCTATCAACATGGGCCTCATCCCCTCTAGCGTGGCAGATATGGTAATACCGCTTAATGGTTCGTCACGTTGTGATAATAAGATCTCTGATGGGTTTGATACCTCACGCAGTCCCTCGCCCAGCATTTCGTAAATACCCAGTTCTGACGATGAACCAAACCTGTTTTTAATAGTTCGCAATATGCGGTACACATGGTGGCGGTCGCCTTCAAATTGCAGCACGGTATCAACCATGTGCTCCAGTATTTTTGGACCAGCTATCATACCATCTTTGGTAATATGGCCTATCAAGAATACCGGCGTAGACGTTTCCTTGGCAAAACGAAGTAATTCTGCCGTACATTCCCGTTCCTGTGATACACTACCGGGGGTGGATTCCACATGCGAGGAATGCAGCGTTTGGATAGAGTCGATCACCAGTATATCCGGCTGCAACTCTTCTATCTGCTTAAATATATTTTGGGTTGATGTTTCTGTAAGGATAAAACAACCTTTCCCAAATTCATCTTTTAGTTGTTTGTTTTTTGCCCTTGTTTGCTGGGTATCTAATGATACCAGTCGTTCAGCGCGCATTTTTATTTGGTGGTCGCTTTCCTCGCCCGATACATAAAGCACTTTTACATTGGGCATATTCAACGCCAGTTGCAGCATCAGGGTTGATTTACCAATACCTGGCTCGCCACCTATCAGCACCAATGAACCAGCTACAATACCGCCGCCTAAAACGCGGTTAAATTCTTTATCAGGCGTAAGCAGCCGGTGTTCTTCCTTAAAAGTTATGTCTGCTACCTCAACAGGTTTATTTGCCCGCTGTGATGAAGCCGGACTGCTCTTCCAGTTGGGTACTGATGCGTTGGATTTCTCCAGAATTTCTTCAACAAAAGTATTCCACTGCTGGCAGCTTGGGCATTTGCCCAGCCATTTAGGCGATTCGTAGCCGCAGCTTTGACAGAAATAAGCAATTTTAGTTTTAGCCATTTAATGATATTCAAGAAGTATCATACAAATATACTAATTTAGTTAGCATTGAATCAATGAAATCTGGGCGAATCAAAGGGTATCAATTGCTGGTTTGCTGCTAAAGTTATAGTCGGAAAACTATTGCGGCCATTGCAAGTTATTTAATTGACAATTAACAGGATAAACTAAACATTACTATTAAATTATGAAAAACATTCTACAATATGCCCTTGGCCTTGTTGCAGTAGTGGCAATTATTATGTGGCAAACAGGGTATAACCCATTTGCCGGCTCTGGTAAGATTGGAGAAGTAATAACCCTTGCCGAATTCAAAACATTGAAAAAAGATCTTGCATCAGATGGCAAGAGAGTTGCCCTTATTGCGCGCGGCGACATTGCCAATTCAGATGTTACAATTGTATTAGGGCGGCCGATGTCATTAAGTTTTATCACTCCACAAGAAGAATACATAGATCATTTTGAGCTTTACCGGGGCGATGGCAAAAATGAATTTTTTATCCCCGAAAAATTCACCAATAAAGATTTGGTTTTATATGATAATGAAGGTAAAAAACATGCTTACGACGAAAATGTGATTATCTCTTTTACCATGGGAAAGCTAAATGGAAACCCTCAAATAAATCCGCATACCGGAGGGTATGACTGGGCGTATAAGCAAATACGAATAGACCCGGCCCCGGCGCAATAAGGGAATTGCATCACTTATTTATTTTATAAAAACTTTATTATGCAAAAAGAGCAGATGCTACTTAAAACATCTGCTCTTTCTATATCTGGCTTATCAGCTAGTTATAATTTTATTTCTTCGTCTTTGCTTGAGAAGAACTTAAACTCAGTGATCTGGTAAGCAGGGTTGCTTTTCACCTTTATCCACTGGTTGTACTTAAAGTACCATTTCATCTGGCGGTTAAATAACCCCTTTTTGATGTATGCCTCAATGTACGGGTGTACACAAAGCGTAATATTTTTCTCGTTCTGTTCTTCCAGTATGTAATTGAAATTGTTTTCAATATCATCAATAAGCAAAACGGTTGGCCTGATAGTGCCGGTGCCACCACACGCAGGGCAAACCTCGCTGGTAACAATGTTCATTTCGGGCCTTACCCTTTGGCGGGTAATTTGTATCAATCCAAATTTACTTGGCGGCAATATGGTATGCTTAGCCCTGTCATCAGCCATTTGGGCTTTCAGATAGTCGAACAGTTCCTTACGGTTGGTTGGCTTATGCATGTCAATAAAATCGACAACCACAATACCGCCCATATCGCGCAGGCGCAGCTGGCGGGCAATTTCTTTAGCGGCTTCCTTATTTACCTGGTAAGCGTTCTCTTCCTGATTCTCTTTATTGGCCGTACGGTTACCGCTGTTCACGTCAATAACGTGCAGGGCTTCTGTATGCTCAATAACCAGGTAGGCGCCACCGGCAAGGTTTACCGTTTTACCGAAGGTAGATTTGATCTGCTTATCAACACCATGATGCTCAAAAATAGGCTCCTTGTGTTTGTGCAAGCGTACGATGCCTTCCAGATCGGGTGAAATTTCATGGATGTACGACCGTACCTCTTCATACATACTCTGCTCGTTCACATAAATATGCTGAAAATCGGGATTCAAAATATCCCTTAATATGGTTGATGTACGGCAAATTTCGCCCAATACCTTTTTAGAAGGTTCGGTTCCATGCAGCTTGGTAACAAAGGTTTCCCATTTCGATATCAGGTCAAGCAGGTCTTTCTGCAGCTCGGGCACACCTTTACCTTCAGATACGGTACGTATAATTACGCCGAAATGCTTTGGTTTAATGCTTTCAACCACCTTACGCAGGCGGTTGCGTTCCGTATTGCTTTTGATCTTTTTTGAGATAGATATCACCTCAGAAAAAGGCACCAATACTACGTACCGACCGGCTATTGACAGGTCGGAACTTAAGCGGGGGCCTTTTGTTGAAATTGGCTCCTTAGCTATCTGTACAGGTACAAGCAGGCTTTTTGATAATACATCAGAGATCTTTCCCCCTTTGTTAATATCAGCTTCCGGCTTAAAATTATCTAAAAGCTTCGATTGGTACCCACCGCTACGTACTTGTTTGGTTAGCTTAAGCAGGCTTTGCACCTGCGGCCCCAAATCAAGATAATGCAAAAAGGCATCCTTCTCGTAACCAACGTCCACAAAAGCTGCATTCAGGCTTGGCATAATTTTTTTAATGCGTCCTAAATAAATATCACCAACAGTATAATTGTTAGTGATTTGCTCTTTATGGAGTTCTACAAGTTGTTTGTCCTGTAATAATGCAATGGTAGCCCCGTTGGGGGATGAATCGATAATTAATTCTTTTATCAACTGCTACTCCATTTCTTAAAACGGCGCACAATTGCGCCGCAAGTTAATAAGTGGGTAAAATACACACATAAAAACCCCGCAAAGCGAGGTATAAGCTACTTTACAGTAGCTTATTTTTTCTTATGTCTGTTTTTTCTTAAACGCTTTTTGCGTTTGTGAGTAGCCATTTTATGTCTTTTACGTTTTTTACCGCTTGGCATAGTAATAATTTTTAAATGTGATTAATTTATTTCTTTAATTCCTTTATATACTCATCTATGCGCTGGCCCGCTACCGGGTCGCCCATTAAATCTTTGCATTTTTCATAAGCTGCAATCGCTTCCTGTTTATTGCCCAGTTGCTTATAGCTTTCGGCTAAATAAAAGTAAGGCTCAATCTCTTCCTTTTGTGCAATAAGGGTTTTAAACCTGTCAACCGCTTTTTCGTACTGCCCGCTCTTCATGGCAAACATGCCTAAGTTTAGCAATGCGTCGTGGTTTTTAGGGTCCTGCTTTACTACCTCAAGCAAAAGTGCAATACCTTGCATTGGCATAGCGCCACCATTTACATAAGCCACACCTAAGCCCGTTTTAGCCTCAAGGCTGGTGGGCTGCAGTTTGGTAGCATGGTCAAACGCCTCAACAGCATTTGCAACAAACGTACCTTGTGCCGATGTATCGCTTGATAACTTATACGCCGTGTTAAAACGGTTACCTGCATCTACCCAATCTGCCATGGCGTTGCTTTTATGAGCAATATCCAGGTAATAAAAGGCAGCAGGGGCTGGCTGGGTAACACTATCCCAAGCTTTGGCAATTTGCCTTTGCAGGGTAATTTTATCAGCTTCGCCGGCTGTTTTAAGTTTGGCCTCAAGCGCGCTTATCTCTTGCGCAATGGTAGCATCAATATTGGGTTTAGCCAATGCCGATACCGAAGCCTCGTTTATATTAGCATTTGGTTTTACCGCCGGGGCCGTAGCCGCTTTTGCATTGCCGCGTGTTGCTTCGGGTTTTATTAAACCTTTAACCGGTAATGAATACAAATAGCCCATTATAGCAACTACTGCTACGGCAACGACTATTTGTTTTTTCTTCATAATGATTATTTGGCTGCTTTTGTAGTTTTGTTACCGCTGCGTACTTTCTCAACAAAAGTTTTAGCCGGTTTAAAGCTAGGTACAAAATGCTCAGGGATAATGATGGCAGTGTTTTTTGAGATGTTACGGGCTGTCTTTTTAGCTCTTTTTTTAACTACAAAACTACCGAAACCTCTAACGTATACGTTTTCACCGCCAACCATTGAGGTTTTAACCACTTTGAAAAACGCCTCAACAGTTTCCTGCACGTCCACTTTTTCTATTCCTGTTTTAGATGAGATTTCAGCTATAATTTCTGCCTTGGTCATATCCTGTTTTCTTTTATTTAAATGTATAAATACTTAACTGTTTTGGGGTTGCAAAAGTATCGCTTTAAAATTAAAGATTAAAATAAATAGCACATTTTTTTTCTGAGAGGCTTTTTCGCCTCAAATTATGATACAGCCATGATAAGATGTTACTTTGCATAGAATGAATTTTTCTGCCGAACTGATAGCTTGGTACACCAATAATAAACGCGACCTGCCATGGCGTAATACTACCGATGCTTATATAATATGGCTGTCTGAAATTATACTGCAGCAAACACGCGTGGAGCAGGGCATGCCTTACTTTTATCGTTTGGCAGAGAAATACCCAACCGTAACAGCCTTTGCAGCAGCCCATGAGGATGATATATTAAGGTTATGGCAGGGTTTGGGTTATTACTCGCGCGGGCGCAACATGCTCAAAACTGCGCAACTGGTACAGCAGCAGTATAACGGCGTTTTCCCGGTAAGCTACCATCAACTAATCAAACTAAAAGGGATAGGCGAATACACAGCCGCCGCCATCTCCTCTTTTTCAGCAAACGAGGCAAGGGCTGTTGTTGATGGCAATGTATACCGCGTATTGGCCCGTTTTTTTGGTGTTGATGAACCTATAAATTCGGCCAAAGGCAAAAAAACCTTCCAAAAAATTGCCGATGAGGTGCTGGATAACACCCGGCCGGCCCTGCATAACCAGGCCATGATGGAGTTTGGGGCCATGCTTTGTAAACCTAAAAACCCTGCCTGTGGTATTTGCCCGGTGCGTATGGGCTGTATTGCTTTTAAAACAAATGCAACAACCTATTTGCCTGTAAAATTAAAGACAGTTAAGATCCGTAAAAGGTATTTTAACTATATGTTAATATCCGATGGTGAAAAAATCTTGATGAATAAGCGGGATGAGGGCGATATTTGGGCAAATATGTATGATTTACCTATGGTTGAAACGCCGGAGTTAATGGAGATTATTGAATTATTGCAACTCCCCCAAATGAAAAAATTTGGTAGCAATGTTGCGTTAAAGGATAATTCCGCTATAATTAAGCATGTGTTAACCCATCAGCAATTATATATCAGGTTTTTGATCCTGAAAGATTTCCCGAAAGAATTACAGGGGAACTGGTTTTATACCGATGTTGAAAATTTGAAAGATTTAGCGCTTCCGAAACCTATTTTTATATTTATAAAATATTTTTTTAATTTCTAAATAATTCTCCGTTAATTTATGGCATGTCTGGAATTAATAAAGTAATACTGGTTGGGCATTTAGGTAAGGACCCCGAAGTACGGCATTTAGAGGGTGGAGTAGCTGTTGCAAGCTTCCCTTTAGCAACATCTGAAACGTTTAATAAAGATGGCCGCAAGGTTGAGCAAACCGAATGGCATAATATTGTTATGTGGCGCGGCCTTGCTGATGTAGCGGCCAAATTTTTACAAAAAGGCAAACTGGTTTATATAGAAGGTAAATTGCGTACACGCTCATTTGAAGATAAAGAAGGTATTAAGAAATATACTACCGAGGTGGTTGCCGAAAACTTTACCATGCTTGGCCGCAAAACAGATTTTGAGAACGAACCTGCCCCGCGCCAGGCCTTAAAAACATCAGATACCGATGGTTACCGCAATAATGACGCGGACGACCTGCCATTTTAGTTAGCCTAATTAAACATCTTATATAATAAAAAGCCCCGCCATTAACGGCGGGGCTTTTACTTGTCACTTCCAATGCAAAACATCCAATGATGAAGTATTAACTCCTTCGCTGTTGGATATTCATTATTCGATATTACCAGGGCCTTCTATCTCGCTCCCGGCGCGCAGTGTTCCCTTAAATAATTTGTATACAAGGTGCGTAAATGCATACTTGTGCCCGGCCCTTCAGATATACTGTGGGTGCGGTTTGGGTACAGCATCAACTGAAACTGCTTGTTGTATTTCACCAATTCATTTATCAACAGCTCGGCATTTTGGTAATGCACGTTATCATCGCCGGTACCATGTATATATAATAGGTTACCCTTTAGGTTTTTTGCATAGGTAACAGGCGATCCTTTTGTGTAAGCAGCCCTGCCTTCTGCATCAACAGGTACACCGGTGTAACGCTCCTGGTAAATATTATCATAAGTTAACTGGTTACCAACGGCTGCTATAGCAATACCTGTTTTAAATATATCGGGGTACTGGAACATCAGGTTTAAGGTTGATGAACCGCCACCACTCCATCCCCATACTGCCACCCGCGAAGTATCAAGATAAGCACGTTCTTTTAATAGTTGTTTTGTGCCCATAGCCAGGTCGCGGATATTTATTGTGCCTATACCTTTATAGATAGATTTACGCCACTCGCGGCCTTTTGGCACAGGTGTACCCCTATTATCAATCGACATATAGATATAGCCATCGGCAGCCATATCGCCGGTGTACATAAAGTTAAAGCTGCTACCGTTCTCGTCCTTTACATTCTGGCCCCATGGTTCGCCATAAACATATAAAACAACCGGATATTTTTTGGCTGCGTCAAAGTTATTAGGCTTCACCATCCAGCCGTCCATTTCAACACCATCCTCAGTTTTTACTTTAAAAAACTCCACGTTTGATTTTGATTTGTTAGCTGCCGACGCTGCAACAGCTTTAGCAACTTTTTCAGACCCATCAAAGGTTTTATGCTCGGGCAGTGAAACCACTTCGTTTACACCATCAGTATAATAGTTTGAAAAAGCATGTGTAGCCGTTTTACCATTTGGAGACACATCATATTCATGCGTACCCGGTTCGGTCATCGGGGTAAGGCGCTCGGCCTTGCCACTGCCATCGAGTTTGGTGCGGTACAAATACTTTTGGGTTGCATTATCAGGCGAAGCCGAAAAATAAACATAACCCGATGTTTCATCAACGGCATTTATCTGCATCACATCATAATTGCCTTTGGTAATTAGTTTCTCCTTTTTACCATCACGGCTGATGCGATAAAGGTGGCGCCATCCGTCTTTTTCACTGGCCCATAAAAAATCGGCGCCTTTTTTAAACCAATCCCATCCGCCATAATAATAATGTTCTTCCCACTCTGGTAATATATCTATCCAGGCCGCGTCTTTTTCCTGATATATGGTGTTTGATTTACCCGTATTAACGTTACAAATCATCACATCACTTTGGTTTTGTGCCCTGTTCAGGTGCTGTATGATCAGCTCTGTATTGTTAGCCGCCCACTCCATACGCGGCACGTATGATTGCAGCACCGGGTCGGTTGGGATATCCATCCATTTGGTAGCGCCGCCCGCAACACCTACTACACCAATTTTAAATGGTGATGGTGCTTCGCCGGCTACCGGGTACTCTACCGGTTTTACATACGGGTAAATAGAATCGGTAGTGTTGAGCATTAAATAATTCTTTGTTTTACTGGCATCAATTTGCCAGTAGGCTATCTGCTTGCTATCCGGGCTCCAGCGGAAACCATCGCGGCAAAAAAACTCTTCCTCATACACCCAATCGAAGGTCCCGTTGATCAGTTTATCCGTTCCGTCGCTGGTTAATTGCTTAATACTGTTATCGGCAAGGGATTCTACATAAATATTGTGCCCGCTTACGTAACCAACCTTGCTGCCATCAGGCGAAAACTTGGCAAACATTAATGATGATGCAGGTTTATCGGCACCCAGTTTAGTTAGTTTTTTGGCAGCAAAATCATACACCCAGTAATCGCCGCGGGTGTTGTAGCGCCATACTTTTTTTGAATTGGTGTATAACAAAACCTTCTGCCCGTCGGCACTCAAATAAAAGTTACGCACTGCAATTGTTTTTTGGCCTTGCGGGGTAAGTGCTTCTTTACTTAAAAGGGTAGTTTTTTTAGCGGCATCGCGAGCATCAAGCACAACAATTTCGCCACTTTGTACTTTGTAATATTGGTACCCGTCTTTTGCCCAATGGGTAGATGGGATCTGGGCTATAGCCTTATTTTGCAAAAGCAATAGCGTTAAAAACGCAATGGATAACACCCCTGCGCGGTAAACTTTAATATTCATATGAGTTAAAATTGATGATGGGTATTTTTTAATAAAATAACGCCGCTGTAAATTTTGCGTTAAATTAGCATTTTAAAGCCTTTGATATTTATCCCTCATGAAAAAATTACACTTACTATTTTTATGCCTTATTGCCTTTATAACTGTTAATGCCCAAAATATTGACAGGAGTAAATTCATAGCAGATAGCCTTGATATTTACATTAACAAGGCACTCACCAACTGGCGCATACCCGGCGCGGCTGTTTGTATTGTAAAAGATGGCAAAATTATACTGATGAAGGGTTACGGCATTAAAGAACTTGGCCTGCCGGGCAAGGTTGACCAAAACACGTTGTTTATGATAGGCAGCAACACCAAGGCATTTACAGCAACCGCTTTGGCCATGCTACAGGCTGAGAAAAAACTATCGCTTGATGAAAAGGTAACTAAATACATCCCTGAATTTAAACTGGAAAACAAGGCCGCAGGCGATATGGCTATTGTGAAAGATTTATTATGCCACCGTTTAGGCTTCCGCACGTTTCAGGGCGATTTTACCTTTTACAACACCAACCTAAGCCGCCACGAGGTGCTTGAAAAATTGGGAAAAATGAAGGCCACTTATCCTTTCCGCACTACATGGGGCTATACCAATTCGGCTTTTTTAACTGCCGGCGAGATCATTCCGCGTGTTACCGGCAAACAATGGGAAACCTACTTAAAAGAGAATATTTTTGCCCCACTGGGCATGAACAGCACCCTGGCTTTAACCGCCGAGATGCCAAAAGCGCTTAACCGCACCGTGCCGCATACCCTGGTTGACGGCCGCCTTACTGCCATACCTTATTGTAACATTGATGGATTGGCACCTGCGGGCAGCATCAGCTCATCTGTTAATGACATGAGCAAATGGGTAATGGCCCTACTTGATAATGGCAAGGTGGGCGGCAAACAGGTTATACCGGCAGCGGCAATTGCAGCTACCCGCCAACCACAGGATTATGTATCTACTGCCAATTATTTAAACGGCGATATTGGATTTGAGCTATATGGCCTGGGCTGGTCAATACAAGATTATTGCGGGCGGCGTTTGGTAATGCATACAGGTGGCGTTAACGGCTATGTATCGTCGGTAACGCTGGTGCCAAAAGAAAACCTGGGTATTGTGATATTAACCAA
The DNA here is from genome assembly GCF_041663085.1 of Mucilaginibacter sp. Taxonomy (GTDB): domain Bacteria; phylum Bacteroidota; class Bacteroidia; order Sphingobacteriales; family Sphingobacteriaceae; genus Mucilaginibacter. The sequence goes on from NZ_JBAZRC010000013.1 coordinate 20,091, forward strand.
CACCGACCAGAATGAACTGTACGAAGCTTTAAAATGGGATATTGTTGACGCCTATTTTAAAAACAAAAATTATCATTACAACGATGTTTTTTTAGAGTACAACAAGTCTAACACAGCCAAGTTCCAGGCTACTGATAAGAAAATGCGCGACAGCACTTTGCTTAACCTTAAGCCCCAGTTATCTGCCAATAAATACACCGGCAAATACGTGAACGACCTTTACGGCAGCCTGGAAATAACCCGGGGCGAAACCGGCAACGACCTGGAGATACGCTTTGAGCACCATCCAAAAATGTATGCCAAACTACAGCCACTGGGCGGCAACCGCTTTTATGTAACCTTTTCTGACCCGGTGTTTGGTAAAGCCATTTTCCCTTTTACCGTAAAAGACGGCAAAGTAACCAATCTGCGGGTTAAGGTAGCCGATTTTGTTGAGTACAACCCTTACGATTTCAGGAAGGTAGAATAGTAGCTGAACCGCTTGTCCCATTTTTGAAATGGGACAAACGGAACAAGTGGAACATATTGATTATTAAATAGTTAATACTGAAAAAATTGCCGGCATCTCAACTGATGCTTTATCACTTTAACATTAAATACTCATATTCAACAGTTTAAAAAAACCGGGACATGTTCCACTTTTTTAGAAATGGAGACAAGAATCCGGCATAAACAAACAGCGACTTTTTTCGACCCTTTTTCGGCCTCAGTCCGACCTTTTAGGATGTATAATTTAGCCGAAAGTAAAACCCCCAATAATTATACAAGTTGTTTATTTTCAGGTGATTAATGATTTACGACTTGTTCCATTTTGACTTGTCCTGAAATAGGTTGACAAAAAAGTCAATCATTATGAGCAAACGTGAAGAGAAGCAAGCGATCATTTCAGAATACATGTCAGGGGACACAAGTATGCGTAAATTAGGTATCAAATATGGATATGGCCATGTTACGATATCAAGATGGGTTATGGCACAAAAAAAGTACGGAAAAAAGCAACCTCTGGCATTTTCTAAGCAAGTTCTCAACGAGCAGGAGCTTACTACTGTGGAAGAACTGCAGGAAGCTTTGCGGTTATCGCGTATTAAGGTGGAGCTACTGGAGGCGATGATAGATATCTCTGATGAGCAATTTGGTACAGATATCCGAAAAAAAGCTGGGCCCAGTCAGTCATGAAGGTAGAACAAAGCAGGGGTTATAGTTTAGCCCTGCTTTGTTCACTGTCTGGTTATAGCCGTCAGGCTTATTATAAACGTAGATTAACGCTTGAAAAAGAGCCGCTGAAAGAAGAGCTTATCATTCAGCTGGTACTCGACCTTCGTGAACTTCAGCCACGGATAGGAGGCCGTAAACTGTTGTTACTGTTAAGCCCTTTCATGAAGCGTCATCGTATAAGTATGGGCAGGGATACCTTTTTTACGATGCTTGGCCATTATGAGCTGTTAAACAAAAGGGGCAGGAAAAAGCCGCGTACCACTGACTCCGGCCACTGGATGAGGAAATACCCTAATTTGGTCACGGAACTTATTCCCACAGCTTCGGATGAGCTTTGGGTGAGTGATATCACTTACCTGATGCTGAAAGAAAAGGATGTCTTTTTGAGCCTGGTAACAGATGCCTTCAGCAGGAAGATCGTTGGTTTTCATGTGAGCGATAGTCTTAGTGCCGATGGTGCCGTGTTGGCCTTGCAAATGGCTATCGGGGGCCGCAGGAACCTACAGGGGCTGATCCATCATTCAGACAGGGGCTGCCAGTATTGCTGTGACCGGTATGTAAACGAGCTTAAAGGCTGCGGGATCAGCATCAGCATGACCCAAAGCGGAGACCCCAGGGATAACGCTATTGCAGAGCCGGTGAACGGGATCCTGAAAATGGAATTGCTACAGCCTGTATTTGCAGACCTCGGGGCCGCTATAACAGCGGTGACACAGGCCGTGAACATTTATAACTACCTGAGGCCGCACAGCAGCATATCGATGCTGACACCGGCACTTGTTCATGGCCGGGATATTAAAGTAAAGCGCTGCTGGAAAAATTATTACAGAACAATAAAGCAAAACAAGCCTGACGTCATTATCCACAAAAAAGAGCCTCTTTTTAAAAGAAAAAAAAGTAGCAAAAAAAAGAAAACGAGTTAGGATGTGGATAACGCTCCGCGTTACCCACATCCTAACTCGGCAAACAAACAATAAATGTTTTTATCTTTATAATCACTGTCAACCTTTTTCAGGACGGGTCAATTTGTTCCGTAACGGAACAAAAATGGAACAAACCTCATCAACTGAAAACAGAAGTTATCTGCCCGGCATACTATAGCAATATTAATTATCCAGTAACCTGCGATGATAGTTTATCTGCCCCAAATGGTAGCCTAAGTGCATGGCCAGGTGAACAAAAAAGTATTCGAGAGATTCATCTTTTAAAAATCGCTCAACCGGGTATATTTCGTTCAACCGATCTTCCGGGATCATATCGAAGGTTTTATCGATCATGATGATCGTTTTTTCTACTTTATCCACCAGTTCTGCGCGTGGTATATTTTTCAGCGCAAATTCATCTTCGCGGTTTCTTACATATCCGGTTTTGCCAAATTCCGCACCGATGTAGGTATTCAGGTTACCAACCAAATGTAAACAAAGGTTACCAGCAGAATTCAATATACTTTTTTCTACATACCAAAGCTTTTCTTCGTTTTGGTAAGCTTCTATCTCCTGCTTTAACTTTTCAAGGTCGCGGATGATCAGTTTTTTCAACGTATCTTTTATCATATATATTAGTATTCCTGTGGCAATTTCACTAATAAATTTGTCATTTCGAACGACAGAGAGAAATCCTGTTCAATTAATAGGCGGCGAACTTTGCATATCGAACAAGATTTATCTACGATGAGCTCCCTTTGGTTGGTTCGTCTCGTACCTCGTTCGAAATTAACAATTTAGATTATTCTACAACCAATCTGCCAGCGCTGTTTTCAATATCTCAACAAGTTTCGGGTCGTTAAATTGGTAGTTGTCTTTAATACTAAGTACAATTAGGGGTTTTCGCTGTAAAGCAAACTGCTTTTTTACTATATCGCGGTGCTTATACTCCATCACGAAAACTACATCAGCCCAATCAATTAATTTTTGGTTGAGTTTAATGCGCGCTTTGTTGCGTGTGCCTGCACTGCGGGTAGTGTGCAGGTGGTGGCCTACAAACTAAAAGCTCGGCGGTGGGGCTGCGCCATTGATTTTTACTGCAAATGAACAGGAGGTTTGGCATCGCTTATTGTTTATCGGGGTGCCGCGCCTTTTGATCATTATTGATTCTATCCCATGCTTGTTTGGTTAGCACTACCAACTGGTCATCTTTTGCGTTCCATATTGAAACATATTTGCGGGACATCACATAAGATTGCTTCACGTTATTTTCCTTTTCGTATAGCATCATTGTGCAAATATCAGTTGCACTCATTATTTCATCCTTACCAGGAATATGCGTGTGAAAAATAGCTTTTACGTCATTCTTTTTTGTATCGGTTGATATAAGACTATTGTGTATCCTTTTTATGGACGCCACCTCGTTTTTGTAATTTACATCTAACAGGTAATCGTTTCCAAATAAAATAATACCCGACGAGGTGGGCGCCGAAAGAATATAAACACGCTTTATTCCCTTGTTAATAAAAGGTATTACGTTAAAGGTTGTGCCGCTATACTGCTTAAATGTTGTATCGGTACGCAGGATTTTAAATGCAGCAGCACGTAAGGTAAAAAGGTCTTTCTCAATAGTATTCAATTGTCTCGTAACAGTGTCCAACTGGTAATTTTGCACATTGAAATCTTTGCCGAAAGTGATCACACCGATAGTTACCGGCTTCTCGCCTTTACTATAAAATGTATTAACAAGGTTGGTTGGGGTTTCGTATGATACGTAGCCGCCAATTTGATTTTGCTTTTCTTTGCATTTCGCTAAAAAAACATCTGTCCCATGCCAGGATGCCCATTCCGAACGATACAGAGCTTTCCCTTCTGTTACAACACTATCGGTAAGATGGTCCACTTCGGCTCGCACAGGTTCCTTTTCCTGGGCTAGCGAGGTTATGATTGTAGAAAAAAGCATAAACGTAATAATGATGTACTTTTTCATAAGTATTTTATGGCAGATTTAGGATAATTTATTTTGTTTTAGCTCCGTTCATATAATCCAATGTTAAGTTACACAGGGCTTTTACGCCAAGGGTAAACCCGCTCTCGTCAATAAAGAAATCGGGGGTGTGGTGCGATGGGGCTGTTATGCTGTTGCCGCTTTTTGGCATCCCACCCAAAAAGAAGAATATGCCCGGTACTTTTTCCTGGTAAAAGCTAAAATCTTCGGCACCGGTTACCGGCGGGCGCAGTCATACGTTTTCCTTACCGGCAGTACCTTCTAAGGTAGGCAGCATTTTGGCGGTAAGGGCTATATCATTAAAGGTAACGGGGTATTTATTGCTGTAGGGTATCTGCACCTCGGCTGTGGCGCCATAGGCTTCGGCTGTTTTGGTAGCAATGCGTTTTACGTTCTCAGTGATCGTTTTCTCGTCAGCATCAGTAAAGTACCTTACCGTGCCCTGCATTTTAACACTCTCGGGGATAATATTAAAGCGCGAGCCGCCATTTATTAAGCCGATAGTTACCACCGCAGGGTTTTCGGTAACGTTTATATTACGGCTAACTATGCTTTGCAAACTGCTGATGATCTGTGCCGAAACCACGATGGGGTCTATACTGCTCCAGGGGTAAGCGCCGTGTGCCGAACGGCCTTTTACCGTTATTTGCAGGTCTTTTACGCCTGCCATGGTACCGCCCGGGCGGTAAACTATTTTGCCAACCTCCGTTTGCGAATTGATGTGTAAACCAAAGATCACATCAACTTTTGGGTTTTCCATTACACCTTGTTTTACCATTTCTTCGGCGCCGCCTTTCTCGCCTACGGGCGCCCCCTCTTCAGCAGGTTGAAAAATAAACTTTACAGTACCGTGCAGGTCTTTTTTCATGGACGATAGCACCTCGGCCACACCCATCAGGATAGCCATGTGCGAATCATGGCCGCAGGCGTGCATTACGCCAACTTTCTGCCCGTTGTATTGTGCCTTTACTTTTGATGCGAAGGGCAGGTCTACCCGCTCGGTAACAGGCAGCGCGTCCATATCGGCACGCAGGGCCACAACCGGGCCGGGCTGGCCACTTTTTAATATCCCCACAACACCTGTAGTGGCAATGCCGGTTTGTACCTCTATCCCTAATGATTGCAGATGTTTGGCAATAATGCCTGATGTACGCACCTCACGGTTACCCAGTTCAGGATGTTCATGAAAATCGCGGCGCCAGGCCACTATTTTGCTTTGCAAAGCATCGGCCTTAGCGCTTACTTCGTTTTTTGATGGGGTGTTCTGAGCCATTCCTTGTAAAACAGAAAGGCAAAAAAGAAGGGTTAAAAGCTTTTTCATTACTACGGTTTAGTGCAGTAAGATAGACTTTTAACCCCGAAATATAAAAAATGATACTATCGTATTTATGATTAATCAATAACAGGAGCGACGCCGTCTACTGATTTAATAGTAATTGTAAATACCAAAACAGAATTAGCCGGAAGCGCGCCATTAGCATATGGGCCATAACCTAACGCTGACGGTATGAACAACAATATTTTCCCCCCATTTTTAATTTTGGGTACACCTAACTGCCATCCCGCGATGATGTTTTGTGAAAGTGAAAAAGCAAAGTTGTCATTCTTATCAAACTGAACGTCTTTAAGATCGGTACCTAAGTAACTTACTACAAGTTTAGAGCTTGCTGTTATTGCTGCGCCCGAACCTGCGTCTATTATCTGGTAATACAACCCATTATTTGAAGCATCCTTAACTGCCATAATATTGGGGTGTGCATCAAGATATGCAACAATTGCATCGTCATCAACTTTTGCCTGTACAGCAGGGTCAACCACCGGTTGTGGTGTTGTTTTATCCTTTGAGCATGAGGCCAGTCCTATAACCAGCACACTTAGTATAAATAAGTATTTTTTCATAATATTATAAACGTATGAATTTTAAGTGAATTATTTAATGCCTAAAATATCGATAGTAAAAACCAACACCGAGTTTTTAGGAATGGCTGCACCCGGCGAAGTATTGCCATAAGCTAAAACAGATGGTATAATTAATAGCAAACGGCCGCCAACTTTACCATGTGGTATACCCAATGTCCACCCTTTTATAACCCCGCCTGCCAGGTTGGCCGAAAACCCTGTACCTGCATCAAACTGGCTACCGTTTAATAGTTTACCGGTATAGTTTACGGTAACGGTGTTGGCGCTTGTTGGGTTAGTACCTGTACCTGCTGTAATAACCTGGTAATAAATGCCATTAGCATCTTTAGTTGCATTGATGCTTGGGTTGGCTTTTAAATAAGCTTGTATATCAGTTTCGTCTTTCGCCGCCTGTGTGTCGGCGTTAAAATTATCATCTTTTTTGCACGATGCAAAAACCGATATAAGTAAAGTTAGTATTAGAATATGTTTTTTCATTTTATGATTACGTTAAAAATTACGCAGGCGATACAGTTGTTTTAATTTTTAGTTCATTAAGTTGCGCATCAGCTATGGTTGATGGCGAATCTATCATCACATCGCGGCCCGAATTGTTTTTAGGGAAGGCGATAACATCGCGGATAGAATCCAACCCGGCGAAGATAGACGTAAGCCTGTCAAACCCGAAAGCGATACCACCATGCGGAGGGGCACCATACTCAAAGGCATCCATTAAAAAGCCAAATTGTTTTTGCGCTTCTTCTTTTGAAAAGCCCAGGTGCTTAAACATCAATGCCTGCAGTTCCCTGTCGTGGATCCGGATAGAGCCACCGCCAATTTCGGTACCGTTTATAACAAGATCGTATGCGTTTGCACGTACGTTTTTAGGATCGGTATCCAGCAGGGCAATATCCTCGGGCTTTGGCGAAGTGAACGGGTGGTGCATAGCATGGTAGCGTTCTGTTTCTTCGTCCCACTCCAGCAGCGGGAAATCAAGCACCCAAAGCGGCGCAAATTTATTTTTATCGCGCAGGCCCAGGCGGCTGCCTACTTCAAGGCGCAGTTCATTTAGTTGCTTGCGTACCTTATCGGTTTCGCCGGCTAATATCAGTATCAGGTCGCCTTGTTCAGCTTCAAATGCAGCTGCCCAGTTGGTCAGTTCATCCTCGCTGTAAAATTTATCTACAGATGATTTTAATGTGCCATCCTCATTGTAACGGCAATAAATTAAACCTGTAGCGCCAATTTGCGGGCGTTTTATCCACTCGGTTAGTTCATCAATTTGCTTGCGGGTGTAGTTTGCACAACCTTTGGCGTTGATACCCACAACCAGTTCGGCATTATCAAAAATGCTGAAGCCTTTGCCTTTAACCACATCGTTCAGTTCAACAAACTGCATCCCAAAACGGGTATCGGGTTTGTCAGAACCATATAAACGCATGGCATCAGCGTATTGCATCCGCGGGAAATCGCCAAGATCCAGCCCTTTTACGGTGCTGAACAGGTGGCGCGTTAACCCTTCAAAAATATTCAGGATATCTTCCTGTGTAATGAACGACATTTCGCAGTCAATCTGCGTAAACTCCGGCTGCCTGTCGGCGCGCAGGTCCTCGTCCCTAAAACATTTCACTATCTGGAAGTAACGGTCGAAACCGCTTACCATCAATAACTGTTTAAATGTTTGCGGCGATTGCGGCAGGGCGTAAAATTCGCCCGGGTTCATGCGGCTTGGTACCACAAAATCGCGTGCGCCTTCCGGGGTCGATTTAATTAACACCGGGGTTTCTACCTCAATAAAGTCAAGCCCGTCTAAATACTTACGGATCTCCTGTGCCATTTTGTGGCGTAAAACCAGATTGTTACGGATAGGGTTACGGCGCAGATCCAAATAACGGTATTTGGCACGCAGTTCTTCGCCGCCATCAGTTTCATCCTCAATTAAAAACGGAGGGATCTTGGCAGCGTTCAGTATCTCCAGTTCGGTAACGGTTATTTCAATCTCACCGGTTGGGATCTTAGTATTTTTGTTAGAACGCTCTACCACGGTGCCTGTTACTTTAATAACAAACTCGCGGCCCAGTTGCTTGCCAGCTTCGCGCAGGCCGGCATCGGTATCAGTATTTAAAACCAGTTGGGTTAAACCATAACGGTCGCGCACATCAATAAATGTGGTGCCCCCTAAATCGCGCGATTTTTGCACCCATCCGCAAAGGGTTACCGTTTCACCTAAATTGCTGATATTTAATTCTCCGCAGGTATGTGTTCTAAGCATAATTCCTTTTATTTAAAGTCTGCAAAACTACGTTTTTGAGGCGAAAGGCGAAAGCGGAAAGGCAAAAGGTTTGGTCTTAGAACTGCATAAATCCGAAATTGAACATTCGAAATCCGAAATAACGTCTATATTTGCCCCATAATTCTCAAGGGGTGCCTTGCTTTGAGCAATCAAAACTGAAAGACAGGCTGAGATCAAACCCATTGTTTTTTGAAAAGTTAAAAGTCAAGTTAATAAGTCGAGAGTGTGCACGCTTTAGATTTTCTGACGGGCTTCCAACTTTAAAATAAAAACATGCACCTGATCCGGGTAATGCCGGCGTAGGGAGAGGTAACAAGTTAAGTGTACTGCCATTATACCCTGGTGAGCAGATGGTTTAACTAATTTTATTGTTCAAACAAATTGAAAAACTTATTTGCGGCGCTTATCGCCCTGCTGCTGCCTGTCCTGGCATCGGCCCAATTTTCCATCAGCGGAAAAATCACCAATCAAGCCGGCGAAGCTTTGCCCGGCGCAACCGTAACCATTAGCAACCCGGCCATAAACACACAGGCCGATGTAAAAGGTAATTATCACATCGGTGATATACCGGCTGGTGTTTACACCCTTAAAGCCAGTTATATTGGCTATCAAATCACAACCCAAACGCTTACTTTAAGCGGCAACCAAACCCTAAACTTTTCGCTTACCAACGCTACATTCAGCGCCGAGGAAGTTACCGTAACGGCCACCCGCGCGGGTAAAAACTCGCCAACGGCGTTTACCAACCTCAGCAAAAAAGACCTGCAGAAAAACAACTTCGGGCAGGATATGCCTTATTTGTTAAACCAAACCCCATCGGTAGTGGTAAGTTCTGATGCCGGTGCAGGTGTTGGCTATACAGGCATCCGTATCCGCGGCAGCGATGGCACACGTGTAAACGTTACCATTAACGGTATCCCTTTAAATGATGCCGAAAGCCAAGGCTCGTTTTTCATCAACCTGCCCGATCTGGCTTCGTCTGTAAACAACATACAGGTACAGCGCGGGGTGGGTACATCAACCAATGGCGCGGGCGCTTTTGGTGGCAGTATCAACATACAAACCGCTACCCGCCGCGATACCGGCTACGCCGAAATTGGCACAACAGTGGGTTCATACAACACCATGAAAAATACGGTTAGCCTGGGTACAGGTTTACTGGGCGGGCATTTTAGTGTTGATGGCCGTTTGTCAAGGATAAAATCTGACGGGTATATAGACCGCGCCACATCAAGCCTGCGGTCGTTTTTTTTAAGCGGCGCTTACTACGGCAAAAACAATACATTAAGGCTTAATGTATTCTCGGGCATAGAGCGTACCGGCCAGGCCTGGAACGGTGTGCCCGATTACGTTATTGGCGATAATACCCGTAAGGATAACCGAACCTATAACGAGCTTGGCCTGATGCCTGATGGCACTTATTATAAAGACCAGGTAGATAACTACCAGCAAAACCATTACCAGTTACTTTATGATCATAAACTGTCTGATAAGTTATCCTTCAGCGGTGCCCTGCATTACACAAAAGGCTTTGGTTATTATGAGGAATTTAAGAAAGCCGATTCTTTAAAAAACTATGGTTTAAAGCCGGTAACCTATGGCGCAACAACCATATATACATCAGACCTTACCCGCCGCCTATGGCTGAATAACGACTTTTACGGTGTAACCTATGCCTTAAAATACCAGGCGCAAAGCAACCTTAACTTTACTTTAGGCGGTGCCTATAACCGCTATACAGGTGCGCATTACGGCAACATCCTTTATACTAAAGAGAGTGCCGGTATCCCGCCAAATTACGAGTACTACCGCGATGATGCCAAAAAGAATGATTTTAACATTTTTGGCCGCGGCGAATACAAAATAGGCAATGCCACCCTCTTTGCGGATATGCAATACCGCCGCATTTTTTACTCGTTCTTAGGGTACGACAGGAATTTGAACAACGTACAGCAAAATGCCACGCTTAACTTTTTTAACCCCAAAGCAGGTATAACGTATGAACTGGATGAGCACAATAACATCTATGCATCATTTGCGGTAGGCAACCACGAGCCAAACCGCGACGATTACACCAACTCTACCCCTTTAAGCAGGCCTAAGCCAGAAAACCTGAAAGATTTTGAAGCTGGTTACCGCACCAGCGGCGATGTATTTAAAGGGGGCATCAACCTGTTTTATATGCTGTACAAAAACCAGCTGATATTAACCGGTGCCTTAAATGATGTAGGCGGGGCAACACGCATGAATGTTGATAACAGCTACCGCGCAGGTATTGAGATTGACGGCCGTGTTAAAATAACCAACCAGCTAAGCTGGGCTGCCAATGCAACCATCAGCACCAATAAAATTAAAGACCTGAACATCGCGTTAAAAAACTACGACGCCGACTACAACCCATTGCCGCCGGTGCTGCAATCTTTTAAAAAGACCGACATCGCTTTTTCACCTTCGTTTGTTGCAGGGAGCGAGATAGCTTACTCGCCTGTAAAAAACGGCAGCATTGCCTTTATAAGCAAATATGTGAGCAAGCAATATTTGGATAATTCCTCCAATGTTAACCCTGCGGGTATTAGTACTTCGCCCGATGTGGCTAACAACCCATACGCTGTAAACAGGCTGTTAAAAGCTTATTTTGTAAATGATGTAAGGCTGAGCTACAATATCCAAACCAGCGCTATTAAAAATATAAATTTAGGCTTGCTGGTCAATAACATATTCAGTAAAAAATACGAAGCCAACGGCGCTACCTATCGCGAGGTAGATGGCGGCACAATGGTTAACTATAATTACTATTTCCCGCAGGCAACACGCAACTTCCTGGCATCGGTAACCTTTAGCTTTTAGGTGATGCAACACTGGATAGAGCTGTTCACCGAACAGGTAAAAGCAACCAGCTGGCTGGAGTGGGCGGCAGTAATATTAGGCGTGGCCGAGGTGCTCCTTGCCCGCGCAAACAAAGTGTGGCTATACCCAACAGGTATAGCCGCCACTTTAATTTCTATTTACCTGCTCCTAAATGCCATGCTATACGCCGAATGCCTGCTGAGCCTTTATTATGTAGTAATGAGCGTTTACGGTTGGTACCACTGGATAAAAAAACGCCACCTGCCTGCCGTAAAAGTAAGCTTTGCCAACCGGCAGGAATGGCTAATAACCCTATTAATTGTTTTTGGTGGATGGGGGGTATTGTATGTGATCCTTGTTAAATTCACACCCTCAACGGTTCCAATCTGGGATTCGTGGGTATCATCAACCGCGTGGGCGGGTATGTGGCTGCTGGCCCGGCGCAAGGTAGAAAACTGGGTATTGCTAAACGTAAGCAACCTGTTTGCCATCCCCCTGCTGTACCACAAAAACCTGGCGATGTTTGCGCTGCTCACGCTCATATTATTTATTGTTGCCGTGTTTGGTTATTTCGATTGGCGGAAGATAGCTCGGCAGGAAAAATCATCAGCAAATTAATATGGAAAACATTAAACATCCGTCAACCCTGCTAAAGCCCCAATGGGTGGCTATCATTCGTGATAATGCCGCCGAAGCTGAGGGTTTAGGCAAACTGCACCCGGCCCAGTTACAATTGGTTTATGAGCAGCAATGGTTTAATTTGTTATCTCCTGCTGCTTATGGTGGCTTACAAACCTCACTGCCCGATCTGATAAAATTAGAAGAAGCACTAAGCTGGGCCGATGGCAGCCTGGGCTGGGTAGTTACTTTATGCTGCGGCGCCGGCTGGTTTGGCGGCTTTATCAACCCAAATATCGCGCAGCAAATTTATAGTGACAAAGAAGTGTGTTTAGCCGGCAGCGGCGCGCCTACGGGCACAGCCACAATTACCGGGAATGGCTACATCATAACAGGCGACTGGAAATACGCCAGCGGCGTGCACCATGCCACATACATTACGGTTAGCTGTAATATAATGGATGGTGAAAACCCTGTTTTAAATGAAGACGGCACGCCACTGATACTGCCGTTTGTATTAGACCGCAAAGATGTACAGCTATTATCCGGCTGGAAATATATAGGTATGATAGCCACCGGCAGCGATGCCTATTCGGTTACAAATTTATACGTAGATAAAAACCGTTGCTTTAAAATTGACCCGGGTGCTGCGATGATCGATTCGCTTTTGTACACCTACCCATTTTTGCAACTGGCCGAGGCTACCCTGGCCGCAAATATATCGGGCACGGCCGTGCACTTTATTGACCTGTGCGTGCCAGCCTTTGCAAATAAGGCAACCAACATCCGCCGCGTTAACCAGGCAAATGTTTTGGTAATGGACGAGGCTTTGCGATCGGCTACAGCGCTATTGAACCAGGCACGCGCGGCATTTTTCACTGCTGTTGAAGCTTCATGGGCTAACCCAACTGATGAAGAATTGTTAAAAACGGTAAGCACTACCAGCCGCGTTTTGGCCAAAATATCGCGCGAATGCGTGGATGAACTGTACCCTTATTGCGGTTTGTTAGCGGCATCGCCCGATACCGAGATCAACCGGGTTTGGCGCGATCTGCACACGGCAAGCCAGCATGCTTTGCTTACTTTTTTAAATTAGTTTTGCCTCGCTTTTAATAAAAAGTAACACAAATATCACATTGTTTATATATTGCAATCCTGATATTTGCCCTTTAACATCATATGCTATGAAGATAAAAGTTCTGCTCACGCTAACCTTTGCAACCGCCGTATTTAGCTTATCGGCACAAACAAAAAAAACCGCAACCGTTGCTTCAACAACTTTACCCCGCCCAAAACTGGTAGTGGGTTTAGTGGTGGACCAAATGCGCTGGGATTACCTGTACCGTTATTACGACCGTTACCAGGCCGGTGGTTTTAAACGCATGCTAAACGAAGGTTTTACCTGCGAGAATACCCAGATACCATATATACCTACGGTTACGGCCATAGGGCACTCGTCTATTTATACCGGTTCGGTACCTGCTATACACGGTATTGCCGGCAATGATTTTATCATACAAGCAACAGGCAAATCAATGTACTGCACAGACGACAGCACGGTTACTGCTGTAGGCAGCGATTCGAAAGCAGGTAAAATGTCGCCACGCAACCTGCTGGTAAGTACCGTGACGGATGAGCTAAGACTAGCCACAAACTTCCGCTCCAAGGTGATCGGCATAGCGTTAAAAGACCGTGGTGGCATATTACCGGGCGGGCACTCAGCCAACGCCGCTTACTGGTTTGACGATGCAACCGGTGCCTGGATAAGCAGTACCTATTATATGACCGAACTGCCAACATGGGTAAAAACTTTTAATGCCGGCAAACCTGCCGAAAGATACCTGAAGCAGGACTGGAACACTCTTTACCCGATCAATACTTATGTGCAAAGCGCACCGGATAACAGCCCAAAATATGAAGGTAAGTTTGCCGGGGCCGACGCGCCAACCTTCCCGATAAAAACATCTGAACTATATAAAGGCAAAGCCGGCATGATACGCTCTACGCCTTTTGGTAACAGCATGACGCTTGACCTTGCTAAGGCAGCTATCGAAAATGAAAAACTGGGTGCAGGCACAGTTACCGATTTCCTTGCGGTAAGCCTTTCCTCAACAGATTATGTTGGCGATCAGTTTGGGCCGAACTCTGTTGAGGCGGAAGACACCTATCTGCGTTTAGATAAAGACCTTGCTGCTTTCTTTACTTATTTAGATGGCAAATTGGGTAAAGGAAACTATACCGTTTTCCTGAGTGCCGACCATGGTGCCGCGCATAACCCTAATTTTTTAATAGATCATAATATCCCGGCAGGTGTTTGGAAAAGCGGTGATACACAAACCCGCTTAAATAAAATGCTTGAGGACAAGTATAAAGTAAAAGGCGTGGTGTTAAGCCTTGAAAACTACCAGGTAAACTTTAACAATGCCGTTATTAAAAAAGAGAACCTGAATACCGACGCCTTAAAATTTGATTGCATCCAGTTTTTACAGCAGGAACCACAAATTGCTTATGCGGTTGATATGCAGCGCGTACAGTTGGCTACTATACCTGATGAGCTTCGTACACGTATCCAAAACGGCTATAATGCCGAACGCAGTGGCGCTATCCAGATCGTCCTGAAACCGGGATGGTTTAGCGGCGGCCAAACAGGCACTACTCATGGCAGCTGGAACCCTTATGATGCGCACATCCCATTGGTATTTATGGGCTGGGGTATTAAACATGGCAGCCTGACCCGCGAAACCCACATGACAGACATTGCCCCAACCGTTGCCGAACTATTGCACATCCAGGCACCTAACGGAAACATAGGTACAGCTATTGGCGAGGTGTTAAAATAGAGATTAGTGGTTAGAGTTGATCAAGTTCAAAATTTAACCACAAAGAACACAGAGATTCACAAAGGTCACAGAGATTTATGCCAACCTCTGTGACCTTTGTGTTTTTATCTTTGTGCCCTCTGTGGTAAAAAACAAAAGCATCCCATGAAAAAATACATATCCAAATTCCATTACCTCACACAAGACCTACCCAACCGCAGCCATGTTGAGCAGGCCCAGATTGCCTGCGAAGCCGGGGCCAACTGGATCCAATACCGCTGCATGAGTAAAACTGATGAGGAGATGATCCCCGAAATTCACCAGATAGCATCTATATGTGATGACTGGGGTGCAACGCTGATCCTCGCCAATCATTATCACTTATTAGCTCAAGTTGATGCCCAGGGCGTACATATTGAAGATTTTGATGCCGATTTCGCAGCCATCCGCGAAGCTATAACAGATGAAAAAACACTGGGTGCATCGGCCACCAATATAGAAGCGCTATTGCGCGTACAAAACAGCGGCGTGGTAGATTATTGCGGCTATGGCCCTTTTGCCCATACCGATACCAAACCAAATGATAAGCCATTATTAGGCTATGATGGTTATCGCGCTTTAGAAAAGCAGCCGATTAACATCCCGGTTATTGCAGTTGGAGGCGTACAATTAAAAGATATTGAGCCATTAATGCAAACCGGCGTTTACGGCATTGCGGTTTCTTCGGCGGTTAATCTATCGCTTGACCCGGGAGGGATGGTGAAGGAGATCTATAGGAGGATATATTAGAATAATACTACCCTGTCATTTCGAACGATAGAGAGAAATCTTTTACAAATGCAAGGTGTACTCCATGCTTCATTGAATGCATAGTGTAAAAGATTTCTCCTCGCTACGCTCGTTCGAAATGACAAGGCGGTTAACTATTAGCGTCCGGGTACGCCACATAAACATGCTCATCCATAACCACCCCACCCTTTATTACCGTTTGCTTTAGCACACCCTGCTTGGTATAACCTGCCTTTTCCAGCACCCGCATAGATTTTGGATTAGAGCCGAAAACAAAGGCCATAATGCAAATAATATCCAGGTGATTGAAACCATATTCGGTTACCAGTTTAACGGCCTCGGGCATAATGCCGCGTCCCCAGTACTGTTCGCTAAGCCAATACCCCATAAGTGGCGATTTACGATAAACATCTTCCCGAAAATCAAGGCTGATAATACCCGCCACTTCGTTATTAATTTCAATGGCAAACGCTGTAACCGGTTCTTCATCAATTTTCAGGTTGATAAAAAACTCCGCATCGGCCAGCGAATATGGCGACGGGAACCTGTCCAGCAAATACGCGGGCACTTTAGGATTATCCGCATGTTTTTGTAATGACGGTGCATCGTCTCTTCGTAAATTACGCAGTATAAATTGGCTCCCTTTTATTTCCATGGTGTAACAATACAATGGCTAAAAATAGTAATATTACCTAAAATGTTAAATTGCAGCGCCTAACAGCATTTTTATTATGAAGAAAAGCTTTACCTTATTATTCCTTTGTTTCGGCCTTTACGCATCTGCGCAAACCCTTGGCCAGCTTACCGTCGAAAAAATAATGCGCGACCCAAAGTGGATGGGCGTATCGCCATCAAACATCCGCTGGAGCGATGATAGCAAGAAGATCTATTTTAACTGGAACCCCGATAAAACAGAACGGGATGAGCTTTTTTTCATCACACCAAACAATACAAAACCGCAAAAAGTTAGTCTTGATGAGCGTAAAGCCATGATCCCCGAAAACGGCAAATGGAACAAAAAGCGCACGCTAAAAACCTTTGAAAAGAATGGCGATATCTATCTGTTGGATATAGCATCGGGTAAAACCGTACAGCTTACCAATACCACCAGCCGCGAAAGCAACCCAACTTTTAGCGGGGATGAAGGCAGTATTGTGTTCACTAACGATAACAACCTGTACCAGATAAAGCTTAATAAAGGCGAACTTACCCAGCTTACTAATTTTGTAAAAGCAACCACCGGCGAAAAGAAACCCGCCAAAGAGAATGAACAGGCTGCCTGGCTTAAAAAGCAACAGCTGGAACTGTTTGATATTATAAAAGTTAATGAGAAGGACCGCAAGCTCGATTCGTCCGAGCGGGCTTTATTCAAACCCTCAAAATTAAAAGAGCTGGTGTTCGGCGATAAACGCTTAACCGGCGTACAGCTTAGTCCGGATAGTCGGTATGTAACCTACCGCCTTATTCAGTCAGCCGAAGGTGCAAAGAGCGGCATCGTGCCCGATTATGTAACCTCATCCGGTTATACCGAAGATATCCCTAACCGCACCAAAGTGGGCAGCCCGCAATCTACCTCAGAAAGCTTTATTTACGACAGGCAGCGCGATACCGTTTACAGCATCATAACCAAAGATCTGCCGGGTATAAAAGATATCCCTGAATTTATAAAGGACTACCCGAAAGAACTGGAGGCCCGCAAAAAGCTAAACGCCGACCGCAAGGTTGACATAGCCGGCCCATACTGGAGCCCCGACGTTAAATACGCCATTGTTAATGTAGATGCACAGGATAACAAAGACCGCTGGTTGATGAAACTGGATGCCACTACGGGCAAACTCACCCTGCTTGACAGGCAGCACGACGATGCCTGGATAGGCGGCCCCGGTACCGGCGGCTTTTTTGCGGATGGCAGCCTGGGCTGGGCAGATAATACCCACTTCTATTTCCAGAGCGAAGCAAGTGGCTACTCGCATCTGTACATAGCTGATGTGGTAACCGGCGAAAAGAAGCAGTTAACCTCAGGCAAATGGGAGGTACAAACACTGCATCTATCTAACGACAAAAAAACCTTTTACTTCACAGCCAATATTGAGCACCCGGGCATTACAAATTTTTACCGCATCCCGGTTACAGGTGGTGCGCCGGTTAAAATAACCGGCATGAAGGGTGGTAATGAGATAGATCTGTCGCCCGATGAAAAATGGCTGGCTATCCGCTATTCATACTCCAACAAACCGTGGGAGCTGTATGTACAGGCCAATAAGCCCGGGGCAAAGGCGGTACAGGTAACCAGCTCTACCACGGCCGAGTTTAATTCGTACCCTTGGCGCGAGCCGGAGGTGATCAGCTTTAAAAATCGTAACGGTAAGGATATTTACGCGCGTGTTTATGTGCCTAAAAACCCCGACCCGGCAAAACCAGCCGTGGTATTTGTACATGGCGCAGGCTACCTGCAAAACGTGCATTACTGGTGGAGCAGTTATTTCCGCGAATATATGTTCAACAACATGCTTACCGATAACGGCTACACGGTTATGGATATTGATTATACCGCCAGCTCGGGTTACGGGCGCGATATCCGCACCGGTATTTACCGCCACATGGGGGGCGCCGACCTTACCGACCAGGTTGATGGTGTGAAACTATTGATAGAAAAATATGGCGTTAACCCCAAACATGTGGGCATGTACGGCGGATCGTACGGCGGTTTTATGACGCTGATGGCCTTGTTTACCGAGCCGGATGTATTTGCATCAGGAGCAGCCATCCGCTCGGTTACCGATTGGGCACATTATAACCATGGCTATACCTCAAATATCCTTAACGAGCCTTTTACAGACGAAAAGGCTTACCGCCAAAGTTCGCCTATTTACTTTGCCGATGGTTTAAAGGGCAACCTGCTGATGCTTCATGGGATGGTAGACCAGAATGTGAATTTCCAGGATATTGTACGCTTGACCCAAAAACTGATAGAATTGCATAAGGAAAATTGGTCGCTTGCACCATACCCGGTAGAAGACCACGGTTTTGTGCAACCCAGCAGCTGGACGGACGAGTATAAACGGATTTATAAACTGTTTGAGGAAACGTTGAAGAAGTAAATCTAATCCACCCTCTCTATAAAACGAGGGGGTGGATTAACTAATAAATTAAATATTATTTCCCGTCGGTGAATGTAGAGGCCGTAACCTCGGGGATCACAACAAATGCGTCGTAGCCTTTTATTATACGCAATAGCTTATCGTCCTTTACCACTAACTTCCCATCGTCTATGGCGGTACGTAAAGGTTTCAGATCTATGCAGTGCCAGGCATTGCCTTCAGCGGCTTTAAACAAGGGCGCTAATGGCTTAAGTGTCTCGCTGTTTACATCAATCTTCTCATTAGGGAAACCTTTAAACGGCGATGCTTGCGTACCCGAAGTACCGAGGATAATAATGTGGTATGAGCTGCTGAACTTACTATCCTCAATATTACTTACTAAGTTTCCAATATCGTAAGTCCCCATTAAGCCTTCATCTTTAGCAACATGGTTTGCGCCGTATTTATACAGGTTCTTTTTATCCTGCCATTGAGTGTAAACTTGCATGAGTTGGTTTTTCATGAGTTGTACCCGCAAATGGTGGCTTTGCGATTTGTATATTTTGGCGCTCAGCCTAAGCGCCTGTATTATTTTAACTTCTCGCTCGCTAAGCTTCAGGGCCGATAGCTCATCCAGTTTTTTTTCAAACTCAGGCGTAAGTAAATAAAATGGCTTGCTTTGGTCTTTTAAAAAATTGGCGAAATAGATTTTCGAGTTATTTTTAATGAGCTCATAAATTTCTTTGGCTCGTTTGCTTTTGGTGGTCTTTTGTAGTTCATTGCATATCAGGGCGTCTCCTACCAGCAATATCTGGTCGGTACCGTTAATGGTTGTATTAGCTTTTGTAAATTGTTTAAGCAGATCAAACTCGGGGGCGAAAGCATAAAAGGAGAATGTATTGCCATATTCGGCCACGTATCTTTCCATGTCGGGTGCCGATAGGTTTCTGATCTTATCCTGCAGGATGCGCGCTGTAAAGGGGTCTATCTCACAAAAAAAGTTATCGAATTTTATTTGTGATGCTAATGCGGATACAAAAAATGGCGTTTCGTTTGTAAAATGGTCTTCACCAATCAGCACATTTTTGCTGCCTTTGGCTTGGGTTAAAATTTTGTCCCAACCTGCACCTGTAAATTTATTGCCATCTTTGGTAAACAGGGCTGTGTTACTTTTTGCCAGGCTGGTTACCAGGCTATCTTGTGCGCACGTTAATTGTGTATAAAAACTAACAAGTACTATGGTTAAGGCTAAGGTTTTTTTCATAAATGTTAAGAGTACATCACTTTGTAAAAGGTTACAAATAAAACAATCACTTTTGTAATAATGAATAAATATCTGATAGCAATAATTTTCATAATAGGAGGCTGCACCCCGGCCAAACACCCGGCTGCTGTAAGTATCTCTCTTATCAACAACGGGCAGTCTGTTCAATTTAAAGGGTTAGATTACGTGGTAATGCAGGATATAGGGCGCGATACCAATAAAGATGTTTGGCAAAGCCTGGTGCCGGTTTACCGTATGCCGGCCGATACCGATATGAAAAGCTACCAGCCTGTACAGCCGGGCCGCTACCTGTTAAAAGACAGTGTAGTTGTTTTTACGCCCGATACCCCTTTTGTAAAAGGCCAAACCTACTTTGTGCGCAATTACCGCCTTGGCGAAGGCGCGGCATTGATAGATTATATAAAAAGCCGGTCGCAGCCCGGAAAAGTGCGTTTTATTGATTTGATTTTTAAGCAATAAGCTTTGAAAAATCAAAAAAAGTTGTTACATTTGCATCTGAATTAAAAAAGAGGGGGCATTTGTCCCCTCTTTTATTTTATCAATCAAATTATCAACCGCCCCGTTACCTATCGGGAATACCGGTAAAAACATACGATAATGAATATTGAAAAAAGAACAGCTGAACTGGTAGAGGAAAAAATTGCCGATATGCCAAACTTGTTTTTGGTGGATGTTAAAATGCATCCGAACGGTAAACTGATAGTACTGGTTGATGGGGATAACGGGATAGGGATTGCTGATTGTGTTGCCATAAGCAGGCATGTAGGCTTTCATCTGGAAGAAGAGAACGTGATAGATACGCCCTACAACCTGGAGGTTTCATCGCCGGGCATTGATACACCGCTAACCCTGCAAAGGCAATATGCGAAAAATATTGGCCGTACGTTATCAATAAAAATGGATGACGGCGCCAAACGCGAAGGCAAACTATTAAGTGCCGGTGAAAGCGAGATAACAATAGAAGAAACAATAAAAGAAAAAGGGAAAAAGGCTGTAACTGTTGAAAGCACTATCCCGACAGATAAAATAACAGAAACAAAAGTTTTAATATCATTCAAGTAGAAGATGAGCAATATTAATTTAATTGATTCTTTTCAGGAATTTAAAGATTTCAAGAACATTGACCGCCCAACCATGATGAGCGTTCTGGAAGACGTTTTCAGAAGCATGATCAGGAAAAAATACGGTACAGATGAGAATTGCGACGTAATTGTAAACACAGACAATGGTGACTTAGAGATATGGCGCACACGTACCGTAATGGAAGATGGCTTTAGCGAGGATGATGACCTGGAGATAGAACTGGCAGAAGCACATAAAATTGACCCTGACCTGGAAGTTGGCGACGACTATATTGAGCAGATAACTTTAGAAAGCTTTGGCCGCCGTGCTATTTTAGCTGCCCGCCAAACACTGGTATCAAAAATTCTTGAACTGGAGAAAGATGAGATCTTCAAAAAATATAAAGACCGAGTAGGCGAGATTGTTACCGGCGAGGTTTACCAGGTTTGGAAAAAAGAAACCCTGGTATTGGATGACGAAGGCAATGAGCTTTTATTACCAAAAACCGAGCAGATCCCTGCCGATTACTTTAAAAAAGGCGACAGTGTAAGAGCTATCATCAGTAAGGTTGATATGCTTAACAGCAACCCTAAGATCATCATATCACGTACGGCGCCCGAGTTTTTACAGCGTTTGTTCGAGATGGAGGTTCCGGAGATCTTCGACGGCTTAATCACTATCAAGAAAATTGTTCGCGAACCGGGTGAAAGGGCTAAAGTAGCAGTAGAATCTTACGATGACCGTATCGATCCTGTTGGTGCCTGCGTAGGTATGAAAGGTTCACGTATCCATGGTATCGTTCGCGAGTTGAAGAACGAGAACATAGATGTGATAAACTTTACCAATAATATTCAGTTATACATACAGCGTGCTTTATCGCCTGCCAAAATCACTTCTATTAAATTAGATGATGAGAAAAAAACGGCGGCAGTTTACTTAAAGCCCGATCAGGTATCGTTAGCAATTGGCCGTGGCGGCCACAACATTAAGCTTGCCGGTAAGTTAACCGGTTACGAAATTGATGTTTACCGCGAGGCTGATGAGCATGATGAGGATGTGGATATTGAAGAATTCTCAGACGAGATTGATAGCTGGATACTGGACGAGTTTAAACGCATAGGGCTTGATACAGCTAAGTCTGTATTGGCACTATCTGTTGGCGAATTGGTAAAACGTACCGACCTTGAAGAGGAAACAATAAAAGAAGTTTTATCAGTTCTACAGGCAGAATTTGAATAAACGAAATAACACGAATAAAAAATCGTATTTTTGCGATAATTAGCAGAGAAAATTTAATAAATGTCAGAAGACAAATCCATAAAATTAATTAAAGCAGTAAAAGAACTGAACATTGGTATGGGTACCATTGTCGATTTTCTTGCTTCCAAAGGTTACAAAGTTGAAAAGCAACCAATGGCCAAGCTGGATAACGATATGTACACTACTTTGTTAAAGGAGTTTGCTGTTGATAAAATTATTAAGGAGGAGGCCAAGCAGATCAGCATAGGCAAAATCAGGAAAGAGGAGCCCGGACAGGCCCCTGAAAAACCTGTTGAAGCCCGTCGTTCAAGAGATTTCGAGAACGAGGAGATACTGATCAAAAACACCGGCCATTTCGCTTCAGCACCGGCTGAAAAGCCTAAACCGATTGAACCTGAAAAGGTGAAAACCGAAGAGCGTAACGAAGCATTGCCGGGTGTAAAGGTAATTGGTAAAATAGACCTTAATAACCTTAACGCTAAGGCGCCCGCAGCCGAAAAACCTGCCGAGGCCCCAAAAGCGCCCGAGCCCGTTGCTGAAACGCCGGCACCTGCACCGGTTGTAGAAACGCCAAAAGCACCAGAGCCTGTTGTAGAAAAACCGGCACCAGTTGCAGAAGTGGAAACGCCAAAAGCACCAGAACCTGTTGCAGAAAAACCTGCGCCGGCCCCTGTTGCAGAAGTGCCTAAAGCCGAAGCACCGGCAGCCCCTGCGGCACCGGTTGTTGAGCCACAAGCAGCAGCAACACCAGCCCCCACAGAAGACGCAGCAGAACCGGATGAAGTTATCCGTGCGAATGCAGAGCGTTTAACAGGGCCAAAAATTATAGGTAAGATACAGTTGCCGGTTAACCAGCCCAAACGCGGTGGCCCGGTAGCATCATCAAGTGCCGCAAGTAATGCTGCCGATCAGAAACGCAAACGTAAGCGTAAAGATCAGCAAGGTGGCCCGGGTGGTAACGGTGGCCAACAGGCCCCGCCAAGTGGTACTATTAATCCAAACCGTCCCGATTTCAGGAACAGACCAACAGCGCCTCCGGGTGGTGGCAACCGTCCTGATTTTAGAGGAGGAAGGCCGCCTGCAAGTTCTGGTCCTAAAGAAGAACCATCAGAAAAAGATATACAAGACCAGATCAAGGCTACACTTGCACGCTTAAGCGGCGCAGGTAAGTCGGGCAAATTTGCGCAGCGTGCAAAATTCCGTCGTCAAAAACGTGATGATGTTGCTGCCAATGCCGATGAACTGGCAATGGAGCAGGATGCACAATCTAAAGTGTTAAAGGTTACCGAGTTTGTTACGGCAAATGAATTAGCCCTCATGATGGATGTGTCAGTAACGCAGATCATCTCAACTTGTATGAGTTTGGGTATGTTCGTATCCATTAACCAACGTTTGGATGCCGAAACCCTAAGCATTGTTGCTGACGAGTTTGGCTACCAGGTTGAGTTTGTAAAACCACAGGACGAAGAGTTTATACTTGATCAGCCTGATGATCCGGAAGATCTGATACCGCGCGCACCAATTGTGACCATCATGGGCCACGTTGACCACGGTAAAACATCATTACTGGATTTTATCCGCAAAACAAACGTAATTGGCGGCGAGGCCGGGGGCATAACCCAACACATTGGCGCTTACGAAGTTACTTTGCCGGGCGATAAAGGAAAGATCACCTTCCTGGATACACCGGGCCACGAGGCGTTTACCGCCATGCGTGCCAGGGGTGCACAGGTAACGGATATTGTTATCATTGTTATTGCTGCTGATGACAGCGTGATGCCGCAAACCCGCGAGGCCATAAACCACGCACAGGCTGCCGGCGCACCTATCATCTTTGCTTTCAACAAAATTGACAGGCCGGGTGCTAACGCCGATAAGGTACGTGAGCAACTATCAGCCATGAACATTTTGGTTGAAGAGTGGGGCGGTAAATACCAAACACAAGAAATATCAGCAAAAACAGGCTTAAATGTTGATCTGCTGTTAGAGAAAGTATTGCTTGAAGCAGAATTGCTTGAGCTGAAAGCTAACCCTAACAAACGTGCCGTTGGTACAGTAATAGAAGCAGCCTTAGATAAAGGCCGTGGTATTGTTACTACCATATTGGTACAGGCCGGCCGCTTAAAAGTGGGCGACCCGATACTTGCCGGTTGCTACAGCGGGCGTGTTAAAGCGTTAACAAACGAGCGTGGCCAAAGGGTCGAATCTGCAGGGCCATCAACACCGGTACAGGTATTGGGTATGCAGGGCGCACCTACAGCAGGCGATAAGTTTAACGTGTTAGATACTGAGCCGGAAGCACGTGAAATTGCGAACAAACGTTTACAATTACAACGCGAGCAGGGCTTACGTACACAGAAACACATCACACTTGATGAAATTGGCCGCCGTTTGGCAGTTGGTAACTTTAAAGAACTTAACATTATTGTTAAGGGTGACGTGGATGGTTCTATCGAAGCGTTATCAGATTCATTACTGAAACTATCTACTGAGCAGATACAGGTTAACATCATATCAAAAGCAGTTGGTCAGATCTCCGAATCAGACGTATTACTGGCTTCTGCATCAGATGCGATCATTATTGGTTTCCAGGTACGTCCTTCGGGAGGTGCGCGTAAACTGGCCGAGGCTGAGCAGATCGATATCAGGTTATACTCTATCATCTACGATGCTATCAACGAGATAAAAGCGGCGATGGAAGGCATGCTAGCACCAACGTTTGAAGAGAAGATTGTTGCGAACGTAGAGATCCGCGAAACCTTCAAGATCAGCAAGGTTGGTACCATTGCAGGTTGTATGGTATTAGATGGTAAAATTAGCCGTAACAGTAAAATACGTATCGTTCGTGATGGTGTAGTGATCCATACTGGTGAGCTGGCTTCATTAAAACGTTTCAAAGACGACGTTAAAGAAGTTGGAACCAATTACGAGTGTGGTTTGAACATTGCTAACTACAACAACATCGAAGTTGGTGATATAGTAGAAGCATACGAAAACGTAGAAGTAAAACGTAAATTAGCGTAAGCGTTAATTACCTTAATATTGAAAAGGACGGTTGTCTACCGTCCTTTTTTTTGTTTGTGTTTTTTTCAATTTGTCATGCTGAGCGATAGCGAAGCATCTATTCGCCAACATATAATAAACTATGTCATTTCGAACGAGCGATAGCGAGGAGAAATCTTGTTCGACAGACAGGTGGCGAACATTGCATAATTAACAAGATTTCTCTCTACGTTCGAAATGACAGGGTGGAGGGAAGCGCGGAGGTTTAAAACCCCTTCTTTCTAACAACGCCCGTTTTCCGGCTTCTTGGTGAAGGTTTATCGGCCACTTCATCGGCACCATAACGCCGGGCCATTTTGGCAATGCGTTCCTCCATAGTTTCGGTGGTGAGGCGCTCGCGGCCAAGGCTATCCACCAGTATAGGGAAGGCAAACGGTGTAGGGCGTTCAATGGTTTTGAGGATGATGTTTTGCGTTTGAATGCGTTGCAGGGCCGCACGCAGGCGGAACTCTTCTAATTGAAAAGCCAACGCTTCATTATAAGCCTGGCGTACCAGCAAATTATCGGGCTCATACTCGTTAAACACCTCGAACAATAAAGAGGTGGATGCCTGGAGATGTTTGTTTTTTACCGGCTGGCCGGGGTAACCCGTAAACACCAGCCCCCCAATGTGCGCAATATCCCTGAACCTTCGCCGGGCCATTTCATTAGCGTTCAGGCTGTGCTGTATATCATCTATCAGGTTATTAATACTGAAGAAATCGGCATCCTCCAAAGCTTCTTCAATAGGTATATCTTCATCCGTCAGCAATTCAAACCCATAATCATTCATGGCGATGGAGAAGCTGGCCGGTTTAATTTTAGAAATGCGGTAAGCAAGCAATGATGCCATACCCTCATGCACCAGGCGCCCCTCAAAAGGATAAAATAAAAGGTGGTGCCCCTCGCGCGATTTAAAGGATTCTATCAAAAACTCGTGGCTTTGCGGCAAGTGCGATAATTTTGCCTGCAGCCCGAACAAGGGCTTAAGCACTTTCACTTCTATATCCGTTTCAATGCCATTGGCCACCTCATCCAGCTTATCTCTAAAAACGGCAGATAATTGCGACGACAGCGGCATCCGCCCGCCATTCCAGCTTGGGATCAGTCCTTTGGTGGATTTTGATTTTTTAACATAAGCCGTCATTTCTTTCACCTTAATAAATTCCAGGCTGCGGCCCGCAAACCAAAAGGTATTACCCGGCTTTAATTTGGATATAAAGCTTTCTTCGACAGTGCCCAAACTACCGCCGCTAAGCCATTTTACGCGGATGCTTAACTCACTGGTGATTGTGCCTATGCTAAGCCTGTGGCGCATGGCTACGCGCCTGCTATTCACTTTAAACAGGCCGTTCTCTACCTCTACCTTTAAAAACTCATCGTACTGGGCAAGGGTTTTACCGCCATTGGTTATAAAATCGAGCAACTGGTTAAACTCATCCCGGCGAAGATCGGCAAAGGCGAAGGTGGTTTTCACCTCCTTAAACAATTCATCGGCGCGGAAACCATCTGATACCGCCAGCGTCACCATAAACTGTATCAGCACATCCATGGTCAACAGCATAGGGTCGCGGCTCTCAAAAACGCCATTTTTAATTGCTTGCTTTAACGCTGCCCCTTCCAATAGTTCTAATGAGTGGGTGGGCACAAAGTATGCCTTTGATATGGCACCCGGATGATGGCCGCTCCTGCCTGCGCGCTGCATAAACCGGGCAACACCTTTAGGGCTGCCCACCTGCACCACCGTATCCACCGGGCGAAAATCCACCCCCAGGTCTAAACTGGAGGTACATACCACTACTTTCAGCGCCTCGGCATGTAGGGCCTGTTCTACCCAGTTACGCAATTCATTATCCAGCGAGCCATGGTGCATGGCCATGATGCCGGCATATTCGGGATAATTATCAATAATGGCGTGATACCAGATCTCGCTTTGCGACCGCGTATTGGTAAATATCAGCGTGGTTTTGCTTTTGGCCACTATTTCCATTACCTGCGGCAAAAGTTTTACACCAATATGCCCGGCCCAACTATAATTCTCAATATTCGGGGGAATAACAGATTCTATCACGAGCTTCTTATCCACATGGGCGCGCACCATCCTAATCCGCTCCGGCGAAAAATCATTCCCCAGCAAAACCTCGGCCGCCTGTTCAAGGTTGCCGATGGTTGCACTGATACCCCATATTCTAAGTCCGGAATCGGAAGTCTGAAGTTTTAAGTCATTGTTACTTTCGCCTGCAGACCTCCTGCTCAAGGCTTTCAATCTGCTCAATCCTAGCTCCACCTGTACACCGCGTTTGGTACCAAGCAATTCATGCCATTCGTCACAAACCATTACTTGCAGGCCTTTAAATACCTTGTCATACTCCTTTTGGGCCAGCATCAGGTGCAGGCTTTCGGGGGTAGTTAAAAGCACTTCAGGTAACTTTCGTTTTAATGCGGCCTTTTCGGCGGCAGAGGTATCGCCGGTGCGGGTCATGATGCGCCAGGGCAGCCCAATATCATCGCATACTTCCTGCATCGCCTTACGGATATCGTTGGTTAGCGCCCGCAGCGGCGTTATCCATAACATCAGCAAGCCGTTGTTTTTTTGTGTGGTATAGGTATCCGGGTATTTATTGATAAAATCGGCCAGAAATGGCAGGAATAATGCAAAGGTTTTACCGCTGCCGGTAGGCGCATTCAGCAACCCCGAAAAGCCCGACAGGTAGGCCTCCTCCATTTCTTTTTGAAACGGAAACTGCTTCCACTGTTTTTGTTTGTACCATTGCTGTATTACCTTTTGGCCTTTTGATGTCATTGTTTATGGTAACAAAATACCTTATTATTGGTTATATCTATCAACCGTAAATTAAACAAATTGTTACAACCATGAATTTTTCAAAATATTTTATAGTCCCGGCACTGGCAATAGCACTATTTTCATGCAAGCAAAAAACTACGCCAGCATCGGCCGATACCATAGCTAACAAAACGGATACCCCCCAGCCGGACAGCCTGATTAAAGCGGCAGATACCAGTGTTGTTGACCTGCCGGGAGACAAACCCGTACCTTTATCTCAGCTGATAGTACCGGGCATAAGCCTTGGCCAAACAACCATCAACGAAAGCGGAGAGAATGTGCACAAAAGATTAGGCACGCCCGATGGCGGAGACGCAGCTATGGGGAAGAGTATATCTATCTGGTACGCCAACCATGATACAACGGGTTACGTAACCCAAATGTATTTTTCGCGCGGGCAGGGTGATGATGAAGTAAAGCGGGTTAAACAGATACGGGTAACCTCGCCGGCATTTAAAATAAACAGCAAGCTACATGTGGGCATTCCGTTAAAAAGTGTTTGGTCGTTATATAATTTAAAAAAGGTGGCAACATTTACATACAATGGTGGCAAACGCAGCCTTTATGATGATATTAAGGGAGGTATCGCTTTTGATGTAGAT
>NZ_JBAZRC010000014.1:0-47607 GCF_041663085.1 Mucilaginibacter sp.
CGTGCTTATGCTTATGTGAGTGCGGCGCAGTACGATGCATTGGTACAGGCCTGGAAATTTAAAAAACAGTTTAACCGCCCGGCACCATACAAAACAGATGCGGCAATACAGGCGCTTGTACCTAAATCAGAGTTGCCCGCATATCCGAGTGAAGATGCTGTTGTAGCAGGCGTTACCGCTAAAATGATGGAACTACTATTCCCCGGCGACCTGGATTACATCCGTCAAAAAGCTGCTGAAGAAAAACTGTACCGTATTATGGCAGGTGCCAATACCCGATCGGATATGGATGCAGGCGAATCATTAGGCAGGCAGGTAGCTGACGTGTTTTTAGCACGCGCCCGTGCCGATAAGGCAGGCGCAGCTATTGGCAAACCAGAAGACTGGAAAGCTTTAGAGGATAACACAGCAGCAGCAGGCAACACACCATGGATAAGCCTTGAATTACCAAAACGCCCGCCAATGTTGCCATTATTTACAAAGGTTAACCCATTTCTGTTCCCAACGGCAACCGTAGTGGCTTTACGCCCGGCACCGCCATACGGAACTAACACACCTGAATTTAAAAAAGAATCTGACGAGGTATTGGCAATGAGCAATGATCATAGCCGTGAGCATGAGCGTATTGTTGCGTTTTGGGCTGATGGCGTAGGTACAGTAACCCCTCCGGGACACTGGAATAATATTGCTGCCGACGAATTTGTTAAACACAACTACAGCGAAGTGCGCTGGGCACGTAACCTTGCGTTACTAAACATGGCCGAAATGGATGCCGCTATTGTATGCTGGGATGCCAAATATTTTTACTTTAACCCGCGCCCAACACAAATGGTAATGAATATAAAAACATTAACAGGCATACCTAATTTCCCGTCGTATACATCGGGCCACTCAAACTTTAGTGGTGCTGCGGCAACTGTTTTAGGGTACATAGTGCCCGAAAAAGCAAAAGCTTTTATGGACATGGCAAATGAAGCGGCTATGTCGCGCTTATATGGTGCTATCCACTACCGCAGCGATTGTGAAGTTGGTTTGCAAACAGGTATAAAAGTTGGCGAATATGCAGTTAATAGAGGCAAAGCAGACGGAGCCGGAAATTAGGGAGAGATAATGCTTAAGACTGAACAAAAAATACATTACGTATTGCGTATCGCAATAGCTATGTGCTTTATAGGGCATGGTACTTTTGGCATCATCACAAAACAAATATGGTGCAATTACTTCGCCGTGTTTGGAATTGATACCGATACGGCCTATAGTTTAATGCCATGGGTTGGTGTGGCTGATATTTTGCTGGGCATTATAATGCTTGCTTACCCTATGCGCGCCATTGCTTTATGGCTGGTTATGTGGGGTGCCGTTACAGCATTTTTGCGCCCGGCATCGGGCGAGCCCTTTGCTGAGTTTATTGAGCGTGCGGGTAACTTTGGTGCCCCGCTGGCCATGCTTATCCTTTCAGGCGGTATTAAAAACTTCTGGCAGTTGTTTGCGCGGATTGATCCTAATGCAGCAGTCGACTCCAAAACCATGAAAAATCTATTTACTTGTTTAAAGGTTGTAGGCTTTTTGCTACTGATGGGCCATGGCTGGTTAAACCTTATCCAGAAGAAAGGTTTGCTTGGTCAGTATACATCTATCGGGTTTTCAAACCCTGGCAGGGTTGCCCAATTTGTTGGTGTTTTTGAAATTGCATCAGCTTTGGTTGTATTGATCAAACCTATCCGTAGCGTACTGCTCATATTCATCATCTGGAAAATTGCAAGCGAGTTACTGTATCCGCATTATGAGGTGTTTGAATTTATAGAGCGTGGTGGTAGCTACGGCACCCTTATAGCGTTATGGTTCGCAATTAAGCAAGTATCCTCAAATCTCACTATAAACTCGTTACAAAAAACACATAATTAGAAGAGGCTTTCAACCAATTATAAACCCTGTTTTACAGGTTACAGATAACCGAAAGGTTAGCTGTATTAAATACTTACTTATAATATATTACACAAACATGAAATTTACTTACAAATTCCTTATCAGTATTGCTATATACCTGCTTTTTAATAATACAACAGTTAACGCACAAGGCTGCGTGGCTATTCGCAGTACCGGTGGCCTATGCGCTATGGACGAACACCCTGATAGCACTACATCAGGCGGTGCATGGCTTTTTAATGCCAATAGCAGATATTACCGTTCATATAAACACTTTGTTGGCAAGCAGGAGCAAAAACAACGTATTGCATTAGGTACCAATGTTATTAACCACTCCTTCGCGCAGGATTTTACCCTTACCCGTATATTCAATAACCGCTGGTCGTTTGCGGTAGATGTGCCTGTACTAAACAACACCCGTTCATCATTATACGAGCATGGTGGTAAAGAAAGGCACGAAACAAAATCTTTTGGCATTGGCGATGTGAGCGTTAAAGTATATGCATGGTTATTAAACCCCGAAAAAGCACGTAAAGGAAATATACAGGCGGGCTTAGGTTTAAA
This sequence comes from Mucilaginibacter sp., assembly GCF_041663085.1. GTDB lineage: Bacteria > Bacteroidota > Bacteroidia > Sphingobacteriales > Sphingobacteriaceae > Mucilaginibacter. The sequence continues at coordinate 2,491 of NZ_JBAZRC010000014.1, forward strand.
ATTACCTACAGGCAGCTACAACTACCAGGATTATTTCCAGAATACCGGCCCGGGCGGTACAAAGCTATTAGGCCCTGTAGATCAGTCTATCCAATTGGGTGATGGCGGTACAGGTATTATTACCGAGTTGAATGGGTACTACAACTTTTCGCACAATTTTGGTCTTTATGGTACATTCTACTACATGATAAGCCCGCGCGAGCAAAACGGCGTATCATCTGCCCGTGGTGGTGTGGCAAGTGCTAAAGCTATTGCAAACGGCAGCGATATTATGAGCGTGCCCGATCAGTTTATGATAAGGGTTGGCGCTAATTATGGCGTGGGTAAATTTAACTTCTCGGCAGGTGTGCGCGAAGAGTGCCTGCCCGCGAAAGACCTTGTAGGCGGCAGCAATGGTTTCCGCAGGCCGGGTTATATCATCTCGGCCGAGCCGGGTGTAACTTACAGGTTAAAAAGGTTCTCGGTTTATACCTATGTGCCTATTGCCATGGTGCGCGACCGAATACAAAGTGTTCCTGATAAGATCAGCACACAGTTAACGGGCGTTTATACCCAAGGCGATGCTGCATTTGCAGATTATGCCGTAAACGTAGGTGTATCGTTTAAGCTTTAATATATAATGGTTATGTAAGTGAAGGTCGGGGTGGGTCCCGGCCTTTTTTGTTTTTATCATTTAATAACCACAGAGGCAGCGGAGTTTTTCACAGAGAGCCGCAGAGACTTTTTAGTCATTAAATTTAAATTAAGAATCATAATTTTACTTTGTGTTCTCTGTGCATTTTTTCTCTGTGTCCTCTGTGGTTAAAAAAATACTACTTTTTATTTTTAAATAATAGATTTACAAAATGAACTCAGCCGAACAAAACTTTAAAGACCTGGGCTTAAACCTGCCCCCGGCACCAAAACCGCTTGGTGTTTACAAACCCTGTTTAATTGATGGTAAATACCTTTACCTATCCGGCCACGGTACCGTGCAGGATGACGGCAGCCTTATCATCGGTCGCATTGGCGATACCATTAATATGGAAGATGGCAAACTTGCCGCAAGGCAGGTTGGTTTAGCTATGCTGGCCACCATAAAAGCCAATTTAGGTAGCCTGGACAGGGTTAAGCGTGTTATAAAAGTATTGGGCATGGTAAACTGCACGCCCGATTTTGAAAGGCACCCGTACGTCATTAACGGCGCCAGCGAACTGTTTGCCAAAGTTTGGGGCGAAGAGAACGGCATTGGCGTACGCAGTGCGGTAGGGATGGGCTCATTGCCCGATAATATCCCGGTAGAGATAGAAGCTTTATTTGAACTGGTATAAGCAATATGGGAACACCTGAGTGGTACACCATCAATAACGTTGATGAACTGGATACGCCTGCGTTGGTTGTATATCCCGACAGGGTAAAATACAACATTGGCTTGGTTAAAACCATGATTGATGATGTATTTCGCCTGCGCCCGCATGTAAAAACGCATAAAAGCCTTGATGTTTCCTTGCTGATGATACAGGCAGGCATCCAAAAATTCAAATGTGCCACTATTGCCGAAGCCGAAATGCTGGGCATGGCTGCAGCGCCCGATGTGCTTTTGGCGTATCAACCTGCAGGGCCAAAACTTAAACGTTTTGTACAAGTGATAAAAACGTATCCGCAAACAACATATTCTTGTTTGGTAGATAATGAAGATACCGCCAACGCAATATCTGCCGAAGCTGTTAAAAGCAATATCAAAATAACCGTTTACATCGATCTGAATGTGGGCATGAACCGTACCGGTATAGCACCGGGAGCAGATGCGTTGGATCTATACACCACCTGTTTGTCATTACCCGGATTGGTTTTAATGGGCTTACACGCTTATGACGGTCATATTCATGATAGCGATTATGCCGTACGCCAAAAACGTTCGGATGAAAGTATGGGGCCGGTTTTTAAGCTGATTGATGACATTGCAGCAAAGGGATATCCACAATCTGTACTTATTGCAGGTGGTTCGCCAACTTTCTCTATCGTATCAAAAATAAATGGCATTGAATGCAGCCCCGGCACATTTGTTTACTGGGATAAGGGTTATGAAACCGCATATCCTGAACAACCATTTCAAACAGCGGCGCTTATTGTTGCCAGGGTAATTTCCTTACCCGAAGAGGGCAGGATCTGCATCGATCTGGGCCATAAATCGGTATCGGCAGAGAATGAGCTTGCTAAAAGGGTGTACTTTTTAAACGCCCCCGAATTGAAGTTTATAGGTCACAGCGAAGAACATTTAGTGGCCGGTGCAGGTAAAGATCATCAATATAAAGTAGGTGATATTTTATACGGCTTACCATATCATGTTTGCCCATCAGTTGCTTTATATGAGCGTGCTATAACCATTGAAAATAAGATGGTTACCAGCGAATGGAAAACCACCGCAAGAGATAGAAAAATAACAATATAGCAATTTAACAACATAAAGGATGTTCATTATAGACGCCCATTTAGACCTCAGCATGAACGCGCTGGAATGGAACCGCGACCTAACCCGCCCTGTTGCCGAAATTAACCAGCGCGAAGAAGGTTTAACTGATAAACCCGACCGTGCAAAGGCCGTGGTATCCCTGCCCGAATTGCGCAAGGGAAATATCGGACTGGTGGTAGCAACGCAAATTGGCAGGTATGTAGCGCCCGGTAATTCGTTGCCCGGCTGGCATTCGCCGCAACAGGCATGGGCGCAAACGCAGGGGCAACTTGCCTGGTACAAAGCCATGGAAAATGCCGGTGAAATGGTACAGGTAAATAACCTGCAAGGTTTAGAAAAACATCTTGCCTTATGGAGCGATGGCGCGGATAACGCAGATAAGCCTGTTGGATATATCCTAAGCCTTGAAGGCGCTGATTCCATTATAGATGTAGGGTATTTAGAAAGTGCGTATCAAAACGGTCTGCGCGCTGTTGGCCCTGCGCATTACGGCCCGGGCAGGTATGCCAACGGTACTGATGCTACCGGTAAGATGGGACAGAATGGCTTAGAGCTACTGAAAGAAATGGAGCGCCTCAACATCATCCTTGATGCCACACATCTTTGTGATGATGCTTTTTGGCAGGCGCTCGATAACTTTAACGGGCATGTTTGGGCAAGTCATAACAACTGCCGTGCCCTAGTGAACCACAATCGCCAGTATAGCGATGAGATGATAAAAGCCCTTATTGACCGTGGCGCGGTAATAGGCGCAGCCCTTGATGCCTGGATGATGGTACCAAATTGGGTGAGGGGACAGTCAACCCCGCGTCAAATGAATTGCAACCTTGAGGTAATGGTAGATCATATTGACCATATTTGCCAGATAGCGGGCAACGCCCTGCATGTAGGAATGGGTACCGACCTTGATGGTGCGTTTGGGCGCGAACAATGCCCGTACGATCTGGAAACCATTGCCGATATGCAGAAAGTGCCTGCTTTATTACAAAAGCGCGGTTATACCGATGCCGACATTGATAATATGATGCACGGCAACTGGCTGCGTTTTTTACGGAACGCGTGGAAATAAAACATAAACATGGGTGCAGAGCAGGAAAGGTTAAAGAATACAGGTTGGAAAAAATGGGGGCCTTACGTAAGTGACCGCCAATGGGGTACGGTACGCGAGGATTATAGCGCCGATGGCGATGCCTGGAATTATATAACCCATGATATTGCCCGCAGCAAAGCCTACCGTTGGGGCGAGGAAGGCATTGCCGGTATTTGCGATCACGAACAGCTACTCTGTTTTTCTGTAGCGCTATGGAACAAGAAGGATTCTATTCTGAAAGAGCGTTTTTTTGGCCTTAGTAATGCTGAAGGTAACCACGGCGAGGATGTAAAGGAGCTATATTACTACCTGGATAATACGCCCACGCATTCCTACATGAAAATGCTGTACAAATATCCGCAGCAACCATTTCCGTATGATCACCTGGTGGCCGAAAGCAAAAAACGCGACCGCACACAAGCTGAATACGAATTGATAGATACCGGGATATTCAGCAACGATGAATATTTTGATGTATTTGTAGAATACGCCAAGCAGGCAACCGATGATATCCTCATAAAAATAACTGTACACAACAGGGGCAAGGCCGATGCAAGCTTAAATGTGTTGCCAACTGTTTGGTTCCGCAACACATGGGAATGGGGTTATGACGATTATAAGCCGCAATTATCCGCAGATAACAGTAAGATCAAAATTGAGCATAAACAGTTAGGCAGTCTTTGGTTAGCGGCCGAAGGCGATACCCAAATGCTGTTTTGTGATAACCAAACCAATAACAAACGTTTTAATATCGTTAATGATGGTAAATCCTTTTATAAGGATGGCATTAACGATTATATTGTAAACGGTGCTGCAACTGTTAATCCTGCCAATACAGGCACTAAAGCAGCCTTTAACCGCGATATTGCCATTGCGGCAGGTGAAAGTACTGTTATCCGTTTAAGATTGTCTGACAAGGCCGAAAATACATTTGATGATTTTGACGGGATATTTGCATCGCGCCAGCAGGAAGCCGACGAATTTTATAAAGCATTGCGCCCTGCTAAAGAAAGCGACGCCAAAGCGCAGATCCAGCGCCAGGCATTTGCAGGTATGCTTTGGAATAAGCAGTTTTATTATTACAATATCCACCAATGGCTAAACGGCGACCCGGCAGAATCTGCCCCGCCCGCCCAAAGGCAACATCAGCGTAATAGCAAATGGCAGCATTTTAACAGTCAGGATATTATCTCCATGCCCGATAAATGGGAGTACCCCTGGTTTGCCGCGTGGGATCTTGCTTTTCATTGCATACCACTGGCGTCTGTAGATATGGGCTTTGCCAAAAGGCAGCTTAACCTGCTGGTGCGCGATTGGTATATGCACCCTAACGGGCAATTACCTGCTTACGAGTGGGATTTTAGCGATGCCAACCCGCCCGTACTGGCCATGGCCACATGGAAAATTTACCAGATGGATAAACAAGCCAACGGCGGCGAGGGCGATGAATTTTTCCTGGAGCGTATTTTCCATAAACTGATGCTCAACTTTACCTGGTGGGTTAACCGTAAGGACGAAGCCGGTAATAATATATTTGAGGGAGGCTTTTTAGGGCTCGATAACATTGGTGTGTTTGACCGTAACACCCGCTTTGCCAACGGTGCGCACCTGGAGCAGGTTGATGGCACCAGCTGGATGGCCACGTATTCGCTTAATTTACTACGTATAGCTGCAGAGCTGGCCATAACCAACAAAGCCTATGCTGATATTGCATCAAAGTTTTTTGAGCACTTCATTTATATTTCGGCCGCTATGTCAAACCTGGGCGAAGGGGGGAGTAGTGGGTTGTGGGACGAGGCCGACGACTTTTTTTACGACCAACTACGTATGCCCGATGGCTCGGCCGAGAAGATGAAGGTACGCAGTATTGTTGGCCTGATACCCTTATTTGCCACCGAGGTGCTTGACGATTCCGACATCGATAACAATCCCATCTTTCGCGACAGGATGGACTGGTTTAAAGCCAACCGGCCCGACCTGGTTGCGCTTGTATCTCACTGGGATGAGAGAAGTGCATCGGGCAAACATTTGATAAGCTTGCTGCGCGGGCACCGGATGAAGGGCATCCTGAAATATATGCTGGATGAGAACGAGTTTTTAAGTCCGTACGGTATCAGGTCGCTTTCCAAATACCACCTCGATAATCCATTCAGTGCCAATATTAATGGCACACAGTTCAGCATAAAATATACCCCAGCCGAAAGTGATAGCAATATGTTTGGCGGCAACAGTAACTGGCGCGGCCCGGTATGGATGCCTATTAATTACCTGATCATAGAAAGCCTGAACCATTTTTACCAGTATTACGGCTATGAGCTGACTGTAGAATGCCCAACGGGGTCTGGCAATATGATGAACCTTAAAGAGGTGGCCAACGAAATTTACAGGCGTATCTCTAACCTTTTTATGCCGGACGAGAACGGCCGCCGCCCTATAAACGGCACTAATGAAAAAGCGCAGACCGATCCCAACTTTAAAGATCACATCCTCTACTACGAATACTTTAATGGTGATACCGGTGAGGGGTTAGGCGCCGCACATCAAACCGGTTGGACTGGATTGATTGCTAATTGCCTTTATCATTAATGTGTTAATTGGACACAATAAAATTTCTTTGTTCGAATTATTTGATTTAGATTTACTTACCAAGTAAATCTAAATTACCAATCAGTATGAATTTTAACAGGCGCAAGTTTTTGCAAAGCACGGGCACGTTGGTGCTTAGCAGTGCGGTTTTATCAGGTAAAGCGGCATCGTACATCATTAAGCATCCGGTAGGAGTGCAATTGTTTACCTTTTTTAATATTATAGATGATGACGTGAAGGGCACTTTAACCAAGGTGGCTGCTGCGGGATATAGCGAAATAGAATCGGCATTTAGCAAAAAGGGCGGGTATTATGGCATGAAGCCCAAGGAGTTTAAAGCCCTGGCCAGTGATCTGCATTTATCATGGAAATCGCACCATGTGCTTGGCGCGCCGTTTAAACTGCCTCCGGGCGCTAAAATGCCAACTATGCCCGATGGTAAACCCATGGTTATACCACCTATGTTAAACCTGCAGGATAATATGCAGCAACTGGTTGATGAAGCTGCCGAGGGTGGCGTTAAGTACCTGGTATGCGCCAATACACCAACCAGTACTCCAGAGGAATTAAAAGCCTCGATAGCGGTATTAAATAAAACAGCAGAAGCTGCTACAAAAGCCGGCTTAACCTTTGCTTACCATAACCACGATGCTGAGTTTAAGATATTGAGCGACGGAACTATCCCTTACGATCTGTTGCTATCAGAAACAGACCCCAAACACCTTAAAATGGAGCTTGACCTGGCATGGGCGGTTAAAGCAGGTAAAAACCCGGTTGACCTGTTTAAACAAAACCCGGGCCGTTTCCCGCTGTGGCACTTAAAAGACCTGGATGCCAGCCGGGAAAACATTATGCCGGTAGGTAGCGGCACTATTGATTTTAAACCCATATTTGCGGCGGCAGAAACAGCCGGGATGCGCAGCTTTTTTGTAGAACACGATATGCCGAAAGACGCCTTTGCAAGCATAAATAGCAGCATAAAATATATCAATAAGAACCTAAATGTGTAGGTTTAAAAGAATTTGTACAGGCTTATTGTAGGTAGGCCTGTACAAATTCATCATTGTTTATAGCCATAACCAATGCGTTCAGGAAAGCCTTTTCCGGCGAATTATCATCCACTTTTGTAGCGTGATCTTCTAATAAATCAAGATAAGCTACCGCTTCCTGTTCGTCTTCAAACAGCAATATTAAACTGCCGTTTACTTCGGTATCAAATCCACCAGTTGGAGCGGGTAAGTTATAGTTTTGAAGCACATTGCCTACAAACCCCGCTTGTGCTGTATCTATTTTAAGCATAATGTTAATGGTTTATAAGGTAACCATAAATTATACTTTCGGTTTGCTTCTTTCTTTTATATAACCATTAAAACGTATTTGTTGCCTGTTCATACTTATTACGGTAAGGTCGGCATTGCCATTAGTGTACACCTGCAAGGTCATTTGTGTGGCGTTGCGGGTATCGTTAGCTTTTATATTGATGGTGTAACTGCCATCCTTTTTTGTTTTGATGGCATAATCAAACTTAGTTGATTTAAATTTTATGCCGTTATCCTCGTTGCTGTTATAACCTGCGCCGGAATACGCCACACCAAAGTAGGGTAAATAAGCTTCAATCGTATCGGGGCTAACGGTAAGATCATACGGCGATGTGAGGTACCTGGACCCACCACCACTCGGGTACATATATGATGCCTGGAAAATGTAGTTTTTTGAATCGATAAGGCCTTTTATCTCGGCAGCCTTCTTTGCTTGTTTTATGGCTTTTTGGCTTTGCGCGCTAACCGGATTAATTACCGCAACTACTATAAAAAGCGCGAATAATGTTTTTATTAAAGTTTTCATTTTTAATTGCTTAAATAAATATAACGTAGTTTTTGTTAGACTTTGTATAGGATTAAAGGTTTAATTAATTATTGATAATGAGCGGTTTAAATACTACACGCGGCGGCGACTTACTGTTTGCTGAAATGGGGTATACTGCATCTGTTTTCATGATCTGTGTTTTTAATTACAGATGCAGCAGGGGGAGGTATTCCATAAAATATTGTAAATAAATTATCATCATGTCAAGCATCTACGCAGTACCGGTTGATCGTGAGCGTGGACGCTCACAATAGTTTAGTTTCAAGCGTGGACGCTTGAAACGGCGGTAATTGTAAAAAGAAAAGCCACTCATTGCTGAGTGGCTTTTAAATTCTATACCCCCTTCAGGGAGTTAGGGGGCTGCGTATTATATCAGGCTAACGCTGCGGTTAACAAACTCGGTTAATTCAGCACCGGTTAGTAAGCCTTGCGATAACAGGGCCAGATCAAAAGCTTGTTTAGCCAACTGTGCTTGTACACCTTCGTCTTCGCCATCTAAAATGCGGCTAATCAGTTTGTGGTTACCGTTCACAATAACTTTATAATTATCGGGCATGTTACCATAAAAGCCCATTCCGCCGCCCATAGCAGCCATATCTTTCATACGGCGCATAAACTCGTCCATGGTTACGGTTACTGGCAATTCATCAGGGTTAAGACTTTCCAGCTGTACTTTGTACGCTGGTTTGTTGATGGCCTTATCAAAGATCTCTTTAATTTTGGTTGATTGCTCTTCGGTCAATACATGCTCAGGGGCATCGTCTTTTTTGATCAGTTTATCGGCAACATCAGCATCCACACGTTTAAGCGATGTTTTTTCAAGCTTCTGCTCTAACTGGCTGATGAAGTGGTTATCGATAGGTGAGTTCATCAACAATACATCATAACCCTTTTTATTTGCCGATTGGATAAACGCATCCTGTCTTTCGGCATCGTTGGTATAAATATATATTAACTGGCCGTCTTTATCGGTTTGTGTACCTTCTACCTTGTCTTTGTATTCGGGCAGGGTAAAATTCTCTTTGGCGGTGTTGGTTACCAAAACAAAGTCTTTTGCCTTATCGTAAAATTTCTCTTCGCTCACCATGCCGTATTTTACAAACAGGCCAATGTCGTTCCATTTTTCTTCAAAACCTTTGCGGTCGGCCTTAAACAGGTCGGCCAGTTTATCGGCTACTTTTTTGGTGATGTAGCTGTTTATTTTTTTAACGTTGCTATCGGCTTGTAAAAAGCTACGCGATACGTTCAGCGGGATATCCGGTGAATCGATAACACCGTGCAGCAGCATTAAAAACTCTGGGACAATATCTTTCACCTCGTCGGTAATAAATACCTGGCGCGAGAATAATTTGATCTTGTTACGGGTTATTTCAAAGTCGTTCTTCAGCTTAGGGAAGTACAATACACCTGTTAAGTTGAAAGGATAATCAACATTCAGGTGGATCCAGAACAACGGGTCTTCGCTATACGGGTAAAGCTGTTTGTAAAAGTCAAGGTAATCCTCGTCTTTTAATTCACTTGGTGCTTTTGTCCAGATAGGGTTGGTATCGTTAATGATGTTATCAACCTCAACCGATTTGTATTTTGGCTTGCCTTCTTCGTCAACACCGTCCTCTTCCTCTTGTGTGGCTGTACCAAATTTAATTGGCACAGGCAGGAATTTGGCATATTTATCCAATATCTCCTGGATGCGTTGCTGGCTTAAAAACTCTTCAGATTCGGCATTAATGTGCAGGGTAATTTCGGTACCGCGCTCTTCCAGGTTACCATCGCTTATTTCAAACTCGGTGCTGCCGTCACAAACCCAATGGGCAGGGGTAGCGCCATCCTGGTATGATAAGGTTTCAATCTCCACCTTATCGGCTACCATAAATGCAGAGTAGAAGCCCAAACCAAAACGACCGATGATCTCATTGGCGTCTTTAGCTTCTTTAAACTTCTCCATAAACTCGGTAGCGCCCGAGAATGCAATCTGGTTGATATATTTTTTTATTTCTTCGGCCGTCATACCCAAACCGTTATCAGATATGGTAATGGTCTTTTTGTCGGCATCAAAAGCAACTTCAACGCGCAGGTCGCCAAGGTCGCCGTTGTATTGACCTAACGAAGCAAGGCGTTTTATTTTTTGTGTAGCGTCAACCGCGTTTGATACCAGTTCGCGCAGAAATATCTCGGTATCAGAGTATAAGAACTTTTTAATGATGGGAAAAATGTTTTCGGTGTGTATCGAAATTGTTCCTTTTTCTTGCATAGTAGTACTTTTTTTGAAAATTTGAATGATTTACGGATACACCTAATCAATGCCCGTTCCAAAGCAGAAGATTTGCCAAATTGGCAGAGAGGGGGGCGGATGCAGATGTGCAGAGCTGCTACCTCATCGCCTTAACCATCCTGTCCCTGCCGCTCATATCCTGACGTAACTCAATATTTATAAATCCTTTATCAGTTAATAATTCAACTGTTTCTTTGCCGAAATTTTCATTTATCTCGAAAAACAGGATGCCACCCGGGGAAAGATGTTCATTAGCATAATCAGCAATAGCCTTGTAAAATATCAGGGGGGCATTCTCGGGAACAAACAGTGCGGAGTGTGGTTCAAAACCGGTTACGTTTTGATGCATCATGAGCTTATCCTGCAAGGTAACATAGGGTGGGTTACTTACAATGATTTCGAAATTCGAATATTCAATTTCGAATTTGGTGTTCAGGATATCATCAAGTATAAACTCCACCTTAACTTCATTAATAACAGCGTTTTGCCTGGCGGTATGTAAAGCATCGGCAGATATATCAATGGCCGTAACATCAGTATCCGGCAGGTTCTTTTTAAGGCTGATAGCAATGCAGCCACTACCCGTACCAATATCAAGGATGCTAATCAGCTTTTGACTTTTGACTTTTAACTTTTGACTTTCAATGATCCATTCCACCAGTTCCTCTGTTTCAGGCCGGGGTATCAATGTGGCTGGGTTTACCAGGAAATTAAGGCCGTAAAATTCCGTACTGCCTAGAATGTATTGTACGGGCCTGCCGGTTTTAAGTTCTTCGAGGATGCCGGAAATCTTCTCTATAGCCTCTCCATTCACCTCGTCCTCGGGAAAAGCTTTAAGTTTAGCGCGGGACATACCTGTTATTTCTTCCAACACCAGCAGAGTAATGGCCTCAGTTTCACGGCTGTCATACACCCCGGTTAAACCTTGCTGAAATTCCAGGAATACATCCTTAATAGTTTTCATGCAACAAAGTAACATAAAACCTACTTTTGCACAATGGCAATACATGAAATATATATGCAGCGCTGCCTTGAACTGGCCGCTTTAGGTGGCGGCGGCGTTAGTCCGAACCCGATGGTTGGCGCTGTGATAGTTCATGATAGCAAGGTAATAGGCGAGGGCTATCACCAAAAATATGGCGAAGCCCATGCCGAGGTAAATGCCGTTAACACGGTAATTTCAAGTTACAGTAACCATGCCGACCTGCTGAAAAAAAGCACCATTTATGTTTCGCTTGAGCCTTGTGCGCATTACGGTAAAACCCCGCCCTGTGCCGATCTGATCATCAAACATCAAATACCTCACGTAGTAGTTGGCTGCCGCGACCCCTTCGCGCAGGTAGATGGTAAAGGAATAGAGAAATTACAGGCAGCAGGCATTGAGGTAAAGTTGGGTGTGTTAGAAAAAGAGTGCCAATGGCTAAACCGCCGCTTTTTTACCCGCGTGCAAAAACAACGGCCATACATCATATTAAAATGGGCGCAAACTGCTGATGGCTTTTTTGCCCCGGCAGATGGCAGCCAGCACTGGATAACCGGCACCGAAAGCCGTAAACTGGTACACCAGTGGCGCGCCGAAGAGGATGCTATACTGGTTGGCAAAAACACCGTACTGGCCGATAACCCCCAATTAAACGTACGATATGCAGAAGGGAAATCGCCGAAAAGGGTAGTTATTGACCGCCGTTTGGAGTTAAATGAACAGTTGAATGTGTTTGATCAATCGGTTGAAACATTGATATTTAACGAGATCAAGACAGATATAGACGGCAAGAATAAATACATAGCCCTTGAAGACTTTAACCGCTTTGTACCACAGTATATTTTGTTCCAGTTGTACCTGCAGGATATCCAGTCGGTAATTATTGAGGGCGGCGCTTATACATTAAAAGCGTTCATTGATGCAGGTTTATGGGATGAAGCACGTATTTTTACCGGTGCATCTGCACTGGTAAATGGAATTAAGGCACCTATTATAACCGGCACCACTATTAGTGAAAGCACGGTTGGGGCCGACAGTTTACAGATCATTACAAATCTATCTATATAACCAACAGAATAATGTTGTACGTTTTTTTAAGTATTTGTTGCAGTGTTATTGTTTCCATATTACTGAAACTGGCCAAACGCTACCAGATAGATGTTTTCCAGGCCATCACCTGGAATTACAGTATAGCCATACTGCTTACCTGGTTCTTTTTTAAACCTGTACTGCAGTTTGAAACCCTAAAACAAGCTCCCTTTGGCATATTGCTTCCTTTGGGTGTTTTGCTGCCGGTTATATTTTTTGCGCTGGCAGCTTCGGTAAGGGCTGCTGGTATTGTGCGTACTGATGTTGCACAAAGGTTATCGTTATTTGTATCATTAACTGCTGCATTTTTATTATTTAATGATCATTTAAACACGCTTAAGTTTATAGGGATTGCTGTGGGGATAGCAGCTATTTTATGCAGCATCCCCTGGCAAAAGAAAACAGCCAACCGTAAGGTGCTCAGTAACGCGTGGATATACCTGGTGCTGGTTTTCCTGGGCTTTGGCGTTATTGATATTTTATTTAAACAGGTGGCAGCTTTTAAACAGATGCCTTTTACAACCCTGCAATTTATAGCCTTTATAATTGCTTTTGCAGTATCGCTTATGATTCTTATAATCAGGAAGATAAATAAGTTATCTAAAATAACTTTTACGCATGTAGTATTCGGCTGGATATTGGGGATAGCCAATTTTGGTAATATCTTTTTTTACTTGAAAGCCCATACGGCACTGTCCAACAGCCCGTCGACCGTATTTACGGGAATGAATATTGGTGTGATAGCCCTTGGCACCATGGTAGGCCTTTTACTGTTTAACGAACGGCTTAGCGTACTTAACAAAATTGGTGTGGCACTTGCGGTTGTTGCCATCGTAATTATTACCATTTCAAATCACTAAAGCGTGCTGTTCGACGATACTTATAAAACCATTGCTCAACCTTCAGAAAGCATCTTCCGCGACCGCGGGAGTAAGTTCCTGGGTTATGCCTACCCGGTTACATCAGATAATGATATTAAAGCCATCGTAACCAACCTTAAAGCCGAACACCCAAAAGCCAACCATGCTTGCTGGGCAATCCGCCTGGGGATTGACCGCTCTGTTTTTAGGGTGAATGATGACGGCGAACCATCGGGCACGGCGGGCAGGCCTATCCTGAATACTTTATTATCCCGTAATATTACCAATGTACTGGTTGTGGTGGTGCGCTACTTTGGTGGCACCTTGTTAGGTGTTCCCGGCCTGATCAATGCTTACAAAACCGCCACCGAAATGGCGCTGGATGCTGCTCAGGTGATAGAAAAAACGGTGAACGATATTTACACCATTACCTTTGATTATGTGCAGATGAACGACGTAATGCGCATTATAAAAGACGAGCAGCTGCAGATACTTGAACAGGTGTCAGAATTAAACTGCCAGATCAAATTCTCTGTACGTAAAACACAGGTGGAGGCAGTGATGTATAAGCTGAATAAAGTAAGTGGGGTAAAAGCGGTTTATAATTATAGCGGGTAGGTTTATGATTATTATCTCACACAAAGACGCAAAGACGCAATTCAAAAAAAATTAGGCTTAGCATCTTTGCGTGACACACACTTTTATCACAATCCTATGTCTGTCTGAGCCTATCGAAGACCTGTAAAAGCAGTTAATCATTCGGCAAGCTCACCATGACAATTCTACTTTTTGCGTCTTAGCGTCTTTGCGAGAAACACTTTCTTTTATAAAATACACCCCTCCACCTTTCAGTAAAATTGCTTATTTTGCCTGCATATGCAATCTTTTGAAATAGATAAAACCGATCTGCTCCGCATTAAAACCGCCCTTGAGGGTGGGGATGCTGAACTACAGGCCGTTCTGAAAGACTATCACGCTTCGGAGATTGCCATCCTGTTCGAAAAACTCCCGCAGGAAGCCAAAGAACGCATCATCAATATCCTGTCGACCGAGATAGCCTCTGAGGTGATCTCAGAAATGACCGAGGAATCTCACCCGGAAGACCTGTTGATCAGTCTTCATCCCGAGAAACGCTCGGACATTGTGGAGGAGATGGATTATGACGTGGCTACGGATATTATTTCGCAGCTCGACGAACAGGATCAGCACGAGATATTACAGGATATTGACCAGGATGATGCTACCAGCATCCGCGCACTGTTAAACTACGATGAAGATACCGCCGGTGGTTTGATGAACTCGCAAGTGATCTGTGTAAACATTAACCTGGATAAAAAGGCCGCACTGGATGAGATCATCCGCCAATCGGAAGAAATGGAAGAGTTTTATACCATTTATGTGGTAGACGACCATAAAACCCTGCAAGGCATCGTATCTATAAAAGACATTATTAAAGCCCGAAGCGAGGCCAAGGTGCGCGACCTGGTACAGGATGATTTTGTTTATGTAAAAGCAGAGCTCGACCAGGAAGAGGTGGCCAAACTGATCTCGCAATATAACCTCACCACCATCCCCGTGGTTGATGACCATATGAAACTGCTGGGCCGTATTACCGTTGATGATATCATCGATGTAATGGAAGCCGAGAATACCGAGGATATACTAAAGATCTCGGGTGTATCCGAAGATGAGGAACTGAGCGGTAACTGGCAGGATGCGGTAAAAAGCCGTTTACCATGGCTTGTCATTAACCTGGGTACGGCATTTTTGGCTGCATCTATTATCCGTAATTTTGATTCGACGGTAAAAAACCTGGCTATCATATCGGCTTACATGACTATTATTGCGGGCATGGGGGGCAATACCGCTACGCAGGCCCTTGCGGTAACTGTTAGGCGTATCTCGCTAAGCGACCTTAGCGACAGGCAGGCTTATAATACTGTTTTGAAAGAACTTTTAGTAGGGCTGGTAAATGGTGCTGCAAACGGTCTCATCGTTTTTGCGGTGGCCTATTTTTACGATGCCAACCCTATGCTGGGCCTGGTGCTGTTTTTAGCCATGACAGGTAATTTAGTTGTAGCCGGATTAACAGGCGCATCTATCCCGCTGATTTTGAAAAGGGTAGGGATAGACCCGGCTGTGGCATCGTCCATTATCATTACCACATTTACAGATTGTATTGGATTTTTTCTGCCACTATGGTTGGCAAGCAAGCTTTTATTATAAAAATTAACGCTTTGCATTTTAGCACTTTCAATCAAAAAACAAATTGAAATAACAGAAATAAGTAAATAAACTTTGATATTTGCGTCTTAGCATAGCTAACAATTAAATTTGAACTAATGACCGAAGTAAGATACGACTGGACACAGGAAGAAATTTCAAAAATATACCACTCACCATTGCTTGACCTGATATTCCGCGCGGCTACCATTCACCGCGAGAATAAGGACTATGCAGAGGTACAGATAAGCTCGCTTATCTCCATAAAAACAGGCGGCTGCCCCGAAGATTGCGCTTATTGCCCGCAGGCAGCGCGTTACAATACCGGTGTGGATGTGCATGCCATTATGCCTAAGGAAGAAGTTATCGCGGTAGCGCAAAAAGCAAAAAACGGCGGCGCTTCAAGGCTTTGCATGGGCGCCGCATGGCGCGAGGTTAGGGATAACCGCGATTTTGATAAGGTAATTGACATGGTGAAAGCCGTGAACGAACTGGATATGGAAGTTTGCTGTACCCTGGGCATGCTTACCGAAAGCCAGGCGCAACGTTTAGCCGATGCAGGCCTGTACGCATACAACCACAATTTAGATACCTCTGAGGAGGATTACAAGCGTATCATTACCACCCGCACGTATGACGACCGTTTACAAACGCTTGACCATGTGCGTAAAGCAAAAATTTCTGTTTGCAGCGGCGGTATTATTGGCCTTGGCGAAACCGCTCAGGACCGTATCTCGATGCTGAAAACGTTATCAAATATGCCAAAGCACCCGGAATCTGTTCCGATCAATGCATTGGTACCGGTACAGGGCACGCCGCTTGCCGAGCAGCCACGTGTTTCTGTTTGGGATATGGTAAGGATGATAGCTACCACGCGCATCATTATGCCAAAAACTGTTGTAAGATTATCAGCAGGCCGAACCGAAATGAGTACTGTTGAGCAGGCCATGTGCTTTATGGCAGGCGCCAACTCTATCTTCGCGGGCGAAAAATTACTGACCACACCAAACCCATCTTTTGATGAGGATATGGCCATGTTCCAGCTTTTAGGCTTAACGCCGCGTAAAGCATTTAAGAACGGCAGACCAAACGTTTCCAAAGAAATTAAGGAAATGAGCATTAACGAGGTAATATAATCAAATCATATCGGGCACAAATGAAACGTATAGCCATCACCTTACTTTTTATTTGTGCCCTTGCTTTTGCCCACGCGCAAAGCAAAATCAACCTTCCCTTAAAACACGAGCTGGACAGCATGTACGTGCTCGACCAGAAATACCGTGAACTTTTATCTGTTAAGTTAGATAGTAATAAGGTTGACTCGTTAACCAAAATTTATGGTGTTAGTAAAGAGAACCTAACAGACCATATATGGAAACTGCAAACCCTTGCAGATTCATCAAACGTAAAAAGGGTAGAAGAGATAGTAAAACAATATGGCTATCCCGGTAAAGCCTTAGTGGGCGAGCCTGCCAACGAGGCTGTTTTTTACGTGATCCAGCATTCTACCGTAATTGATAAATACCTCCCGTTGATTGAAAAGGCCGCTAACAAAAAGCAGTTGCCATTTCATTTATATGCCATGATGAAAGACCGATCACTGATGTACAATAAAAAAGAGCAAATTTGGGGTACACAGGCAAAAGGGATGAACGTGGTAAATAAAGAAACCGGTAAAACTAAATGGGCGTTTTTTATATGGCCAATTACCGATGCTGCCAATGTAAACAAGCGCCGCAAAGAAGCTGGTTTCCCGCAAACAGTTGAAGAGAATGCCAAACGTATGGGCCTAACCTATAAAGTTTATACGATTGACCAGGCGCTTAAGGGGCAAATAGACTAAACAAACCAACTTACTGAAACAAAACCACCGCGATTTTTCTTTTATACGAAAAAGAAAACGCTATGGCATTTGACCAATACCACGAACCACCTGAGGAGTTATCACAGGAAACCCGCACTTTTGTACGCATGATCGTATCCCTGGGCGAAGAAGCTGAGGCCATAAACTGGTACGAGCAACGCATCTCGGTAGAGAAAGACAAGCAGGCAAAAGCAATTATGCAAAACGCCCAGCATGAAGAGTTTAAACACTTCGGTATGGACCTGGAGTTTTTGCTGCGCAAGAAACCAGTATGGCGCGAAACCCTGAAAGCCATCCTGTTTCAGGAAGGCGACATTGTAGAACTGGGTGAAAAAGGCGAAGAAGCTTCGGAATAATTTTTATATTCAGCCTTGTATTAGCCTCACTTAGGTTAATACAAGGCCGATATGAATAAGATCCTGAAAACCGTCATCTTTTCACTGATGCTATTTGGCATCAGTACAACCTTTGCGCAAAATAAGATCATCGTTTACCAGTCGGATTTTGGACTGAAAGACGGCGCTGTTTCTGAAATGAAAGGCGTTGCCATCGGTGTATCGCCCGACCTTAAACTGTACGACCTAACGCACGAAATCCCCAATTATAACATCTGGGAGGCATCATACCGCCTGTTCCAAACCATCAATTACTGGCCAAAGGGTACGGTGTTTGTTTCGGTGGTTGACCCGGGCGTGGGTACATCACGTAAATCGGTTGTATTAAAAACTAATACCGGGCAGTTTATTGTAACGCCCGATAATGGTACGTTAACGCTGGTTGCCCAAACCTATGGCATTGCCGGCATCCGCCAGATAGATGAAGTGAAAAACCGTCGCCCGGGCTCGGGCAAATCATATACCTTTCATGGGCGCGATGTTTATTCGTATACCGCTGCACGCCTTGCAGCAGGGGTGATTACCTTTGAGCAGGTTGGTCCCGAATTACCAAAGCAAGTGGTAAGCATCCCATATCAGAAGTCGATTTTTGAAGGTGGTAAATTAAAAGGAACGATAGATATCCACGATGTACAGTACGGTAACATCTGGACAGACATCAGCGAAGACTTGGTTAAACAGCTAAACCCCAAATATGGCGACTTGCTGCATTTAAAGATATTTAACAAAGGCAAACTGGTGCACGAAAGCGATGCGCCTTACAGCGAAACCTTTGGCAGTGTACCCGAAGGCAAACCACTGGTATACCTGAACAGCCTGATGCAATTATCATTCGCGCTCAACATGGGCAGCTTTGCCGATACCTATAAAATTGGCAGCGGGGCCGATTGGAGCGTAGAGGTGACTAAGAAGTAATTAATACTCCGCAAATTGCTCATCGGGGTAACACCAAAGCCAGCGCTCGCCGGGTTGAGCCGATGCTATTACCCGGTGATGCTGGGCATGGTAATGTTTGGTCATGTGCTGCTCATCGCTTTGGTCGCAGCATAGGGTAACGCCGCAGGTTTGGCAGGTACGCAAATGGAACCATTCGGTACCTTGTTTTATGCATTCTTCGCACACATGGTCGTCACTTAGTTTAACCTCTTTAATGGCTTGCAGGTGCTGGCAAAATGATGGATCTAAATCTGGCATAGGAGATAAATATGATATGCTAAATATAGCAAAGCAAATTTATTTATTCCCAACCGCATTTAATTTTCGCCTTTTTTGCACTTGATCAAAAAGAATGGATAAGTTTCATCTATTCCGGTGATCTCGAATAATCCGGCTTTCTTAAATTCTGTTGTGATCGACTCTCTATCATAAAAAAACATTTTAACGCCATCAAACACCTCATACCTGTCCTTGCTGATGAATTTGCCTTTACCATAGGTTTGGGCTTCTTTTGAAATGGCGGTGAAAACCATATACCTCCCCTCATGCAGCTGATCATAACAATCGCGGATCAGTTTCCGTCTTTCATTAGCGTTCAATAAATGGATTAAAGCATAACAAAATACACCATCGTAGCGGGCTTTATCAAATGGCATATCGGTTACAGAGCCATGATAGATCTTCATATCCGCGCCGTAATGCTTCCCGGCCATCTCAATCGCTGTTTTTGAGATCTCAATGCCGGTTACTGTAATCCCGCTGTCTTTAAAAATCTGCGCGTTACGCCCATAGCCAATTCCCGGTATCAGGATGTTCTTTACTGATTGTTCAACAAAATAATCTCTGGTTAAAACTGCCGACTTTGATGGCTCAAAACCCCACATTTCCTGGTGTTTAATAAAACTCGATTCCCAAAACTCAGGTTTTTTATTTGCCATAACACATTTTACTTTATCTATTGCAACAAAGTTGCAATATGTATTAATAATATGCAAGGATGATTTTTATTTCTCGTTTCGATTATGGAGAAAGAGGCGCCCTGTTAAAAACTAATACCCTTAAAAGGAGTAGAATAAAATAGCTGTAGCATGAAAAATGCTAATAATATTAGTATTTTTGAATTGATATGAATGTAGACAGGATTACAGAGAAGTTGAATATTTTGGCAGATGCTGCTAAATACGATGTATCATGCGCAAGCAGTGGCAGCAAGCGTAAAAACGAAAACAAAGGCCTGGGCAATGCCAGTAACGGGATCTGTCACTCATATACCGAGGATGGGCGCTGCGTGTCGCTGTTAAAAATTCTGTTAACTAACCATTGCATATTTGATTGCGCTTATTGTGTGTCGCGTAAAAGCAACGATATACAGCGGGCCGCCTTTACTGTGCAGGAGGTGGTTGATCTGACCATCAACTTTTATCGCCGTAATTATATAGAAGGTTTGTTTCTTAGTTCGGGCATATTTAAAGATGCTGATTATACGATGGAACGGCTGGTGCGGATTGCCAAAAAATTGCGTACCGAGCATAATTTTAACGGTTACATCCACCTTAAATCTATCCCCGGTGCCAGCGATGAACTGATGAATGAGGCTGGCCTGTATGCCGACCGCCTGAGCGTGAACCTGGAAATGCCTACCGAAGCAGGGCTGAAACTTTTAGCGCCTGATAAGAATCAGGCGGATATGATCAAGCCGATGGGCTATCTTAAAAATGCCATCATTCAGCGCACCGAAGAAAAAAAGCTGTTTAAAAAAGCGCCCATATTTGCCCCGGCAGGCCAAAGTACACAGGTTATTATTGGCGCCACGCCCGAGAATGACAGCGAGGTACTACAATCGGCCAATTACTTTTACAAGAATTTTAACCTGAAACGGGTTTATTATTCGGGCTATGTACCGGTGCTGGCCGATAGCCGCCTGCCTGCTTTAAATACCAGTGTACCCATGGTGCGCGAGAATCGCCTGTACCAGGCCGACTGGCTGATGCGCTTTTACGGCTTTAAGGTGAACGAAATAGTGAACGATAGCCAGCCACACCTCGATCTGGATATCGACCCGAAACTGGGTTGGGCTATCCGCAATATGCAGGCCTTCCCCGTTGATATTAATAAGGCCGACCTGCAAATGATATTACGCGTGCCAGGCATTGGGCTGCAATCGGCACAAAAAATTGTAAGCGCGCGTAAGTTTGCTAAACTGAACTGGGATCAGCTCAAAAAAATAGGAGTGGCCCTAAATCGCGCCAAATATTTCATCACCTGCAAAAGCAACCAATTTGAGCGGCGCGATCTTACCGGCAGCAACATTAAACAATTCATCCTGGCTACATCGCAAAGCAAATACTTAAAGAACACGCAGGTACAATTAAACCTCTTTTAATGATGACCACATTAATTTACGATGGTACTTTTGAAGGCCTGCTTACCGCTGTATTTGAAGTTTACGACCGCAGGCTGGATAGGGTAAACCTGCAAAAGACTGATTCTGGTACCAATGCTTTATTTAAGGATAAGCTGCAGGTAATTACGGATGATGCCCGGGCCAACCGTGTACTGAAAGGCCTAAAACAAAAGATCTCATCGATGGGGGTACAGCGTTTGTATGCCGCGCACCTGGCCGAAATGGATAGTGACGCCAATAGTTTGCTGGGCTACATCAGGTACGCTTTTGATTCGGTAGTGAATATTGAAGAGGATTATGGCAACAGGTTTGTGATGCGCGTATCAGAAATGGTGCGGATGGTTAGGCGCGAGAAGCATAGGATGGAGGCTTTTGTCCGTTTCCAGAAACTGAAGGATGATATCTTTTATGCCGGTATTGAGCCCGACTTTAATGTGCTGCCCTTGCTTATCCGCCATTTTAAAAGCCGGTATGCCGATCAGAAATGGATCATATACGATCTGCGACGCAAATATGGCCTTTATTACGACCTGCACGATACCCAGTACATCTCGCTTGATTTTGCAAACGTAGGCAAACCTGCGGATGTAATTGCCGCCTTTACCGAGGATGAAGGGATCTACCAGCACCTTTGGAAGAACTATTTTACCAGTGTAAATATCCCCTCGCGCAAAAATACGAAGCTGCATGTACGCCATATCCCCAAAAGATACTGGAAGCATTTGACAGAAAAAATTTAATTTTTACGATTTTACGCGTTTTTTAATTTGCCCGTATCAGCTGTTTTTGGGGCTGTTTGTGGATAAAGGGCGATGTTCATAACCCCGCTATATACAGCATAAAATACTATCATGCATCATTAAATGTATGTGGATAAATATCAAATTATTGTTAATAACATGTTAAAAAGAAAAGTAAAAAAGTGCTTGACAAAAGGCACTTAATCTCCCTATATTGTAATCATCAAGAACGACGTACTTTGACAGCCTTACAGGAATACAGCAACTTAATCGGGTGAACCTCAGGGCAAACTAAAGATAAGGGAAGTGCCTGAATCATATAAAGGGAATGAAATACGAAAGTAATTTACCCCGGAAATGATTAACGAGGTATTATGGGTTTTGCGAGAGCCTACGGGAAGCAGCAAACAAAATAATGACCTTGAAGCAATCGGCGTTAGCGTAACAAAGAGACATCGGCATTCAAACGAATAAAGAAGTATCAGCGTTGCACGGATAACGAAGGAGTCGACTTCCCCGAGGGAGAAGTGACAAGATCAACATTCGCAGACGAGATGACCCGTCAGCACTCGCAAGAGGAAAGAAGGACACATACGGAACGGATTTGAAGGCGTTGCCATCCGCAAGGAGACAGACAAGATCAGCATCAGTGTTAACAATTGAAACATCGGCATTCGCACAGAATAAAGAGACATGAGCGTTCGCATCATAACAAAGAGGAGAGCAGGTCGGTTAATTTTACACAAAACTTGGTGCTTCATGACGGCTACGGCATTCATGGGGGCAGGAAAAACGGGAGTCATTTCGAAAGAAGAGGCTTCCGTTTTCCTATTTTAAGAGGTATTTAAACTTGACATCAAGTCGATACCAAGTCAATTACTTTTTCTTGCGCTTTTCCAGCATATCAGCAATGTTGATGGCCGAACAATCGGCAACCAGGGCGGCTACCGTAGTAAGCGGCATGGCTGCCCCATCGGTAAAATTGATACAACCCTTCTGGAATTTGGCGTCTGGCAACAGGCCCACGTATTTGGCATGCAGCGCCGGGTTCATATACATGGGCAGGCAATGCAACGACATATGGTTCTTGGTACTGGCCAGCCCGTATTTCATGTAACAGCGCTCTTCATACAATATCATTTCCTTGCCCATCATCGGTTTTGTCACCGCTACAATGGTAGGGTCATTGGCCAGTATGGTTTCATGCAGTTCAGTTAAGGTAGCCTGCCTTTCAGCGGGCCAGCTTTTTATAAATTCTATGATAGTCATTTTGTTGATATTACAATCTAATCTACAAGATTATATTCATTTCTCTACCCGGTTAAGCGTCGACGCTTTAAACAGTCATTATTCAGGCCTGTAAGTTTTCGGTATTTGTACCAAATTCAATTATCTTTGCCGCTCAATTTAACACCCCCTTTTGTGATTAATGTAAATAATATCTCCGTTTCATTCGGAGGAACTGTCTTATTTAGTGATGTAACCTTTTCGATCAACGAAAATGATAAAATAGCCCTGATGGGTAAAAATGGTGCAGGAAAATCTACCATTTTAAAAATTATCGCCAATGCTGCGAAGCCTACTTCTGGTAACGTAACCGGCCCCAAAGATGCTGTAATTGCTTATTTACCACAGCATTTGCTAACGCATGATAATGTTACCGTTTTTGAAGAAACGATGAAAGCTTTTGCAGAGGCCAACCAAATGCAAAAAGAGCTGGAAGAGGTTAATGAGCAATTGAACACCCGTACTGATTACGAAAGTGATGAGTACATGAAGTTAATTGAGCGTGTATCAGAGCTGAGTGAGGCGTTTTACTCGGTAGAAGAAGTTAACTACGATGCTGAGGTAGAAAAAGTGTTAAAAGGCTTAGGCTTTGAACGCACGGACTTTAATCGCCAAACTTCAGAGTTTTCTGGCGGATGGCGCATGCGGATAGAGCTGGCCAAGATCTTATTAAAGAAGCCCGATCTGATTTTGCTGGATGAACCTACTAACCACATGGATATTGAGAGTATTCAATGGTTAGAAGACTTTTTGATCAACTCGGCAAAGGCAGTTATGGTGATTTCGCACGATCGTACCTTTGTAGATAACATCACTAATCGTACAATTGAGGTTACCATGGGCCGCATATACGACTATAAAGCCAAATACAGCCACTACCTGCAATTACGTGCCGACCGCCGTGTACACCAGCTAAAAGCCTACGAAGAACAGCAACGCTTTATTGCCGATAACCAGGAATTTATAGACCGCTTTAGGGGTACTTATTCAAAAACATTGCAAGTGCAGTCGCGGGTGAAAATGCTCGAAAAACTCGAAGTGATAGAGATCGATGAAGTGGATACATCGGCATTGCGCCTGAAGTTCCCACCATCGCCACGTTCAGGTCAATACCCGGTAATTGTAGAAGAGTTAACCAAAAAGTATGGCGATCATGTAGTGTTCGAAAAAGCATCCATGGTGATTGAGCGGGGAGAAAAGGTGGCTTTTGTAGGTAAAAATGGTGAAGGGAAGTCGACCATGATTAAAGCCATTATGAGCGAGATTGATTTTGAGGGAAGCTTAAAAGTTGGCCACAATGCCAAAATTGGCTATTTTGCTCAAAACCAGGCGTCATTATTAGATGAGGGTTTAACGGTATTTGAAACCATTGACCAGATCCCGTTGAGCGATGGAACGCTAAAGATAAAAGACCTTTTAGGTGCCTTTATGTTTAGCGGCGACGATACCACCAAAAAGGTTAAAGTGCTTTCGGGCGGTGAAAAAACCCGCTTAGCCATGATCAAATTGCTGTTAGAACCCGTAAACGTGTTAATATTGGATGAGCCAACCAACCATTTGGACATGAAAACTAAGGACATTATTAAAGACGCTCTTAAAGATTTTGACGGCACTTTGATCCTGGTATCGCATGACCGCGACTTTTTGGATGGGCTGGTAAAAAAAGTATTTGAATTTGGTAATAAGCGTGTTAGGGAGCATTTTGAGGACATCAAAGGATTCCTGGCTTACAAAAAAATGGATAGCTTAAAAGAAATCGAACAAAGCTAAAGGTTGGTGCAATCACTTTTTAAAGCCCAAAGGGTTGCATTGATACACACTTTTAATCGTCTGTTTGTTGTAAGGGTAACGCCTTTATAATTATCATATTGCACTCAAAAAAATATAGTTAAAAAGTGAATATTTAGCGCTTTGTATCTTATATTTTTGGTTTTAAAAATCAATAAATATGAGCAGATCAATTGAAAACAGCGAGCTGAACAACCCACCATTTTTCCATGGAACCAAAGCTGATTTAAAGCAAGGAGATTTAATTATACCCGGTTTTAGTTCAAATTACGGCAAGCAGAATGAGGCAAAATATGTATACTTCGCCGCAACTATGGAAGCTGCTATTTGGGGCGCCGAGCTTGCCCGTGGTGAGGGCCGTGGCCGGGTCTATATTGTACAACCGGCAGGCACTTTTAATGACGACCCTAATTTAACCGACAAGAAGTTTCCCGGAAACCCAACAAAATCATACCGAACCAAAGATTCGCTTCTGATAATTTGTGAAGTTATGGATTGGCAGGGGCATTCACCCGAGCAATTTAAGCAGATGCGCGATAATGTACAACGGCTAAAAAAGCTTGGTATAGAAGCGATAGAAGATTAAGATCAAAAGCCTATTACCCCGTTCAAGTATGGATGCTTGAACGGGTGTTAAAAGCCTTTCTTGTTTCTTTTTTGAATTGCCTCTTCCGTTCTTGGGATAAAATTCTCTCTTACATTAAATTGGGCTGTGGCTTGCACTTCTTCTATAAACGGGCGCAGGTCTTTATTGTAATCCGCAAAGGCTAATTCAAAATTTCCGTTATGCTTCTGCAATGCATCGGCTAATGCCGCAGCACCGATGACAGATAAAGATGCACCCCTTCCGGCAGCGGGCGAAGCGCAATAACCGGCGTCACCAACTAATGCAACCCGGCCTTTTGTCCACGACGGCATTTTTATCTGGCAGAATTTATCGAAGTAAAAATCTTCAGAAAGCTTTATTTCTTCCAATAGTTCCGGGGCCCGCCAGCCCATACCGTTAAACTGGTTTAAGATGATATTTCGTTGTTGTTCGTTGTTACGGTAATCGTAAGGGATTTCATCTTCTGAATAAAAACAAAAAATGATATCGGTTTTATTTTTATAAGTATTAAGCATAACGCCTTTATCGGGCACATTAAACATCTGCATGGTTTTTTGTTTTACCAAGAGTTTGTTGATGATGGTAATAGAAAAATATGCCTGTAAAAAAT
The DNA here is from genome assembly GCF_041663085.1 of Mucilaginibacter sp. Lineage (GTDB taxonomy): Bacteria > Bacteroidota > Bacteroidia > Sphingobacteriales > Sphingobacteriaceae > Mucilaginibacter. The sequence continues at coordinate 28,542 of NZ_JBAZRC010000014.1, forward strand.
GAGCGTAATCCTGTTCGGGGCCAAACCAAATCTTCCGCACACCGGAGTGTGAACCGTCGCAGCCAAGCACTAGATCGAAGCTACGTTCCGGGCCATTTTTAAAGGCTACGGTTATGTCGGCTTCAGCTTCAGTTAAATTGGTAACATTGTTATTGAAAATAAACTCAACATCCTTTTTAAGGTCCTCGTACAATATGCCAATAAACTTATCCCGTTCAATTTCAATCTCATCATCGGGGAGTTCGGTGATTTCGCCTGGTATAACCATCGAGCCTTCCGTAATATTCTCGGCATTTTTAAACTCAATCAATTCTACGTTCAATCTGTTGGCTTTTAATTGCTCAAAAATCCCCATGCGCTTAGCAGCCTCAATTGCGTTACCCTCTATATTAACGGCCCCGCCGGCAACCCGTGGTTCGTTTGCAAGCTCAACCACAGTTACTTGATAACCTATTTTATTCATCCACCAGGCCGCAGAAAAACCTGCTATGCTTGCGCCGGATATAAGTACTTTTTTATCTTTTAATAATTCCATTTTTTTGCAGGTTGATTTAACCCTGCAAAGGAACATTGTACAAGAAAGGGAAAAAATGGCAATACGAAGTTTGTATTGGACTAACCGAGGTTTTTGTTACGAAAAATTAAAGCAGATACACCTGTAGCCTTGGTAAACAGGCGCGAAAAATAGGGGTAATCATCATAGCCCAATATCGCAGCAATTTCTTTAACCGATTGGCTTGAATGAACTAGCAGGCGTTTTGCTTCTAAAATTACACGCTGCTGTATGTGATAGGAAACGGGGTGTCCGGTTGCGTTTTTAACACATTCGTTAAGGTAAGGGGTAGAGATATTTAGTTTCGCGGCATACTCTACAGGGCGCTTCACCGTGGTGTAATTAGTTTCCAATAGTTCCCTGAAGGCCTTGGTAATTATTTCAAAGCGCAAAAGCTTATCTGTTGATTTAGCAAGTGCTAAATATTGAGAGATAACCAATGCAACTAATGCGTTACAGCTGTCTTTAAGTAAATGATGATAAAGCTTATCGTTATTACGCCCATATAGTTTTAAACAAAGCGTTGCGGCCTCCAGGAAAATGGAGAACGTATCATCATTTAACGGCAGCGGTTTGGCTGGGGTAATATTTGCCAATAGCTTAAGGTATTCCGGGTTTAGATTGTCGTCGCTGAGTGCCCAGCTTACAATAACTACATCATCCGAAGCCGAAGTTGAATGCACCTGGTCGGGATGAACATAAATAATAGCCGGGGCCTGGATGGTGTAATGCTCAAAATCAATTTCAAGTTTAACCTGCCCTGTTTCTACCAGGAAAAAGGAGTGCCCATCGTGCCGGTGTACCGATTTATCAACTTCAAAAGTTGCGGCGCTCAGCAAATGCAGGTCTTTCATGCAAAACTTTTCGATAGTGATGCCCGGGCCGAGATCATCTATCATTGTATTTACAGGAATGGGGTGCTTTTGATTACGCATCGCTTTAATTCTACCCTGCAAACATAACTCTTTAATTTTTGCTGTGTTCTTTCCCAACAATCACAACATTTTCAACATCTGCTGTAAGTCACCAATCAAAATGCCTATTTTGCATTGATGAAGGAATCTACAGGAAAAACAGACGGAAAGAAGAAGATATTTGTGCTGGATACCTCGGTCATACTTTATGACCACAACGCCTTTGAGAACTTCCAGGAGCACGATGTAGCCATACCCATACAGGTACTGGAAGAGCTGGATAACATGAAAAGCGGTAACGATACCCGCAATTTTGAAGCCCGCAGCTTTATCAGGCTGATGGACGACATGTCTAAAAGCAGGCTAATTAACCAGTGGGTGCCGCTGAACGGTAAAAGCAAAGGATGCTTTAAGGTGATCATGGATGCCAAGAACACCAGCGCAGATGCCGAGGTGGTGTTTGGATCTGATAAGATAGACCACCGCATCCTCAACGCCGCCCTGGGCGTACAGTTTGAACACCCCGACCGTAAGGTGATACTGGTATCAAAGGATATCTGCTTGCGTTTAAAGGCAAAATCGCTAAGCTTGTTTGCCGAGGATTATGAAACCGGAAAGGTAAAAAACCTGGAAGAACTGTACAGCGGCAAATCAACTCTGAATAAAATAACCGAGAAACTACTGGGCAAGCTGAATAAGAACGATAGCCTGCCGGTGGATGATTTAGATATCCCGGTTGAGGCCGGTAACCAGTTTTATATATTAAACAGCAAGAACGGTTCGGCCTCGGGTTTCTATAATTCGCAAAGCGGGCAATTGGAGAAAGTGACCGAGCAGCCCGTATTGAATATTTATCCCCGCAATATAGAGCAGGCCTTTGCCATACATGCGCTGCTGCACCCTGATATTAAGCTGGTGACTATACAGGGTAACGCCGGTACAGGTAAAACGTTGTTGGCCCTTGCCAGCGCGCTCGAGCAACGCAAATATTACCGCCAGATTTTTGTAACCCGCCCAATTGTGCCTTTAAGCAATAAGGATATCGGCTTTTTACCCGGCGATATCAAGTCAAAGATAGACCCATATATGGCGCCAATATGGGATAACCTGAAGTTTATAAAAGATCAGTTTGCCGAAGACGAAAAGATGCAGGCCAAGCTTGACGAGCTGGTGGCTAACGATAAGATCTCCATTACACCGCTGGCGTTCATCCGCGGGCGTACACTGAGTAAGATCTTCTTTATTGTAGATGAAGCGCAGAACCTTACTCCGCATGAGGTGAAAACCATCATATCGCGTGCAGGCGAAAACAGCAAATTTGTATTTACCGGCGATATATACCAAATAGATACCCCATACCTTGATGCAGAGAGTAACGGCTTATCGTATTTAATTGATAAAGCCAAAGGACATCCGCTTTACGCCCATATCACCCTGCAAAAGGGTGAAAGGAGCGAGCTGGCCAATTTAGCCACGGAGTTGTTGTAGAGTTTAATAATCAAATGTCAGTCTGAGCTTGTCGAAGACTTGTACATTGACTAATGGTCGACGGGCTCACCATGACAATTGTTGGTGTTACGTTCTTGGCCTTTTGGGGTTAAACGCAACCAGGTAATCCAGTTCATCGGCTATGATGGTACGTTTGTCAATCTGGCTGTCATCGCGTGTGTACGATTGTTTAAGCCCCGCTTTAACCGAGTTTAGTACCTGCAATAATATCTCAGGCCCCATTTTGGTTGCATTGGTAGGGAAGTAGTTCCTTTGGATCTTTATCCTGTCGGCATTACTTGCCATGCTGAATTCCCAGTTATCATCTGCCTTAAAACCATGCTCTTTGGCAAGGTTGGTCAGATCATACAGGTACATTTTGGTTTGTGTTTCTATTGTTTGTTCGCTCATTTGGGGTTATTTTTTCTTACTGGTTAGATCGGCAGATACGGTGCCTTTACCTGATTGGTAGGCAGATTGTTTTTTGTTTACATTAAGGGTAGGTGCTTTTTTTACTTCCTTAACTGTTTTTTTGTCTTTGCTCATTGTAGTATGTTTTAAACTTTATTGTAATTATTATCCCACAGAATTAACGGCCGGCAATCATCAGCAAAAGCTAATGCTACCGTATAACGAAAATTGGCAATGCCTGTATAAATACTTTGTATATGGGAAGGAATTTCTTAAAGCTAACCTTTATTTATTGAATATCAGTAGCTTTTGAAAACTAAATTAACTACAACTTTAAGTTAGGCCCTATGTAACAGTGTTTTAACCCGCTGCTGCATTTAAAATAACGTTAAAGAATTTTATTTAAAAGAAAAGGCGGTTATTAATGACTATCTTGCAACCTTATTAAAAAAAGTATAATGCAAAAAGAAGGAACAGTAAAGTTTTTCAATGCCACTAAAGGTTTTGGATTTATTTCACAGAGTGACAGCAGAAGCGATGTTTTTGTACACTCAACTGGCCTAATCGACGAAATTCGTGAAAACGATAACGTTTCGTTTGATGTGGAAGAAGGCAAAAAAGGCCTTACAGCGGTAAATGTAAAAGTTATCTAACAAATTACTATAAAACTTAATCGTAAAGCATCTGCTTGAATTGGCAGGTGCTTTTTTGTTCTAAAAAACTATTTATTCACAAACCCCAATAAAAATATGGCTAAATCGCAAGCAACATTCATGAAAAAACAACTGGAAAAGAACCGCCAGAAAAAGAAAGAGGACAAAGCACAACGTAAACAAGAACGCAAAGATAACCCCAACGGGAGCGATCTTGATAATATGATGGCTTACGTAAATGAGTTTGGCGAGATCGTATCAACCCCACCCGAGAAAAAAGCCAACGAAGAGGATTAACCCACTCGTTACTTATACAACACCTTGTAGATGGCCTTGCCCCAAAGCTCTCCTAAACGGGCAGCGCCTTTCTGATTAGGGTGCAGGTAGAAAAAATATACCTTGCCGCCCTTGTTCGTGCTGTAAAGCATCTGTATAGTTATTCTTAAAGTAATTAAAAGCCTTTGTATCGCCCACAAATACGTGGCCCGGGTTTGATGTGCCATGATTTTTGGTCAGCGCAACTCTATTCAGTTTTATAAAGCGCACCGGCTTTCTCTGCCGAAACTTTGATACCCTTTATCATTGCCGAGCTAAAGCCATTGTGCTCCATTTCGTTTAAGCCGGCAATCGTGCAGCCTTTTGGCGATGTAACCTTGTCAATTTCCTGTTCGGGATGTGATGCCAGCTGAAGGAGCAGGTCGGCAGCGCCTTTGGCGGTTTGTGCAGCCATTCTAAGGGCATCATGCGCGTGGAAACCAATTTCTGTACCACCTTGTGATGCCGCGCGGATAGAGCGTAAAAAGAATGCGATACCGCAGGCACATAACGCCGTGGCCGATGTCATCAGTTCCTCGTTTATCTGGATACTCACCCCAACCGTATCAAATAATGATAATACCAGGCTTGTATTAGCGGCCGATGCGTTATCGGTAGCAATACAGGTCATACTGTGGCCGATGGAAATAGCTGTGTTAGGCATCGCGCGGATCACCTGCACATCTAACCCCAGCTGCGTACGGATGTCCTGGCAACTAACGCCCGATACTACCGATATCAGCAGGTGTTTTGTTTGGTTGGCTGCGGGTTTTATCTCGTCAAGCAGTTTATTTAATTGCTGTGGAAGGATGGCCAGCACAACAATATCAGCTTTGGTAACAGCTCCCGCATTGTCGGCAGTTACATTATAACCTTCATCTGCAAGGGCAGACAAAGCAGCCACATTGCGGCGTGTAAGTGTAATTTGCTGCGGGGTAAATATCCCGGCTTTTTCTAATCCTTTAGCCAGTGCAAGGCCAATATTTCCGCTGCCTAAAATGGCAATATGTTGTTGTGTTTCCATTTGTTATTTACTTAAACGTGTACCAAAACCCTGTTTGTTCTTTAATTGGCCCAAATCATCAGAATGCCCGATGATAACCGCTTTAACCCCACATGATATTGCGGTGAAGGCATTATCCAATTTCGGCAGCATCCCGCTGTGGATGATCTGTTCCTGCTTTAGTTTCTCGTACCGCGCGGGGTTTATCTCTCTTATCAGCGAATCATCATCATTAATATCCTGCAAAACACCTTTCTTCTCAAAGCAATATACCAGCGTCGTTTCATACAGTTTTGATAAAGCCACCGCCAGTGCCGAGGCTATGGTATCGGCATTGGTATTCAGCATCTGGCCTTCGCCATCGTGCGTTAAAGCGCAAAAAACAGGGGTGAAGCCGCCATCCAATAGCTTGCTGATATTTTCGGGATTGATAGAGCCATCAAACAGGTCGCCGGCAAAACCATAATCGATAGTTTTTACCGGGCGTTTTTTAGCACGGATAAAATCGCCGTCGGCACCGGTAAGGCCAATAGCATTATTGCCGTAGCGCTGTAGCTGCGCCACAATGTTTTTATTGATCAACCCGGCGTAAACCATGGTCACTATCCGCAGGGTGTCGATATCGGTGATTCGGCGGCCGTCCACCAGTTTAGCCTCGATGCCCATGGTTTCGGATATCTGAGTGGCTACTTTGCCGCCGCCGTGTACCAGTATCTTGTAACCCTCCAGCGCGGTAAAATCTTTCAGAAAACGGTGCAGGTTTTCGGAGTTATCAATTACGTTACCGCCAATTTTTATGATGTGCAGGGCTTGCATATTGTATTATATATAAGTTCGATGGCAATTATAGTTATTTTTTGGGAGGAAGAGTTTATTAATTAACCACAAAGGGCACAGAGGTTTCACAGAGAGGCACAGATAATTTCATAAAAGAATCTCTGTGACCCTCTGTTTTTTCTCTTTGTGACTTCTGTTGTAAAAATAATCAATTGATATTCATACGATTGTAATTTAAAACTGACAAATAAGTTATATAACTTAAAATATAGTTGTATAACTGAAAAATAAGTTATAGGTTTGGTTTATGGAAGAGTTAACAAAAACAGAAGAGCGGGTAATGCAGGTTTTATGGAACCTGAAAAAAGCTTTTGTGAAAGATATTATAGAGGCAATGCCCGATGAACCGAAGCCACCGTACAATACTATATCATCAGTAGTGCGCCTGCTGGAGAAAAAAGGGTATGTTGATTATACGGCATACGGCAAAACTTACGAATACTTCCCCGTCATAACCAAAGCGGAGTACCGTAAAGCATCTTTCAAAAAAATGTTTACGGGATATTTTGATAACTCGGTAGAGAACCTTTTATCTTTTATGGTAAAAGAGCAAAAACTGGGCGAGGACGATATCAAAAAAATCCAGGAAATGATCGACAAAAACTCAAAAAAATGAAGGCAATCATCTATCTGCTGCAGGTATCGGCATGTACCGGTATCTTTTACGGGTTCTATTTCCTGCTGCTACGCAGGTTAACATTCTTCACACTAAACCGCTGGTACCTGCTTGCTACGTTGTTGTTAAGCTTTGTTATACCTAGTATAAATTTGCCGGTAGATACCGCGCAGCCACCTGCTATTATGCAGCCTGTTATGTATGTAAACCGCATACAGATAATAGATGAGCCGATAAAAGCAATTACGCAGGCCCCGCAACAAGTGGTTAAATCTTTTGATTGGGCAACGCCGGTTAAAACGGTTTACATAGCAATGGCAGCTATTTCGGTACTGCATTTAGCATTTACGCTACTTGTATTTTTCCGCAGGAGCAGGGCCGAAAGATTAATGCAGATAGGTAATGTAAAAGTATTAAAGGGAAATAGTAAGCAGGGGAATAGTTCGTTCCTGAATGTGATTTTTGTGAACGATGATGAACTGGAACCCGCCGAGGTAAAACAGATTATAGCGCACGAGATGCTGCACGTAAAAATGCTGCACTCGGCCGATAGGATTATTGCCCGCCTGGTGCAAATAATACTTTGGTTTAACCCGTTTGCCTATTGCTATATCCGCTCTATAGAAGAGAACCACGAGTTTGAGGTTGACCGTATTATCGCCGGTGATACTGATAAAAGCATGTATGCCACATTGCTTTTTAAACTATCAATAAGCAGCCAAAGTTACCTGATGCATAGTTTTAGTAAAGTGCCGCTTAAAAGCCGCATAGCCATGTTGTTTAATAAACCAACCTCAAATATGAAAAAAATCATCTACCTGCTTATAGCACCAGTGGTGTTGATAAGCTGCCTGGCCTTTGCCAATTTAAAAAGCAGCCAATACAAAAAAGTGAGTATTTTTTACGAACTTGATAAGTTAGGCCCACACCCGTTAGTACTTATAAATGGTAAGGAATATGGTGACGATATACTTTATAAAATAGGGGGTAAAACCATTAGCAGTAGCGGTACATGGGCACCGCCGGTTGATGGACGCTGGTTAAAAAAGTATGGTAACAAGGTTAAAGACGGGGTGATAAATATATCTGTAAAAGGCAAAATAGTATACATGACAGCTACAGAGCGCGAAAACCTTGTAGAAGAAAGTAAAGTGCCCAAAAAGCAGTTCTTCGCACGGGTTAAGCAGAAGTATGATGATGGCCGTATATATGAAAAATGTATTGTACAGTTCCCCAATGGCAGCAGAATGAGTTCGAATGAGCTGAAACCTACAGATAAGGTGGTATTTATTATAGAAGGTAAAGCCTACCCTGAAAGTGAACTGGATAAGGTAGAAGAGATCATCCGTTCACATAAAGTAGGCACTACCTCTGTTGGTTCTGTTAATCCTAATCAGCATTGGGGAGACGAGGATATTAGCCAATACAAGATCTATTTTAATTTCTTACTGGATAGAAACGCGAAGTTGGAGAAAACAAATCCAACAGGCGCTGTGAAATATGAAGTAAAGGGAGATACTATAAAATATCGCCAAAAAGTAAAACAAACACCAGAACAACGTATAGCCGAAGAAAAGGCAAAAGCCGAATATGAAGCGTATAAAAAAACGGATGAGTTTAAACAAAAAATGGCAGAAACCAATAGGGTAATGGGCCAAACCCTTACCTACAAAGTAACCGAATATAAAACAGCCGGCCCCCAATGGTATGTTAAGGAAGGCTTTGTAGTTTTAAATAATAACAGTGAATTCTTTATAGGAACTGCTTATGGGCAAACCAAGCAGTTAAAAGATGTGCTTAAAATAGGCGAAAAAATAGAAATAAAAGTGCTTGGGCCAGGTATGTGGGGCAAAGGTATACCTGTTTTAATTGAGCCGGCAGTGATTTCACGTAACGGTAAAGAAATATACCGTGCTGCAGAAGCAGCACCGATACCTAAAACAGCCTTTTTATTTGAGGCAAACCGCGTGCGTTTTACTGATGGGCAGGTAACCAACATTAAAAAATACCCCGATGGTAAATGGAAAAGCGCCGTGGTCGAGGTAGTGAATGGTTTTAAAATTAAATTCAATATCAAACCAGATGCGCCCGATTTTAAAAGTATTGAATGGGGCGATCATGTTACCTTCCGCTTTGTGCATGAAGTTAAAACCGGTGCTAAAGAATATACAGTTAACGATTGGATAGCAATCAGTACCGATGTTAAAGATTACGGCATAAAAAATCCCGATTACTTCTTCAAATTTTACGAAAAGATATAGTTTGACCGGTTAACCCCAAAGAACTCAAATACTTTTACAAAGAGCCTAGGGATACCAAACCTCTGTGCTCTTTGTGTTTAATTCTTTTTGTGTTCTTTGGGTTAAGATATCTTACCCGTCAAAAAAACATTGATTGTTAAAACACATAATTGCTTTATCATGTTAGGTACTACAATGTGGTATAGTACTGCTGTAGGTTAACAAAAGTATATGCACTTGTTTTTGATCATCGCGCTTCTGGTAATTGTTAGCGCAATCTATTCATACATCAACGCACGCTGGATAAAACTGCCCGGTACTATCGGTATTATGACGTTGGCTATCGCCGGCTCGGTGGTAACCCTTATTATCGACCGCCTTAACCCAAGCGTGGCCAAATACCTTACTGTGCTGGCCAAAAATATCAACTTTTCTACTACGGTACTTAATATTATGCTGGGCTTCCTGCTTTTTGCGAGCGCCTTTAACCTGGATACGCGCAAACTAAAAAAAGAAATGCGACCGGTATTTATATTAAGCACCCTGGGGGTAATTATATCCACGGCTATATTCGGCACCTTGCTTTATTATGTAGCACAGTTAATAGATATTAAAATACCTTATATCTATTGCCTGTTGTTTGGCGCGCTGGTATCACCTACAGATCCGGTGGCGGTAGGGGCTATTATTAAGGGCTCCAGGCTACCCGCGAGTTTAGAAACCATTATCTCCGGCGAATCATTATTTAATGACGGTATAGGTCTTGTATTGTTTATTACGCTGTTAGAGATAACCCAATCGGGCAATGATAATGTCGATTTTGCCAAAACAGCTATACTTTTTGCGCAGGAAGTTTTTGGCGGTATTATACTGGGCGGAGTTACAGGTTTCCTGGCGTTCCGGCTCATGAAATCTATTAACGATTTTCAAACCATTGTTCTGGTGTCGTTAGCATTGGTAATGATCAATTCACTTGCTGCATCGGCTTTGCATTTATCTATCCCATTAGCGGTGGTAACCGCCGGTTTATTTACAGGTGGCAGGTCGATAAACATAGATAACAAAGACCACTCGCACCAGGCGCTCGAAAGCTTCTGGACGCTAATTGATGAAATGCTGAACACCATGCTTTTTGTGATGATAGGGCTGCAGATGTTTAACGTGCCCTTTATCAGTAATTACTGGATAACCGGTTTTATCGGGATTGTTATTCTGCTGGCTGCAAGGTGGGCAAGCATTATGCTGCCGTTAACTTTTTTAAGGCGATCATTAAACGTAAATTACGGAAGTATCAATATTTTAACCTGGGCAGGGTTAAGGGGCGGTATTTCGATAGCCCTGGCGCTGGCATTGCCAGATTCGCCCTACCGGCATTTTATACTGGCGGGTACTTACTTTATCGTGATATTCTCCATTATTGTGCAGGGACTAACATTGAATAGAGTGATCAATGCATCATACAAGATAAAATCTTAATTAGGGAGGCGGCCGGAGGCCTTGTAATATTGGTCACTCGGCTGGAGCCGAGCGACTGCATTGCCAGGCGGCTGCATTAGCTATCCTTTTTCAGTGCCGACATATATGCGGCTATTTCCTGCTCATTTTTATCGGCAGATGAACTGAATGATGTGATGATATTCTCACGCTCAATTTCAGTCCGGTTTTGGCTGAGTTTCTTTTTGCCCTGCAGATGGGTAACCACAATTTCAAATGCGGTAATACCATTCATCATTTTGTGTTTGTAATCGTCAGGTAACTTGTCCCATTGCTCCCGGTAGGCGGCCTCGTAAAAACCTATCATCTTTTCAAGCAGTTGCGAAACCTGTGTTTTATCGTCAATTAAAGCGGCTTTGCCGTAGGCATGTACCGATAGATAGTTCCAGGTAGGTACGTTTTGCTCTTTTTCGTAATTTGACGGCGATATATAAGCATGCGGCTCGGTGAATATCATCAGCGATGTTTCATTGAATACAACCCCGGCCTGCGGGTTTGCTTTAGCAAAATGGGATACCAATACCAACTCTTCACCGCGTTGCTCTACCAAAAATGGCAGGTGCGTAGCTTCGGGCACACCATTCAATACTGTAACTATCGTAGCGAAGCTATATTTCTGCATAAAGCCGATGGCTTCCTGGTGATCGGATAGTTGAAAGTGTTTAGGAGTGTACATTTTTTGAGAGTCAAGATGTTAGAATCAAGAAATAAGATAGCTCAGAAAGCTGCTATTTACAGCGCTTCCAGCATTTGCTTTAACACTGCCTGCGCGGCCCAAACGCGGTTACCGGCCTCGTGTATCACTACAGACTTTGGCCCATCCAGTATCTCTGATGATAGTTCCAAATCGCGGCGTACCGGTAAGCAATGCATTACTTTGGCCTTTGGTGCTACCGCATCCAGTTTGGCATTGGTTAGCATCCAATCTTCGTTACCGCCGGTTACCGCGCCATAAGGCTCATAAGCCGACCAGTTTTTAACGTAGATGAAATCAGCGTCCTTTATTGCCTCATCCTGGTTATGGGCGATGGTTGCGCCATTGGTAAAATCGGTAGAAAGCTCGTATCCCGCCGGGTGGGCGATGGTGAAATCTACATCAGCCTTGCACATCCATTCGGCAAAAGAGTTTGGCACAGCCTGCGGCAGGGCCTTTATATGCGGTGCCCAGGTTAATACTACTTTGGGGCGGGCTTTGGTTTTTAATTCTTCAATAGTTACCAGGTCAGCAAGGCTTTGCAGTGGATGGCGCGTAGCCGATTCCAGACTAACCACGGGCACTTTGCAAAACTCCACAAACTTGTTAAAAATAGTTTCGCTGTAATCTTCCTCGCGGTCCTTTAAACCCGGGAAAGAACGTACCCCGATAATGTCTGAGTATTCGCCCATTACACCGGCAGCCTCGCGGATATGCTCCACAGTAGTGCCGTTCATGATCACGTTATCGCGCAGTTCAAGCGCCCATCCTTCTTTATCAATATTCAGCACAATTACGTTCATGCCCAAATTCGCACCTGCTTTTTGGGTGCTCATGCGGGTACGCAGACTTGGGTTCAGGAAAACAAGGCTCAGGGTTTTATTCTTACCCAGATGCTGGTGCGCGTATGGGTTTTGTTTCAATTGTAATGCTTCGGCAACCAGTGCCGGCACATCCTTAACATCATTTACCGAAGAGAATAATTTCATGAGCCTTGTTAGTCCTTATGCTTGTAAAAATATAATTAAATCCTGTAACCTGTTATTTAAGAGTTATTTAAAGTTGTGCTGAATGCTTCCAGGAACCTGTCGGCATAAGCTTTGGTCAGGTTAAGCGCAGGTAATAGCCTTACTACGTTTGGTTTGGCTTCGCCTGTAAATATATGGTGCTTAAACAACAGGTCTTTCTTCACGTTGGCCAGTTCTTCCGGCAGGTCGATGCCTATCATCAGGCCACGGCCACGTACTTCTTTTACCTTATCAAATTTCTTAAGCTCTTCAATCAAATAGCCACCTACTTCGGCAGCGTTTTGCATCAGGTTATCACGTTCAATAACTTCCAGTACGGCTAAACCTGCGGCGCAAGCCAAATGGTTACCGCCAAATGTTGTGCCCAGCATACCATAAGCAGGTGCTATTTTAGGCGATATGATGATACCACCAACAGGGAAACCGTTACCCATGCCTTTAGCCATGGAGTAGATATCGGCATTGATGCCCGCAAAATCATGCGAGAAGAATTTACCGGTACGGCCGTAACCGCATTGTACCGCATCGGCAATAAAAACGGTGTTATGCGTATCGCAAAGCGAACGGATCTTTTGCAGGAAACTAACAGGGGCAACCTGGATACCTCCAACACCTTGTATGCCTTCAATAATTACAGATGATACCTCATGGTCTTTAAAAGCCTGCTCTAATGCTGCTTCATCGTTCCATGGTAAAAACACCACGTTATCAGTTTCATTAACCGGGGCAACAATTTTTGGGTTATCGGTAGCGGCAACAGCTAATGAGGTACGTCCGTGGAATGCTTTTTTAAACGCGATGATCTTCTTTTTACCATTATAGAACGATGCAAGTTTCAGCGCGTTCTCGTTAGCCTCGGCACCCGAGTTGCAAAGGAATAGCTGGTAATCTTCTTTACCAGAAACATGGCCCAGCTTTTCGGCCAGTTGTGTTTGTAAAGGAATCTCGATAGAGTTAGAGTAAAAACCTATCTGGTGCAGCTGGTCTTCTAAACGTTTTACGTAATGCGGGTTGGTATGGCCAATGGAGATAACCGCGTGCCCGCCATAAAGATCAAGGTATTCGGTGCCTTTGTCGTCATAAACAAGGCTGCCTACGCCTTTAACTATATTGATTGGATTGATTGGGTATACGTCGAATAATTTCATTTTAATAAAGTGATAATTTAATACTTAATGGATAAACGCATGGGTGGCGAGCACGACTTAAAAGCCGGTCGCCTTAAGTCGTAATCCTGCGCGTTCGTCCAAACCAAACATGATGTTCATGTTTTGTACGGCCTGGCCGCTTGCACCTTTAAGTAAATTATCCATTATGCTGACAATGAATATTTTATTACCATGTTTTTTAACCTGTAAAAAGCATTTGTTGGTATTCACAATTTGTTTCAGGTCGATATCCTTGCTGGTTACATGCGTAAACGGATGGCCGGCATAATATTCCTGATACAGTTTTAATGCTTCTGCTTCGCTCAAATCACTTTCGGTATAAATAGAAGCAATAATGCCACGGGTAAAACCGCCACGATAGGGTACAAAGTTGATATCCTTATCAAAACCGCCCTGCAATTGCCTTAAGGATTGACCTATCTCGTTTAAATGCTGGTGGTTAAATACTTTGTAAACAGATAGGTTGTCGTTCCTCCAGGTAAAGTGCGAAGTAGGAGAAAGGCTTTGCCCGGCCCCGGTAGAACCGGTGGTAGCGGTTACATGCACATCGTTGTTTAACAAACCTTTACTTGCAAGTGGTAACAAGCCCAGTTGCAAACAAGTGGCAAAACAGCCCGGGTTAGCAATATTATCTGCCGACTTTATTGCTTCGCGGTTTAATTCGGGTAAACCATAAACAAAGCTTTTATTGCCGATGGTCGCATTTTGACTTAACCTGAAATCCTGGCTTAAATCGATAATAAGGATATGATCAGGGATGTCATTAGCCTCTAAAAATTTACGTGCATCGCCGTGGCCAACGCAAAGAAACAATACATCAATATTGAAAGCTAATTCCGCTGCAAAGGTTAGGTCGGTATCGCCAAAAAGGTCGGTGTGTACGTCATAAACATGGTTACCCGCATTGCTTTTGCTGTGAACGAATATGATCTCCACATTAGGGTGGTTGATCAGTATCCGCAGCATTTCGCCGCCGGTGTAACCCGCGCCGCCAACAATGCCTGCTTTTATTTTAGAGGTTGATTCTGTCATTTTTTGTAGATGGTGATGAGTACAGGATAAATTCGAGGTCGCTGCTCTCTTTGTTGCTGATAAAGTGCTTTTGACCCGGTTTAATTTCTATCCCTTGCTCTGGTTTTAACACGCTTATCTCTCCGTCGATGGTAAATGTTGCCCTGCCTTTTAATATAAAGAAGAACTGCGAAGATTTTTCGTGATAATGTAATTGCTCGGCAGTATCCGGCGGCATTAATTCCTGTTTTATTGATAATGCGTCGGTGTCAACATAGTTCCAGCCGTAGCAATCATCGCCCCACTTATAGGTGCTTAAGCATTCGCTTCTCGAAAAGATGGGGTTCTCCATAATAATTAATCCTGTCCGTTTACTTTGTGGTATATCATTACCTGGTTACCAAATATTTTTGAGAAACCTTTAACATCTTCACCGCTCCATGAATTGTTCATTTCGCCGTAGCTGCCAAATTTGTTGCTCATCAGGTCGTGCTCCGACTCGATACCAATTACCTGGAAACGGTACGGGTGCAGCTCAACAAATACTTTACCACTTACGTTCTTCTGCGTATCTGTAAGGAAAGCCTCCATATTACGCATAATAGGGTCGTGGAATTGCCCTTCGTGCAGCCAGTTGCCGTAGAAAGCCGATAACTGGTCTTTCCATGAAAGTTGCCACTTGGTTAAAACGTGTTTCTCTAAGGTATGGTGTGCTTTGATGATCACCATTGGTGCGGCAGCTTCAAAACCTACACGGCCTTTTATACCAATGATGGTATCGCCCACGTGGATATCACGGCCAATGCCGTAAGGCTGTGCAATAGCTTGCAATGCCTGTATCGCTTTGGTTGGGTGATCGTATTTTTCGTTATCGATGCCAACCAGTTCGCCTTGCTCAAATACCAGCTCTAATGTTCTTGGTTCAGATTCTGTTACCTGTGTAGGCCATGCTTCTTCGGGTAAACCAAGGTTTGAGGTAAGGGTTTCTTTACCACCCACAGATGTTCCCCAGATACCTTTGTTGATAGAGTACTTTGCTTTTTCAAAGTTCATTTCAACGCCGTGTTTCTTCAGGTATTCAATCTCTGCTTCGCGGCTTAATTTCAAATCGCGGATAGGGGTGATGATCTGTACTTCGGGTACCAGGATATTGAAGATCATATCAAACCTCACCTGGTCGTTACCGGCGCCGGTGCTGCCATGGGCAACAAATTCGGCACCAATTTCTTTGGCGTAATTGGCAATGGCGGTAGCCTGGCTAACACGTTCGGCACTTACCGATAATGGGTAGGTGTTGTTTTTTAACACATTACCGTATATCAAAAAGCGTACGCAGGTGTTATAAAAGTTAGTGGTCTCGTCAACCACGTGGTGTGATGTTACGCCCATCTGGTAAGCGCGTTCTTCAACGCCTTTAAGCTCTTCGTCACTAAAACCACCTGTATTTACAATTACCGAGTGAACCTCGTAACCCAGATCGCGTGTTAAATAAATACAGCAAAATGAGGTGTCTAATCCGCCGCTGTATGCCAGTACTACTTTCTTTTTATCCATGTTTGTATTTACCGTAGAGACGCGATACCTCGCATCTGTATTATTATGTTATTCAAGTCGCGAAGTATCGCGACTCTACAATTCATTCTTTTAACTGAACGCAACGAATTTCTCCATGCGTTTTTTGATGGCTTTCTCAATACGCTCAAGCAGGGTAGCCTTATGCGTTATCTTCTTCATTTTCTCTTCGTATTGTTTCTGAATAACTTCCGGGTCGAAAAGCATGGCGGTGCACATGCAGTTCTTGCGGTCTTTACTCATCAATATATCGTAATTAACGCAGCTGCGGCAGCCTTTCCAGAAATCTTCATCCTGGGTAAGTTCAGAATAGGTTACCGGTTCGTAGCCGATCTCTGAATTTATCTTCATTACCGCCAAACCCGTAGTTAAGCCAAATAGCTTGGCTTTTGGATATTTGCTGCGCGATAGCTCAAATATTTTATGCTTAATAGCTTTTGCCAGTCCTGCTTTACGATAGATAGGGTTTACAATAAGGCCCGAGTTGGCCACGAAATCGCCATGGCTCCAGGTTTCTATATAGCAAAAGCCCGCCCAGGTACCATCTTTATGCAATGCTATCACAGCTTTGCCTTCCAGCATCTTATTGGCAACGTACTCCGGCGAACGCTGGGCAATACCTGTGCCCCGTGCTTTGGCCGACTCTGCCATTTCATCACATATAATAGCCGCAAAGTCTGCATGTTGTGCAGTTGCTACGGTTATGTCAAAATCTTGTATGGTCATTAGTATAGAAAAATTACCGTTAAATTATTGGCGTTTAAGCCATAATAATTAGAGGGACATTGTTTAAAGAAGTTTAAAAAACAACTTCTTTATTTGGGTGGAGATTAAAACCTAATTCAAACCCGTGGGATGAACACCCGTCGTCGGCTGGGAGAGAATAATAAAACAAAAGAAACTAAAGCAGCGGCAACCGGGGCGAAGATCGTCCTGATATCCATTCTGTTTATGTTTTGTTTAATCATTTTAGTAAAGTATGTGGTACTTTTAAATTTTGTGCAAATTATTGCATTAAATTTTACTTATGCAAGAAAAAACTATTATAATTTGCCTGCACGCACAAAACATTACAATTGAGAAATATTGAGATAATAGATATAGCTTAAAAACAATCAAAAATGTGTTTAAATTATTTAAACGCATTTTTTCGTTGTCGTTAGTGTCACAGTACTTGGAAGATCCGCTCGCCAATCAACTCACCCCGACTACGCTACGCTGGTCGACCCTCTCTGCTTCGCAAAGAGGGTGAGAAGAAAAGCAAATCCCTCTTTCCGCGCAGCGAAGAGAGGGCGGTCGAGCGCAGCAAATACCGGGTGAGTAAATTGCACGGTGGTATTTCGAATCTTCCGAAAACTTATGGTTTTGTTACCAACAATACCCGGGCAGGCACTTAACAAGCCCTCCTAATAATGCCTTTTACGTAAACGATTACGTAAATATATATAGCCCCCACTGCCGACATAACCATCAATTTTATTGAACTTTATATACCAATTATAAAACATCGAGGCATCAAACAGGTGTTTTTTATCCGAAGGTTCAATCAAAAAATAACCGATTATGGAAAGTTTAAGTGAAAATGAAACAGCACCGCTAAGTAGTTTGGATGTATGGGAGGATGATGTTTTAAAAAGATACCCGGAAGCCGGGCCAACAAAAAGCAAAGAGGAGTTCAGAAATTACGACAGCCCTGAAAATGACTCGGTGCGTGAATTTTACAGGCTGAACCATAAATATCAAACCTATGATAATGTATTGGCAAAAAAGGCTACCTTTTTAAAATTTGATAAAAAGGAAATGCCCTGGTGGGATGCCCTGGATTACTTAAATACTTTGGTTGATGATTCGGACCCCGACACATCCCTGGATCAGCTGCAACATTTATTGCAAACAGCCGAAGCCATCAGGGCCGACGGGCACCCCGATTGGTTTGTATTAACCGGGTTTATACATGATTTGGGTAAGGTATTATGTTTGTTTGGCGAACCACAATGGAACGTTGTAGGCGATACCTTCCCGGTAGGCTGCAAGTTTTCGGACAAAATTGTGTATCCCGATTTTTTTGCTGCCAACCCGGATAATGATGATGAGCGTTATAATACCAAATATGGCGTTTACACGCACCAGTGTGGGTTAGATAACATCCACATGTCATGGGGGCATGATGAATATTTGTATCATATCACTAAAGACCATCTTCCCGAACCTGCTTTATATATGATCCGGTATCATTCATTTTATTCGCAGCACCGCGAAAACGCTTATGACCACCTGTTAAATGCACATGATAAAGAAATGTTTAAATGGGTTGACAAATTTAACCCGTACGACCTGTATTCTAAAAGCCCTAAGCCACCCGTAGTGGCCGAGTTGAAACCCTATTATGAAGATTTAATTGCTAAGTACTTGCCCGAAACGGTTAAACTTTAAGGTGCTTTTTCAGCGGCAAACATTTCAAATTTTTGAATAAATCAATTCGTTTAGAGATTTAGTTAAACAGTATTTGTAGCTTATACTGTCCCATTTTAAAAATGGGACAAGTGGGACAAACGGAACATTTTGACAATCAATGAGTTGATATTTCTATATCATCCATATATCTAAAGTTTAACTTTGCCATTTTTATATTAATTTGCTGCAAATCAAGCAATTGTAAAATTAATGTTTTGTCTCACTTTTCGCAAAAATGGAGACTAAACATTAACGCCAACAGCATAACTTTTTTAGCTTTTTTTCGACCTTGATTCGACCTGATTCGGCCTTTTAGGGTTTATAATGTTAATTAAAAGCAATTAACAGATATTAATTAAGTTGCTTATTTATAGGTGATTAACAATTTAAGGCATGTTCCATTTCGTTCCGTTTTGTTCCATTTCGGAACGGGTATATCTCATATGCATAAATGCTTCTGGAGACGATCTGCGTTATGGGTCAACCCTTGCCAGTATTATTTTAACGCGTCTGCCCGGGTGTTTTTTAAACTGCCGTAGACCCTCTTTTGATAAGCGCAGATTTTAACACTACATCTTCGCCTGTATCAACTTGCTTGTTGTTCAATAACTTTA
>NZ_JBAZRC010000015.1:0-46431 GCF_041663085.1 Mucilaginibacter sp.
AGGCACGGGTGGTATTTTGGTAAATTATGGCACTGTTGATGAAGGCATGGGTAACGACTACATGAGTACCGAAGAGCCCTCTGTAGCCGAAAAAGCCAATAACACCAAACCCGATAAAGTAACCCCTGCCCCGCCAACCGAAGAAAAGCAGCAGGTGGACAATAGCGATAAAAACGTAGTTACCCAAACTACCGATGATGCGCCAGAAGTTGCTGCCAATACCAAAAAGCCAAGCACCACAGTAGCCACGCAACCCACTACAAAAACGGTGGCAAAACCCGCTGTTAATCAAAATGCGCTTTACAAAGGCAAAACCAATAACGGCACCGGCGAAGGTGATGGAACAGGCAACACACCGGGTAACCAGGGTAAAACCACGGGTACTACGTTAACCAATAACTATAACGGAACAGGATCTGGCAACGGTGGTAATTTAAACCTAACCCAACGCAGCTTTGTTAGTCGCCCCACTGTTGATGGCGGTAACCGCTATACCGGCAAAGTGGTGGTTGATATACGAGTTGATAAAGAAGGTAACGTAATACAGGCCACAGCAGGTGCCCGTGGCACTACCATAACCGATGCAGCTCTGCTTCAAAAATGTGAGGATGCGGTAAAAAGATCAAAATTCAACCCATCAGATACTGCTCCCGAAAACCAGAACGGTACTTTAACATTCGTATTTAAGGTAAATTAAATTGCAGTTTGCAGATATAAGTTTGCCATTTGCATGTATACATTTGCAATGCAAATTGCTAACTGCAAACTAAAATGGACTACCAGCAAACGCTCGATTACCTCTACACCCAACTACCCGTTTTTACCCGGGTAGGCGCTTCGGCTTATAAAGAGGACCTCACCAATACCATTGCCCTGTTAAACATACTGGATAACCCCGAGCATAAGTTTAAAAGCATACATGTGGGTGGCACCAACGGTAAAGGCTCTACATCGCACATGCTGGCGGCCATATTGCAGGTTGCAGGATATAAAACGGGTTTATACACATCGCCCCACCTTAAAGATTTCCGCGAGCGCATCCGTATAAACGGCGAGATGATAAGCGAGCAAACAGTTATAGATTTTGTAGCAAAGCACCGCCCCGATTTTGAGCATATCCAACCTTCTTTCTTCGAGATGACCGTTGCCCTGGCCTTTGATGTATTTGCGAAGGAACAGGTAGATATTGCCATTATAGAGGTAGGGCTTGGCGGAAGATTGGATTCTACCAATGTAATTAACCCGCTGCTATCCATCATCACCAACATAGGTTGGGATCACATGAATTTACTGGGCGATAACCTGCCCAAAATAGCAGGAGAAAAGGCGGGTATTATTAAACCTGCCATCCCGGTCATCATTGGCGAATACCAGCCCGAAGTTGCTGAAGTGTTTAACAATAAAGCCCAGGAGGTAAACGCTCCTTTGGTATTTGCATCCGAAGTAAATTCAAAATTCAAAATTCAAAACTCAAAAGAGGGACTGGAATACCTGGAGATAAACGCTCCCCGCACCCCACTCCCTGATCTTCACATACAACTCGATTTACCCGGAACCTATCAGCTCAATAACATACGCACGGTTTTAACCGCTGTTGATGAACTGCGCAAGCAAGGTTTTACTATTACCGATGAGCATATCATCACGGCATTAAAACAAGTTAAAAACCTAACCGGTCTGCATGGCCGCTGGGAGGTGATCAATAACCAACCGCTCACCATTTGCGATACGGGCCATAATCCCGAAGGTATAACTGAGGTGTTAAAGAATATAGCAAACGTTAAATACGAGCATTTGCATTTTGTAATAGGCATGGTGAATGATAAGGATATCAGCAAGGTATTAGCCATGCTGCCAACCCATGCTACCTACTACTTCTGCCGCCCCGATATCCCCCGCGGATTGGAAGCAGAAAGCATCAAACAACAAGCCGCAATTTTCGGTTTACATGGTGAAACCTACCCATCCGTTAAGACCGCACTAATGGCCGCGCAAGCAGCAGCTACCGATAAAGACCTGGTTTTTGCAGGCGGGAGTACTTTTGTAGTTGCGGAGGTTGTGTAATAGATAACCCTTACAGCAGTGACGCATACCTTGCCACAACTTCTTAAATTAATTTAAAAACCATACTTTAGCATATAAACTAACTAAAATGACCTACCTACCCTCCTCAGAACGATATAACAAAATGCAATACCGCCGTTGCGGTAAAAGCGGCATAAAACTACCGGCTATTTCATTAGGCCTGTGGCACAACTTTGGCCATGTAGATGTGATGGAAAACTTCCGCAGTATACTGCACCTGGCTTTTGATAGCGGCATAACACATTTCGACCTGGCCAACAATTACGGCCCTCCCCCGGGCAGCGCCGAAACCAATTTTGGCAAGATCATGAAAGAAGATTTTGGCGGCTACCGCAATGAGATGATCATCAGCAGCAAAGCGGGTTATACTATGTGGGACGGGCCTTACGGCGATTGGGGTTCAAAAAAATACCTGGTATCGAGTCTTGATCAAAGCCTTAAACGCATGGGGTTGGATTATGTAGATATTTTCTACCATCACCGCCCGGATCCAGAAACACCACTGGAAGAAACCATGAGCGCTTTAGACCTGATCGTTCGACAGGGTAAGGCTTTGTACGTGGGTATCTCCAACTACAACGCGCAGGAAGCCGAGAAAGCCATCGCCATACTTAAACAATTGGGTACGCCTTGCCTGATCCATCAGCCGAAATATTCCATGTTTGTTCGAGATGCAGAAGCTGGGTTGCTGGATGTACTGGGGAAAGATGGTGTGGGTTGTATCCCGTTCTCGCCATTGGCACAGGGCCTGCTGACCAATAAATACCTGCATGGCATTCCAGAAGATTCGCGCGCGGCAAAATCAACCGGCTTTTTACAGGAAAGCCAGGTAACCGACGAGGTGATCGGAAAAATAAAAAAACTGAACACCCTTGCCGAAAAACGCGGCCAAACGCTTGCACAAATGGCGTTGGCCTGGTTGCTTAAAGACGACAGGGTAACATCTGTACTGATAGGCGCCAGCAAACCTGCCCAACTGGCAGATTCGCTAAAAGCTTTGGATAATATTGATTTTTCTTCGGAAGAATTAGAGAAAATTGAGCAGATCTTAAAATAGATTTTAAACGATGCCCTCAGGCACATTTTGTTGGTAGGCGTATTTAGAAATAAATACGCCTTTTTGTTTAACAATAATTAACAATCCGCGTCTAAAAATTTTGCACATCTTAGCTATACTAAACTGCGTCTATGAAATATCCTTTACTGTTTACCCTTTTCCTGCTACTAACAGCTAACTTATTTGCACAGGATGTTACCCTTACCGGTAAAATAACCGATGGGGCCGGCAATGCCGTACCCTTTGCTACAGTTTATATCCGCAATACCACAAAAGGTACGTCGGCCAACAGCGATGGCAGCTACACACTGAACTTAAAAGCAGGCCAATACGATGTGCAATACCGGGCAATGGGTTACAAACAGGAAAGCCGAAAAATAGACCTGAAGGAAAACCAAACCATTAATATCACTTTAAAGGCCGAAGATTACCAAATAAAAGAAGTAACTATCCGCGCCGGTGCCGAAGACCCTGCTTATGCCATTATCCGCCAGGCTATTAAAAAACGTAAAACCTATTTAAACGAGGTGAACGCCTACACCTGCGAGGTATATATAAAAGGCTTACAAAAACTACTGGCGGCCCCAAAGAAGTTCCTGGGGATTGATATGCAGAAGATAGCCCGCGAAAACGGCTTGGACTCCAACCGCCGGGGTATCATTTATCTTTCAGAGTCGCAATCAAAATACAGTTTTATTCGTCCCGATAAGGTACATGAGGAGATCATATCCTCCAAGTTCTCGGGCAGTAACCGGGCGTTCACGTTCAACCGTGCATCAGACATGCAGGTGAATTTTTACGAGAACCTGCAAACCTGGGATGGCCTGAGTAACCGCCCGCTGATATCGCCCATAGCCGATAATGCACTATCTTACTATAAATACAAATACATCGGCCTGGCCATTGAGAATGGCGAAACCGTTAACAAAATTCAGGTTATCCCCCGTAACGAGCACGACCCTTGCTTTAAGGGCTACATTTATATTATTGAGGATAGCTGGCGCTTACAAAGCCTTGGCCTGTACATCACCAAAAAATCGAGCATCAACTTTGTAGATACGCTAAAGGTCGACCAGCAATTTATCCCCGTTAGCGGCAACGCGTGGATGCCGGCATCGCTTAAGTTTGAATTTACAGGTGGATTCTTCGGCTTTAAATTTGGCGGTTATTTTATCTCGCTTTATAAGGATTACGATATTGCCCCTAAGTTCGACAGGTCGCAATTTGCTGAAGTACTACGCATCACCAAAGGTGTGAACAAAAAAGATTCGGCCTACTGGGAGCAGCAAAGGCCTATCCCGCTAACCGCTGAAGAAAAAACCGATTACCAGAAAAAGGCCGTACTGGCAGCCAAGCGCGAATCGAAACCTTACCTGGATTCGCTGGATAAGGTGAACAATAAGTTTAGCGTTGGTAAATTCCTGCTCGGCGGGTACAGTCACCGAAACCGGTACGATCATGAATATTACAATTTCAACTCGCTGATAAGTTCTGTAGCCTATAATACGGTTGAAGGTTTATCGCTTGGCTACGGCGGTTCATTCACTAAACAGATTGACAGCGTAAACAACCGTTACCTGCGTATTTATGGCAAGGTGCGTTATGGCTTCTCCAACAAATTATTCAACGCAACAGGTGGCGTCACTATGCCGGTAGGTTCTGCTACATTAAATTTAGCAGGTGGTTCTGATGTGATAGACCTGAATAACCGCGAACCCATCACCTCGTTCATGAACAGCGCTTACACCCTGCTTAACAGGCAAAATTTTGAGAAACTGTATCAAAAGCAATATGCATCGGCTACACTATCCAAACGTATTTATGGCGGCTGGCAGGCAAGCGTGGGCGCCGAATGGGCAAACCGCAAGTACCTATCCAACACTACCGACTATAGCTTTTTCCACCCAAAAGGGCATGAGTTTACATCCAACAACCCGCTTAGTCCGGATGTGGATGTACCGCTGTTTCCAGAGAACCAGTCGTTTAAAGTTAGCATGCGTACCACTTACGATTTTAGCAACCGGTACGAAACCTACCCTACCGGGAAAAGATACGTTCCTTCAAAATACCCAACCCTTGGTATTAGCTTCACCAAAGCCATTAAAAATGTGTTTGGCTCTGATGCGGATTACAACCTTGTTTCGGCAGATCTTTCTAAAACAGACATCCCAATGGGCTTTTACGGTAAAACATCCTTTTACGTGGCGGCGGGTAAATTCTTCAACACCAAAAACATTTCCTATCCCGATTACAGGCAATTTGCAGGTAACCAGGTACTGTTTTACCAAAGCGGCATCAACAAATTCATGTTGCTAAATTATTACCAGTTCAGCACCGGCGATAAATACGTAGAAGGCCATCTGGAGCATAATTTTACGGGGCTTCTCACCAACCAGATCCCGATTCTACGTAACTTAAAATTGCAGGAGATAGTTGATGTGAATTATCTATCCACCCCCACGCTTAAAAACTACACCGAGCTTGGCGTAGGCTTCCAAACCAATGTGGGTTTAAGGGTGATGTATGGCACATCGTTCAACAATAAAGTGGGCGGTGCCAACCAGGCAATAAGGATTGGGGTGAGTTTTTAGAACATTACGCAATAGGTCTTAGACAAGCTCAGACTGACATATTCCGTATGTCATGGTGAGCTTGTCGAACCATAGCAGACTATGCACTTGCGTACCAGGTCTTCGACAAGCTCAAACTGATAACCGCATTTAACTCTTCCTCATCTTCACAATCCCAAGCAATTCCTTATCCGCCAGCGTAACATCAATCCGTTCAACTGCCACATAGCCCATCACTTGGTAAAGCGGTACGCCGGGTAGTGTTGCGCCAAGCTCAAAGCTGGTAAACCCATTAGCTTTTGCAGCATCTTCGCATACATTAATAATTTTACGGCCTATGCCCTGCCGCGCATGGTCGGGATGTACAAAAAATGCCCTTATCCTTGCGGCATCTTTCGCCGGGTCAAGCAACGGGTCTTCGATGTCTTTATGCTGGTCACCGCCAAACAGGGTGTTGCGTTTGCTCCAGCCGCCGCAACCCACCTTTACATTATCCTTTTCGGCAACATAGTAGGTGCCATCAGTAATCAGCTGGCTGTCAATCCCAAAAATGTATTTAATGGCGCTTTCTATCTGGTCTGGGGTATAATAATCCGTACTTAAGCCACGTACGGATAGGGCAATTAATTGCTGTAATTCTGCCACATCATCAAATGTAGCTAAGCGTATCGTTATCATTGAGCATATGTTTGCGGGCTAATATAAATTTTTATGCCAATTGTTAGCTTCAAAATCTAAATTTCCTACCACATTTTTCCGCTCAAAATCCTATCTTTGCCCATGCAAGAAAAAATCCTCATTCTTGACTTCGGTTCGCAATTCACCCAGCTTATCGCGCGCCGTGTCAGGGAGCTCAATATTTACTGTGAGATCCATCCCTTTAACAAAGTTCCTGAAATTGACGAAAGTGTAAAAGGTATCATCCTTTCCGGCAGTCCGTATTCTGTACGCCAGGAAGATGCACCTCATTTTGAGTTTGCCAAACACCACAAAACCCTGCCTATTTTAGGCGTTTGTTATGGCGCGCAATATGTAGCGCATTTCCATGGCGGCGAAGTGTTGGCTTCAAGCACACGCGAGTATGGCCGTGCCAACCTGGACTATGTTAAGCAGGATAACATCTTATTTAAAGATGTGCCGGTAGGTTCACAGGTGTGGATGTCGCACGGGGATACCATTGCCCGCATAGGCGATGATTTTGAGGTAATTGCAAGTACCGATAGCGTTAAAGTTGCCGCTTACCAAATAACCGGCACCCAAACTTATGGTATCCAGTTCCACCCAGAGGTTACCCACAGTATTGATGGCAAGCAATTGCTGCAAAACTTTTTGGTTGATATTTGTGGTTGCTCGCAGGATTGGACACCCGACTCTTTCATCGAAACCACCATTTCCGAACTGAAAGCGAAACTGGGCGACGACAAAGTAGTTTTAGGCTTATCGGGCGGTGTTGATTCATCTGTTGCGGCGGTATTGCTGCACCATGCTATCGGCGCTAACCTGCACTGTATATTTGTAGATAATGGCCTGTTGCGTAAGGACGAGTACCAATCGGTGCTTGATTCATATCAGCACATGGGCCTTAACATAAAAGGGGTTGATGCCAAACAGCGTTTTTATGATGCACTGGCCGGTTTAACCGACCCTGAAAAGAAACGTAAGGCCATTGGCCGCGTATTCATCGAGGTTTTTGATGATGCCGCGCACGAGGTACAGGGCGTAAGCTGGCTTGGCCAGGGTACTATTTACCCGGATGTTATCGAATCTGTTTCGGTAAAAGGCCCTTCGGCAACCATCAAATCACACCATAATGTTGGGGGCCTGCCCGATTTTATGAAGCTGAAGATAGTTGAGCCTTTAAACACCTTATTTAAGGACGAAGTACGCCGTGTCGGTAAAGCTTTGGGTATGGATCCAAACATATTAGGCCGCCACCCTTTCCCGGGTCCGGGACTGGCAATCAGGATCTTAGGTGACATTACACCAGAGAAAGTTGACATTTTACAACAGGCAGATGCGATTTATATCAACAATTTACGCTCTGCCGGTGTTTATGATAAAGTTTGGCAGGCAGGCGCCATTTATTTACCGGTACAATCGGTAGGTGTTATGGGCGATGAGCGTACATACGAGAACGTAATTTGCCTGCGTGCGGTAGAATCATTAGACGGGATGACGGCAGATTGGTGCCACCTCCCTTATGACCTGCTTGCAAAAATATCAAACGAGATAATCAACAACGTAAAAGGAATTAACCGGGTAGTATATGACATCAGTTCGAAACCACCGGCCACAATTGAGTGGGAATAAGTGGTTCATATTTGTTTTAGCGCTGATAGTTGGTGCATGTTCGCCCAAAATACGGACGGCACCCTCATCTACCGTAAAAACAACAACTGAAAAACCTGTAACTAAGACCGACAAACCTGCCGAAAAGCCCCCGGTGAAAGCACCGGAGGCAAAAGCTCACGTTTTATCGCTGATACTCCCACTGGGGCTTGACCATGCCGCCGCCGGGCAAACCTATACGGCTGCCGGCCTAAAAAAGGCAAACATGGCGGCCGAGTATTACCAGGGCTTTAAACTGGCGCTGGATTCTATGACCGCTGAAGGCGCTAATTTCAAGTTACAGGTTTTTGACAGCAAAGATGATGTGGCGCAATCGCACAGCCTGGCGCTAAACCCGCAGATTAAATCCAGCGAACTGATCATTGGCCCCGTTTTCCCTGATGATGTAAAAGCATTTACAGCCATGCTGCCGTCGGCACGCAAGCCTATAGTATCGCCGCTATCGCCGGCCGCGCCATCAACGTTCAATAACCAGAACCTGGTTACCATGACCCCGCCGCTTGAGTATCACGCCATGGGCGCTGCAACCTATATTGTTAGAAGCTTAAAGCCAAAAAAAGTATTCATCCTTAATTCGGGCTTTAGTGACGAGAAATTGTACACATCACCATTTAAGCGCACGGTCGACAGTCTGAGCAAACGGAAGATCCAGGTTGTAACTATTACCGTAGTGCGCGGCAATTTAACACCACTGGTAAAGCAACTTTCACCGTCAAATCAAAACATATTTTTAGTACCATCAACCAAACAGGCATTTTTAATGGTGACGTTGCGATCATTAGACACGCTATCTAAAAAATATCCGGTAACTTTATTTGGTCACCCTAACTGGGAGAAGTTTGCGTTCTTGAAGTCGGCCCTTTTACAAAGGCTGAACACGCACATTACCTCGGCAGATAAAGTTGATTATAAAAGCTCCCAAACCAATACTTTTTTACGCAGCTACCGCCGCACCTACCGTACCGAACCTACCGATTTTGCCATAAAGGGATTTGATCAGGGTTTATATTTTGCTAAGCTATTGGCTGATGATGAAGATTTTAACAAACCCGATCTGGAAGATTTTAGCGGTATCCACAACAGTTTCCACTTTATAAAAAAGCCGGGGGTAGGCTGGATAAATACGCATGTAGATATCCTTAGGTATGAAAACTTCGATCTAAAAAAGATTCAATGAAAGCCATAAATCAGTTAAAGACGTTTCAGCGCATATTGGGTGAATACCCTGCAGATACGCCTTTAGGCAAATTTTTACCCGGCTTTTATCGGCAGAACAAGCAAATGGGATCAACCGACAGGCGCGTTGCCGGCCGGCTCATCTATAACTATTTCCGCCTGGGCCGCGCCCTGCCCAACCTGCCCGCTGAAGACCGGCTGATGGTGGCTGAGTTTTTATGCAACACGCAGTCAAACTCCTTTCTGCAATATTTTAAACCCGATTGGGCGGCTTGCGTGGGTTTTACTGTTGATGAAAAAATAAACCTGGTAAAAGCCACCTACCCTGATTTTAAGTTGGAGAATGTTTTCCCATGGGTCCCACAGCTTTCGACAGGGATTGACAGGGATGCTTTTTTAAAATCGTTTTTCATACAACCCGACCTGTTTATACGGGTAACCAAAGGTTTTGAAACCCAGGTAAAAACCGAACTAACCAAAGCCGGTGTTACGTTTAAGGATGAAGGTAACAACTGCCTCTCGCTGCCAAACGGTACTCGGCTGGAAACCATCTTCCCCAAACAACATTGGTACGAGGTGCAGGACCTGTCATCACAGCAAACAGCCAATTACTTTAAACCACAAAAATGGGATAGCTGGTGGGATGCCTGCGCGGCTTCGGGCGGTAAATCATTACTGCTGCACAGTTTGCAGCACGATATAAAACTGCTGGTATCTGATATCCGCGAGTCTATCCTTTCAAACCTGGATGAGCGCTTTCAGCAGGCAGGTTTGCGTAAGTACCAAAAGAAACTGATGGACCTTACCGAAAACAACGAGCAGTTGCTTTACAACTATGAGTTCGACGGTATTATACTTGATGCGCCCTGCAGCGGCTCGGGCACCTGGGGCCGCACACCCGAGATGATCAGCCAGTTCGAGATCCACAAAACCGACTTTTTTAAGCGCCTGCAACAAGCCATTGTAACCAACGTAGCCAAACACCTTAAACCCGGCAAACCGCTTATTTATATCACCTGCTCGGCCTTTAAAGCCGAGAATGAAGATGCTGTAAACTACATCACCAAAGAGTTGGGTTTGCAACTGGAAGAAATGAAAGTGCTGACAGGTTATGAGAACAAAGCTGATACCATGTTTGTGGCAAGGATGTTGGC
Organism: Mucilaginibacter sp.; assembly: GCF_041663085.1. Taxonomy (GTDB): domain Bacteria; phylum Bacteroidota; class Bacteroidia; order Sphingobacteriales; family Sphingobacteriaceae; genus Mucilaginibacter. Next base: position 10,392 of record NZ_JBAZRC010000015.1, read on the forward strand.
ACCTGCTGATAAGAGTGTTTTGGAGTAACCCCAATGTCATGCCGAATTTATTTCGGCATCTCTAATGCAAATTAAATGCTATGCTTGCTAACTGTCCTGAGAGATCCTGAAACAAGTTCAGGATGACATATGCAAGACGTTAAAAAATGTTAATCTTTTCATTTACCACATATTAGCAGCTAATTTAGTTCAACAAAACTAAGCCCTATGCTGCAAAACTACTTTACCATTGCCTGGCGAAACATCTGGAAACACAAGCTTTTCTCGCTCATCAACATATTTGGCCTATCGGTTGGCATTGCGTTTACGCTGCTTATTGCCGCCTATGTATGGCACGAGGTAAGCGTAAACCGCGACCTGCGTAACGCCGATAACCAGTATATCATCCAAAGCAAGTGGAAAGACCCAAATATGGGGAATGTTTTAACAGCCCTTGCACCCATGCCCAAAGCTTTAAAAGACGAATATCCTAACCTGGTGGCCAATGCTTACCGTTGGGATGGGGTGACCTCTACCGTTTCAAAAGGCGATAAACACTTCAGGGAAAGTCTGCAAGTTGGCGATAGCACCTTTATCACTACCTATGGCTTTAAGCTGTTACAAGGCGACCCAAAAACGGCTTTAAATGATCCTTTTTCGGCCGTGATAACGCAGGAAACGGCCATTAAATACTTCGGAAAGACCGATGCGGTTGGAAAGGCTGTGACTATCGAAAGTTTCACCGGCACCAAGCACGATTTTACCATAACCGGCGTACTAAAAAAACTCAGCAAAAATTCGGTGACCAATGTTATTGATGGCAGCAACAGTACTTTCTTTTTACCGGCGGCAGCGGCAAAGTTCCTGGGGCGTAGTGTTGATGGCTGGAACAACACCGGCCTGGTAGGTTTAATAGAACTAAAGAAAGGCGTAAAACCACAAGACCTTGACGGCCCCATGCGCGCCCTGATCAGGAAAAACGCATCACCACAAATAGCGGCCAACCTTACCCCTTACCTTGTACCGTTAAAAACTTTTTACCTGGATTGGGGCAATGGTACGGTTAAAAAAATGCTGTACACCCTATCTAGCATCGCGTTGTTTATTTTACTGATGGCGGTCATCAACTTTGTGAATATCTGCATCAGTCGCTCCTCGCAGCGGATGAAAGAAATGGGCATCCGTAAGGTTTTAGGTGGATTAAGGAAACAACTTATCTGGCAGTTTTTAACCGAATCTGTTTTAATGGTGCTGATAGCTACCTTAATTGCATTGGGTATTTACGCCCTTGCAAGGCCATACTTTGCCGACCTATTGGCTACCGATATTGGCGGACTGTTCTCCTTCCCGTTATACTTTTATGCTATACCACTTCTGTTTGCGCTATTAATTGGTTTATTAGCCGGTTTATATCCGGCGCTGGTTCTATCGTCCTTAAAATCAATCGACTCGTTGAAAGGTAAGCTGGACAGGGTGAAGGATAACGTGATATTCCGCAAATCGCTTATCGCGTTCCAGTTTGGTACTGCAGCAGTGGTGCTGGTCTGCGCCATCGTAATTTCGGGGCAGATCAGCCTGTTCTTCAGCAAAAGCTTGGGTTTTAATAAGGAGTATGTTTTATCGGCCCAGTTGCCGCGCGACTGGAGCAAACCCGGCGTGCAAAAAATGGAAGGCATCCGTTACCGGCTTTCGCAGATCCCGGAGGTGAGCAGCGTAGCCTTGTCATGGGAGATACTGGATGGCGCCAACAGCGGCGGTTTGCAAGCTTATAAGTTATCTGATAATCCAAATCAAGCATTTGCATCGCAAATGCTGCTTACCGATAACCAATATGCGGCTACCTATGGTATCCCGCTTAAGGCCGGTACGTTTTTTAAACCACAATATATGCCGGCAGACTCGGCACAGGTAGTGATCAACGAATCGCAGTCGAAGGCGCTTGGTTTTGCCTCTCCTAAAGATGCTGTTGGCCAAAAATTCAATGCGCAAAACATGCCGCAGCTAACCATCTGCGGCGTAACAGCCGATTTTCAGTTTGGCAGCATGTCCAGCCGCATACAACCGCTAACCTTTGTAAACGTTAATTACATCCCGTTCTATCGCTATTTCTCTATCCGGATAAAACCGGGCAATATGGAAGCCAGCATAACAGCCCTGCAAAAGAAATGGGCCGAGGTAATGCCCGGCGCACCGTTCGAGTACAGTTTTATGGATGAGGCTCTTGCCAAAATGTACAAAACCGAACTGCAGTTAAAAAAGGCATCGTACCTGGCTACCGGCCTGGCCATGATCATTGTGTTGTTGGGTGTATTGGGGCTGATATCCCTCAGCATTCAAAAACGCACCAAAGAGATAGGTATCCGTAAGGTATTGGGTTCATCGGTTAAGGATGTGATGCTGCTGTTCCTGAAAGATTTTTTGGGCACGGTAGTTATTGCCGGGCTTGTTGCCTGCCCGTTGGCTTATTGGATGATGCATAAATGGCTGAGCAACTATGCTTATAAAATAAACCTGACGCCTGTACCGTTCGCCATTGCTATTATAGCGTTAATACTGGTAACATCGGTGCTGATAAGCCTGCAAACCGTTAAGGCAGCGCTGGCAAACCCGGTGACGAGTTTAAGGAGTGAATAGGAATAGAGGCAAGGTAAGATCGCTCATTATTGCGAAGTAACATCCCGGTTGTTTCACCATCCTGTCATTTCGAACGAGGTACGAGGAGAACCGACCGTAGGGAGCTCATCGCAGATAAATCTTCTACGAGCAGTCAGTAGTGAATATGTGAGTCCGCTATTATTATCGCCCGCTCATTGCCGCGGAGGCTACTTCTTTTCTCTTGATAGAAAAGAAGCAAAAGATCAAGTCAGAGCGAATGCTTCCTGCGCTCCCTGCCGGTTCTTAACGCTTTTGCTGGATGACTCGCTGTGCTCGCATCACGCGCAAAAGCTAAACCGCCATTCCCGCCATACTCCCGGCCCGCCCGCTCTGACCTTTTGCCCCACGCTTTCGTAAATCAGGGTAATCAGGAAAATCCTATAAATCAAGGTTCAGACAAAAATGCGTTAGGGATTGCAGCGGGTACCGGCCTATGGTTAAGGCCTGCGCAGTATGAGCGAAAAGCCCGGGCCGCAGGCAATGCCCTCAGCACATTTCTATCGGGGATTGCCACGCTATCGCTCGCAATGACGGTCTAAAAGCAATAACGCATGAGTTTAAGTCTTGGCTCTTGATTCTAAGATCTTGATTCTCTTCTACAGCCCACTATTACTCCTAAACAGTTTTATCGCGATAGCTAATAATATCACTCCGAAAGCTTTACGCAGAATGTGCAGGCCTGTTTTACCGAAGAGCTTTTCCAGCCATTTTACGTTTTTAAGCACCAGGTAAACAAATAGGGTGTTTACAATGATACCCACAATGATATTTTGCGTTTGATATTGCGATTTGAGGGATAACAGCGTCGTCATGGTACCGGCGCCGGCTATCAGCGGGAAGGCCAACGGAACAATTGACGCTGCCTCGGGTACTTCCTCTTTAAAAAAGTTCACCCCCAATACCATCTCCAATGCGATGATAAATATTACGATTGAACCCGCTATGGCAAACGAGGAGATATCCAACCCAATAACCGCGAGTAACTCATCCCCTGCAAACAAAAAACCTATCATTAAAACCAATACCGCAATGCTGGCCTTTTCCGACTCGATATGCCCAACCTTTTGGCGTAAATTGATAATGATGGGTATTGCGCCCAGTATATCGATGATCGCGAAGAGGATCATGGTTACTGAAAGGACTTCTTTAAATATTAAAGGATGCATAGGTTTAGGGGTTTTCTTTTGAGATTAAACGAATACTAAACAAAAGTGCAATTAAAATATATAAAGATGCTAAAAAGAATATACTATGTATAGATATTGCCGTAATTAATCCTGCTGTTACAGGCCCCAGCGTTTGCCCTATGGATGCGTACGATTGATTTACACCCATCACCTCGCCCTTCCCGTTACCTTCGTTATGATCGGCTATAATGGCGTTTAACATGGGGTTGCGCAAACCGTTGAACAGGCCGTAAATTCCGATGGATATGGCAAAGAGTACGATGCCTGTAGCAAAACCCGCCAATACCATCATCCCTAAGCAAAACAGGGTTGATATAAGCAGGATTGTAGCCTGTGATGAGATCACCTTTTTAACCGCCGGTACCAGCATCTGCATCAGTATACCACTGATACCAAAGCCTCCGTAAAATAACCCTATCTGCGTGGGGCTCAGTTTTAGTTCATCAACACTAAAGGTTTGGAAACCTATAAGCATGGTAAACTGCGCCATGGTTAGCAAAAAACCGGTAAATATGGCCGTACCTATCACCGGCTTTTTTAACACCGTTATCAATGATAAGAAACTGAACTTACCTTTCTTAGCCGCGAACCTGCCGGTTTTATTCTGGTTGGTTTCTTTCAGAAAAAACAGGGTGAGCAATACGCCGATAACCGCAATGCCCGCCGCGAAAAAGAACGGTACTTTAAGCCCGAATTTACTAAGCAAGCCACCAATGGCCGGCCCTATTACAAAGCCAAACCCAAATGCCGACCCCAGGATCCCAAAGTTTTTGGCCCGCTCCTTTGGTGAAGAGATATCCGAGATCATGGCTTGCGCTACCGAGATATTGCCGCCTGTTAATCCGTCCAATATCCGCGCGGCGAAAAGCATAAAAATGCTGTTGGCAAACCCAAACATAACAAATGATACGGCCGTACCAATAAGGCTGATAACCAGCAAAGGCTTACGCCCCCATTTATCAGACAGTGAACCAAGTACCGGTGTAGCAAAAAATTGCGCTATAGAAAATGCCGCGGTAAGCAAGCCTATGGTATGCTCGGTTACGCCAAACTTTTTACCATAAGGGTACAACAGTGGGATGATAATACCAAACCCCATTGAATTGATAATGGCAATAAGTACAAGCACCCAAATAATGCGGTTCATCTTCATCAATACAAAACAAAGGTATTAAACGCACAAAAGGTTCTGTTTGCACAGAACCTTTTGTATAAATATTAATACAATATAAATTATTGCTTTTCGAAATCAGACGCTTTTGGTAAAATATCTGATACGTTACCCAATATGCTTCGTTTCCTGCTGTAGCCAAAGTATATAACCAAACCGGCCACCATCCAAACAAGTGCACTCACCTGCGTTTCGCTTGGTAAGCTTACTATCATACCCGCGCAAACTATTACACCTAAAATAGGCACTAACGGCACTAACGGGGTTTTAAATGGCCTTGGTAAATTAGGGTTGGTTTTACGTAATAACATAACACCCACACATACCAGTATAAAGGCAAACAAGGTACCGATAGATGTTAGATCGCCGGCAACGCTACCCGGAATAAATGCCGCAAATAAGCCCACAAAAACAAACAGGATAATGTTGCTCTTGTACGGTGTACGGAATTTTGGGTGAAGGTCTGAAAATATTTTTGGTAATAAACCATCTATAGACATGGTGTAGAATACCCTCGACTGGCCCATCAGCATCACCAGGATAACTGAAGAGAAACCTGCAAGGATAGCCACAGTAACCAACGTTGATAACCATGCATAGCCGTGCATATAAGTACTGATAGCGTATGCTACAGAAGCCTCTTTACCCGATTTCATGAAATCCTGGTAAGGTGCAACGCCTGTTAATACCCATGAGAACAAGATGTAAAGAATTGTACAAACCACTAATGAACCCAATATACCGATAGGCATATCGCGTTTAGGGTTTTTAGCTTCCTGCGCTGCGGTTGATACGGCATCGAAACCAATAAAGGCAAAAAACACCACACCGGCACCGCTTACAATACCGCCCCAGCCGTGGTTAAAGAACGGCGCGTATGAGTATGTTTTGCCACTCGCCAATATAACATCCGGCGCGTTAGCAGGGATCATGTATGGTGTGTGATTGACCGGGTTAACATATTGCCATCCAATAGCTATAAATACCAATACGATAGCTACTTTAATGAAAACGATAATACCGTTTACAGTAGCAGATTCTTGTGTACCTTTTATTAGTAATAATGATAAGATCAACAGTATCAGCAATGCCGGAACGTTGGCAATACCATGTACAGATGAGCCGTTAACCATTACCGACTCTAACGGAGAGTGGCACCACTCGTAGGGTATGGCCCCGCCGAGGAGCTTATTAACGTACTCACTCCAACTGATAGATACCGTGGCCGCCCCAAGTGCATATTCTAATATTAACGCCCAGCCAATAACCCAGGCAACAATTTCGCCCATAGTTGCATATGCGTAAGTGTAAGCACTACCTGCAATAGGGATAATTGAAGCAAACTCAGCATAGCAAAGGCCTGCAAAGGCGCAACCAATTGCCGCAACAATAAATGATAGTGTTACTGCAGGGCCTGCGTGCTCGCCTGCTGCCGCTGCTGTCCTCACGAACAAACCGGCGCCAATAATGGCACCAATACCCAGTGCAATAAGGTTACCGGCCCCAAGCGTTCGCTTCAGGCTTCCTTCTGCATCTACAGAGGAGGTTAGTTGTTCAATAGATTTTTTTACAAATACCTTCATGTTTTAATTTAATAAGATCAGTTATAATAGTCTTGAAATCAGTTTCCCCAAACGTACTTAAATTTATTGAAAAGTTAAAGTGCAGAATGTAACAAGGGCATAGGTGTTTTCAACAGAATTAAAGGTTGTGATTATGAATGTTTTAAAGTTTATTTTTTAAGCTAGAAATGTGCTATTTAAAACACTAAGTAGGGCACGCCTTCATGGCAGGAGACGCGAAGTATCGCGTCTGTACGAGATATAATATTGTAGAGACGAATGGCGTTACCTGCGGCCCGTGCTATCCGCTCATACTGCGCAGGCCTTAGCCACGGGCCGGTATCCGCTCTTGTCCCTAACGCTTTTCCCAGCGGGGATTTTACCGCTTTAAGCCCGTTTAATTAATGATTACGCTCATCCCATCGCCTGCCCTCTATCATGTTGAGGGGAATTATAGCAGCATACATTTGACCTGTTAATCAATAAAAAATACATCATGAAAAAATTCAGACTATTCGCTTTATCTCTGTTATTACTACAAGGGGTAACCGCTTTTGCACAACAAAAAAATGAATTCGATATCCGCATAAGGGCCATCGGTATTATACCGCAGGAAAGTGCCACTATCGGCGTAATTGGTGGCGGTGTTAATATCAGTAACACCGTTGTACCCGAGCTGGACTTTACGTACTTCTTTGCAAAAAACTTCTCTGCCGAACTGATACTGGCCACTACCAAACATAAGGTTAGTACCACATCATCAAACCTTACGGCTATTGGCGGGGCTGCCGCTGCCGATGTTAACCTGGGGCACGTTTGGTTACTGCCGCCAACACTTACATTACAATACCATTTACCTACAGGTACCGGCTTTAAGCCATACATAGGTGCGGGTGCCAACTACACTATATTTTACAGTGCAGACAAAGGGCCGGTTGTACAGGGCATAACCTATAAAAACAAGTTTGCCTTTGCAAGCCAGTTAGGGTTTGATTATGATATCAGCAAAACAGTGTTCCTGAACGTTGATGTTAAAAAGATCTTCCTTACTACCCAGGCTACGGTAGATGCATCAAACCTAACCCCATCAGGCAATGAGGCTTTGCGCCCGGTTTTACAAAACATACCTGCCGATGTTAAAATAAGGCCATGGGTAATTGGTATAGGAGTAGGTTATAGGTTATAATTTCTACAAAGTGTGTGATAAAGAGAAAGCCGCTTAGTAGCGGCTTTCTCTTTTATTTGTGCGTCACTGCGGTGTGAGTTTAATCGGATTGATCTCTAAAACTAACCAGTTGCCATTTTCCGTTCCTGTATAAAAAATTAAAGACTGTGGAAATCCCTGTATCCTCAACCATATGTTGGATCGAAACCTCGGTTTTACTCAGTTGGGACTGCTTATAAATAGCATTTTTATCTTTTTTAAAAGTTATATTTTGCCATTTGCTTTTTTCAATATACTTAACGGAGTCGCCTTCTTCTTCGTCTCCTGCTATAATAATACTAAGTGGAAATTTAACATGCGCTACCTGGTAAACAGAATCACTTTTGAATTTCTTGAAAAATGTATCAAAGTCAGAAATCTCTGAAACGGCAGCTTTTTTTGCCGGATTATGTTTGCCGGGATTATCTGAACATCCTGTAAAGAGCCCAATAATGACCAATAAAAACAATATCAATTTCTTCATTACGGCAACGCTTTAAATATAAACAACGGCGTTAAAATCACATTCAATAATATCATTACCACGCCCAACGCTTTATTAAACTTACCTCCTGTACGCATCAGCATAATGCCTGTCACTATCCCTCCTACCAATAACATGGCAGCATCAAAATAAAGCAGGTAATCTGTTGTGGGTGGTTCAATATCCAGTTTAAACAGGTCGAAGATATCCGGCAGGTAGAGGTAGATGTCGTACAGGCAGAGAAGATAAAGGAGATAATGGAAAATAGGTTTCTTCATCAATGCTAATATAAATCTTTCTGCAACAAAAAAGCCCTCCGATAAATCGAAGGGCTTTCCTATTCTATTCAAAAATCCTTAGATCTTTTTATCTACGTGAATTTGATGCACATTCATTGATTGTACCTTCTCTTGTTTCTGCATCATTTTGTTGGTGTTATCAGCAGTGTTTAAGTGCGGTGCAATAACCAGTGAAACGATAGACATTAACTTGATCAGGATGTTCATTGACGGGCCGGAGGTATCCTTGAACGGATCACCTACAGTATCACCTGTTACAGATGCTTTATGCGGTTCAGATTTTTTGTAGTAGATCTCGCCGTTTATTTCCACACCTTTCTCGAATGATTTTTTAGCGTTATCCCATGCACCACCCGCGTTGCTCTGGAAGATCCCCATCAACACACCTGATACGGTAACACCTGCCAGCAAACCACCCAATACCTCAGGGCCAAATGCAAAACCGATAACGATAGGCGTAATTAAAGCGATCAGTCCCGGTGCAACCATCTCGCGGATAGAAGCTTTGGTTGAGATCTCCACGCATTTTTCGTACTCAGGGCGTGCCTTATACTCCATAATGCCCGGTATTTCGCGGAACTGGCGGCGAACCTCTTCTACCATAGCCATTGCCGCGCGGCCTACTGCCGAGATACACAATGCAGAGAAGATGAAAGGGATCATCCCTCCCACAAATAAACCAGCCAAAACGTTGGCTTTATAAATATCAATATGCTCGATACCGGCAACACCCACAAAGGCCGCAAATAAGGCCAGTGAGGTTAACGCAGCAGATGCGATAGCAAAACCCTTACCTGTTGCTGCTGTAGTGTTACCTACGGCATCCAGGTTATCTGTACGGTGGCGTACTTCTTCAGGCAGGCGGCTCATTTCGGCAATACCACCGGCGTTATCGGCAATTGGGCCAAATGCGTCGATAGCTAACTGCATAGCTGTTGTTGCCATCATACCGGCAGCAGCAATAGCCACACCGTATAAACCTGCAAAAAAGTATGAACCATAAATACCGGCTGCCAACACAAGGATAGGCAATACGGTTGATTCCATACCGATAGCTAAACCTGCAATAATGTTAGTAGCGTGGCCGGTTGATGATTGCCTGATGATGCTCATTACCGGGCGTTTGCCCATGGCAGTGTAATATTCGGTAATGATAGACATTAACGTACCAACCACTAAACCCACCAGGATAGATCCAAACACACCGTTCTTGGTAAATACCAATGAACCTGCTTTTATAGCACCCGATGCATCCTCGTCACGGACCATGTGGAAGCTATCGGCAGGTAACATCCATTGTACTACAAAATAAGTAGCAATAGCTGTTAAAAGGATAGATGCCCAGTTGCCTATGTTCAGCGCTTTTTGTACGCTATCTGTTTCTTTTGATATTTTAACCAATGATGCGCCAACGATAGAGAATATCAGGCCTAAACCTGCAATCACCATCGGCAATAAAATTGGGGCTATGCCACCAAACTTATCGTGTGATACAATTTCGCGGCCCAGTACCATAGTAGCAAGCATAGTAGCCACATACGATCCGAACAAATCGGCACCCATACCGGCAACATCACCTACGTTATCACCAACGTTATCTGCAATAGTAGCGGGGTTACGTACATCATCCTCAGGGATACCGGCTTCCACTTTACCTACAAGGTCGGCACCTACGTCGGCAGCTTTGGTATAGATACCACCGCCAACACGCGCGAATAACGCGATAGACTCGGCACCTAATGAGAAACCGGCCAATACGTCAAGCGCTTTGGCCATAGCTTCGCCGTTTACACTTTCGCCTTTGCTGGTTACATACATGGTATAAAATACAATGAATAACGAGCCTAAACCGATAATTGCCAAACCTGCAACACCAAGGCCCATAACCGTACCGCCTGTAAACGACACTTTTAATGCTTTAGCCAGGCTGGTTTTAGCCGCCTGCGTGGTACGTACGTTTGATTTTGTTGCGATACGCATCCCTATAAAACCTGCAAAGGCCGACAGGAAAGCGCCAATCACAAATGATATGGCAATAACCGGGCTTGAGGTAGCAACGGTTGTACCACTCCATGCCAGCAGTAAACCTGCCACAACAACAAAGTAGCCTAATACTTTCCATTCTGCTCGTAAAAAGGCCATTGCGCCATCGGCAATATATCCTGCCAGTTGGTTCATGGAGGCATCGCCTGTTTCCTGTTTGGTAACCCAGGCAGATTTAATCGCCATCACGATTATGCCCACGAGCCCAAAAACAGGGATCAAATAAATTAAGTAGTTGTTCAAAAGATCCATATTCTATAATTAGTGTTTATTAAGTGTGCTATTTCATTTGCGCAGAGCGCGTTTATAATTTGGTTGCCGCAAAATATAAATTAATTTCTTTACAATAGCCTGTCAATTAAAGTTTTTGAATAGTTTAGTGGTTTAAACTAAACCCTAATGTCAAAAGACACTACTCAACCCAAATTAAAGCACGAACTGAGCCTGTTAGACGGTACTATGCTGGTAGCCGGTTCTATGATCGGTTCAGGTATTTTCATTGTAAGTGCCGATATTACCCGCAACGTAGGTTCGGCAGGGTGGCTTATCGCCGTATGGATCATCACCGGCTTTATGACCCTTACCGCGGCCCTTAGCTACGGCGAATTAAGCGCTATGTTCCCAAAAGCGGGCGGGCAGTATGTTTACCTGAAAGAAGCTTATAATAAACTCATTGCCTTTTTATATGGCTGGAGTTTTTTCGCTGTAATACAAACCGGGACGATAGCTGCCGTGGGTGTGGCGTTCTCCAAATTTACAGCGTATATGATACCGGCAGTAAGCGAGGATAATATTTTGCTTCAGGCCGGTTCGTTTAAAATTAGCGCAGCCCAGGTAGTATCTATAGTACTAATCGTATTACTTACTTATATCAATACAAAAGGCGTAAAAGGTGGTAAGCTTATCCAAACCACCTTCACCATGACAAAACTGATCAGTCTTTTTGGATTGATAGGCTTTGGCTTTTTAGCATTCAAGGGTGATATATGGACCGCTAACTGGACAAACGCGTGGGACTTGCACAACCTGAATAAGGATGGCAGTGTAACCGCTTTAACCTGGGGTACCGCATTAGGCGCTATAGCAGCAGCAATGGTAGGCTCAATTTTTAGCAGTGATGCCTGGAACAGTGTAACCTTTGTTGCCGGCGAGATGAAGAACCCCAAACGAGATGTGGCCCTGAGCATGATGTTTGGTACCATCATCGTAACTATAATTTATGTTTTGGCCAATGTGGTTTATACCGGGGTACTATCCTTACATGAAATAACCATTGCCGATAAAGACCGTGTTGCGGTAGCTGCATCGCATGTTATTTTTGGCAACGTGGGTACTTATATTATTGCGGTAATGATCATGATCTCGACCTTTGGTTGTAACAACGGGTTGATATTATCGGGCGCACGTGTTTATTATACCATGGCAAAGGATGGCGTTTTCTTTAAAAAGACAGGCAACCTAAATGAATTTGGTGTACCACAGTTTGGTTTGTGGATACAATGCCTTGTAGCATCATTACTATGTTTAAGCGGCCGTTATGGCGATTTGCTGGACATGATCTCCTTCGTGGTTGTGATCTTTTACATGTTAACTATTGCAGGTATTTTCATACTGCGTGTTAAACGCCCCGATGTTGAAAGGCCTTACAAAGCAATTGGGTACCCAATATTGCCCGCTATTTACATTATTATGGGTATAGCTTTTTGTATCTTGCTTTGTATCTATAAATGGCAATATCCCGTTTATGGTTTAGTTATTGTTTTAATAGGCATACCGCTGTATTATATATCCCAACGGAACGTAAAGCATGAGGATAAACCTGAAGTACTTAGTTAGTTTTTTATTTATAGCAAATATTGCAGGGGCGCAAACCCTGCAGCAAAATATACAAAAGGCATTTACCCGTTTACAGCAGGATAGTCAGTGCCGTTACGCTTCGGTATCGTTAACGGTGCTGGATGCCAAAACCGGCGAACGGGTTTTTGCAGCTAACCCTGATATGGGTTTAGCGCCCGGCTCTACCCTAAAAACGGTTACCAGTATAACCGCCTTTAATGTTTTAGGTAAAGATTTTCAGTTTCAAACCCAACTGGGTTATACCGGCGCTATCAGTGCTGATGGCACCCTTATCGGCGATATCATTATTAAAGGCGGCGGCGACCCTACCCTGGGCAGCTGGCGCTGGGCATCAACCAAAGAAGGCGTTGTTTTAAATACCATGGTAGCCGCTTTGAAAAAGGCTGGTATCAAAAAAATAAACGGGCGCGTAATTGGCGATAACGGCATGTTCAAAAGTCAAAGCATCCCTGATGGCTGGATCTGGCAGGACCTTGGCACTTATTACGGTGCGGGCATAGCCGGGCTTTGCTGGCGCGAAAACCAGTTTGATATTCTATTGAAAACCGGTAGCGTTGGCAGCACCATCAGCGTTGCCGGCACTAACCCCGAAACCAACTACCTGCAATACAAAAGTGAACTAACCAACGGTGCCGCCAAAACCGGCGACCTGGCATACCCTTACCTGCCTGCTTATGGCAGTAAGGTGATGTACCTGCGCGGCACCTACGCTATCGACCAAACCAAGAAACGCGTAGCAGCCGCCATCCCTGACCCAGCCTTTGATGCCGCCCTGCGGTTGACCGATACCTTGAAAGGTATTGGCATTACCGTAAGCAGCGACCCGCAATCGTCCATGATGTTGGCGGATAAAGGACAGACTGTACCTGCAACAACAAAAGGTATTACTACTATTTTATCGCCCGAGTTAAGTAAAATAGTTTACTGGCTTAACCAAAAAAGCATTAACCTATATGCCGAGCAATTGCTGGCAACCATAGCCGCAAAAGCAGGCAAACCGGCATCTACTACCGATGGCGTGGATGCCATGAAAGCTTTTTGGGAGCTGAAAGGTATAGACAAACGCTCCATGAACTTTTTTGATGGCAGCGGCTTATCGCCCGAGGACAGGATAACTACATCTACCATGGCGCGTGTGCTGCAATCAGCCCGTAAAGAGGCCTGGTTTAATGACTTTTACGAGAGCCTCCCGGTTTATAATGATATGAAGATGAAGAGCGGTAGCATCAACAGTGTGCAAGCCTACGCGGGTTTCCAAACTCATGGTGGCCGCCAGCTATGTTTCTCCATCATGGTGAACAATTACTATGGCCCGGGAAGCGGGATAAGGGAGAAGATGTTTAAGGTGCTGAATGAGTTGAAGTAGGTATGCGAGAGTCAAGAGTTTAGAATCAAGATACAAGACAGCCAAATCGTCATTGCGAGCGTAGCGCGGACAACCGACCGTAGGGAGCTCATTAATACCCTAAAGAAAAATTAAACACATTAATAATCTTCGTCATGCTTGTCACCGACTTTTCTATCGAAGATTTTAGCCGTTGTTGGTGTTGTCACCAACAACCTTTAGGCAGGTAGCAAACAAGCATAGCGACTTGTTGGTGACAACACCAACAAGAGCGTGAAGCATTAAACTAAACTCAATATTCACCGTCAAACTGCATATGTTAAAAAAGGCCCTCCTTATATTATTCATCTCGTTTTCGGCAGTGGCTGCACACGCCCAAACTGCCGACGAGGTATATAACCAATACCTTGATTTTAACCTGGCGCGCCTGCAGGGCGAAGCCGATAAGGCCTTAAACCTAGGGCAGGATATCATCCCGAATGCAGACAAACTTAAAGTCAACGTACGGAACAATTTTTATTATTCGATAGGCAACCTGTTCGAAAACGACGGGCAATCGGTAAAAGCGATAGAATATTACGAAAAAGTTGCCGCTGCCGTGCCCAACTATTACGTGGTGCAACGCGCCTTAGGTTACCAGTACCTTAAACAGGTGGATGACTTGAGCGCGAAGATCAACGCCGCCCAATCTGATATCAACGAGAATAAAAGGTTAACCATGCTATACGTTGCCGCGGTAAAAAAGACCCTACCCTATTTAGAAAAAGCCCAGGCCTGCGACCCTAATGATGATACCCTCGCGCTTATTAAAACGCTTTATAAAAACATCAAAGACCAGCAAGGCTTGGCCACTTTAAACACGCGCCTGCAGGGACTGTCAAAAAACTGCATCGACCTGCTGGATGATAAGTAAACTCTAAAACTCGAGCGCTTTACCCTGCTGCGGATAAACCAAATTCAAGCCCATTTTATTGCCTGCTTTTAGCTGCGTTTTTATCTGGGAGATGCTTTTATATGGCGGCTTCAGGTGGGTTACAACTACATTCAATCCCTGTAATGAAACGCCGGATAGCTTGCCCAGTTCGCTCATTTTATTCATCAGCAAACGCGGGGTCAGGTGGCCAAACAAGCTTTTATCCGGCTGCTCATCCGGGAACGATACTTCTATCATAATAGCCTTTAGCTTTTTGGCTTTTACCAATGGTGCTACCGCTGCCCATAGGCTGTGCAGGTTCTGGCTTTTTTCTATCTCATCGGCACCCGTGTCACCCATGTATAAAACGAAGCTATCCTTACTCCTCACCAAAAACGCGGTGCTGGTTAAATTAGAATGGCTCAGCGGGAACACCTGCACCTGCATCTCGGTATTCTCGATAGCTGTTTCGCTGCCCGGTTCCAAGGGTTTATAATGATATTTTTTGAGTTGTGGCGTGCCACCTTCATCGGCAAAGTTAGCCCAGCTTTCCCAGGTAAAGTAGTGGGTTTTGAGGGTTTCAAGGGCACTTTTTAAGCCGTAGATATTTTTGGTTGTATCATCCGGTGAATTGATGACCATACCGGCCAGATGATCAAGGTGGGCATGTGAGATAAAATAGCCTTTGATGTATTGCCGCAGTACCACGTCTGCCGGTACTGTAAATGTTTTATGGGCTACCGCTTTGGCTATACCATAATGCAGGGTACCGGCATCAAGGCAAATATAATTAGATGAGCCCTTTGGTGCCAGCATATAGGCCGACAAGTTGCTTTCATCAGCACTGCCCAAAACGCCTAAAGGCACTATACGGAATGATGCCGCTGGCTTAACCTGCGCTAACGCAAAAACAGGCAAAAGTAAAAAAGCAAACAGCGAGAACTTACGGTGATTATACATTGTGCCAAATTTACTAATTTGGCCGCTAATGAAAACAAGCCAGATTGCCGCTAAAATTGTAACCCGTTTATTTTTCTTTTTACTGCTAATAGCGCTCGTGCCGTTTTTACAGGGCGATACCTCTAAACTGCAGCACCTTTACCTTGCACCCAAACAAGCCTGGACACTGGTGTTCCCCATTTTGCTGATCCTTGGGTTTATTGCGCTGCTGGTTATTTGTTCCATTAAAAAATTCAGCAAAACAGATCTGAACTGGCTGTTAGTATTAAATACGGTTATACTGATCATTTACGCCATTACGCTGTACATACACATTTACCGGCTTATAAAATAAATGATTAATCCTGATGGCCAATAGCCCTAATCAACTAACCACTAATCAATTACTCTGTCTTCATCTTTTTCTCTACCGAATCTTTATACTCGTAATCGCCGCCTAGCAGGTAGCCCCATGGTTTAAGGCTTTCAATCCTGTCAAATATAATTTTAAAAATGGCTATGATGGGGATAGAAAGAAACATGCCCGATAGTCCCCATATCATTTCGCCTATAATAATACCGACAAACGATATAAGAGCGTTTAACCGCACCTTAGAGCCTACTACAGCCGGCAGTAAAAAGTTCGCATCAACAGCGTGTATGCCAATTGTACAGGCGGCAACAGTAAGCGTTTGACTTATGGTACCGGTAGCAAACGTAACCACGGTACTTAACAGCAACGCGCTAAAAATACCAATGTAAGGTATAATGTTAAATACCCCCACTATAATGCCCAGCAGCGCAGCGTATTTGATGCCAATAAAGTAAAATATGGTTATGGCCATACCGGCTACAATAACCATTTCTATCATTAAGCCTAAAATATATTGGCGCAGTATTTTTTGTACGTTTTCTACGATGTCAACGACAATGGTTTTATTCTCATCGCTAAAAACCCAGGTAATAAAACGGAACAGCAACCTGCGGTAAAACAGTATAAAAAAGGTAAAGATGAGTATAAACACATAAAACAATACCAGTGACGATACTGCCCCAAAAGTAGTACCTAATACTGCTGTGCCCGATGCCATTAATTTATCGGCAGTACTGTGTACGTAGGTTAATTGTTTATCAGTGTTGATATGAAAAGTGGTGTGTACCCATTCATGCAGGTTATTTATCGATTCCGTTACCTGCCCTTTTAACATAGGCCAATCATTAGCTATGCTTGATATTTGTGTACCTATCAAATACATAATGCCACCAACAAATCCAATAAATAACAATATTGATAAAAAGGATGATGCGCTGCGCGGCAGGCGGCATTTTTTTTCGAAAAAATTTGAAACCGGCAGTAACAATACTGCAAACAAAAAACCGAAGATCATGGGATCTATCAGTTCTTTGGCCATTACTACCAAATATCCCAGCACGCATACCCCGATCAGGATAAGCGCTAAACGTTCATAAAAAGGGGCGATAAGTTTTTTTGTTGGCATATAGCAGCAATATTTTATCAGCTCAACATATGGGTGTTTTATATGTTTTAGAGGCTAACGTAAATGTGCAATAAAATATTAGCTATTCTAAATTTATCCATTTTATAACTACCTAATGGCTCCTTTCTGGCAAATACTTTGCTATGAATACGTTATAAACTTAACACATACTAACATGGCAAAATATTCAGAAAAGGCGAGCGAAAAGGTTGAAAAAACCATGCACGAAATGAAAGAAGGCAAACTAAAAAGCGGCAGTGGCAAAAAAGTTACGAGTAAAAAACAAGCTGTTGCAATAGGCTTATCAGAGGTACGTAAAGAGGGCGCAAAAGTACCTAAGAAAAAGGATTAATATAACTGTACAAGTAAGAAGCCCCGATTTATACGCGGGGCTTACTGCTTAGTTAAAGGTAAATTCGTTATTTATCCAATAATCCAGTTTTCCATCCTTATCAATATCTATCAGCTTTTCAACATCATTATCACGCTTATGGGCGGGCTCCATGTTATACTTTTCAATTACCGCCTTTAGTGCCGCCAGGTTAGCAAGCGCTTTATTAAAGCCTGTTTTATGTTGTATAGCATATTTACAAAACTGAGACATGTATATAAACCCCAGTTGTGGGTTAGTATCTGAAATGTCCATTATGGCTTGTTTCAACTCAATAACTACATCTGGTGTACCTTGTGCCCATTGCAAAATAAACTGGTTTGCAGCTTCTGTTTTTACAGGTTCGGTACCCCAGGGTGTACGCATCAGCCAATCGGCGGCCTTTATAATTTCGGTCTCGTATTTAATATAGTCTTCGTGTCTTTTAAAATGATAATCTTTTGGCACTTCATAGGTTTGCGCCGATGCCTTTAGGCCTGTAAGCAGTGTTAATAATAAAACAGTGCGGATTATCTTTTTCATGTTATTAGCTAATGCTAAGATAATTTTATTTTTTGAGATATTGTAAATGAGTCCATTACTTTCATCAACACCACCGCTTCATCAATTGTACAGGGGTTTGGTCCTTCGTCTTTAAAATAAGATACTATTTTGGTGATCATAGGCTGCTGGATATGCTCGGGATGGGTAAAGTTTACTGTTTCCTCGCCTGCCTCATTCTTACAGGTAACAAAGCCACCAAAGAAAGGGAAAGTGATTTTCCCTTTTGTACCGATGATCTCGCAACTGTCTGCCACCTCACTTGGGGCAACATTAAAACACCAAGAGCCATTTACCACCACCTTGTTTTTAAATACTATCTGCCCGCAAACATGGTCATCGGCGGGGCTAAACCCACCCTGGTTAAGGCTATAGCCGTTGTAAGCTGCGGGTTCGCCAAAGTAAAACAGCATTAGATCCAGCTGATGAGGGGCCAGGTCATGAAAGTAGCCGCCACCCGAAAACTCGGGTTGTAACCGCCAGTTATCAATGTTGGCCTGCGGGTTTGGATTAGCATATTTCCACATCCTGATCTGCACCGTACGGATATCGCCCACGGCGCCGCTATCAATTAAATTTTTCACATGCAAAAACATGGGCAGCGCACGGCGATAATGAGCTACGGTAAGTTTTGCTCCGCTTTCCCTTACTGCATCGGCCATTGCTTGTGCTTCATGCGCGTTGCGGGTAACAGGTTTTTCTACATAAATATTCAGGCCTTTTTTAATCGCCCGTAAGGCATACTCCAAATGCGAAGCAGGCGGCGTAGCTATAGATACTGAGTTTACCGCCGGATCGTTCATCAGGTCTTCGGCATCGCTGTACCATTTATCAACATGATGGCGTTGGGCGTAGTCTGCTGCCTTTTCGGCGTCTCGGCGCATTACGGCAACCAGTTTGCTATCACCTATTTTATTATAGGCCTGTCCGCTCTTTTTTTCGGTTACGTTACCGCAACCTATGATGCCCCATTGTATTGCTGTCATTTTTTTAAATAATATTTTAGCTGATCAAGGCCAGCAACTCATCGTCGCTTATTATCGGGATGTTTAGTTTATTAGCCTTCTCCAATTTGGCAGGCCCCATGTTATCGCCTGCTACCAAAAAGTTCAGCTTGGCAGATATACTGCTCAATATCTTACCGCCGTTTTGTTCAATCAAATCTTTCAACTCATCGCGCGAATACTTCTCAAACACACCAGAGATGATAAAGCTTTGTCCGCTTAGTTTTTCGCTGGCCAGGGTTACTTCTTTTTCTTCGGCGATAAATTGCAGGCCGCGTTCCCTCAGCTTCTCTATTTCTGCGCGATGGTTCTCATCGGCAAAATATTCGGTGATGCTTTCGGCAATCCGGCCGCCTATCTCTTCGGCTGCAATAAGTTCTTCTGCCGTAGCTGCCATCAGGTTATCAATAGTTTTAAAATGCGCTACCAGCTTTTTGGCCACGGTTTCGCCTACATAGCGAATGCCCAGGCCGAACAATACTTTCTCAAACGGCTGCTGCTTCGATTTCTCAATCCCATCCAGCATGTTATTGATAGATTTCTCACCAAAGCGACCAAGCTGTTTCAACTCATCGGCACGCTCATGCAGGATATAAATATCACTAATGTGTTTAATAAAATCCTGGCGGTACAGGGTTTCGATGGTCTCGTCGCCCAGGCCATCAATGTTCATGGCTTTACGGCCTATGTAGTGCTGCATTTTACCCACAATCTGCGGTGGGCAGCCTTCATCATTAGGGCAATACCATGCCGCTTCGCCCTCGGTGCGTAATAGCTGCGTGCCACAAGCGGGGCAATGGGTTATATATTCAATGGCCTTTGCACCGGGCTTGCGTTTATCCAAATTTACGCTGATAATTTTAGGGATTATCTCCCCTCCCTTTTCTACATAAACGATATCGTGTTCATGCAGTTTAAGGCGCTCGGTTATCTCGTCGGCGTTGTGCAGGGTGGCACGCTTTACGGTTGTACCAGCCAATAATACCGGTTTTAAATTAGCTACCGGTGTAACCGCACCTGTGCGGCCTACCTGGTAAGTAACAGCCAGCAATTCTGTCTCTACCCTTTCTGCTTTAAACTTATAGGAGATAGCCCAGCGTGGCGATTTGGCGGTGAAGCCCAGTTCCTGCTGCTGCGAATAATTGTTTATTTTAATGACTATCCCATCAATATCATAACTCAGGTTATGGCGTTCGGTATCCCAGTGGCTTATAAACTCCAGCACGCCGTTGATATCGCTCACCAAACGGCTATGGTTATCTACATGAAAACCCCAGTTTTTTACGGCTTCCAGGCTTTCCCAATGGGTTTTAAATAATGTTTTTTCGGTATACAAGCCATACAAGAAACAATCCAGCGGGCGGCGGGCCACCTCTGCCGAGTCCTGCAGTTTCATGGTACCCGATGCAAAGTTACGGGGATTGGCATAAGGAACTTCTCCGTTATCAACGCGTTCCTTGTTCAGACGTTCAAAGGCCTTCAGGTGCATAAACACCTCTCCCCGAATTTCGAACATGTCCGGGTAATTGCCCGTATTCAGTTTCTTTGGGATAGTATGAATAGTGCGTACATTAGTGGTCACCTCATCCCCCTGTGTACCATCGCCACGGGTAACCGCGCGCGACAATTTGCCATCCACATAAGTAAGGCTCATTGATAAGCCGTCGAACTTCAGTTCGCATACATATTCAAAATTATCACCGATGGCCTTGCGGATACGCTGGTCAAAATCAATCAACTCCTGCTCGTTGTAGGTGTTGCCTAATGAGAGCATGGGCCAGCGGTGTTTTACGGTCACAAATTCCTTGGTGATATCACCACCAACTACCTGTGTTGGCGATTCGGGATCGGCAAACTCAGGGAATTGCTTTTCCAGCTTGCTTAATTGCTCAAGCTTTTGGTCAAATTCGTAATCAGAAATAGTAGGCATAGCCAGCACATAATAGTTATAAGTGTGCTGTCTTAATTCGGCAGTAAGCGCTTGTATTTGGTCTTTTGCTTCGGTGGGCGACATGGTAGCGAAGATAGGAATTGTTGTTAGTAGTTCATAGCTGATGGTTCATTGTTCATAGCAATTTACGTCCGGCCATGAACCATGAACTATTTGCCAACCCCCATCACAGCTACTACCGGGTAATGGTCTGACGGGGTGCGGCCATGGTAGGTATTGGTTAATATGCCGTAGCGTTTTACCTTAAATTGTTTGGTCACAAAAATATGGTCGATGCGTTTGTCGCCGGCTGTATTGGCATTAAATTCGTTAAAGGTATCGCTCGGCGCAAGTTTTATGGGCGATAGTACATAGCTATCCTTCAGCAAGCCCGAGTTATTGATCACCGCGTAGCTATCTGATGTTTGGTCCACATTAAAATCGCCGGTGAGGATGGTTGGCATAGCGCCTGCCATTTGTTTAATTTTTGCCAGTACCAGCTTGGCGCTTTCGCGGCGGGCAACCACACCTATATGATCCATATGCAGGTTAAAAAAGTAAAAAGTAAAGCCGGTTTTAATTTCACGGAATTGCGCCCAGGTGCATATACGCGGTAAGGCGGCATCCCAGCCTTTGTTGGGTTTATCGGTAACCGTCGACATCCAGAAGTTTCCTGTTTTTAAGAGTTTGAACCTGTCTATTTTATAGAATATTGCGGAGTGTTCTCCTCCTTGTTTGCCGTCATCGCGGCCCACACCAACCCATTTGTAACCGGGCAGGCTATCGGAAAGGTTTACCAGTTGGTTGTATTTGCCCTCTTGTGTGCCAAAGATATCCAAATCTTGAAATTGGATGAGTTTTGCTATCCAGGGGAACCGCTGCCCCCAGCCATTTCCGGCGGTCGAATCGCCCTGGTTGGAGTAACGCAGGTTGTATGTGCCGATGTTGAATTGCTGTGCTTTGGTGAATGTAGCTGTCGCGGTAAGCAATAGCAGGATAAGTGTTAGTTTGATTTTCATGGTAGGAGGAATTGATATGCAAATATAAAATCATTGCCGTCTCATTTATGGGGCGGATTATTAAATCTACCAATTGGCTTTAGCCAATTGATTTCGGCTAAAGCCGGAGGAATTTATTATTGGTTATCCGTTGGCTGAAGCCAACGGCAATGAACAGAGAAAACCACTCACCGCTCTCTATTCACCAATCTCTAAATCTCCCCTTCGCGCTTCCTCAAAAACCATTCGGCACTAAGCAGCAATAGTATCAGCACAAACACCCATTTCATATCTACCAGGTCGGTATAGCGCTTATCCTCATAAACCACGGTTTTGATATTTTCGTTTTTGCGGATCAAGCCGGCCAGTTTGCCTATCTGTGATGGCAACAACATTTGCCCTCCAGATTGTGCAGCCATGTTTCGCAGCAAGCCATGGTTGGCTGTACTTTGTCGGGTTTCCAGGTTTAATTGCTTGATTGTTATTTGTCCGTTGGCCGTAAACGCCTGCTTGCCATTGGCCGTTGTAGCCAGATAACTATACTCGCCAACCGGCAGTGCGCCCGCGTTTAACTGGTAACTTTGCCCGCTACGGGTGAACAGGAAGCTATAACTCTTACCCGACCGGCTCTTCAGATTGATCTTTACATCAGGTGTGTTGATCAGCTCCAGTGCATCATTATATAGTTCGGCATTGAGCAATACATTTTCGCCCTCGTCAAAAACATTTTTAGCGGCATATACCCTAAACCGCTGGCGGTTGGCATTGGCGGTAAGGTATTGTACGGTTTGGCTTAACAGTTCTTCTACCGCATGGTGGTTGCCAAACTCGCGGTATTCGGCCAGTTGCCAGCGCCATAAACCTTCGCCGGTAAGGGCGGCTATTTTACGGCCTGCCTCATCATTAAAAGCAAGCAGCGGGTAGTTGGTCTCTACATTGCCTATTTTTTGCTTAAACAATACCGATGCAGTGCCCGATGCTTCGTAACTGCCAAATGGTGATACCAGCGGCGGCAGTTTGCTTATTTTATCGCGGGTAGGATCTGTTAAGGTAAAAGCCGAAAACGTACTAACCGGTTGTGCGAAGGCTTCCTGTACCTCTTGCCTACCAGCGTTTATCTTCACTGCTTTTTGCGCATTGTTAAACGCTTGCAGATCGGCCTGTGTACCTGCGATAAACCATATCGGGGTTTTGCTTTGCAGCAGGGTTTGTAGTTTGCCGTAACTAGATGCCGATAACTGGTAAAGAATAGCCAGGCTATAATCTGCCATTTTTATGGAAGCTACATCGCTTACCAAACTGGTTTTCACCTCAAAGTTTTTATTGCTTTCTATAGCTTGTTTGAGCACGCTGATATCAGGGTTAACGCCATCGTACAGCAACAATACCTTTTGCCGGGCATCAAGCACATCTATGTAAATAGTTTCGGTATTGTTTTGTACCGATAGTTCATTTTTTACTGGTGCCAGGCTGATGGTGAACTTACGGATACCTTTTTTACCGGCATTCAGTTTTACCGGGATAACTTTTTTAAACGCCGCCGATGCGATACTGATGTTTTGGGTATGCACCTGCCTGCCATCTTCGGTAATGGTAAGGTGCATATTTTCGCCCGCGCTTTGGTAAGCTTCGGCCAGTATCTCTACCTCAAAATCATTCCCCAGAAAAGCGGTTTTGTTATAGTTCACATTACTCAGCAACAGGTCGCGGCGGGGAACGGTATCGCCAAGGGCAATAGTATAAATATTGGTTTTGATGTTGCGCGCTTCGTATTGCGGATCGGTACCCAGGTTATACAGGCCATCGGTAGCCAGCACCAGGGCGCCTATGTTGCGGTTTACAAAACGCTCGTTCAGTTGGTGTAAAGCGTTTGAAATATCGGTTTGCTTTCCGTCGAACCTGGTTGACAAACTATCTTTCAGGTCTTTATCGAAATGAAACTCATGTACTTCGTAATCGTTGCCTAATTCTTTTTTGAGGGATTCTTCCCAGCCCCCCCTAAGAGCATTCTTGCCAAATAACTTGATAGATTCCGAATTATCCTGCGCTATTAACACAAGTGGTTTTTGCGGCTGGTAAGTTATTGAACGCACCAAAGGCGACACCAATAACAGGGCTAAAAAGCTTACCACAACTGCCCGTAAGGCAAACAGTATATACCGCATGCTTTTTACCAGTTGCACAGGCTGGCGGTACATCAACCACGCATAAAGCAGGCCCAAAACAAGGCAGGCAGGCAGCCACCACCCCGAAACCGATCCCCAGGTAAATGACATTAATTTTTGGTTGGTAAATTGTGTGCGATGACCATACAGTGCATACCCGCAAAATGCGAAAATATTGTGGAATGGGGCTAATTAAATTTCATGCTTTATAATGCCGGCTTGCTAAACAACTGCGGCATCAAGTGTTCACGTTCACACCACAGGCAGACCGCGAACACTCGTTAAAACCTGATAATCAGATACATGAAAAACGTGCTGACAAAACAGTGTCACCATTAATATTCCAGAACAATATTTTGAGTTTCTTATTTTCAATTTGGGCGAAAATGTTAGACTCTGAAGGATGACAGAGATAGGTGTTTATTTATTCAATTACTCAATTATTCCAAACTTTTGCCCTTGAGAAACAAAAAAACTTTTGAGCATATCCCATTTTTGATCACAATAGTCTATTTCATGAGTTTGGGATGAACTGTAATAATATTTATGACAATGAAAGCATATCTCAATATATTCGGTTACTTTACCCTTACTATCCATAAATAAAATAGCATTTGCAGGCATATAACACTTTACCCCCGGGTTGGCGTAGTCATCAGGCAGTTTTATTGGTTTCCTGGCTACGTTATACATAATATCTGTTAAAGAGTCAATCGCTCTTTTAGACAGATCGCGCATTTCTATTACCCTACAATAATTTATAAAAAAATTACCCTTTGCCATTGGCGAAAATACCTGCATAGTATCCTCTGCGGGTATATCATCCAAGGCACTTATTGTTCCAGGTTCTGTTATATGGATGAGCACATTTTCGCCTTCATGATAAGATATTAGGCGAACATTTACAGCTTTGGAAAAAGGGAAAAATGTACGCCGCTCATTAGCATTAAAGCGGTACTGGTAAGAACAATCATTATAGCCTTCATAGTAGTGTCGTACTCTTGGTGCCTCAAAGTGTTTTTTTCGCTGAGCTAAAGCTATACATGGCAGGATTAATAAAAGAATAATTAAATATCTTTTCATCGGATAGGTTTTCAACCCAATATAAAACAAAAAAGGCAAGCTAAGCTTTGCCTTTTTTGTTTTATAGGTAATATCACCTGCTCCGAGAGATCCTGAAACAAGTTCAGGATGACGGTTGCGGTTTTGACTTTTGAATTTTTAATTTTGACTTACTCTTACAACATCCCACCATCAACAGGGATAACCTGCCCGGTGATGTAAGCTGCCATGTCTGACGCCAGGAACACACAGGCATTGGCTACGTCGGCTGTTTCGCCGGCACGTTTCAACGGGATAGCTGCCGTCCATCCTTCAACCACTTTAGGATCTAAAACGTCTGTCATTTCGGTGCGTATAAAACCCGGGGCTACTACGTTGGTACGGATATTACGTGAACCCAGTTCTTTAGCTACTGATTTTGAGAAACCAATGATACCTGCTTTTGAAGCTGCGTAATTAGCCTGGCCGGCATTACCTTGCACGCCTACTACCGAGCTCATGTTGATGAACACGCCTTTACGGTTCTTCATCATGATTTTTGAGGCAGCTTTAGTAACGTTAAATATCGATTTAAGGTTTACGTTTAGTACGTCGTCCCATTGTTCTTCGGTCATACGCATCAACAAGCCATCTTTGGTGATACCGGCATTGTTCACCACGATATCTAATGTACCAAAATCAGCAACAATATCGTTGATCAGTTTTTCGGCTTCGTCAAATTTGGAGGCATCGCTGCGGTAACCTTTTACCTGCGTGCCAAAGCTTTGCAATTCCTGCTCAAGGGCCTGGCCTTTTTCTACCGACGATAAATATGTAAAGGCAACATTGGCGCCATGCTCAGCAAATTTCTCGGCTATAGTGCGGCCTATTCCTTTTGATGCACCTGTAATAAGTGCGGTTTTTCCTTCAAGTAATTTCATAATTTAAGTATGAGTTTTTCGAGTGGGTGAAGATAGGGAATTTGTTAGAAAGTGAAAACCAGGATAAGTTTGAAGATGCAGGTTTAATTAAGTTCCTTGTTCCGCTTTGGGGGAGGCCAGAAATCACCAATAAAAAACGACTTTTTTCGCCCTTTTTCGACCCTGTTTCGGCCTAACACCACGAGGAGAGAAAATTGTAAAGCCTTTTGGAACGAATCGCGGCTTGTTGGTGACAACACGATAGGTGTTCGGAAGATCCTAAATGCCACCGCGTAATTTACTCACCCGGTCTTTGCTACGCGCAAAGAGGGTTTTGCTTTTCTTCTCACCCTCTTTGCGTAGCAGAGAGGGTCGACAAGCGTAGCGATGTCGGGGTGAGTTGATAAACGAAAGATCTTCCGAACACTTGTTGTGACAACACCAACAAGGACGAAAAATTCATAATCTAAGTATGAGTTTTTAGAGTGGGGGAAAGTAAGGAATTAACAGGAAAGGCGAAAGCAGGGAATTTTATATGAGATTTAAGCAATGTAAAAGGCCGGTACCGGCCTTTTACATGTCATTTAAACTGTTAAACACTGCAATTGACAATTCTACAGGTGTTATTTATACATTGATACTCCCACCCATTAGGGTTGGTTGGATTATCACACAGCGGAAAATCGGGACAAACGTAACCGCCGAAATCGCAGGGATAAAATCCCCCCATAACATTTTTCATTTCTGCCCGGGTTAATGGTGTTTTTAGCTTTTTCATTTTTTTAAAGATTTAAGATTTATTATTAAAAACCAATGGTTTGATAACCGCCTAATGATCCGTCGGCACAATAGGCCCTTATTACCAACGTACCACCGGTACATGCATACGGGATAGTAATTGTTGTACCATAAGTTATAGTTGTAGGAATAGTGGGCACAGAGCATTTGTAATAGCCGCCATAATCGTAATGATGGGGCGTGTTTACACCGGTCCAGCCTATAGTTACGGTCCAGCCATCGTTAGATATGACATGGGCATTGCTTACACCCGCGCTACAGGCAAATGCCGTTTTAGGCTTGGCAGCAACTTTTTTGGGAGGAGTGTGAATAAGGGTAAACGAATAAATACACACAAGGATTAACCCGGCCAGCAATGTGGCTAAAATGCTTTTTTTCATAATGTTAGGTTGTTTAATTGGTATATAGCTAAGCTAAGTCAAAATAAATCAACTACAAAAACAACTCAACTGTTATATTTAAACAATTGTTAATTATTTAATCATTAAGCAACATGCATTTCCTTGAAAAAAAAATAATGTTAGTGCTGTATTTATAAACTTTCCTGATACTCCTTTTGCAATTCAACCAAGCATTTGGCGCACAGGCAGCTATCGTAAAGCTCACTTACGTATTGCACCTCATTGATACTTAACTGCACGGTACTGCACTGGCACTTGGTAAATGAATTTGCTTTACATTCAAAGGGTGCGCTGCAGCGGTCGCAGTGGAGTATTTCGTGTTTTGGTGATATAAGCATTATTAAGTCGGGAAGCCGGGAAAGACCGAAAGTCCGGATGATCTATCAAAGGTCGGTAATAGAATGATGTATACCAATCATTATAATGTAAAAGACCGGTAAGCTTTACAGCTACCGGTCTTTTTTATAATCAATTTATGGTGGATTAGGCGGTTGTTATGCAGAGCAGGTAACGCATCCTTCTTCCATAGAGCAGCTTGGGCCGGCCGGCATTTCTGCTTCGCTGCTATCTGCAACAACTTCCGGGATAACGGCTTCCATGTTTTTTCCGCCCTGGTTCTCAACCGTAAATTTAACTGCTTGCGATGCTGCCTGTGTACGCAGGTAATACATACCTGTTTTAAGGCCTTTCTTCCATGCGTAGAAGTGCATTGAAGTAAGTTTAGATGCATTTGGCGAGTTGATGAACAGATTAAGCGATTGCGACTGGCAGATATAAGCGCCCCTATCGGCAGCCATATCTATAATGTTACGCATCTTAATTTCCCAAACGGTTTTGTAAAGTTCCTTGATATCGGCAGGGATCTCTGCAATATCCTGGATAGAACCGTTAGCGGTGATGATCCTGTCTTTCATGTTGTTTGTCCACAAGCCACGGTCAACAAGGTCACGTAATAAGTGTTTGTTCACAATCACAAACTCTCCGCTTAATACGCGGCGGGTGTAAATGTTTGAGGTGTATGGCTCAAAGCATTCGTTATTACCCAATATTTGTGATGTTGACGCGGTTGGCATAGGCGCTACTAACAGCGAGTTACGCACACCATGGTTCATTACATCAAGGCGAAGGTTTTCCCAATCCCAACGGGTGCTGGCTGGTTTAACATCCCAAAGATCAAACTGGAACTTACCTTCAGATAAAGGCGAGCCTTTAAAGGTTTCGTAAGCACCATCTTTGATGGCCAGGTCTTTTGAAGCCGTCATGGCTGCAAAGTAAATGGTCTCAAATATCTCTTTGTTCAGTTGTTTTGCTTCTTCGCTCTCGAACGGTAAACGCAGCAGGATAAAGGCATCAGCCAAACCTTGCACACCTAAACCAATTGGGCGGTGGCGCAGGTTAGAGTACTCTGCTTCCGGTACAGGGTAATAGTTGTTATCAATTATCTTGTTCAGGTTCAGGGTAGCCTGGTAAGTTACTTCGTACAGTTTAGCGTGGTCAAACTCACCGTTAATTACATAACGTGGCAGGGCCAGTGAAGCCAGGTTACAAACCGCTACTTCTTTATCAGAAGTGTACTCCATAATTTCGGTACAAAGGTTAGAGCTTTTTATAGTACCAAGGTTTTTCTGGTTCGATTTTGCGTTGGCAGCATCTTTATACAACAGGTACGGTGTACCGGTTTCAACCTGGGCATCAAGTACAGCAAACCAAAGTTCCTGTGCTTTGATGGTTTTACGGCCACGGCCTTCTTTTTCGTATCTTTCGTATAATGCTTCAAACTCGGCGCCGTGGCAATCAGCCAGTCCCGGTGCTTCGTGCGGGCAAAATAGTGTCCATTCTTCGTTAGCTTCAACACGGCGCATAAACAAGTCAGATACCCAAAGGGCGTAGAACAAGTCGCGGGCGCGCATTTCTTCTTTACCGTGGTTTTTACGCAGGTCAAGAAATTCAAATATATCTGCATGCCATGGCTCCAGGTATATGGCAAAGGCGCCTTTACGCTTGCCACCGCCCTGGTCTACATAACGTGCGGTATCGTTAAATACTTTCAGCATTGGGATGATACCGTTGCTGGTACCGTTTGTACCGCTGATGTACGAGCCTGTAGCCCTTACATTGTGGATGCTTAAACCAATACCGCCAGCGCTTTGCGAGATCTTGGCAGTTTGTTTAAGCGTATCATAAATACCTTCAATACTGTCATCTTTCATGGTTAACAAAAAGCATGACGACATTTGAGGTTTTGGTGTACCTGCGTTAAACAAAGTTGGTGTAGCATGTGTAAACCAGCGCTCGCTCATCAGGTGGTATGTTTTGATAGCGCTTTCTACATCCTCTTTGTGGATACCGATTGATACGCGCATAAACAAATGCTGCGGGCGCTCGGCTATTTTACCGTCAATTTTTAACAGGTACGATTTTTCAAGGGTTTTAAAACCAAAGTAATCGAAACCAAAATCGCGGTCGTAAATAATGCTGCTGTCTAACAGCTCGGCATTGTCGCGGATGATCTGGTAAACATCTTCGGCCAGTAAAGCGGCGTTTTTACCGGTTTTTTTGTCAACGTACTCATACATACGTTTCATGGTTTCAGAGAACGATTTTGTGGTGTTTTTGTGGAGGTTAGACACCGCAATACGCGAGTCAAGCAAAGCATAATCAGGGTGTTTGGTAGTTAACGATGCTGCCGTCTCGGCTGCAAGGTTATCCAGTTCGGAGGTGGTAACACCATCAAACAAACCCTCAATTACTTTTTTTGCTACATCTATTGGGTCAACCAGTTTAAACCCATAGCACAGCTTCTCTATACGAGCTGTGATCTTGTCGAACTTAACCGACTCTCTTCTACCGTCTCTTTTTAATACGAACATTTTGCCACCTCCTTATTCCCTGCACCGGCAGGGGATTGTTTAATATATTTAATTACTTAGTTTCTTTTTTGGGGATTTCACCGATTGGGATGATTTCACCGATTTTATTGTTTGTGATTTTGATCAGTTTTCAACCAATCTCCGCTCACTACTCTCCACTCACCAAACTCTAAAAATCCTCGTCTAACGAGAATGATTTGTTTTCTGCAGTGCCATTCAATACTCCGCTTTTTTGGTAATCGCCAACGCGTTTTTCAAAAAAGTTAGTTTTACCCTGCAGGCTTATCATTTCCATAAAATCAAAAGGGCATGATACATTGTAAACTTTTGGATAGCCCAACTCGTCCAGCCATCTGTCTGCCACAAACTCAATGTACTGGCTCATCATTTTAGCGTTCATGCCTATCAGGCTTACCGGCAGCGCATCATTAACAAATTCTTTTTCTATCTCAACCGCATCGGTAATAATTTTTGTTGCCGCCGCTGTGCTTAATTTATTATCCAGCATTTTGTATAGCAGGCAGGCAAATTCACAATGTGAACCCTCATCACGCGATATCAGCTCATTACTAAAGGTTAAACCCGGCATTAAGCCACGTTTTTTCAACCAAAAGATTGAGCAGAAACTACCCGAGAAGAAAATCCCCTCCACTGCTGCAAATGCTACCAAACGCTCGGCAAAAGTTCCGTTATTTATCCAGCGCAGCGCCCATTCTGCTTTTTTACCTACACATGGTACGGTATCAATAGCATGGAAAAGGCGGTCTTTTTCTACAGGGTCTTTTATATAAGTGTCAATTAATAATGCATAGGTTTCTGAGTGGATGTTTTCCATCATGATCTGGAAACCGTAGAAACAACGCGCCTCCGGCAACTGCACCTCGCTCATAAAGTTGATAGCCAGGTTCTCGTTCACAATACCATCGCTCGCTGCAAAAAACGCCAGTATGTGCGAAATAAAATGCCTCTCGCCATCATTCAGGCTTTCCCAGTGTTTCATGTCGTCAGACAGGTCGATCTCTTCGGCTGTCCAAAAGCTGGCTTCAGCTTTTTTGTACATTTCCCAAATAGCGGGGTATTTAATTGGGAGGATCACAAAGCGGTCTTTGTTCTCTTTTAATAGTAATTCGGTTTCCTCTGCCATACTGACGACTTCTTATATTTATGTATTAAATTATTACCCTGTTAACCTACCCCTGAACTGCTTTTGTACCGAGCCGACAATAGACAGGTGTACCATGCGAGTTTTTTACTTAAAGGGAAAAAAATTGCTTTTCCGCATTTATTTACTCACTTTCTACACCCACACTAATCGTTTCTAAACTATTTCTTAGTTGCACATTAGCCCATGTTTTACCATGGTCTTTCTTTTCTGTCCCGATAGAATTATCGGTAACATAGATAGCGTTAAAAGAACTTGTAATTCAAAGATAGGTTAACACACCGTTTCACGTTAGTCTAAGTTTTTAACATCACCTATAAGTTGTCCACAATATTTAGCAATACTTTAAAAGTATTTTAGAATGACATTAAAATTAATAGTTTAAGAAACAACATCTTACCAGGTTTTAGACCGATATATTGACAGATTGAAAATAAAAAACCAGAAACACTTGCAGGATATAAACATGTTCTCAACAAGCCTAAAACCCAGCGGAATACTTAAGGTAAAAGGCCTTAAAAAGGCTGTTTTTACACGCCGAAAACTTAACATACAGTGACTGTTTTTTTAACAAAAACAACATGTGGAACAAGAAAAAATCCCCGCCGTTTTTTCGGCAGGGATTTAATTTTTCAAGGCTTTGCAGCACTGCCGTTCTGACTTATTTTTTCAGTTCGTCAATCGGTACAAATTTCATGGAAACCGAGTTAACGCAATGCCTGGTATTTTTAGGGGTAAGATACTCGCCCTGGAAAACATGGCCCAGGTGAGCGCCGCAATTGGCGCAAAGTATTTCGGTGCGGCGGCCATCCGCATCGGTTTCCCATTTAACCGCTCCGGCTATCTCGTCATCAAAGCTTGGCCATCCGCAGTGCGATTCAAATTTTGATTCGGATGTGTAAAGCGGGGCATCGCAACGCTTGCAAACGTAAACGCCTTCGGCCTTATTATCCAGCAACGCGCCGGTAAACGGGCGCTCGGTGCCTTTATGTAATATGATATATTCTTCTTCGGGTGTTAATTGATTGTATGCCATTTTAATTAGTGAATTGATTGAGTTAGTGAATTGGCGATTTAAGATATATTTCGCCCTTTCTACTATATAAATATACGACAATTTGCCGGCAGATTTTGTTTGTATGGAGGATGTTTACACGGGTTTGACAAGCCTTAAAAGCGCGGCCGCGAGCTTTCAGCTCGTGGTATAGCTTCAGCTTTCAGCTGAACTGTAAGCTGAAAGCTTACCTAATGCAACCCACGAGTTACTCTGCGCTAAACTCGCGGGAGCGAAATCAGCATGACAAACATTATAACTTAACAAACGTAATATGATACTCCTGTATCAGCGCGGGGTTCTCGGGGGTTAAAGTGAACCGCACTTTGATATTTCCCTTTTCGCCCTTCATTATAAAGTAACCGCGCAGGTTATTTTCGGCCACTACCTCGCCTACGCCGGTTATGTTGCCTGCCCGGTTAAAAACTTCGATTGCTTCGGCTTTTAGCTTATCGGGGAAGTAATCCATAAAAAAGTTATCGGCAAAAATGCCTGTTGCCTGCGGGTTATCCCAATTGGGTAACAGTTTTACCAGTTCATTGCGCCGCTGGGTCAATATGCTCGATGCTGGCAGTGTACGCGGCTTTACACCCGATAGCGTTAGCAGCGTATCTAAAACCATATTATTTACCGCGCCCGCATTTGCATAAGTAAGGTTGGCGAATGATACAATGCCCACGCAATAGTCGGGCATAATATTCCATTGGCTGCCAAAGCCGGGCAAACCGCCTGTGTGGCCAACATAAACCCGGTTATCACAATCCTTTGCCCAGCGCAGCCCGTAGGCATAAGCAGATACCGTTGGGCATGGCCTGCCATTGGGTGTTTTGGCATTTGCCGTTAAATAATTTACATCCCAGGGGTATTGCATTTCGCGTACCGAACTGCGTTTCACCGGTCCGGTTTCAGCATCATCCCTTGCAGGCCAGGCGTCCATATGCACAGCCATATATTTGCTAAAATCTTCAATAGTGGTGATCAGTCCACCCATTGCACCGTAAGCGCCATCGTGCAGCATAGGTTGAAGCACCCATTTGCCATCAAGCCATCGGTAGCCAAGGGCAAGCTGTTCTTTGGGCACCTTGGTGTACTCCCAATAAGTGTGCGTCATGCCCAGGGGTTTTAAAATATTATCGGCAATATACTGCTCGTAGGTTTTGCCCGATACCTTTTTGATGATGTACCCCAATGTGGCAAAGCCCAGGTTGCTATACTCATACCCCTGCCCCGAATTAGTAGAGAACGATACGCCCTTTTTGTAAATGGCCAATAGTTCATCATCACTAACCGCTAACTGGCGGTCGCCCCATGGGTTATCTTCCGGGTAGCCTGCCGCATGGGTAAGTAAGTGGCGAATGGTTACCGGGGTAGCATCCTTAGTAAGATACTTATTGTTCTTCATCTCGGGGATGTAGAGGTAAGCCGGGTCATCCAGTTTTAGCTTGCCCGCATCGCGCAGCTTTAATATAGCCATAGCGGTGAGGCTTTTGGTCATGGAGGCTATTCGGAACGCCGACTTTGAAGTAACCGGGATCTTCTCTTCCAAATTACTATAACCCAGGCCAACACTGTGCACCAGTTTACCATCAACCACAATACCATAAGCTAAGCCCGGAAAATTATTGGCAAGCGCATACTTTTTATAGATGGAATCGATAACCGGGAAGGTTGCCTCAATTTTTTTGAGCCTGTCGGGATCGGTAAAGGTTGCGGGTTTGTATTGGGCGAAGGTTGTGGTAGATATGAACAGGAAAAGGATAAGATACTTTTTCATGGCGGTGGATTTTGTCTGAACCGGAATTAAACGAATTTAAGGATTTTAAGATTAATCCGCCCTTCACAGCTTACTTATCGTGAGTAAATGAACGAATTGTTTCTATATCTATATTATCACCATTAAAACTGCTTACTGTAAAAATGTTTCTGTCCGGCATGATCGTTATAAATGAAAACTCTGTTATTTTACTATCGTTGGATTTTATATAAAAATAAGATTGCCCACTATCTTTATTCCATTTAAAATAAGGCTTATATAACCGGTCTTTTTTTATCGCAGCTTTAACACCAGCAAATATTTGTTCCGAATGTTCTTTATTACTTTTAAAACTTAGTTTTTTATATAGTTTTATCTGCCTCATAAATTTATCGAACTTTGGATTCCCCCATATGCCTTTTTCCCTAATCTTATTCATCATTTCTTCGGTAATATCAGTACTACGATACTCCGGCTCGCTGTTGTAAGATTTAAAGTAAGTATCTATTATATTACCTGACGATGCAGGTGATGGGGTATCCTGACTAAATGACACATTGGCTGTTAACAGTAATATGCTCATGCATAAAATAATCTTCTTCATTTTTTTATTTTTAATGGTTTAATATCTAAAAGAATATCTTTTGACTCGTTTAAGTTGTTATAGCCCTGATCAAGTGCCTCAGCAACGAATATCAGATCAGCTTCGACTTGTTTTCTAAGAACTATATCCTTTTCGGCCTGAACACGGTTGTGATAATTTATTCCCCATAAAAAAACCGCTGTTATTACAATAATGCTGGCAGCTATTTTAGTAACAATAAGTTTAAAAGTTCCGTTATTTTTGCCGCTATGTTCTACAGGCTTTGGATCAATGCTTTGCGTTTTTTCAATTGCCTTAAACCAGTTACTATCCTGTGCCAGGCTCTTATCCTGATGTGTTGTTAAATACTTCTTTATTATTTTTTCTTCTTCAACTGTTGTTTCTGCTTTCCAATATTTTTCGAGCAGTAACATTATTTCATCTTGTTCCATTCATCTTGTTTTTTATATACTGCCTTCCTCTGTATAAATACACCTTAACCTGTGCTTCAGTTAAATTAAGCACTTCTCCAATTTCCTTGTACTCCATTTCTTCAATCTCGCGCAAATACAAAAGATCCCGTTGTATTGCCGGCAATTGACTGGTTAGACTATAGAACTGTAGTCTTAGGTCAGCTAACCTCATGTTAATATCAGTTGCATTCTCAAATGGATGGTCGCTTATTTCATCAAGTTGCAGATGTGGTTGCCTATTACTTTTCTTAACATTATTCAAAAAAGCATTCCGTTCCATCCTCATAGCATAGGCTTCAAAATTTTTCCATTCGGCCCACTCACTTCTTAGTTCCCATAACTTTAACAAGGTTTCCTGGAAAAGATCTTCTGCATCATTAACATCTTTTGTTAGTGAAAGCGCAAAGCGATAAAGCTTTGGCCTGCAACTTAAAAATTGTTTATAATGCAAATTCTCCATTCGTTTTATGGGAGACAAAAATCAGCTGCCAAAAGTTACATTTATTTTGAAATTGTGTTGGGATCATAACATAACAAAAAATCCCGGCCAAACTTTGACCGGGATTTCCCTATATCTTGAATCTTGATTCTTACCTCTTGATTCTATTTCAATTTCGCTAATTCTTCTGCCATAGCAGCGCCAATCTCGGCAGGTGATTCTACCACACGGATACCACACTCGCGCATGATCTTCATTTTTGCAGCAGCAGTATCATCGGCACCGCCAACAATTGCACCTGCGTGGCCCATACGGCGGCCCGGAGGCGCAGTTTGGCCGGCAATGAAACCAACAACTGGTTTTGTACCAAATTCTTTGATC